>CADADN010000026.1 GCA_902786665.1 uncultured Prevotellaceae bacterium | reverse complement strand
ATTTTGATGGAATCTTCATTTGATTGTCCATACATTTTTTAAAAGAATCTACTGCAAATAATTGAATATCAATATAACCGAACTTCCGAAACTTAAGTAATAACAAGGAGGCGGGTAGTATCGCCGTATCTATAGGTGCGATTTGAGGATTATTATCGGGATATCGGGATATTGGGATATTGGAATAACGGGATAACGGGATATTCAAATCATCATCAAAAAATCCCCCCCGATATGGGGAGGATTTTTTGATAATGGTATCGGGGGAATGCCTTATCTGACAATCACCTTTTGGGTCTTCACCACGCCGTTGGCGTAGGTGCGGCGGATGATGTTCACGCCCTTGACCATCGTGTTGACACGTGCGCCGTTGACGGTGTAGATTTCCGTGCGGACGATGTCGCCGACAGGAAGGAGGGTCTCGATGCCGTCGAGGGCACCCTCTGAGTACTGGCTCGACTTCTCGCCGTTGTTCATCACGTAGATGTCGTAGATTTGGCCGCTCGACTTGGCAGCGGTGTGGAGGATGCGGACATACACCTCGTCGGTGCCTTCGTAGCTCACCTTCGTACGCTTCCAGTTGCGCTTGATGAGGGAGTAGTCCACGTCACCGATTTTCGTCCAGTTCTCACCGTCGGCGGACACCTCGATTTGCATCGTAGGAATCTCACCCTCGTTGCCGTTGCCGGCATAGACAATGACATCGAATGGCGCCTTCTGCTTGGAGACGGTCTCCAGGCTGGCGTTGAACGGTCCGTCGCTCGGCTGCTTGCCGAAGGTCAGGGCATTGACGGTGATTCCCTCCTCGTCGTTCACACCCACCATGTCGCCCACGCTGTCGGGATTGCGCATGGAGGTGTCGCCGATGTTATAGCCCAGGTTAAGGCTCTCCCATACCATCACCTGGCCGATGGACTTGGCCACCCAGTCGCCACCCACGAGGGTCTCCGGCTGACGCGGGTTGTAGACGATGGAGTCGTTGCCATCGGAACCGGTCACCACTTCCTTGATAGACTCGGTGTCGTAATATGTTCCGGCATTCTTTCCCCAGGTGAAGAGGTAGTTGGCGTTGATGATTTCGCCAGCCTCGTTGGTCTGCTGACCCTTGCCCTTCCAGTCGTCGGCGTTGGCGTCGAAGTGAGCCAGCACGTCCCAACGGATGGTGGAGGCATCGACACCGTCGACACCCACGAACTTGCTCGTCACATCAGAGGTGAGGAAGTTGTCGCTGGCGGCAAAGGCATAAATGGTGGTGGGTTCGGTGATTTCCACCGGTTCGCTATATGCCTTGGCTTCGGTGAGCGTGGTGGTGCTGCGGAAACTGTAATAAGCCGTCGTGCCTTCTTTGGGAGCAGCAAGCGTTACAATCGATTTGCCCGCCTCACGTGCCACTGAGATGATGGGAGCGGCAGCCTTTTCCATGATGGTGACAGCGGCCTCGGTCACCTCGCTGTCGAGGTATCCGTCACCCACGCCGAATGCCTTGACGGTGCAGGGCTGTGTGACAGCGAACGGCTCGGCATAACGTGTGCTGGCGGTGGTGGGGTCGGTGCCATCGGTGGTGTAGTAGATGGCGGTGGAGTTGGCAGCTGTGATGGATACCACGGTCTGTCCATCCTCGTATTTCTGCTGGATGTTTGGCTTGCTCACCGGCAGGACGGTGTTCTTCGTGTCAGCCACCACGGCGAGTGCCTGCGAGGGCAGGTTGACGAGAGCGTCCTCTGCCATCAGCGGCATATCGTCGAGCGGCATGGGCAGCAACATGTAGGCGTTGCGCGTCTTGTTGTGCATGTGCATAGCCACCACGTCGCCAGCCTTGGCGATGATGGCGTCGTTGGCGAAGTAATCGCCCAGTTCCACGCCGGTGATGCCGCCGGAGGTGAGGTATTCGATGCCGGCAGCCACGTCGAAGTTCTCAAACGCTGCGTTGCTGGCATCGGTGACGGTGAGCATGGTGGCGTCGGTCTTCACCGCCTTGCCAAGACCCAATGCCTCGTAGATGTTAGGATTGAGGTTGAGCATGGGCACGAAAGCGATGGCCTGCTTGATGACGGACAGGTAGGGGTTGTCGGCTCCGATGGTGGGACTGATGACAACAGCGTCGTATTCCTGCAGTTCGGCGACTGTGGGCTGGGTGACAGCCACGTCGATTTCCGTGACATCGAAACGACTGTCGCCACTGATGAAGGCAAAGGCATAATCTGCCGCATCGCTGTGGTGCAGATTGGCAGAAAGGTAGGCGATTTTCTTGGCTTCGGTCACAGGCGGCTCGTCGCCGTCGCCCACGGTGATGTAATAGATGTGGCAGCCATTGGTGTTGTACACCTGGATGTTGTAGGTGCCGTCATCATTGGGCGTGTCGGGAGCATCGGTGGGCACGAGCCATTCCTGGTCGGTGTAGGCAGTCGGTGCAGCCACGTTGTTGCCATCAGGGCCGAGCAGTTGGGTGCCTGAAGTGCCGAAACCGAGATAGAGGTTGACACCACGTGCGTCGGTCACCTTGTGCGACTCCACACCCATCTTGATGATGGTGCCGGGAGCCACATGGGGGATGACGAAGTAGTTCTTTTTCGAACCACCCAGCCAGAGGTAGGACGGTCCCTCATAAGGTCCGAAGCTGCTGGAGGGGTTGGGACTGGGATAGTTCACGGCGATGGCCAGCGAACGGTCGGTGGTGTTGGTGTAGAGCAGTCCTTCCAACTCAGCGATGGGCTCGCCATTGGCTTGTAGGGTAGCGCCTTCGGAAGTGCCTTGGTGGGTCACCTCCCAGAAGCAGTTGTCCTTGGAGGCTTCCGTAGGCTCGGTGGCGTCTTTCTTCTCCACGTCTGACCATGCACCAGTGGTGGGACCCTTGGCCGACTCGGCTTTCAGGTTCTCTACAGTCCTGGAACTCCACTTGGTGAAATCCCAAGACTTCCTGTAAGTCTCTTGTGCACTCGCACCCAAGCAGAGGGCGAGCAGAAAGGTTAGTGTAAAAATTTTTCTCATAATGACATATTTAAAGGTTGATAAAAATCGAAGGTCATAAGTGGCTATAGGAGATAATAGGAGGTCCTAGGAATACTAGGAATACTAGGAATACTAAAACCTCCTATTCCCTATTATCTAAACTGCAAATCATAGGGCACCCAATTGGCTCCTTCCATGATCTTAGCCCTGACAGATGCAGCCATCGACGGATTCTGGTATTTCCCACACACCCTGTCGGCCACGATGGATGCATCGTTGTATCTCACCGCCATGCGGTTCATCATAGGATATACCTTGCCCTCTGCAGCGAACTCAAGCATGGCCTCGTCGAGCAATTGGAGGTCGTTGAACTTCAAGGTGCCCGCCTCGCCAAGTTCGTGGGTGTTTTCCATGATGGTGCGCGGCACGAGTCCTGTGAAACATCCCCTGATGCCGAGCGACGGGTATTTGCGGGTTCCCCAGTTGGCGGTGCCTGTCCAGTCACACTTGGTGGGGTCGACGGTGCTTGCGAATCCCTCCCACTCTGCCATACCGGTATGGAAGCAGTTGTCGCCCTCGCCTGCCTTCACACCCGAATTGAACACTGCGTTCAGCGCGATGAATCGCTTGAGGTGGTTGAGCGCCTCGCAGAGCATCATGTGATATTGCGTGGCGCGGTAGATGTAGATGTGGCAGTCGTCCTGATAGGCGTTGACACGAGCCGAACTACCCACGGGTCTGTACTTGGCGATGTAGTCCTGACCGGAGGAGTTGCCGAACATGCATTTGTAACGGGTGTCTGAAGTGGTGGCACCGGGGTTGAATTTGGCATCGGTGAACCTTGCCTTTCCGTTCTCCGACGGTCTCAACAGATACTTGTTGGGATACTCGTTGGAGAAATGTTGGAGCAAGGTGTTGGTCTGGTTGTGAGAATAGTCATAGATGAATGCCGCCACTGCCTCATAGGGATAAGGCTGGCTGTTGTTCCAGATGGGCGAATAGTGTCCCGGTGTTGCGGCAGAGGGCAGCCAATAGACATTGGAGCCTGGGTCGGAGGTGACGTTGATCTGCGTCCCAAGGGCGGCGAGCAAGATGTCGGCTGCCTTCTTGTAAGCGGTAGTGGCATCCTGATTGGAGGCATCGAGCAAGGCTCCCTTCCACAAGCAGAGTTCGGCATACAAACCGGCGTATGGCGGCGTCATATAATTCCATTTGCGATACTGGCTGCTGGAGAGGCTGACGCTGTGGGTGGGGTCGAGCCATTCATACCAGTCGATGTCCTTTTTGGAGTCCACGCCCTCGAAACCCTGGTCCATCACCGCCAGGCATTTGTCCACCAAGGGTTCGAGTGTGAGGAGATGGAAACGTTCGCCTTCCTTGATTTCGGTCACTTCGTGGATGGGGTCGTCGAACCACACCGCCTTGCCATAGATTTCAGCCAGCGTCTTGTAAGTCCACACCTTCACGCGGAGGGCGGAAGCCACGAGGGCCTCCCAGGCTTCTTCGTTCACGTTGGGTCTCTTCCTGTAGTCCCTCATGTTGTTGAGGTAGTCGTTGCAGGCGATGATGACCTCGTAGTAGCCCTGTGGATTGGCATAGGCATTGTTCTGGAGATTCGGCTCGTAATTGTTGAGGGCGATGAGTTCGTTGCTCGAATCATCGGTGGGCTCAATGAGTTCGCCTCGTGTCTCTGTGAGCAGGATTTCCTTGTCGCCGATGGCCTGCATCTTGGTCATGATGCCCAGGAAGCCGGTGTACATCTCGGTGTTGCTGGTGAAACCATCCTCCCCATTGAACTCATCCTCCGTCTCCGGGTCCCAGAAGTCGGAACAAGCGGTGATGGTGGCGAGTCCTGCAAGGATGAAGACGATGCCTATGAATTGTTTCATTTTTTTCATATCGATTGAATATTGAAAATTGAATATTGAAAATTCTTTTAGAATCTGAGGTTGACACCAAACTTCACCGCCCTTGGCGCGGTGGCCTTGGCATAGTCGGTGCCCTGCATGAGCGAACTGTATGAGTAGGCGAATTCCGGGTCGAGCCCGAGGTAGTCGGTGAAACAGACGAGGTTTTGTCCTGTGACGAAGAGGGTGCCGCCCTGGATGAAGTTCCAGAGGGGTTTGTTCCAAGTATAACTGAAGGTGATGTCACGCAACTTGAGATATCCGGCATCCTCTATCCATCTGTCGCTGAAGGCGTTGTTGCCCACCCGGTCGTTGTATCTCACCCTTGGCATATCGGTGTCCTGGCCCTCCATTAGCCATCTTCGGTTGACCGACTTGGCTTGGTTGGAGAAATCGCTCTCCGACTCGGTGACTCGCCTGACGGCATTGTAGGCATCATTGCCGAAGGAATAGGTGAAGGTGAGGTCGAGAGCGAAACTCTTGTATTCGAAGCGTGTGAAGAGCGAGCCGAAGAGGTCGGGGGTGGCAGAGCCGATGACCACCCTGTCGTCGCTGTCGATGACACCGTCTTTATTGGCATCGAAGTAGTGGACGTCGCCTGCCTGGAACGGCATGCCGTTGGCTGTTAGGTTGGCAGCCTCTGCCTCGGCAGTGGTCTTGAAGACGCCGAGCGCCTTGAGGCCGTAGAAGGCGTAGGGGTTCTCTCCCACCCTTGTGATGACCTGTGCGCCGTCGCTGAGCGTGGCTACCATTTCGTTGAGCGTACCGAGGGAGTTGACCTTGTTATCAAGGGTGGTCAACGTACCGCCGATGGTCCATCTGAAGTCCTTGGTGTAGACGGGCGAGACGGCGAGGGAGAGTTCCAAGCCTTTCGATGTCAGTTCTGCCTCATTGTTGTAATAAAGGCTGGAACCGAGGATGGGCGAGCGGTCGCCGGAGATGAGCACGTCGGAGGCCTTGGTGTTGTAGTATCCGAGTCCTATCTGCACCCTGTTGTGCCAGAACCCAGCCTCAAGGCCTACATTCATGGTCTGGTCCTTCTCAGCCTTGATGGCGGTGTTGGGGACGTTGGCCCTGACGATGCCGGAGATGGTCTGGTAGGGGTTGGAGGTGTAGTAGTATTTCCCGAACTTGGAAGAGAACCTGCTGTTGCCTGCGATGGTGTAGTTGGCATACAGGTTGAGTTTGTCCACCCAGTCCTTGGTGCTGAGCGCCGGCAGGTTCTTTGCCATGAACACCACGTCGGCGGCGGGATAGAATGTCATCCTGGTGGCATCCTTTCCAATGGACGATGCGCCGTCGAAAGCACCGGTGACACCCACCTTCACCAGGTTGTGGAAGGTCCAGTCGGCATGGGCATAGACATTCATCCAGTTCCACTTGTTGTTGTAGCCGGAGAAATATCGTCCCAAGGACTGTGCGTCGCCCAAGGTCTGGTAGAAGTCGTTGTTGGAGTTGCGGCCGAAACCTGCGTCGTACTCATAGGAGGTGGTGACGGCCTGCCATCCAACGTTGAAGTTGAACTTGTGCAGCTCGTCGAGGTTGAGGTGGTATGCAGCATTGGCGTTGTAGTACATGTTGAACGTATGGTTGGTGCCCACGCGTATGGTGTTGTCAGCCTGTCCGTAGTTGTCGAAGAGTGGGACGATGTCCTCGTTGTTGATGCCTGGGATGAAGGTCTCCTCCTGGTTGTAGTTGTAGTACATTCCCACGATGCCGTTGAGCGTGAGGTTCTTCACAGGATTGTAAATGAGTTGGATTTTGAGATTCATGTCATACTGCCTGTTCTTTCCCGACATGGTGTTGACGAGGGAGAGCGGATTGCTGACGATGAAGTCCTCGTTGCCGATGGCGCCAAACCAGTAACTGGCGTAGGTGTTGATGAGGTTGCCATACATGTCGCTCTTGTAGGGACTGAGCAAGGGAGCGCGGCGATAGGCGGCAAGCATGGGGTTGGTCTCCAACGACATGCCCTGCTCCTGGTATTGTCCCTTGAGGTAAGCGGTGTTGATGTTGGCGCGAATCTCGAAATTCTTGCTGACGAGTACGGAGGCGTTGATTTGCGCGTTGTAACGGTCGCTGTTGGTGTTCTTCAGCGTGCCTTGGTCTCCCAGGTAGCCGAGGGAGATGTTGTACTTGGCGATGTTGTCGCCACCCTCCACGCGGAAGAGATAGTCCATGGTGGTGCTGTTTCGGTAGATTTCGTCCTGCCAGTCGGTGTCATACTGGTAGAGGTACGACTTGTTGGCATCCGGGTCGCTGAGGAAGTTGAAATCAGCGAAGAAGGCCTCCATATTGGGATAATAGGTCAGTCCGATGTCGCTGAGATAGTTCTTATACTCCGAAGCATTCATCAGAGGCACTCGCTTGGAGTTCCAGTTCATTCCGGCGATGCCCGAGAAGGATATGCGGGTGTTCATGTCGGAGCTGCTGGCCTGGTCGGTCTCGATCATGATCACTCCGTTGGACCCCATGGAGCCGTATGCAGCGGCCTCGGCCCCTTTGAGCACGGTGATGTTGCGTATGTCAAGGCTGTTGAGCGACTGGAAGAGCGACCTGGAATAGCCCCCGATGATCTGGCTCAGGTTGGCATCGGGCATGTAGGGCACGCCGTTGATGACGATGAGTGGTGTGTTCTCCGCCACGAGTGAGCGCACGCCCCTGAGTTGGAGGAAGGCGCCCTCTCCTGTCATGCCGCTCTTGTTGGTCACCTGCAGGCCTGTCACCTCGCCCTTGATGGCGTTGTCGATGGAGAGTGCTCCCAAGGCGAAGTCCTTGCGGTTGATGTTCGACGTGCTTGTGGCGGCTGAACCGCCCCCAGCGGCGAACGGTGTGATGACGGTTTCATTATACCGGGTCTTGTCCTCCTCGACGAGGAAGATGCGCAGGTCGTCCACCCCCAGGTCGTTGACATATACCGTCCGCTGGTAATAGCCATCATGCCAGACGGTGAGTGGACTGCCCTTCCCCACCCCTTCCATGGTGAAGGCTCCATCCGCCGCCGTTCGCGCGGCAGTGCACCCGGGACTGGTGACGATGGCGTCCACCACGGGTTCGCTGGTGGAGGTGAACACATGTCCGTTGATGGTCTGCGCTTGCGCTCCCAAGGCCCATGCCATGGCCATGGTGAGGCACATCATCAATTTCTTCATATTATTGGTCATATCGTAGGTGTTTAATTCAAGTTTTGCATTCGCTCAACTTTTGGGAGTTGAAGAGGAGTTAAAAGGGACTTAAAGGGACATATGTTATCGTGATCTCGTTTTGCCAAAAATGCAACCCTTGTTTCTTAAGACCTTCTTCACGCCTCATTTTTCCCATTTGCGAAAGTTGGGTGATTAATAATTGTTGGCGGTGGGTCGCAAGCACCAATGGTGGATTTTCACATTGGTCTTCCCCTCCCAGCTGCCGCAGGTGAGCCGCATGGTGATTCTCACGGGTGAACCGTCGCCCTTGATGTCGGGGATGACGAGTTCCTCCATCATCTGGCCTCCGTCGGTGTCGTAGTTGGCGGCCTTGCTATTGCCGCCCACCTCACGAACGTAGGTGGCGTCATAACCTTCCGGATGGGTGTTGGAGAGTGTTGTGCCACGGTCGTAGTGGAACTCCGTGGAAGTGCCCCATGTGATGGCTCTCGACTTGGCTATTTCCTGTCCTTCAGCAAAGACGGTGACAACGATGTCAAGGCTCTGGTTCTGCACGGACCCCATGGCGAAACGATAGGCTCCCGGCGGGAAGAGGTAGGGTCTGACAGTACCGTCGGCATTGAGTTTGATGGGTGTGAAGTCGAGTTGGAAGCCATCGGCGTCGGCGATTTCGGAAGGTTTGTCAAACCTGATGATGCGGTTCTCATGCAAGGGCCATACGCCAGGGAGCGGCGACCACGCCGCCACCTCGGTGTTGCATTCCTTGAAGTTGAGGTTCACAGCCTTGAAATATTGTGCCTTCTGCTCGTCGGTGCAGTTCTCGTAATAGTAGAAATAGTCTTTCAGGCGGTACATCAGCAGGTTGTTGGGCAGATGTATTTTCTTCACCTTGTACACGATGCCGTTGGAGAGTTCGACGGGTTCGGAGGTGTCCACCTGCTGCACGTTGGTGCGCCACTGTGTGCCAAAGATGCTCTTGAGGTCTTGCTGCTCCGTGGTCTGCATCTGTTCGGGAGTGTATCTCTTGGCGAAGAACGCCGTTTTGAGAATCCAGTCCTTCATCAGGCTGTCGGGGCGCTCCATCTCCCACGAGGCGAGTCGTTGGTGCGCGTCGTCGAGGGCGGCGTTGATGACATCGTTGGATGGGAGGAGCATGGTGGCGGTGAGCGACTCGGAATTCATGTCGAAATTGGCGCTCTCGAAGAAGGTGTTTCGGTAAATGAAGACGGAGTCGTAGACGGTGTTGCCCTGGTCGTTGACACCGATGGCCTTGCTGTTGGTCCTGTCGAACTCCTTTCCTCCCGATGCGAGCACCATCTCTCGGAAGATGGAATAATTGTCGTCGAGGTCGTTGATGAAATCGTAGAGCGAGGTGGGTGTCTGTATCATGTCGGAGATGACATATACATAGCCGGTGGTGGTCTTCACCACCTCTTTCACCGCTCCGTTGTTGAAAAGGATGTGGTCGACGATGTTGCCTTGCCTACCGAGGGAGTCGATGACGACGTTGACATACTTCCCGTGCCACATCATGAGGCGGGTGCCGTCCTCCAGGTTGGCGGGAGAGATGGAGATGTCGCTCACGTGCGACCTGGTGACAAACTCCGTCTTATCCTCAGGAGTCTTGAAGTGGTCGTTGGTCACCACGAGCATGGTGCTGAGCTGACCCTTCCTGGCCAACTCCTCATAGATGCCCTGGCTTTGGAACAATTGGCTCATGCTGGAGAGGTCGGCCCTGCCTTTGATGTATTCCTCGGAAGAAGTGTTGACAATCTTCAACTCATTGTTGGAGATGACCGTGTCAGAGTTGCCGTAGTGGTCGTCATCCTCCAGTTCGGAGCAGGATGCCGCCACGAACAACGTGAGCAGGAAAATGGTTGTTTTATAGATGGTCCTCATATCTTTTCGGTCTTTGTTTATTCGATGGGTGTGAACTTGATGTAGTCGAACTGGAGGCTGAAATTGCTGTTGGTGCTGGCCGCCGGGTCGAGGACGATGAAGCTGAAGTCGTGGGAGGCGGTTTCAGGGAACTCGATTTCCTCGTAGAGTGTGCTGGTGTATACGCCGGGTAGAGCGCTGGTGACCTTGGTATAGGGTGCGGTGAAGACGGTGTATTCGTCCTTCTCGTCAAAGGCCACCTTGAGCATTCCTCCATTGCCGTCGGTCTGCTGGCGCATGAAGTTGTTGCCTGTCATGAAGACAAGGGTCAACTCCACCTTGTACTTCCCTCTCACGATGGTCGGGGTGCGCATGCTCACCTTGCCCATGTAGCCCAGGTTGAAGACGATGCGGTCGTAGTTGTGGGCGTCCTTCATGTTGCTGCGGCAGGTGACATAGTCGATGTCGCTGTAGTTGCGGTTCTTCGTGCCGGCCTCGCCCATCTCATACTCGAAACAGGCGGCGGAGGCCACGCGGAAGCGCTGCTCGGAGGCCGTAGGCTCGGCGGGCTGGTAATACTCGGGGTCGACCAGGTTCTTGATTTCGGTATAGTCGGCCAGGTCCCATAGCACGGTGGCCTGTTCCGGCTCCCATACGGGCAGCCACCCGTCGATTTCATGCACATAGCCGTTCTTGCACAGCACGTTCGACTCTTCGGGGACGAACCTTGCCGACACGCCGGAAGCGTTGAGCACATACTTGTCGACTTCATTGGCAGCGAGGCTGTCGTAGGTGACTGTGAACACCTGGTTGCTGGCCGACGAACTCCAGATGCGGGTGGGTTCAGATCCCACCATGGCTCCCATCTCGTCGGTGGTGTATTGGTTCTGCAGGATGTGATATCCCACGTACTTTCTGAGGAGGGAGTCCTCGCTCAACCCTTCCTTGTCGGCGCTGCGCAACTGCTGGCGCAGCTGGTCGAGCGAACCGATACCCGCCTTGGCGAATGCGGCATCGGGAACGTTGAGCAGGGTGTAATAGTAATGGTTGATGACTTTCTGCCGGTTCTCATTGAGGGTGGTGTCCACCACGACACTCAGTTTGCCGGCCCATCCCGTGGCTTGCAGCGCATCGGCCATGATGTGTGAGCGTCCGCCCAGCACCACCCTGTCGTAGACGGTTTCCACCAGGGGTGTCATGGCCGACGAGAGGACATACACCTTGCCGTTGTAGGCACTGAGACCCATCTCCACCACACGGCCTTCGTTGTTGAGTATGGCCTGTCCGGCGTGCTGAGGGTCGATGGCGATGTTGATGACATCGCCGCTGAGGTTCTGCACCGACTTCTTCTGCACGAAGGACTCGGGGAGTATGGAGTCCTTGACGGTGTGGTAGAGGACGAAGGCCTTGGCATATTCCCGTGAGAGTTGTTCAAGGCTGTCGACCCCTCTGCGGCGGTAGAACTCGCGCATGGCATCGTCGTTGGGAACGAAGGCGGTGAAGCTTGTACCTGACGAGGACTGGTTGAGTGCGTTGAACATATTGGCGTAGTGGAGCATCTTGACATATTCGCCGTATCCCTCTTGTTCAGCAAGGAAGGAGGAGATGGGCGGCATAAGCGTGGTGTTGTAGACCTCGTCCTTGAACGGGTCGGTATTGATGTCGAACACGTCCTTGTCGCAGGCGGCGAAGAGCAATGCCGCTGCTGCGAGGCAGACGATGTGGCGTATGAATTTTCTGGTTGTGTCCATGCTTCGTTCCTTTCCTTACTTGGATGATGAATAATACGGGTTTTGCTCCAACAGCTTGTTGTGCTCGATGTCGGCCTGCGGGATGGGCATGTACCATGCATTCTCGTCCTGGAGGACCGAACGTATCCACTGCTGGTTGGTGGTCTGGTTGCCTTCAACCACCTTGTTGATGAACTGGGTCTTGTATTTCCCTCCTCCCACTCTTCCGAGCCAGAGCAGGTCATACCATCTCTTGGCCTCAGCCATGAACTCCATCTCTCGCTGGTCGAGAATCTCTTCGATGAGCGTCATCTCGTCGAGTTGTGAGATTTGGACAGCGGCCTCGGGCGACGTGGTGTCGATGTCCTTGAAATTGGGTAGTGCGGCACGGTTGCGCACCTTGTTGACAAGGCTGACGGCCTCCGCCCATCCTCCTTGTCCCTTCATGGTGAGAGCGAGGGCTTTCATGAGCATGAGGTCGGCCACGCGGTAGATGATGAAGTTGGCATCCTGGTGGGCTCGTGCGCCACCGGTGATGTCTGGCACGTCGGTGCCGTAGTATTTCCATATGTAATATTGGTTGGAGGAGGCCCATCCTATGGCCTGGCCGTTGTCGGGCACGTAGGTGGACATCAACATGCGCCCCATTCTACCGTCTTCGGTGAGTCCTCGGTCCTTGAGGGTCTGCGTCTCCTCCTTCATCCGCTCCGTGGCCCTCGAGGTAGGTCTCAACGGCGAGGATGCGGTGAGGGTGAACAAGGAGTTGAAATTGTTGGTTTGGTTTTCCGAGTAATCCCAGTTGAGTTCGAAAATCGACTCATTGCTGTTGCCGGGATAGAACATAGTGTACCAGTCGTTGGTGTTGGTCATGAAGACCGGTCGGAAAGCGTCCCTGGCATTCAACACCTTGTCGCAGTATTCGATGCATTGGTCATAGTCCTCGCTCCAGAGGCAGGCATCTGCCATGAGTGCGTAGAGCGCCCATTTGGTGGCCCTACCCTTGGTGGCCCATTCTTCCTCGAAGGTGCCTTTGGCGGCATCCGTGGCGAGGGCGGTCTTGACATCCTCCTTGACCTGTGCGATGATTTGCGCCTCGGTGGACTTGGCGAGGTCGAAACTAGCGTTGTCGTTGACATACGCCTGCATGACGAGTGGCACCTCCCTGAAGTTCTTGGCAAGAAGCAGGTAACAGTATGCCCTTTGGAAATAAGCCTCTGAGAGGTGCGAGTTGAGAATGGCCTGATAGTAGGTGTCGTCCTTCACATCGGGAGCGTAGAGGATGACTGAGTTGGCCATGCCGATGACCTTGTATACGTTGGACCAGTCGCATAGCGAATGGTTGGCCGTCATATTGAAGTCTTGCAACTTGGCATCGCCGGTGTTGGTGGTGTAGATGGAACCGCCCCGGAGTTCTCCCCATTTGATGAAGGTGGGTACGCACTGCCTCATATAGTAATATCCAGAGGCGATGACCGCCTCGACATCCTCTTTCGACTTCCAATAGTCGTCGGTCACCTGCTCGTTGTTGGGCAGCACGTCAAGCCAATCGTTGCAGGAGGTGGCTGTGGTGAGCGTGAGGGCTCCGCACATCAGCATATATAATAGGTTCTTCTTCATTGTCTTTCAGATTAAAAGTCGAGGTTGACACCAATGGCAAAACGTCTGGACACGGGTGTTGTGGCGTTGTCTCTTACAAGGCTTGTGGCTGAAGGCATGGAGACCTCCGGGTCTTGTCCCTTGTACTTGGTCCAGGTGAAGAGGTCGTAGGCGGTGGCGAAGATGTTGAGTTTACTGACGCCCCAATTCTTGAGCCATTTCTTGGGAAGGTTGTAACTCAGCGAGAGGGTCTTGAGTCGGATGAACGATGCGTTCTCCACGAAACGGTCGCTGCCAAGGTAGTTGTAGCCCATGCCGTAGAGCGCACGTGGGATGTCTGTCTGGTCGCCTTCAGCACGCCAACGGTGCAGCACGGCGGTGCTTTGGTTGTTCTTGCCATACATGTTCTCGAGGGAGATGCGTGCACCGTTGATGACCTTTTGTCCGTAACGTCCGTAGAAGAAGGTGGTGAGTGTGAGGTCCTTCCATCTTATCTGGAATCCTCCGCCTCCGAAGAACTTGGGATTGGCGTTTCCCAAGTAGACGATGTCGTTCTCGTTGATGACACCGTCGTGGTTGATGTCCTCATACTTGGCGTCGCCCGGGTAGGTCTGCACCGTTCCGTTCTTCATGGTGATGATGTTACCTTGCCAGTCATACATCACGTTGCCTGAGGCATCGCGGGCGTAGGTCTCGGCAGTGTTCTGGTAGACGCCGAGGTAACGGTATCCGTAGAATGAACCGACGGGAGCGTTCTCCACGATGCGTAGGGCGTAGTTGCCATTGCCGAAGGAGTAGTTGTCCATCACCCATGTGCTGGGCAATTCCTTCACCTTATTGATATTCCGGCTGACATTGGCGTTGACGGAGATGGTCCATTCCTTGTTCTTGAACACCTGGTATTCGAACCTCAACTCCACACCCTTGTTGCTCATCTTGCCGGAGTTGATGTATTTCACCGAGTTGTATCCCGTGGATGCCGGCAACTTGGTGTCCTTGAGCAGCATGTCGGAAGTCTGCTTGTCATAGTAGTCGAAAGTGAAGGAGAGTCTGTTGAAGAGCCTCAGGTCAATGCCGAGGTCCATTTCCCTGGTGGTCTCCCACTTGAGGTTGTCGAGCTGCATGCGGTCGGGGGTGATGGCAGCCATGTCCATATACTGCCCGAGGCTCTTGTAGGCACCGAGGTAGATGGATGCTCCCGATGGCGATGTGCCGGACCATCCGTATCCGAAACGCACCTTTCCCTCGTTGAACCATTTCTTGAAGCTGTCGCTCCAGAAATGCTCCTGCTCGATGTTCCAGGAAGCGCCGAATGCCGGGAAGGTGCCCCATCGCTTCTCCTTGCCCATGGTGGAGTTGCCCTCATGGTTGATGGTACCACGGATGATGTATCGGTTGTCGTAGGAATAGACGGCCTGTCCGATCATGGAGATGGAGCGCCTCTCGGAGTTTCCAGAGCCCGACGACGCCACCACGCTTCCCACGACGGGGTCGCTGAGGTTGGCGGAGGCATTGCCGTATGTGCCGCTGGTATAACTGAAACTCTCGTTGTCGGCGGTCTTGATGAGGGCCGTGGCGATGAGTTTGTGTTTCTCTGCGAAGGTGTTGTTGTAGATGAGCTTGTTCTCCGTCTGCAGGGAGAAGGCGTCGGTGGAGGCATCCACGCTGCGGTTGGCGAAGCTGCTGGTCCACAGCACGCCGGTGGCCTCCTGCGGGAGGAACTGCTTGTTCTTGGTGGTGCGCATGTTGAGCGACACCCACCCTTGGTATTGCAGGTTGAAGGGGAAGTCGTATTGCAGGGTGATGGTCATCTTCTCGTCGCGCTGGGTGGTCTTGTTGTAACCTTCCTTGACCATCGCCACGGGGTTGTAGTTGGCGCTTCCCACGCTGGAACTGCCGGTGCTGGTGAAGGAGCCTTGGAAGTCCTCGTCACGGGAGAAATAGACGTTGGTGGGCTGCTTCGTGGCGTCGTCAATCCAGTAAGGACTGAGGTTGGGCATCTTCTGCATGGCGATGCTTCTCACGGATGAGAGGGCGTTGGCATCCTTGTTGGTGTTGGAGAAGGAGAAGTCGGTGCGCACGCGGAGCCTGTCGCTGAAGTTGTAAGTGATTTTCATGCCAGCAGAGAGTCGCTGCACGCCGGTGCCCTTGGTGGTGCCTTGCTCGTCGTAGTAGCCGAGGTTGAGCTTGTAGACGGCCTTCTCGCCGCCACCGGTCATGGAGAAGTTGTTGTCGGTGATGATGGCGTCCTGCTTGACGGCCTCCAGCCAGTCGGTGTCCACGTTGTATTCGTCGTAGTAGCGGTAGTTGGGGTCGTAGTTGATTTCAGGATTGTTGAAAAGCATGTCCATCTCGTTGCGGGCGTTGCTGATGCCCTTGGCATTGGCGGCGTTCCAGATGGCGTCCTGCATGAGCGAGACATACTGTGCGCCATTGAGCAGGGGTATGCTCTCAGGCTCCTTCTTCGCGGTGAACTTGGAGGAGAAGGAGAACTTGGTCTTTCCCATGGAGCCTTTCTTGGTGTTGATGAGGAGCACGCCGTTGGCGCCCTTCGTGCCGTAGATGGCTGTAGCGGAGGCATCCTTGAGCACCTCGATGCTCTCGATGTTGGCGGGAGCGATGTTGAGGAGTGCTCCGAAGTCCTCTTCATTGGCTGTGGAGAAATTGAAGTCGTCGGTGATGTCGACATCCTGCGGCACGCCGTCGATGATGATGAGGGGTTCGTTGGATGCACTGAGCGAACTGGTTCCGCGTATGCGGATGCTGCTTCTTGCTCCCGGGTCGCCGCCGAGGTTGATGTCAAGGCCTGCTATCTGGCCTTGCAATGCTTCCTCCACGGAGGTGACGGGGGCTGTCTCGACGATGGAGGCGAGGTCCACCCTCTGCACGGCTGATGTCTGTTCCAACCTGGAGACACCCATGCCGTCGCGGCCGCCTCGCGTGCCGGTGACGGTGACTTCCTCGAGCACCGACTCGCTCTCCATGGCGAAGTCGATTTCTGTTTGCCCGTTGTAGTTGATGGTGACCGTTTTCATTCCGATGTAGGTGGCCCTCACCTTGAGGTTCTTTGCATCGGCCGGCACTTGCAGCATGTAGTTGCCGTCGATGTCGGTGACGGCTCCCTTGATGTAACGGTTCTGGTTGTTGACGAGCACCACGTTGGCCCCGATGATGGGGTCGAGTGTGCCATTGTCAAGTTTCTCGGTCACCTTTCCCGTGAGCACTCTCTCTTGCGCCATCATGCCGATGGAGCACAACAGCATGAGCAGTATGATGTATGTCTTGTTCTGTTTCATGGAGTTCAGTGTTTAAGGGATGATGCCGTCGATGAGTTGCATGCACCCGTCGGAGAAGGCGAAGGGCAGGCAATGGTATTTCTCTGTGACGCCCACTGGCTGGTTGTCGCCGAATGCGGCGTAGATGCGTCCTGCGCTTTCGCTGATGACCATCTTCTCCGTGCCCATGGTGTTGAAGGTGCCCTTGCAGGCCGACCCGGGATATGGATAGCTGGTGATGGTGTTCATCAATGATGATACGAAATAGTTGCGCAGGTAGTTGGCCAGCAGCGTCTTGTTGGTCGTGGAGAGGTTGCCGGTGAGAGTGTAGTCGTCGGCGACTTGGAGTGAGCCGCATCCCGGTATGCTCGCGATGCCGTTCTTGATGGCCTCGTTGGTGGGCACGAAGACGATGTAACGGGTGTCGTCGCTGGTGATGGAGGGCAGTCCCCCACCCTGTACGAGTCCGGCCTTCTGCAGCAGTTGTGCGAAGAGGTAGTATTCGTAGTTGCGGTCGTTGCCCACGGCTAGGCGGTGGGTCAGTCCGTCGCCCGACGCCTCAGCGAAGAGCTTGTCATAGTCGTAAGCATAGGCACGTCCGTTGCTCCACGGCATCCCGTTGTTTGACACCTCGTGGAATCCCACGAAGGGATTTCCTTGGTATGACGGGTTGAGTTGCTCGTTGAATAGTGCGCTGGTGGTGATGCGCCCGTCGACCACATACCAGTAGTTGAAGGCGGTGTTGGTCTCCACCACCTGCACGCCGGAGGAGCGTAGTTCGGAGAGGTTGGAGGCGGTGTGCATGTTGACGATGCTTCGTGCCTGTCCGGAGCCCATGTTGGCGAAGTTGCCATCGACGTCGCTGTACACCTCGAGGAACCGTCCCGCCGTGGTGGTGTTCAGGCGCATCTGCGGTTCGTTGTGATTGAACTGGTAGTTGGATGGCACGAGGGTGACAAACTGTGACTTGTCGGATGCCAGCGAGAGGACGAGTTCGCTCTTGTCCAAGGCGTACATGAAGCATTGGTAGGTGGTGTCGCGGAAGGCTGGTCCCACGACGGACGAGAAGATGGCAGGTGCCTCCATGTCGTTCATGCCATATACGATGCCGTTCTCACAGAAGAGGCGGTCGTCCACATGTGCTGGATTGATGTTGACGGGTGTGCCATAGGCGGTCTGCACCAACCCCTTCTCTATCTCCTCGGGGAAGACGGGTGTCGTCTCGTCGGCAAAGGACTGCATGATGAAATATTGCAGGATGAGGGGGTCGAGGTCGGCCAGTGAGCGATAGCCGCTCTCGGGTTTCCAGTAATTGGTGAAGAATCGGCTGATGGCCTGGTTGGAGGGTGCGAAGATGTTGTAGGCCACGCGGTCGAGTTGCTCCATGGCGCTCCACGTGTTCACCGGCCACTCGCAGGCGATGTCGGGCAGTGTGCCGTGGCTGATGGTGTATACCACCTTGCCTACGGAGGTATTGATGTCCTCCGAAGCGGGCGTCAACTCGGCGTAGGTGTCGTAGAGGCTGATGAAGTCGCTGTAGTTGGGGTTGCTCTTCAGCGTGGCATGGATGGTTTCCAGCGGTGAGACCACCTGGTTGACGTGGTAGAGGTAGCCGTTGTCGGTCACCACGGCGTCTTGGTCGAGCACGCTGGCGTTGGACACGTTGAAGCCGCGTGTGCCGCCGCCCCATTCGCTGCCGGGGAAGAAATACTCGTAGTTGCTCTTGGCGTCGATGCCCTTGGTGGCGAACATCATGTGGCTGAGCACGGGGAGGTAGCGCTCAAAATGATAGATGGTGACGGTGGTGTCGACACCATTGAGCCTTCCGCGCACCTGCTCCATGTCGTCGGCACTGCGGGTGCGGTGCTTGTAATAGAGGCCGGCGTTCACCTGCTTCTGTTCTTCCGTGGCGCCATCGCCCTCGGTGGGACGGAAGTTCACCATCTTCTGCCAGTCGTAGGCATAATACATCAGATGGTAACCGACAGTCTTTTTCAACTCCTGGGGTGCCTTGGCTTGCATGTCTTCCACAGAGGAGTAACCTCTCTGCTGCAGGAAATTCTGCCAAGCACCATCGTCGGGTGCCATCACAGTCATCACACTCTGTCCATTGACAATGGGCTTGTAGCCCGTCAACTCGATGGCTTTGAGGAACATCGAGTGGTTACCCTCGCTCTCAAGCACTTCCCACGCGTTGCCTTTCAGCCATTCGGGCGACTTGTAATGGTCGTCGTCGGCAATGTCTTGGCACGCCACGGCAAGGATGCTTGCAAGCAAGATGCAGAGCGTTGTCCTTAGTGAGTTCTTGTTTGTCATTTAGGTTGTTATTGGTTTTATGTTTTTTCAGATAGGGATGGCTTCACAGCCCATCACCCCGCCAGGGTATGACGGGATTCTTTGTCTTTAGTAGATTTGCGGAGCAAAGATAGTGCAAGCCGAGTGAAAAGCAAAATAAATAACGGAGTTTTTATTTTCTTTTCCGAGGCGCAGCCTAAATTCGCGAAGCAAAGTTAATACTTTTTTTCGTTTTTCCAACCTTTATGGCAGAGAAAGACAAATAAACATCGTTTTTTCTCAAAAATCAAAGAGGATGGTTTCTGGAACGAGAACCAAAAGCCGTCTTCTATAATCCGTCGAATAGTTTTTACGGGTTGAGTACCTTTTGAGTACTCGCATTTTTGTAATGCCTGACTTTTTTTGTAACTTTGCGCACATTATGTTCAAGTATCTTACCATTATCGTTACTGCCTTGCTGTCCACAGGACTTGCCAAGGCTCAATCAAAAGCAGAGACGATGTTGTTGTACTGTCATGGGCAGACCATGGCGGTGGACATCCGAAATATCGACAGCATTCAGTTCAACCAAGAAGCCATGGCGTTGACAAGCCTTTCCATTCCATATCAAATCCCTATAGATAGCATATCTTTTGCCACCAGTATGGATAATCCCTTGCGCATAGGCTGGTGGGGCGATATTTCTCAAGGAGAGTCCTTTTTCCACCATCGCATCAACCCTGACAACATACCACAGGCAGAACTGATGTCTGCCAACGACACCTGCACTTCCGTTGCCATCAACAGTCTTACCCTGCCCAATAACACTCCGAATAAAGTAGGTAGGAAATGGCGCTACGTGAGAAACACGCTGACGGGAAGGAAAAAGGTTTATCTCACATCCTCTTTTTATTTTCCCTATGGGGAATCACGAATCAATTGCACCGAAAATGGACAATATTACCAATTCGAACTCACACCCATTTTCAACACCCTTGAGTCAAATACCGTCTGCAAGGTTGTCAATTATTGGTATCACCCCACTGCCATTTCGCCATTGCCACCAACTCCCGTATTTGGTTCCTTGACGGATAACGACAGCTATTCCATTGTGATGAATGAACAAGACTCCACACTCATCTACATTTATTTGAACAGGGATGTCAACAATGACATAACAGGTGACTCCACAATCATTTCATATCCCAACGATTCAGAGGCAAAAGCTCATTACGAGATGATGGACACCGACGATGATGAATACACGACAGCATTTTTGTGTGGCAACCGCATTGTTGTCATCGAACACTTCCAAGCCACGGAAGAGGAAGTCCGCCGCTGGTTGACCCGATTTGATTTGGAATTGTGCAAACCTCTATTCATTGATGAGGAATGAAACAGAAATCCATTATCCTCATTTCCGCCATATTGATATGGTCGTGTTCGCAGCCTGCCTCTTGGCATTATGAAAGAGCAAAGGAGGCATCTGAAAACGGCGATGCCCCACAAGCTCTCACTTTTTTTAAAAAGGCCGCTGACATGCAAGCTCCAGACAGTTTGAAAGCTGCCATTTACAGCGACATGGGACATCTGTTGTTTGAAGAGGGGTTGCAGGAACAAGCCATGGAATCATTTGTCAATGCATATCATGCAGACAAGCGCCTTGCAGACACCACTGCCATCATCAACGACTTGTGCGACATCGCCAACGTATGGCGTACACGCGAGGATGATGACAGTTGCCTCTATTTCTTTGACCAAGCGATGAAGTTGGCCCAGATGCAAGGAGACAACATGGCAGTCAATGTCGTCAGAAGCCAAATGGCCGGTTATCATCTCTGGCACCATCATTATGAAGAAGGGAGGAAGTTGCTGGCTCCCATACTGGCCGACCCATCATTGTGTGACGACCCTGGAGTTGTCTTCATGGCTGCCGACTTGTATCACCACACGGGAAATAATGATTCGGCAAGGTATTTTTGTCAAAAGTTGCTTGCCAATGAGGATATTGGCCACAAGCAGATGGCTCACAAATGGTTGGCTGAGATTTCCATGGAAGAGGGGAAAATCGAATCCACTATCTCACACTTGAGAGACTATGAAATGCTCACAGACTCGCTGATGGAGGAAATCGACACGGAAGCGCTCAGACGTGCCAACGCTCATTACGACTACAACCAACGTGAAGAGGAGAACGCTCGATTGAGACTTCATTATGCCATAGCCATCGCCGGGGTCGTTGTCTTGGCATTTTTCCTTGCCTTGTTGGCATTCCATTATCGGTTGAGAAAGATGCACTATCAATTGAAGATACAACAGTTGGAGCAACTGCTGGCCAACAGCAGGAGCCGTGGCGAGGAAAGTGCGGAAAGGGCACACCAAATACTTGCCAACACTCCAATTTGTCAACACATCAACCGACTTTTGTCCGACACGCATCAAAGGCCCATGACAGACGAAGACTGGCACATCCTTGAGGACACCATAGAGAAAACCAACCCGGGATTCAAGCACCGACTCAACGAATTCCACAAACTCTCCACCCAAGAAATGCGCATATCCATGCTCATCAAAATGGGTATCACGCCCGTTGGCATCGCCCGCCTGACATCACATTCAAAACAATCCGTATCCAGCACCCGCTCACGACTGTTCATGAAAGTGTTCGGACAAAAAGGCACTCCCGCTCAATGGGATGAGTTCATCCTGTCACTATAGAACAGGAACGCCATGACAATCAAGGGGACAGAATTTTGAGGCAATCAAAAGCCTGTCCCCTTGATTGATTCGTATGGTTTGCGTACTCTAGCCAAGACTAATTCGATGAGCGTACCTTTTGGGTACGTCAATAAACTTTGTTCAGCCTGACAACTTCATATTTTTGCGGTCAAAAAAGACCGCCATGTACACCTTCCTTGATTACGCCTACAACGGGCTGCTCTATCTGAACAACACGGCAAGACCGCGACACAAGCGACTTTCACAACTGATGATCTACTCGACCACTGCGTGCCAGTCGCGCTGCAAGCACTGCAACATCTGGCAGAAACGACCGGTGGAGCATCTTTCGTTTGAAGACATCAAACGGGTGATGCAAAGTCGATGCGTAACACGACGGACGACGGTAGGACTGGAGGGCGGCGAGTTCATCCTGCATCCGCAGGCCGAGGAAATCATGGACTGGTTCCAATCAAACCACTCGAACTATACCCTGCTGTCAAACTGTCTTGAGCCTCGTCGGGTAATCGATGCCGTCCGCCGTCATCAGCCCCGACATCTTTACGTCTCTCTTGATGGCGGGCGCGAGACCTACCAGCGGATGAGAGGAAGAGATGGTTATGACCAAGTGATAGAAGTGGTGGAAGCACTCAAGGAAGAAGTACCCTTGTCGTTGATGTTCTGCCTGTCACCTTGGAATGGGTTTGAAGACATGGCATTCGTAATAGATGTGGCGAAACAATACGGCGTTGACGTGCGGATAGGGATATACGGCACAATGGCTTTTTTCGACACGACAAGCGAACTGCTCACAGCAACAGATTTCATCGGGCAGATACCAAAGAACATCCATGGCACGCAGGAGAACTACGATTTCGTCGCACTCTATGACCAATGGCAAAAAGGTAATCTGCAGCTGCGATGCCAGAGCATCATAAGCAACCTCGTCATCCACAGCAACGGCGACGTGCCTCTATGCCAGAACCTCAATACCATGCTTGGCAACATCCACCGTCAATCACTCGATGACATCTTCAACGGCATCCAGGCTTGTAAGGTACAATGCCATCATACTCAAAAATGCAACGACTGCTGGATCAACTTCCACCGAAAGTACGACATCATCCTAGTGCGCAATTTAGAGCGATTGTTCCCCAAGTGGCTCATTGAGAAGTTCTATGGCCCTTATCAATGGACGGCAGACCCAAAACAAACCTACCGAAAACATCTAAAAGAAATACAATGATACAGAAACTTATCGCCCGATACAAGCAGATGCGCACTTTATCTTACTTGCGCCAAACGTACCAATGTTCTTATGCCTTCGTCGGTATGGGACAACACTCATTGACGAATCTGTACCCTATTCTTCATTACCTTGGAGTACCACTGAAATACATCTGCGTAACGTCAGAAAGGAAGGCGCGACTGATAGAGAAAAAATTTCATAATGTGAAGGGCACAACCACACTTGACGAAATGCTGAATGACAAGACTGTCAAAGGTGTGTTTGTTGCCGCATCACCCTCAGCTCACTTTCCCATCGCCTCCCAGGTATTGCGGAATGGCAAGTCACTCTTCATTGAGAAACCGCCATGCCGGACAGCGGCAGAACTCGATGCGTTGATTACCCTCCAGCGGCAATACGCATCCCCCGTCGCCATGGTGGGTCTACAGAAACGGTATGCACCTGCCGTCCAACTGTTACAAAAACGTCTGCGTGCTGAACGCCTCAACAGTTACGACCTTCATTATCTCACTGGAGCATACCCGGAAGGCAATGCCCTGACAGAACTCTTCATCCATCCCCTCGACCTCGTCTGCCATCTCTTCGGCAAGCCCGGAATCATCGCCTGTCGCAAAATCGCTCCCTCCTCATATCTCCTGATGCTCCAACACCAAAACATCGTTGGCACCCTCGAACTCTCCACCGCCTACACGTGGGCTGCCGCAGAAGAATCGCTGAAAGTCTGCACCACGTCCGGCATTTACCGCCTCTCACAAACCGACTCTCTCACCTATGAGCCAATCCCCTCCACCCTCTTCGGACTCCCATTGGAGAAAGTTCGTCCATGGAAAAAGACCTTTGAATATCTTTACACCCGCAACAATTTCTCACCCATCCTTTCAAACAACCAAATCCATTCACAGGGATTCTTCAACGAGATACAATCTTTCGTTGATACCATTGAGGGTAAAAGAACGGATATCAAGACAAACTTGACATCATTAGCAGATACCTTCCATCTAATGGAAGAATTATGGGCGATGCGCACCCTCACCTCCCATTAGTAGGGAATGCTTCATATATGTCCGTTAAGGGGCTTGTGGCGGTTCTCGCCTACCTGATGTTTCCTGTTCTCTTCCTGCTGTCTGTTCAGCAAGGCTCTCATACCCATCACCTCATCCCGAAGCTGGGCAATAACCTGCGGGAGGTCGTTGAATGTAAGTTCAGATTTTTCCATATCAGTAGCGGTAAATCCGTCAAAAAATAATGGTTAAAAAGCAAATAAGTGTCTCTTTTCTTGGTTGTTTCAAAAAACGCCATACTTTTGCACTGCAAAAACAGTCGAATGGTTCGACCATATTTGCATCAACACTGTCGGAAGCAATGATTATCAAAAGAGACCATTATGTAGAGGCATCAGTAAACGTTCTCCCTGAGCCATTACGGACTATGCCTCCACTGCGACTTTTTCCATAAGATTGTCATTCTTGACGGAAACGTGAAAGCATGGACTGATGAGGACGGCATCAAGTATGTCGGTGTCATTCCTTTTATTCTGGAAGAGGCATCCCTGAACTTTTAAGCACCTTAGGGGGAGGGGAGATGCGCACCGACTTTTTGCTCACTGTCCACTTTTTCAAGTGGACTCAAAGATGGAAAAGACTGAGGGAAGATATGAACCAAAGCTCTTCTGTACTCGCTTAATCAAATGGTTCTTCACGCCTCATTTTTCCCTACTTGCAGAACTAAAAAAAGGTGATTACAAAACTTATACAATCATAGGGAGTGATTTTTGCAAAAAAACGAATCAAAAACTCCGTCCCCATGATTCACATGAAGCGTTTAGCCTTGCGGAACGAGTACCATTCAGACGCTCTCGGCACGCGCAGAAAGAGCAACAGCATAGCCTGACAGAGCAAGGCCCCCGTCACAAAAGAACAAGTCAGGCAATAAAAATCCATCAGTTCGTCAGCATTGTTAAATCAGAGATAGAAGTATTGTCAAATTTCTTGGCAAAGGTACTCAATAAAATCCAAATAACTCGATTTTTGGTTCCATTTTGACATGCCTTTGATAAAATTTGCTTACAAGACGTGCGAAATAGATGTCTTTTGCTATTTTTCCGGTTAAGAACCATACCTTAATGGTCGAATCACCTTGAATATATCATACTCGGATTGAATCACCACCATTTTATAAAAAAATCATTGAAAATTTTCGGCTTACGAAGAATTTTATTACTTTTGAGCCGAAAAACCATAAAAGCCAGCAACGGCTTTGTTGGACGAGCCGATGTCATCCATATGAGGACAAACATCATTACACCTATTACACATCTTGAAAAAGAAACGTCAATGAAAATCAAAACATATCCGCCGAAAGTCATCTTTGAACAGGGAAAACGCTCGAATCAAGAAGACAGCATCAGTCCTGTTCCCGATAAAGCCACGGCAGAGGATTGCCTGTTTGTGATTTGTGATGGAATGGGTGGACACGAGCGTGGTGAAGTGGCCAGTGGAACAGTCTGCCAAGGCCTTGCCGACTATTTCCGTGAGCACGTCAACCCCGACGAGGTGCTTACCGATGAACAGCTCATGGAGGCCTTGGAATACGCCTACATTCAGTTGGATGCAAAAGACAACGGAGCCTTTCGCAAACCGGGGACAACCATGGCCTTGCTCTACTTCCACCGTGGAGGTTGCACGGCAGCGCATATCGGCGACAGCCGAATATACCACATCCGGCCTTCTTCTCACACCATCCTCTACCTCTCACGCGACCACTCCCTGGTGTTCGACCTATACCAAATAGGAGAAATTTCCTACAAAGAGATGAAGACGCACCCCAGGAGAAACCTGATCACCCGCGTCATGACTCCTGGCAAGGAAAATCGTAGAAGAGCAGACATCGTGCATATCACGGACGTCAAACCAGACGACTACTTCTTCATCTGCACGGATGGCATGTTGGAAACCATGGATGATGAAGATATTGTCAACTTGCTGGCTTTAGACACCGACGACGACTACAAGCACCAAAAACTGCTCAAGATGACAGCCGGCAATAGCGACAACCACTCTGCCTTCTTCGTCCATGTCAAAGAGGTTGCCGCGGAGGAAGGCGACACGGCCTTGCTGAATGACGAACAGACGGTCAAGTTCAATGCCATCAACATACACCCTGAGGCCGACGACGATACAGAAGAGCTTACAGTCGACCCTGAAGTGTTTTCCGACGGACCAGAGGAATTTGTTGACAGACCGGAACACGATGAGGAGGGCATCAAAGTGGCTGGCGGGCAAGTCGAGGAAGAAGAGCCGACAGAAAGCCATGAGGATGAAATACCTACAAACCAAGAGGAAGAAGCACCGGCAAGCCATGCCATCCCCAAAAAACAAAGCAAGTCTTCCTTGAAGAAATGGCTGCCAATACTGCTGTGCGCCATCGTCCTTGCCGCCGGCGCCCTTGGATACCTTTTGATGGCAAAGTCTTCCAAGAAAGAAAGCTCCCCTAAGGAAAATGCCGACAAGGAAAACACCCCAGCCGTTCAAACGACAGCCCCCAAGGACTCTCTCCCGACTAACGGCACCACGCAATCTCCAACCCCACAACGCGAAGACAAAGACTTGGAAAAGGAGGTCAAATCAAAACTCAAAGACAGTCTGAAAGCCACGGAGGAAAAGCCAAACGGCAAGAATGTTGATTTAAAGAAAATCATGGAATCAGGAAAACTCCATGAACCATGAAACAAGGATGCTCCTTTTCACCCATTTTGCGTATCAGCCGCCATAAAGGACATCTTTTCAGAAATATGGAACATCTCCATATGGATTTTTTTCACGAAATTTGCACTCTGAAACACCAAGATTGATGAAAAAGATATTATTGTTTTTTGCCGCCATCATCATAAGCAGCACAGTGAGCGCACAGCAGGACAGCGTGCCCTCGAGCGGCACCCCGGGAAGAAAGAAGGTCGCCGTCGTGTTGAGCGGCGGCGGTGCGAAGGGCATGGCCCACATCGGGGCGCTGAAAGTGCTGGAGCGCGCAGGCATCCCCATCGACATCGTCACCGGCACGTCGATGGGCAGCATCATCGGCGGACTCTACTCCATCGGATACAATGCCAACTCGCTCGACTCCATGGTGCGGGTGCAGGATTGGAGCTATGTCATCACCGACAAGGAGGACTTGTCAAAACAAAGCCTCGCCGACCGCAAGAAACAAAACACCTACTTCTTCAACCGAGGCATCACTGTGGGCAAACTCAACTACAACGATGGCGGCATCATCCAAGGCAAGAACCTGGCGGAACTGTTCCAGCAACTGTGCGTGGGATATACCGACTCACTCGACTTCTCCCGCGACCTGCCCATCCCTTTCGCCTGCGTGGCCACAAACGTACTCGACAACTCGGAATATGACTTCCACAGCGGACGACTGCCACAAGCCATGCGTGCCTCGATGGCCATCCCGGCTGCCTTCTCGCCCGTGAGAATCGGCGACATGGTGCTGGTGGATGGCGGACTGCGCAACAACTACCCTGCCGACATCGCACGCGAGATGGGCGCCGACATCATCATCGGCGTCACCGTGCAGGGAGAACCGAAGATTGCCAACGACATGGGGCGCACCATGAGCATCCTCAGCCAGATCATCGATGTGAACTGTAAGAACAAGTATGACGAGAACCTGGCCATCACCGACGTGCACGTCCAAGTGGACACGAAAGGCTACAACGCCGCCAGCTTCTCACTCGTCGCCATAGACACGCTCATCCGCCGTGGCGAGGAGGAAGCCATGAAACATTGGGACGAACTGATGGCCCTCAAGCCGCGCATCGGCATCGACGACTCGTTCCAGCCCCCCGTGCACTATCCCATCAACCCGACGGTGATGACCGACAAGCAATATGTCACGGGGTACGTCTTCGAGAACATGACACCGCAGGATGTGCGCTTCCTCTGCCAGAAATTCCACATTCGCAACAAAAATAAAATTGTCGACACGGGCATCAACCAGAGTTACCATATTACTGATTTTTCCTCTCCGCTCAAGAACGACAGCATAGACGCCAACCTCCAGCAGCAACTCACCACCACCTTGCGCATGGACCTGTTCTACCAGACCGCCGAGTGCCGGCTGGAACCCGATGGCGATGGCGTGCGCGTCATCCTCACCGCAGGCAACCGCAAGACCAACCAAGCCCATTTGGGACTGCGCTATGACACCGAGGAACACGCCGCCTTGCAACTGGGTGCCGACTTCCCCATCAAGGCTGACGTGCCGATGAACGTCGACGTCACCCTGAGATTGGGCAAGCGCATGATGGCACGAGGCGAACTCACCACACACTTCCGTAGTTTCACCTGCCCCATACTCAGCTACACCTTCCGCCGCAACGACGTGGACATCTATGTCGAGGGCGACCTTGATTACAACGTGCTTTACAACCAGTTCCAAGCCGACGTGATTCCCATCAACCTCAACTTCAGGCACTTCAACCTGCAAATGGGACTGAGATGGGACTATCTCCACTATCGCAACGCCCTGGAGAAAGACCACACCCAAAATGTGGACCTCAAGAATGAGCATTTCTTCAGCTACCGCGCCCACGTGGACTACAACAGCGAAGACAACTGGTACTTCCCCACACGCGGTGCTCGCTTCAGTGCGGAGTACTCCTACCTCACAGACAATTTCGCCGGCCTTGACGACAAGAAGGGGATGAGTGACGTGCGTGCCAATTGGCGCAAGTCGTTCACCTTAGGCAGCCGCTTTACCATACAGCCCATGGTCTATGGCAGGCTGCTCTTCGGGTCCATCACGCCACCCGTCTTCGGAAACACCATCGGCGGCGACTGGTTCGGACACTACGTGGAGCAGCAAATGCCATTCGCCGGCATCGGCAACATAGAGTCGGTCGACCACCACTTCGTCGCCGCCCAACTACAATTGCAACAGCGCATGGGCACCAACCACTATGCACTGATTCGCGTGACCGGAGCCCAACAGTCTGGCCGGTTGAAGGAACTGTTGGATCACAAGACATTGTTCGGCTGTCAGGCTGCCTATTACCTCAACACGATGTTCGGCCCTATAGGAGGCTCCATCGGCTACAGCAACCGCACCAAGAAACCGTACATCTTCGTCAACCTGGGATTTGAATTCTAACAAAAAACCGAACCAACCAATACACAATGAGCAATAGCAAGAAGAAAAAAAACGCGATGGCACAGGTGGCGACACTTGTGCTGTTGGTGCTTTTGCCTATGACGGGAAAAGCACAACGGGTGCTCACACTAGACTCATGCCGACAACTGGCCATCACCAACAACAAGCAACTTGGCGTGGCCCGCACGCAAAAGGAAGCGGCATCATACAACGTGATGTCTGCCAGGACCAAGTATCTGCCCCATGTGGATGCCATGGCCGGCTATGAGCTGATGAGCAAAGAGGTGTCGATATTGAACAACTCTCAGAAGGATGCGCTGAACCATCTTGGCACCAATGCCACGTCGGGGTTGAACCCCAAGGCGACAGAAATCATCACCGGAATGGTGCAGGATGGCACCATCTCCCCGCAGATGGCACAGCACCTTGGACAGCAGATGGGAGCCCTATCCTCATCGCTTGCCACCATGGGCGACGACCTGGGTTCCACCATCCGTAAGGCCTTCCGCACCAACACCCACAACATGTTCGCAGGGTCGGTGATGCTGACACAGCCCTTGTACATGGGTGGGAGCATCAAAGCGATGAACCGCATCGCCGAGCTCAACTCCACCCTGGCCGACAACAACTACGACATGCTGCAGCAGAACGTCCTGTACGAAATCGACGCCACCTACTGGCTGGTGGTGTCTCTGCGCCAGAAACAGAAATTGGCGGAAAGCTATCTCGACTTGGTGACAAAACTCCACGACGACGTCTACAAGATGATCAAGGAGGGTGTCGCCGTCCGCGCCGATGGATTGAACGTGGATGTCAGGGTGAATGAAGCGGAGATGGCCAAGATGCGCGTCGACGACAACCTCACCTTGGCAAAGATGCTCCTCTGCCAGCTTTGCGGCCTGCCTATGAACACGGAGTACACCCTTTACGACGAAGGGCGCGACCTCGGCACCACCACCGAGCCGCTGCCCACCAGCAACGCCGAGGAAGTAGACCGTCCCGAACTGCGTATGCTGCTGACCACCGTCGGCATCACCGAGCAGGCGCAGCACATCATCACCGCCACACATTTCCGTCCACAAGTGGCTCTGACGGGCGGATACCTGATATCCAACCCCAACACCTTCAATGGCTTCGAGCGTAAATTTGCCGGGGTATGGAACGTGGGCGTCATCGTACGCATGCCCTTGTGGGACTGGCACGACGGGCGTTACAAACTTGCCGCCTCACGTGCCGCCACGACGATAGCCAAACTCGAGCACAGCGACTTGGTGGAAAAAATCAATCTCCAGGTGGAGCAGGAGCGCTTCAAGGTGCGCGAGGCCTATCGCCGCCTGGAACTGTCGAAAAAGCATGTGGCCAGCGCTGAGGAGAACCTCCGCTGCGCCTCCCTTGGCTTCCGCGAGGGTGTGATGAACCTCTCCGAAGTGATGGCCGCCCAAACCGCTTGGGAGTCGGCCCACACCCAGGAAATCGATGCAGAAATAGAAGTACAACTCTCCCTTTTAGGCTTGCGCAAAGCCTTGGGACTATTATAATGAAAAAATGTCAAATCAGGCAAAAAAACAGCACAACAACATCCTGCTCGCCATTGCAGGATTTGCAACAGTAGTGATCATCGTGGCTCTTATCGGTTATCTTGCACTCGACCGCGACCCGGATATGATTCAGGGCCAGGTGGAAGTGGATGAATACCGAGTATCGAGCAAAGTGCCAGGACGCATACTTGAACTCCGCGCGAAAGAGGGAGACTTCGTGCACAAGGGCGACGTGCTCGCCATTCTTGACGCCCCTGAGGTGCAAGCCAAGAAAGTGCAAGCCGAGAGTGCGCGCAATGCAGCATCCGCCATCCACGAGATGGCCGACAACGGTGCACGCGAGGAAACGATACGCGGCGCCTTCGAACTCCTGCAACAAGCAAAGGCCGCCAACGACATCGCCCGCAAGACCTTCGAGCGCATCAACAACCTCTTCGAAGAGGGTGTGGTGACCGCACAAAGGCGCGACGAGGCGCAGGCAGCGGTGGAAGCCACTGAAGCCCAGGTGAAGGCGGCCCAAAGCCAGTATGACATGGCTCGCAACGGAGCACGTCAGGAAGAGAGGAAGGCTAGTTCGGCACAAGTCAACCAGGCCAGCGGAGCCGTCATGGAAGTGAACTCCTACATCAACGAAACCAAACAGGTGGCACAGATGGATGGCGAGGTGAGCGACGTGTATCCCAAAGTGGGCGAACTGGTGGGCACCGGCTCTCCCATCATGACCATCTCCTTGATGGATGACCCATGGGTGACGTTCAACATCCGAGAAGACCAGTTGAAGGAGGTCGCCATGGGTAGCGAGGTGATGGTCTTCATCCCTGCCCTGGAAAAAGAAATCAAGATGAAGGTGTTTCACATGAAAGACAAGGGCTCGTTTGCCGTATGGAAGGCCACGAAGGCCAGCGGACAGTACGACCAGAAAACTTTCGAGGTGAAGGTCCGTCCATTGGAGAAAGTCACGGGTCTGCGTCCCGGAATGTCGGCAATACTAAGGATGTAAAAGATGAAGTGTTGACATCGTACTGCCAATGAAACACATCAGACAAATAGGCATCATCGCACTGCGTGAGCTCAACATCATCCTGAGGAAAAACCCCATCTACGGCTTTTGCATGGTGGTGTTTCCGCTGATGACGATGTTCTTCTTCACCACGATGCTCAACGAAGGACTGCCCCAGGACCTGCCCATCGGAGTGGTGGACATGGACGACAGTTCGACGTCGCGTGGCCTCATACGCAATCTCGACGCCATGCAGAGTTCGCACGTGAAATACCGCTTCCCATCGGTCACCGAGGCTCGCTGCGCCATGCAGGAGAACAAGATCTACGCCTACCTCTACATCCCGGAGGGCACGGCAGAAAAACTCCTCTCTGGCAGGCAGCCGAAGATTTCATACTACTACACGATGACTTGCATGACGGCCGGCTCGATGGCGATGAAGGACCTGAAGACCATCAGCACGCTCGGCTCGGCAGCCGTGGGACAAGCCATATTGAGCGCCAAGGGGGCCACCCCCGGGCAGATCAAGGCCGCCCTGCAACCCGTGACCATCGACGCGCATCAGATAGCCAACCCCGAGGGCAGCTACAACGTATACCTGACAACGGCCCTCGTGCCAGGCATCATGATGCTCTTCATGTCGCTCCTCTCGGCCTACTCGCTCGGCATGGAACTGAAGTTCGACACTGGCAAGGAATGGCTGGCGAAGGCCGACGGCAACATCGTCGTGGCCATCATCGGCAAATATCTCGTCCACACGCTCGTCTTCCTCCTCGTCGTGGTATTCTTCCAATATTACATCTACCACGTGCTCCACTTCCCGAGATTAGGAGGTGTATGGAGCATCATGAGGCTCTGCCTCCTGCAGGTCATCGCCTCGCTCGGCTTCGGCGTCTTTGCTTTCGGGTTGATGCCGTCACTGCGCATGTCGATGAGCATCTGTTCGCTATGGTCGGTGCTCAGCATATCGATGTGCGGCTCCGCCTTCCCCGTCATGAGCATGGACCCGCCGCTGCAGTCCATGTCGTGGCTCTTCCCCCTGCGACACTATTTCATGCTCTACCAAGTGACGGTGTTCAACGGATACCCGGTCGTCGACGCCTGGTTCCACCTCGTGGCACTCGTGGGCTTCACACTGCTGCCGTGGTTCATACTACGCAAAGTAAAAAACGCGATACTACATTATGTCTATATTCCATAAACCTATATTCCATAAACTCAAGGAAAATCTCACCGATGTCGCCTACATCTGGCGGCAGGAGATGCGGCAGGTATTCCGCGACGAGGGCATGCTGATTTTCCTCGTCATCGTTCCACTGGGTTATCCGCTGCTCTATTCTTGGATATACAACAACGAGGCGGTGCATGAAGTGCCGGTGGTGGTGGTCGACCAGTCGTTCTCGCAACTGTCGCGCCAGTTCATCCGTGACTGCGACGCCTCGCCCGACGTGCATGTGGCCTTCCACGCCGAAGACCTCGACGAAGCCAAGTCGCTCGTCAGCCGCCAACTGGTGAAAGGCATCTACGTCATCCCCTCCGACTTCTCCCAACGCATCATCCGTGGTGAGCAAGGCACCATCAGCGTCTATTGCGACATGTCGCTCATGCTCTTCTACAAGTGCATCTACCAGACGGCGATGGTCGAGGCAGGACGCCTCGGCGCGGGCCTGAACATCAAGAGGTCGGACAACTACACCAAGAGGGAGGATGCCATCACCGTGCAACCCCTGGCCGTGGAAGACGTGGCGATGTTCAACCCCTCGGGCGGCTACGGCAGCTGCATACTCCCCGCCGTGCTCATGCTGATACTACAGCAGACGCTCGCACTCGGCATCGGAATGTCGGCTGGCACCTCTCGAGAGCGCAACAAAAACGGGCATCTCATTCCCGACGACGACCCGCACTACCGAGGGGCATACCGCATCGTATGGGGCAAGGCCATCTGCTACGCCATGGTATGCGCCGTCACCAGCGCCTACCTCGCATTGGTCGTTCCCAAGTTGTTCTCCTTCCCGCATCTCGCCAACCAATGGGACTTGCTGTGGATGATGATTCCCTACATCCTGGCCTGCATCTTCTTCGGGATGGCCGTCAGCTGCCTCGTGCGCTACCGTGAGAACGTGATGCTGCTGATGGTCTTCGTCTCCGTGCCGCTGCTCTTCCTCACCGGAGTGTCGTGGCCGGAGTCCAACATCCCCAGTGCCTGGCAGGGGGTGTCGTGGCTCTTCCCCAGTACTTTCGGCGTCAGGGCCTACATCCGTGTCAACACCATGGGGGCCACCATCGACCAGGTGCTGCCCGAGGTGCGCATCATGTGGATTCAGGCCGCCGCCTACCTCGGCCTCGCCTGCCTCGTCTACCGCTATCAGTTCCGCCTGGCAAAGAAATATGCAAATGTTTGAAGTGGTTTGACGTGACAGATTTTGAGTTGCATCTTCAAATGTGATATTCAAGCATGGACTTTGGCAAAAGTTTTCACAGGATTCTCATATTGACAATGCTGTTGTCCTTGGGAATGACAGGAGCCGCACAAAGCCGTCGCGAACTGATAAGGGCACGCGTGGACAGCGCACTTTCCGCCCGTTATTACAAGACCTCTTACGACACCAACTACGTGGTGCGGCCTGAGGGAAAAGTGACGTTGAAAGTCAGGCTGAACCAGACGGGCAACGCCATCCACGCGAAAGGCACGGTGAACGACATCTACTCGAAGGCCGACCTGGAGACCAGCCACAAGACCACCGTTGCCGTGGGGGCCACCTATCGTGGCCTGTCACTCGGACTGGCTGTCAACCCCGCCAAACTCAGAGGGACGTACAAGGACTATGAGTTCAACTTCAACTACTACAGCAGCCGCATCAGCCTCGATGCCAGCTATCAGCGTTCATCAACACTGGCGGGCGACGTCGAGCGCAACGGGACGCAACGGATGGAGAGCGGCGACCTCAACATGAATGTGCTCAACCTGGCGGGCTACTACACCTTCAACCACCGCCATTTCTCCTTCCCCGCCGCCTTCAACCAGTCCTACATCCAACGTCGTTCGGCGGGTTCGTGGCTTGCAGGATTCAGTTATCAGGGTGGCAGAATCAAGACGACGGACGAACTGAAAACAAGAAACCCCAACGCTCCCGACGTACGCATCGATGTCGGCCATTTCGGCATCGGTGGCGGCTACGGCTACAACCTCGTGCTCGGCACGAGATGGCTGCTCCATTTCTCCATGCTCCCAACCGTCGTCGTCTACAACCGCAACAACTTCACCGTGAACGGCGAGCGCAAGAAGGCGAAACGCATGCGCTTCAATATGATTTTCAACGAGCGCGTGGCCATCGTCCGCAACTTCTCATCACGTTTTTTCGCCGGTGCCACCTTGGTGATGAACAACTCCGTCTTCGACGACGACGTGGTGGTCGTCAACCAGAACAAATGGCGCGTCCGCGCCTTCTTGGGGTTGAGGCTGTAGGTAGCCCCCGTGACCATTAGGAGGTTTAAGAGGAAATAAAGAAGGCCGGAGTTTTTAAGGTCATTGGCAGGATTTTTCAAACGAACTTTCCCTTGGCATATGAATAGAATCATCAGACAAGCGACACCGGCCGACATAGCCGACATCATGAAGGTCATGGATGCCGCCAGGCACAGGGATCATGGGGACGGAGTTTTTGATTCGTTTTCAAGATATTTACACTGAAGTTGTATCATAATCAAAGAGAACCGTCCCGATGATCTTGAGGGGGCAAAATCAATGGCCTCCAAGTTCATTTTCGGCTAAAGAGGTATTAAATTCCATAATGAGGCTTGTTTTCCATAAAAAATCATTAACTTTGTTCCCAATCTATCATCGAATTAGCCAACAGACCGCCTATGTCAACCAACAAGAACGCCGCCATACGCTATCAGGCACTTGACAAGTGTTTCAGAGACCGCCGTCATTGCTATTACATCAATGACGTCTTTCCATAGGCTACCATAAAACAAAGCCTAGTATACTAACATAACAAAATTCAGGGCAACTATTGTTGTTCAAAAACTTACAAGTAATTTTAACTATAGTACCGAGGATTTTAGGATTATGAAAAAAGTTATATTAATATTTGTGCTCACAATGACTTTTACACATATATTTGCACAACATATTTCTTTTTTAGGAATTCAATTGGGACAATCACAAGCCACTATTGACCGATTGCTTCGGCAAAAAGGGTTTAGATATACCGGTGAAGCATATGAACCTGCACATATGTATGAAGGAGCATTTTGGATTTATCAAAACGTTTCAATTTTAGCAAGGACATACAATGGAAGGGTTACTGAAATAATTGTTTCACCATCAAAATACCTATATAACAAAATGTCTGATTTCAATAACCTTGTTAGCAATCTTAATAGGAAATATGGCAATTACCATTCTACGGGACAATACCCCACGCTTAATTACAATTGGCAAGTAAAGGGTGGACGTATACAAGCTAATTGTGTTGATTTTAAAGATAGTGTTGCTTTTAATATTCGTTATATTGATTACACTAGTGTTTATTATAACAAACCTCAAAAACGAAATTGGAGTGACGATTTATAAAATAGATTACAACATTCATCTGGTTTTACATGATGGAATCAAGAGAAAATGACATTTATTGTGGTTTATCAAGCTTCACACTAAGAAAAATCTTATACAACTTCGATATTTTTAAATAAGAAAAATTGAAGATAATAACATAAATAATTTTACTGCGCAGGAAAACCGCGCACATAACATCTAACTTTGCAACCATAATGAAAAACTATCAAAAATGAAGACAAAAATCAATATCAAAAACTTTAGAGTTTTCGACGAAGACGGCGTAATGTTCGAGTTCAATCCTATCACCATTTTGACAGGCAGTAATAGTTCAGGCAAAAGTTCTGCTGTGAAGGCACTGTTCTTACTCAATGGTTTCTTGTCTCAAATAAAAAAGGCAGTAGACAATAATGACCCCATCCAACTCGACAAGTACAAGTTGGATTTTACGCAATATCCAAACAACCTATTGGGTCGTTTGGATAAAGTGATTCATAGCGGGTCTAATGACAAAACGATAACCATTGAATACTCTGTTTACTCCTTGATGCTCTCAAAGGAGATAAACACCAAACTTGTGTTTTCTGCAGACGAAAACGACGAATTGAACAATGCTTTTCTTGAAAGTATAACAATGAGTATTGAAGAGGAGGTGTTCTTCTCTTCTAAAAAGGGCTCTGAAACATGGTGTAATCTAAATATCATCCAAAGTGATTATGTCTCGTTTCTTCTTGCAGAATACGCAATACATTCATATTATAATTTGGAACAGAATTATGAGATAGAAGGAAATATCTCTAAAGAAGAGCATAAAATTAAAATGGATGAAATCAACCACTATTTGAGTGAAGTTGAAGATTTTCGTTTAGATGACATTAAACGTTATATTCGTGTTAGCAAACGCAATCGTCCAATCATATCAAAAAAAGAAGAGGCTGATGCTATAGAATATGCAGATTCCATAGAATATCTATTTGTTTTGCCTTTGGTAAACAAATTGGATGATATGGAAAAAGAAGACGTTGAAGAATACATTTCAAAATACCTTGGTGATGCTGGAAAAGGACTAAAGTCTGCTTCTAAAAAAGTAATAAAAGCATTTATGGAATCGGATTTCGATTCTTTTTATGATTTCTTCGTAGATTTTGAATATCGATATTTTGAACATATAACCAGCGAAGGTGGTCCTTTTCATCAGCCAAACAAAGAAATACACTTGCTCAGTGCAAAGGAGTTGGAATTGAAACAAGATTATCTGTTTTTAAGTCCCTACGATTTGGAGGTGATTTGTGTTTTCGGTGAAGAAAACAACAGAACAAAGCAAGTCGATAAACAAAAGGAACTTGAAGAATGGGAAAACAGGCCACTCACATTTGGTATGTTGTATGAGGTTGTTGTTGAATGGAATCGTAGAATTCCACATAATGACAATGACTATATTATTGAGGAAGAGTCTTCGATGATAAATCCTTATGGAAGGGTTAGTCCAATAGCATATAAGTTGTTCATCAAGTTTGCTGAGGCATTGATACAAGAAACTGTATATCCAGATTGGGGTGGCAACATGTCCTATGTGAGTTCCTCACGAGCCAACGTAGACCGTTTATATACACTTGACGGAAAAGATGATTTCTCCATACTTTTACAAAACTATTTTGAGAAGAAACGCCTCTATCTTGAATATCAAAAAAACAAATACAACATAGGGAAACGTGATTATGAGATTGACAGCTTTATGAACAGCTGGATTGAGAAGTTTGGAATTGGCAAAGCCATTATTCTATCTGTAGACAAAGAAGGTCTTGGTGTTCAAATTCGTTTGCAGAAAGCCAATGAATACGAAGGCAGGCTTCTTGCCGATGAGGGATACGGCATTACTCAATTGGTTTCTATTCTATTGCAGATAGAAACAGCCATCTTGTCAGCGAAAGGTGAGAAAGTTAACCATTATTTCGGAATGGAAAGTTTTGACAATTATGACTTCAATAAATTCCATTATGAAATCAATACAATCGCCATAGAGGAACCGGAAATCCACTTGCATCCAAAATATCAATCGTTGCTTGCAGATATGTTCGTTGAGGCTTACAAAGTGTACAACATACAGTTTGTAATTGAGACTCATTCGGAGTATTTAATTCGCAAATTACAGTTGCTTGCCTCAAATAATAATAAAGGTAAAAAAATCGATCGTGCAGATATTTCTTTATACTATGTTAATTCTTTTGATGACAAGTCGAAACAGAAAGTGAAAAGGATTGGTATTTGTAGTGATGGATATCTGGATGATACTTTTGGTGAAGGTTTTTACGATGAAGCAACAAGATTGTCACGCCAATTAATGTAGGAGAAAGTTATGGAACGATATCGTAAAAACGTATACTGCGATTGGGAATTCCTAGAATCATTAATGTCAAAGTTAGGAGATTATCCTAACTTTGATAATTCGTTTCTAGGCAATAATGAGGTAGCAATTTGTATTAAAGAACTACTCTTAAGTAGTGATGTAAAATTGTTTCTAAATGTATCCAAAGATTTCTATGATTCTTTTCTGTCTGAAATCGATAATAAACGAAAGAAAGCGGCTCGGAAAGGTAAAGACCCACAATTGACTGATTTCGAAAAACTGGTTCGCGAAATCGACTTGAAACAGCAGAATAACGAACTCCATTTACATCACAATGCATCAAAAGTGCATTTTGATGACTCACTCTTAAATGATAGTTATCTTAATTCTTTATTCTTCTCATGTGAGTCGAAAGAAATTTGCAAAAAAGTAATGGAAGATTATGGCGTTATTGTTATCAATACTGAAAACATGAATAATTTTAAGCCTCTCATTTTTGACCAAGGTGTCGCCCTTCGGAAAGATGAAGTGAGTTGCTGGAATAAATGCTTGGAAATGAAAAATATGATTCCTTGCAATTCTCTTGTCATTGTTGATAATTACATTCTTAATGAGACCGATAAAATTGAAGAGAACTTAACAAGTATTTTTGATGTATTGATTCCCCAAAAAATAGATGGGAGAATACATTTTCATATAGCAATATTTACAACTCTTTGTAATGACCGCGGTATTCCATATAACAGCAAAAGCCGACTTGAATTAGTTCACAATATTTTATGTAAAATCAGACCAGGTTTACATTTCACTATTTCTATAATAAAATGTTCAAAAGATAAATTCCATGATCGAACTATAATTACAAACAATTTATATATTGGCTGTGGTGGTGGTTTCGACCTTTTCAAAAAAGGGAAATCTCAAAAAACGACAACAATTAGTTTTTTTAACCCTTTTCTAAATTTCTATACAATATGGTCAAGAAAAGCGTATTCAAACTTAATTTCTGACGCAATTAAGGTATTCAATAACACATCAATGTTTGACGAAAGTAAAATGAATGATTCTTTTCCTTCTTTTGTAATCGGTGAAAAACAAAATAGATTATTGACCCAAAGTACTTAAGAAAAGAAATTCTTATGGGAAAGAAAACTTTAAAATAATGTAGTACTAATAGGAAATTCAATTGTTTTAATCAGAATAAAATAATAATGAACACCCTTGAACTGAATTGTAAATGGCATTTCGCCAAACAGCTTGGCGGGCGTGAAGATGGGCCTAATGACCCGATGCAAGATAACTTCAAGAAGACACCTTATGCTTCCTTGATTCGAGAGTCCATTCAGAACTCCCTAGATGTTCCATTGGATACTTCTCAACCTGTTCGGATGGAATTTTCAATCAGTAGGATTCGTGCTCGGGAATATCCCAATTTCTTTGAACTGAAGAAACACATTCTAGGTTGTATGAAACATTACCCGTCCAATGATGACGCGAAGGTGACATACCAGCCGATGCTAGACTACCTCAATTCATTAGGTGAAAAAGACAACTTGTATTACATTAAAGTTTCAGACTACAATACCATAGGAATGGAATACATCAAGGGAGACACCTCTCAGCCGTTCTATGCTTTTGTTCGAGCTGCAGGTGTTTCATCTAAAAATGATGCATCAGCCGGTGGTTCTTTCGGCTTCGGTAAAGCTGCATATTTTTATATATCACCCTTACGCACCATATTTGTTTCCACACAAACGGAGGATGGTCGACATTTCTTTGAGGGTGTATCTTCTCTTTGTACACACGAGATGGATAACAATCTAGACTTACGAGTATCTGTTGGATATTACGACAATAACGATGGAGAGCCAGTTACTAATCCCCAAAATATTCCAACACGTTTCCAGCGTAATGAGGCAGGTACCGACATTTATATTTTAGGAATAGATGCTTCGGATAAAGATGTCATCTATTCTGAAATGGTTGAGGCTGTCATCCGTAATTTTTGGATGGCTATTGAGTGCAACAAACTTGTAGTAAAAGTTGACGATATTGAGATTAACTATGAGACTCTGCCTACATTGATGGAAAAATATTATCCAGAGGAGCAAGACAACACACGTCGGGAGAAATATTACAATCCTCGTCCATATTGGGATGCCGTTCATTATAGCAATTCTGACGCTCGTCATATAGTTATTGAAGACACGCTCCCCACTATTGGCAAAGTGTGTTTCTACGCACTAAAAAACAAGAAAGCGACGGACAAAATTCTTTATATGCGTCGTCCTTTGATGTTGGTCAAAGCCCGTAGGACTCAGAGTTCCAATGGCTTTTATGGCGTTTTTGTATGTGAAGACCGATCCGGAAATGAGATTCTGAGAAAGATGGAGAATCCAGCACATAATGAATGGTCTTCATCCAACTGGAGAGAAAATGGCAAAATTGTAGCGAAAGGAAGGGAGGCAATAGAGGAAATCGATAATTTTATTATCAAAGTGATGGAGCAGATGTTTTCCAATCTTGGAAGTGAAGTGCAACAAATCCAAGGTCTTGAAGAATTCCTTTACATCCCCACAGCTGTAGATGACGATGATGAATATGTCAATGAATCATTAATAGGTGAAGTCGTGGATCAACGAGACGAGGAAGGCAACTCACTAACTACCAAGATAAACGACACAGAACAAATTCATACTTCGAAAAAACCAGCCGTTGGAAAAGTTATGATTACCGACCCTACAGAAGAAAACCAAAAACGTAACAGGGAAGGTGGACATCTTAGTGGACATGGAACAAGAAAAAAGAAAAATCATGGTGGCGGTGGGTTGTCATCTAAAAGAATAGAAGGTCACTTTGAGCCATCTCAAGAAGGCTTTCAAGGAAAAATGCTAACAGAAGTGCCTGTAAGATACCGTGTTTTCGCCCAAATGGAAAATGGACAGACGGTACACAACATCATCATTCATTCTGACTACGAGATACAAAATGGGCGTATAGATTTAGTTATAGGAGGAGAGCAAACAGATGATATTGTCGCCATCCGAAGTTGCTCACTAGGTGGTATAATAGAGGCCAATACTATTTCCGGTCTTCACATTTCCAAAGGCAAGAATGTGCTAGAAATCAAATTTGCCGACAATATGAGACATGCAGTAAAATTAGACGCGTATGAACTTAAATAACATATCATTACCCTATCCCGTACTTGGCTTAAGCGATGACATATTGCCAATGTTGCCGGAAGATGCGGTGAAGTTCGAATTGACAGCCGATACAAGGAACTACACTTTCGACATTCGACTGAAATTCAATAATGCCGACATTCAGAGTCTCATAGAACGGCAAAAGGCAGAATACACATGTGAATATGATTGTGCCCGTACGATGATGCGCCATTGCCAAGTGGAGAGTGAACCACACTTCACCATTGTCATTCCCCGTAATGCAGTAAACGGACGTATCAATTTCAATTGCTTCGTGTCGGTTAAGAAACTCATTTGCGATTATTCCAACAAAGGATTCAATTCAGACTATGAGGGTTCTAGTTTTGATATGAAACCTGGAGACATCCTCGTTGCATTCCCACAATTCCATTACGATGCTGACATTCGTTATGACAAACTACAAGCAGCAGGATCATTTATGCAGATACGTGAAAGCAACTTGCACGATGAAGTATTCTTTGATATCTCTGGCAACAAAATAGAGATTCTGTTGCCTTCAACTCATTACCAACTCTATTGCAATCCTCTCGTTAAAGGAGCTGCAGAAATCATACACTCATCTTTAGTATTGAATGCTCTAACCTATGCTTTAATGAACATCGAAGAGCACGAACAGACAACCTGGGCAAAAACCATATATTATCGCATCGATACTGAGTCAGGGTTCTCCCGGGCCGAATTAAAGGAACCTTCCAAAATTCCAGGCTTGGCACAGCGATTGCTAAAAGACCCTTATGCGCGACTGTTTAACAAGATTATTATTTCATCACCAAACCAATCGGAGGAGTAGACATGCAACTACAAAAAACTTTCAAGGAAGGATATGTGAAGACATTGCGGGATGCCGTTAAGTCCGAAGTTGCCATTCCTTTATATGGAGCTGACAATTTCGAAGTGGATGCAACACAAATAAAACGTCTTGCAAATGTGTATGCTCCTGAAGGATTGGCTGAAAAACTAGATATGATATGGGAGGATGATTTGCAATCTGCCATTGCCATTTACGAAGCCTATGAAATAATTTCGCCACTCCTCGCTTCCAATGAAGCCTTCTGGGCTTACCTCACCCATGTGGACCTTTTCTCATACGCACAGAAACGCTGGCCAAAAGTAAAGGAGCCTAATTGCAGTGCAAATTATATCTTGGACCATTGGTTCTTGGGCACAAATGGTGTACTTCGTAATGCGATTGCTTCCATGTGGTGGAGTGTATATAACACCATTGATGAGACTCAAGATAATAAATATGAACTTACCGAAGTGTTGTTTAAGAACTATAGTATGCGGGTCATTCACTTTGGTTCATATATGTTGATTCGCCATCGCGAAGCAATGATAGGGATTCTCTCTTTCTTGAAAGACAACCCTGAAATTATGGCTAATGCTTTTGAGTATCGAGGGCGTTTTATCTCCAAATATTTCAACCGACTTGGAGCAGTTAAGCAACTTGCGTATATGAAGAGAGATTTCTTTTATGATGTCTGCTCTTCATTGAAAGATAAGATGTTGTCAATTACCAAATTGAAACATCAAAGTGATGAGAGTTTATATAACGACATTATGTAACAAATAGAAATAGCCAAACCATTGGAAAAACGAAGAAAACAAAAACAACCAAATCATATTTATGTCCAAAACGTTTGTGAGAAGATTAGAGACCATTACCTATGCCATTCGAGATGGACGTTCAATTAGCTTCGGAGAGTTTTCTGAAATGCCGTTTCTTTTCCCGTGTTGCGAAGAGCAGCAAAAAACCGCTTCCTTCTTCTCTACCCTCAACACTCAAATCTCCCTCCAGGAGCAGCGTCTTGAGAAACTGAAGCATATCAAGTCCGCCTGTCTCGACAAAATGTTTGTCTAAGCCATTCATCAGCCATGTACATCCCACCCTATAAGATAACGGACAAAATGATGCGGTTGCTCTCAGAAATCTCAGAGCAAGTGGGCATCATCACCATGCAATTGGGGGAGAACGTCCCGTCGCCTTTGCTACGCAAGAAAAACCAAATAAAAACCATCCACTCCTCATTGGCCATCGAGCACAACAGTCTGTCGCTGCAGCAGGTGACCGATATCATCGACGGCAAGCGGGTGTTGGGGCCTCCCGACGAAATACAGGAGGTGAAGAACGCCATTGAAGCCTATCGTCTCATGCCCCAGTTGGATGCTTTCAAAGAAAAGGATCTTTTGCGCGCTCATGGGTTGATGATGAACAACCTGGTGCGAGGTGCTGGCAATTATCGACAAGAAGGCGTGGGCGTGAGCAATGGCCAACGCATCATCCACACGGCACCCCCTGCCAGCAGAGTGCCCCAACTGATGAGCGACCTCTTCCATTGGGTGAGCACCACCGATGCCCACCCTCTGATTCATTCCTGTGTTTTCCACTACGAATTTGAATTCATACACCCCTTTATTGATGGCAACGGACGCATGGGGCGTTTTTGGCAGACCATGCTGCTCTCACGTTGGAAGGGTATCTTTGCATGGCTCCCTGTGGAGACAATCGTCAAAGACCATCAGCAGGAGTATTACAACGCAATAGCCCTATGCGATGCCGCAGGTGAAAGCACCGTGTTTGTGGAGTTCATGCTGGAATGCCTTTTGGACACCATGCTCCATTACCAACCGCAGGAGGAAGAGGTGCAGGATAAAGTGCAGGATAAAGTGCAGGATAAATTCCCTGAGGTTTCAGATTCTGCGTGGTCTGTTTTCAATATCATCCGCCAAAATCCCAAAACCACTGTCAATGAGATGTGCGAAAAACTTGCATTGAAGGAAAGGCAGATATACAAGCACATCTCCAAACTGAAGACATTAGGTCTCATCGTGCGTGTGGGAAGCAACAAGACCGGTTATTGGAAAGTAACCTTTGATACAGAATAAATAGAACACACTTTTATTCATCACAATATGAGCGACAACCTGAACATACAACCTTTCGACAAGGAATTGGCCACAGGTTTTGCTATTGGAGAGATTTATTTCCATAAATACAAGTCAAAACGAGAGCATTCATTCCACATCTTTTCCCTTGGCATATGAATAGAATCATCAGACATGCGACACAAGCCGACATGGCCGACATCATGAAGGTCATGGATGCCGCCAGGCAGACCATGCGCGCAACTGGCAACCAGCACCAATGGGGCGACGGCTACCCCTCTGAGGAAATCATCACTTCAGACATGGAGAGAGGCGGCGGCTTTGTCATAGTAGAGGAAGGGTGCGTGGTGGCCTACTTCGCATTCCTTGCCTCACCCGAACCGACATACGCGAAGATATACGACGGCCATTGGGTGGATGACGAACAGCCCTACCATGTCATCCACCGCATCGCCAGTTACCCCGATGTACACCACGTGTTCCGCGACATCATGGAATACGCCTTCTCGAAAGATGGCAACATCCGCATCGACACCCACCGCGACAACCTTATCATGCAGCACAACATCAAGAAGCATGGCTTCACCTACTGCGGCATCATCCTCCTTGCATCGGGAGACGAAAGGCTGGCCTATCAGAAAACGGATCAGTTCAGCGGACAATATTAAAACGTATAATTCTTGGATTAACCAAGTACCACGGATTTTTGGCCGCAACAGTGTTGCGGCATAGCGAACAAGGACGACGAGGTCTCGTGAGCACAGGCCAACTTGTGGCGGGCAACTCCTATGACCTTGACTTCGACCACCAGTTCATCGAGACGGAAAAGTACGATGCTCAATGTCGCCAGCCAAGGTCGTTGACCGTTGATAACTGGCGTCGAGGCTCAGTCGACTACTGTAATAATTGAGGTTAAACTCATAGTCTTTATATGACCCACTCAACTTGGCAGGATTGATAGCAAGCCCCATGGCAAGTCCCCGATAGATAGCGGCAACGGCAATGGTGGTCTTATGGCTCGTATGAAGGTCTGCCTTCGAGTAAATATCATTGACAGTTCCTTTCGCATGGATGGTATTGCCTGTTTGGTTGAGTCTGAGCTTCAGGGTAAGCCGACCTCCGGGTCGCACCACGTAGTTCGTGTCGTATGGTGTCTTATAATAACGGGCGGTGAGCACACTGTCCACACTCGCCCTCCTCTGTTCACGGCGAGATTGTGCCGCAGAGGCCATACTTATGGCCAAAAGGAGGGTTATGGCGACTATCTTCTGCATTTTATACATATCCTTACTCACTTGCGTTTTTGACAAATAGCATTGATTAAAACTTTCCCAATAGGTTGTACTATACATTTTGACCTCAATCCATCAAAAATCCACGTATTTAGGTGTTTGCAATGACAAGAAAGGGCATTCATC
>CADADN010000025.1 GCA_902786665.1 uncultured Prevotellaceae bacterium | reverse complement strand
GATTGCTGTCCTTTGAAATGCCAAAAATCCACCAAAAATAGAAGAAAGCCCTAAGAATCAGCAGAAATGTATAGGGGGCAATATGGGCGATTCTTTATTAAAAGCACCTGCGCAAATTCTCTTCACACCAGAGAAGATTGACCCCCCGAAAAACAATGAAGGAATCCATAGACACAAAAAAAGCGGGCGATTGCCCGCTTTTTCTATAGATGGTTCACACATTAGATTGTCAGTTCCACGCCCAAACCGAAGACTTTGTTGGTACGAGTGAAGTCATTATGTGTGGTATGGTTGGTGGCCGTAGGAGCAACCTCTTGATTGTATGTGTCGTAGTTGGTTTGGAAATAAGCAGCATTCACCTTCACCTTGTCCGTCACTTTGTAACCGACACCAAGTCCAAAGGTGTAACTGCTTACAACGAATGACATATCGTTCATATACTCGTCAGACAAGCCATAGTTGGTCTTCTGCAAACCGCCACTGACTTGAAGTTTGTCGGTGACATCCCATTCTACGCCGCCGTTGACTTCCCATGTGTTGCCGTCGAGTTTCTTCTCATCGTGGTTGTACCAGTGGGCTTGCTTGTCGAAGAACAAGTGATAGCCGGCGCTTACACGCACGTTAGGAAGGACCGACCATTGTGCACCTGCGGTGAACAGGGCGGGCTGATCCTCGGGAACGCTGGTGCCGTCACGGAACTTGTTCACTGCGTCGATGGCATGGGCTTCCTTCACTGTGGAACTGTTCTTCATCCTCATGCGTGTCTTGAACTCATACTTGGCGGCGAAGTTGAAGTTACCCACCTTGTAGTCAATGCCGACGATTGGGGCGATGCCGACACCCGTCTGGTCGGACATCAGACTGACGCCCTCGCGATAGACTTCCAAGGTCTGCAAACTTTGTTGGGTGCCTTCTAGTTGAGCTTTGCCGGCTTGAGCCTCTGCCAGTTTCTGGGTCAACTCTTCGGGTGCGGGAACACCGGCGGCCGTATATTGTGCGATGCCGGCTTCCAACTGACTGATGCCATTGGCATATTGCATGATGCCACCGGCAATCCTTGTGTTGGCATTGTCGAGGAACGTGCCGAAAGGTACTGCTCCATCTGCCGTGTTCACCATGATGTTGTTCAATTTTGCCTTGTAGGATGCTACTCCGTAAAGCAGGCGTGCTCCACCATAGACGGAGAGGTTGTCGGTGATTTTGTAGGAAGCGCCCAATGTGAAGCCAATGTAGAATTGTTTTCCGCGCATGTATCCGTCAACGTCATAACCAGTGGCTCCAAGGGGTTTCAGTGAATTGGCAATGGCGCCAACCGCACTCTCAAATGAGCCGATGCCATTGGAAAACTCACATTTTCCACCACCGCCGGTGATGGCAATAGAGCCTTGAAAGCTCCAATTACCTTTGTTGTATGCTGCTTGGATGGACGGTATGAACGGGGCATTGGCAATACCCTCGAATTCCTTTCCATTTTCTTGATTATAGCCGTTGTTTCTCAACCCCAAGGCGAAGTCGGGGTTGAAGGTTGTGATGGTGCGTGTCTGACGGGCATATTGCCAGTTGAAGCCAAGATGGAAGCCATCACCAAGGAAGATGACACCAGCGGGGTTGGTGTATATTCCATCGATGCCTATATATGCGTCGTGGGCGGGATTGCGAAGAAAACTCACACTTTGGTTGGTGTTCGTCAATATGCCGCCAGCAAATGTTGCTCCTGAAACCATGATGGTCATTGCCATCAAAAACATTCTATTTTTACCCATTTTACGATTTTTAAATAAACCTTGATATCAAATTGTTTGCAAAGGTAAAATTATTGTTCCAAATTTCCCCAAGACACATCCTGTCTTTAAGGATTATTAACAGAAAAAACATTACACAGTAAAAAAAATCCTAGTTTCTCCTAGCATTTCCTAGAACTTCCTAGTTCCTCCTATAACTTCCTAGAACTTCCTAATCAAGTATTTGATGCCTTCATGCAAGATGGTGCTGCCCAAAATCCACAGTATACCCACGTATGGCACAGCCACCATCAGCACCTTCACCAGGAACCGCAGGTAGATGTTGTCGATGCCTCTGGCTGCGAAATGCGCACCCACGCACAGCGAAGCGGCAAGCAGCAGGTAGGGCGATATATCCTTCAAGAATTCCATCAAGGTCAGTCCTGTCTCCCTGTGGACCAGCCACAGCCATACTCCAGTCCAGAGGATGCCTACTGCCACATATGCCCCGATCATGACGTGGATGCCGAAGGATGACAGCGACAGTGCCACAGTCAGTCCCGCCAGACATTGACCGATGGTCGACCACATATAGGCTTCCGAGTGCCCCCGGCTGATGACCAGATGAGAGAGGAGTGTGCAAATGGGAAAGAAAGCCCCCGCCAGACAAAGCATCTGCAGGATGCCGGCACTGTCGAGCCATTTCTCCTTGATGAGGATGACGATGAACTCCTTCGCCACCAATGACAGACCGAGCATCAAGGGGAAGGTGACAAGGGCGGTGAAGCGCAACATCTTGCGCAGGACGGCCTTCTGCCGCTCGCGGTTGTCCTCCACTTTGGTGAACACGGGCTGCGCCACGCCGTAGATGATGTTGGAGATGAGCGACGAACCCATCGTGTTCCATTTGTTCGCCTGTGTGTAGTTGCCCACGTCGCGTGTCGTGTAGAGTTTGCCCAGGATGACGGAGAAAAGGTTGTTGTTGATGATGGTGAACACGTTGGTGATGATGAGTCGGCTGCTGAAACCTATCATCTCACGCACAGGAGTGAAGTCTGTCGGCTTGGTGGGACGCCATTTTGAGAAATAGAAACTCAGCAAGGCGAGGACAGAGATATAGACGATGTTCTGGGTGGCGATGCCCCAATAGGCCATGCCGCCATAGGCCATGGCGATGGCCACGACGCCCGAGGTGGCAAGGGCGATGAGGGTCATCAGGGAGGTTTCGCGCACCATCATGTTGCGGAAGAGCCATGCTCTTGGAGCGGTGGAGAAACTGGAGATGACGAAACTCAACGTGACATAGCGGGTCAGCGGGGTGAGTTCGGGCACGCCATAAAACCGCGAGATAAGGGGAGCGCAGAAAAAGAGGAGCGTGTAGAATGCCAGGCCGATGGCCACGCTGGTGTAGAAGACCGCATTGAAGTCGCGATGGGTGGCATCCTTGCGCTTGTTCAGCGCAGAAATGAAACCACCCTCTTGCAGGCATGCACCCAAGGCGGTGAAGATGGTCACCATGCCCACCATGCCATAGTCGGCCTCCGAGAGCCGACGAGCCAGGAAGATGCCAATGACGAGGTTGAGCAACTGCTGCAAGCCGTTGCTCAAACCTCCCCACAAGAGGCCTTGCGCTGTCTTCTCCTTCAGTGTGGACATTGGTGGAGACGATGTTACTCTTTATTGTCTTCTTCAAGATACCATTTGGAGTAACCCACATAATGGGCGGCGAAACTCTCCGCTTGGTCGGGGCGTGTCTTCTTGATGAATTTCGCTGGCACGCCGCCCCAAATCTCGTGGGGACCGATTTGCGTGCCTTGCAGGACGAGGGCTCCGGCAGCCACGATGGCGCCTTCACCCACCACGACGTTGTCGAGGACGGTGGCCCCCATACCGATGAGTGCGCCGCGCTTGATGGTGCAGGCGTGGACGGTGGCGTTGTGACCGATGGAGACATCGTCTTCGATGATGGTGGGGCCTATCTTGTAGGTGACGTGCACGCAGGCACCGTCCTGCACGTTCACGCGGTTGCCCATATGGATGTAGGCCACATCGCCACGGACTACGGCATTGAACCAGATGGAGCATTCATCACCCATCTCCACTTCGCCCACGATGGTGGCATTCTCACTGAAATAACAGTCTTTGCCCCATTTCGGGGTCAGACCTTTTACTGATTTGATTAAAGCCATTTAAATAATTAATAATTAATAATTTATAATTTATAATTGGCAAACACTTTTATAATTAATAATTTACAATTTATAATTGATGTTGTAGTTTTGTTTCGTTGTTTTAATAATGGAAGTAAAGAGGTTTGACAACCATTGGTACATCCGAATAACTCTGATTGCAAATGCCTTACTTTTATCAGCTACGACATTTTGCCTCACCATAATTAAAAATTATAAATTGTAAATTATTAATTGTCCAATTGCTTGTACCAATTGTTGCCGCGGACATGCGATATTGATGCGTATGAACCCTTCTCCGGCCTTTTCACCATACATCGTGCCGCTGTTGACCAGCACCTTGCCTTTCTCCAGAAGATGGCGCGTGGCTTCGTCGGAGGTGATGCCAAGGGCGCTGATGTCGAGCCAGACGAGGTAGGTGCCTTCCAGACGTGTCACCCGTGCCTGGGGCAGGTGACGTGCGATGTGGTCCTTGAGTACGAGGTAGTTTTCATACAGGTAGGAGCAGAGTTGGTCTATCCAGTATTCGCATTGGTTGTATGCGGCGATGGTGGCAGCCACGCCGAAGGGGTTGACGTCACACACCTCGTTGATGTTGATGGCTCTGTCGATGCGTTGGCGTGTCTCAGCATCGTTGCTGATGATGTTGGCAATCTGCAGTCCCGCCGTGTTGAACGACTTCGAGGGAGAGTTGAGGGTGATGGAATTGTCGAGGCAGGCTTGGGACACGGAGGCAAAAGGAATGTAGCGATAGCCGGGCATCACCAGTTCGCAGTGTATCTCGTCTGCCACCACCTTCACGCCATTACGCTGGCAGATGTCGTTCATGCGCTCCATCTCCTCTGCCGTCCATAGGCGCCCGGCGGGGTTGTGGGGGTTGCAGAAGACGAGGAGTTTGACCTTGGGGTCGGCGGCCTTTTGCTCCAAGTCGTCGAAGTCGATGTGATAGGTGTCATCTTCATAAACGAGCTGATTCTCCACCAATTGGCAGTCGTTGTTGCGGATGGAGGAGAAGAAACAGTTGTAGACAGGTGTCTGCAAGATTACCTTGTCGCCAGGGGCGGTGAGGGCCTTGATGGTGGCGGAGAGTGCCGGTACGACGCCCGAGGTGTAGAGCATCCACTCACGGCAGATGCGCCAACCGTGTCGGCGTTGGAACCATGAGATGACGGCCTCGTAATAGGCATCCGGCACTTGCGTGTAGCCAAACACGCCGTGCTCCACACGCTGGTGGAGGGCATCGATGATGGGCTGTGCCACACGGAAATCCATGTCGGCCACCCACATGGGGATGGCGTCGCGGGCTTCCTCGCAGTCCCATTTCACACAACCGCTTCCCCGGCGGTTGACGGGTATGTCGAAATCGTGTCGCATGAATCAGGAGTTTCAAGTTTTACATTAACTCTGTTTTTTAGGAGTTAAAGAGGAGTTAAAGGGGAGTTAAAAGGGAGTTAAAGGGACATTTGTTCACTTCGTTTGGAGTTAAAGGGGAGTTCTCCCTCGCCCCCGGCCTGCGGCCATCCCCTCTCGGGCAGAGGGGGAGGAGTTAAAGGGACATATGTTCTCTTTAGGGAGATTTTAAATGTGACTGCCGACTCAAGTGCTTCTGATGATGATTTTGCAGTCGGCGGGTCCTTTGATGTTCTCGTCGAGGATGACCTCGCCGATGCTGTCGGCGACAATGATGCCGCTGGCAGGGTTCTTCACACTCTCGATGTGCCCACGGATGTCGGCGCGGACGGTGGAATATTCAAAGGCGCGGTCGCAGGCCGGGTCGAAGGTGCAGTTTTCCAAGACCAGGTCTTGGGCGTAGCACAAGGGTTGCTCGCCTCCGATATGACAGTTCACCAACCGCAGGTTCTTGGAATGCCACCCCAGGTATTCCCCATCGAGGAAAGAGTCGTAGATGGTGATGTCCTCCACTTCCCAGAAGGCATCTTTCGTGACGATGTGTGCGTTGTGTATCTCCACATCCTTCACGTATTGGAACACGTATTTGCTGTCGCTTTCAAGGTTGTCGACACGTATGCGTCGACTGCCCATGAAGGGATAGGTGCCGTCGTGGAGTTTCACGTTGTGAAGCACCAACCCGTCGATATTCCAGAATGTCTCGTCGGCATCGTTGATGACCACGTCGCGAAGCTCGAGATTGCGCATCTCACGGAAGAACTTGGGTCCGTCGATGACACAGTCGGACATCCGCATGTCGTTGGAGTACCAGATGGCGGAGCGGGAACCGGGGGCGAAATAACAATGGGTGATGACACTGCGGTCGACACGCCACAAGGGGTATTTGCCTTCGAAATGGCAGTGGTCACACTCAATGTCGCTGCATTCCTTGATGCCCGACTCTCCCTCGGTGATGTTGACATGTTCCAACCGGAGTCCGTGGGACTCGAAAAGAGGGCGCTCGCCTCCAAAGGATTGATTTCTGATGATTCGCATATTCGGGTGCGTTTTTTCCTATACATTTGCAAATGTAGTGAAAAAAAAGGATATGCTAATTATATTATTCCTTTTTTTCGTAATTCCAAGATAAAAAGAGCTATTCTTGCGTTTTTCCAATATGACGTTTTCTGCGATCTAGGTGTGGACACGGTCTTTTGGCGTTGAAGTTACAGACCCCACCCCTGACCCCTTGCGGTCAGGCACAAGACCTGACCCTACAGGGGCGGGGATGTTGCACTCCGAGTGAGCATACCGGGGTGTGGACACGGTCTTTTGGCATAGGTTGTTCATCAAATTTCAACCGCACCTTCGAAAAAATCCTTATCTGACAGGCTTGTAATTCCCAATTTTTATCTAAATTTGTAGCATTGTCTTCAAGAACACAATTTTTGTATGTTTGTATCAAAGATTTCCTTATTGGGCGCGGCCATAGTGGCGTGCATCGTGTTAGTGGCGATGATGACATTGGCCTTCTTCGACAAGCAGATGCTACGGCGCATGTTGGTGATATTCGGAGCGACGGTGGCACAGATGGCCGTCGTCGTGGCCGTGGTGTGGGTGGTCTATCAGACATATGCCAGGTGGGCCTATCTGCTCTGGTTTCTGCTGGTATTGTTTCTGTCGATTTGTTGGTGCCTGTTTCCGCTACAGGCCATGTGGCGGAAGATGTTGCGGCCCGTCAGCGCGGCGATGCTCGTTGGCAGCATCGTGGTGGGAGGCAGTACGATGCTGATGCTGCCCATCAGTGTCTTCCTGTCCATCTATTCGGTGCTGATGGCCTGTATGACGGCTTCGCTCATGCAGACCATGATGAGGCACCAGCGCAACCAGCAAAAGCCGGAGGTGCTGCGTGAGGACATGTTTCATCAGGTAAGGAATCTAGCCCAGCCCTTGGCGATGGTCGTGCCGATGCTCTATGCCGGTATGTTGCTGGGAGGTGTCCCGGCCCTCGAAGGCCTGCTCGTCACCTTGTTGCTGATAGCTGCCTCCTTCGTAGCCAATATTTTGGCGGGCGTGATAGCGCTTAGGATGATCAAGAAGAACAAGGCTTTCATTAATGGATGAACAATGAGAGACTTTGCTGCCATAGACTTTGAGACGGCCAACAATGCACGCAGTTCGGTTTGCTCGGTTGGTCTTGTCGTCGTGCGTGATTACGAGATTGTTGATTCTTTCTATTCTCTCATCCAGCCGGAGCCCAACTACTATAACTACTGGTGCTCGCGGGTGCATGGGTTGACACGCGAGGACACCGAGGAGGCTCCTGTGTTTCCGAAGGTATGGGCGAAAATCGAGCCTCTCATTGAAGGCCTTCCGCTTGTCGCCCACAACAAACCCTTCGACGAGAGTTGTTTGAAAGCGGTGTTCCGGGTCTATCAGATGGATTATCCCGACTACGAGTTTTACGACACGCTCCGCGCCTCCCGTCAAGTACTCCCCTATCTGGAGAATCACCAACTACATACGGTGGCTGCCGCCTGTGGCTACCGTTTGGCGCATCATCACCACGCCCTTGCCGACGCAGAGGCTTGTGCGTGGATTGCAAGAGAAATACTTTAGCCCCAAATGATGGATTGGAGCCATGCAGACAGGATTTGTCGTGCGTGTATCAATATCTCCGTCCCCTCTCTGATACGCTACATATTATTTCCTTTCCTTGATTACGATTTTCCTTCCGTTCTTACCCTGCCGGCTGTCTTTGGCCGTGCGGCAGATGTAGATACCCGGTGTTGTGGGTTTAGTGGTACCCAGGTAAATGCCTTGCAGGGAGTACCATGCCGATGGGCTGCCATCAATGTCTTCCACACTGCTGATGCCAAGTGCGTCGCTGATGTCGATGACGAAGGGTTCCCACGGCGTACCGATGTTGCCGTCACTGCTATAGACGAGGTCGGCCGACAAGGTTATTATGCTGCCGTCGATATAGACTTGCAGTTGCATGGGCTGTCCGCTGCCCTCGCCGGCAATGAGCAGGTAGTAGAGCGGCTGCTCATGCTCATCATCCATAGTGGCAACGGCTGCACCGCGGCACTCTCCATCGACGAAGGCGGCAACTTCGGCATCGGCGACAGGCATGTCACCGTTGGTGAACAGAACGACCATCGTCATGTTGTCGGGATAATCGGTGGGAGGAACGGGGGTGAACACAGATGTCTGGTTTGCCCTTCTGCTATTCGCTTTCGGGGAATGAGCAGCCTGACTGCTGAGACTTCCGGAAGGATAGACAAACGTCTTTGTCAGGGTGTCGGTGCTCATGTAGAGGTAGCCCTTTCCGCTCTCCAAGGCATCGAGGTCACCCTCCCATCCGTAGCGGCTGTAATAGGCGAAGGCTGTCTGAGACTTCACCTGGTCGCCAACCTTCGGATTGGCACCGGCGAGTGCTTCTCCGATAGACATCGTGGTCGCGGGTGTGAATGGCAGCCAGTTCCAGCCCTTTTTCAGCGTGTCGGGAGTCTCGTCGAGTTTTATCTGCCGGCCTTGGATGACAATGTAGGGTGGCAAGTCTTTGCTTTGTTCGAGCCTTGTGAGCAATAACTTGTACATGGTGTTGACTTTCACCTGCTTCAGGGTTCCTGCCCAATAGGTGCCGTTGCTGTAGGACGTGCCCGTGTCATGGTCTTTCAGGCGTGCCTCCCACGATGTCACATCCTTGAAGACAGTAGCAACCTTTGGATTGGAAGGCTCCACGCCCAATGAAATCCAGTTCCAGCCTTTTCTGAGAGCAAGATGCTGCTCCACGAGGTCGGTCTTGGTGAAGATGAGTGGTGCGTCGAAAGTGCCGTAGTTTTTCGCAGGGTCGAAGGTGATCGTGTCGGTTACCGTGCCATCGGGCATTGTGATACTGACATTGGGATAGGCGATGCCCGTCGTGGCATCCCACAGGCGGAAGGTCACGGTACGGCCCCTGTCAAGGTCGGCAGGCACACCGTTGATTTGCTGCATGGCGGTGCCGTAGATGCTCATGGGTACGTAGGCCGCACCACGCATCAGCTTGGGTGAGGCGACACCCCGGCACTCGTCGTCGATAAAGGCGGCCAAGATGCTTTCGCTGTTACTCATCAGTATGCCGTTAATGTAAATCTGACCCACAATGCTCATATTGTTCTCGTAGGCATTCGGATCAACGCTCCAGTTGGGGGCCTCTCCCCTGACCTTCATTACAATGCGCAGAGGTTCCAGAATCCCGTTGTTGCCTTGCAGGCCAATGGTGATGTCGTAGTTGCCCACGGCCACCAAGGGGTTCACCTGGAATCGCAGTGTCTTTGTCTTCTGCGGCGCAATGTCATCGGTATTGTAGCTGTTGATGAGGGTGAGCCATTGCGGCATATTATATAATGTGTAGTACTCGGTGTGTCCGCCACGGTTCTCGATGTTCACGTCGAAAGTATAGTCATCGCCATAGCGCTTGATGACGTTCACCGAGTCCTTCGTCCACTTCAGGGTGTTCAAGTAGCAATAGGCTTGCCAGCGGATGGGCAGCGACTCGTTGCCATGCATGTCGTGAATCTTGTCGACGGTGATGTTGAGCACGGTGCCCTCTATATCGCGGGCGGTGATGCCGGTTTCTTCATCCAACCGGACGACAATCTTGCGGTCCGAAGCCACATGACGTGCGATGAGACGGCTCTCTTCGGGTGCATTCTTCAGCGGGGGACCGTAGGGCTTCAACAACGACGGGTCGGCGGTAACGGCATGTCCCGGAATGGTATTGGCCGGTGCCATGTCTTCGAGCGTTCCGACGTATGTCAGAACACCGTTGACCGTTTCCCTCTTTTCGAAGGGATAGTAGGCCACGAGTCCGCGCGAATAGATGTCGGTCGTGTCGATGCAGTTGTACATATTAGCGAGCAGACGGTCTTCCGTCAATGATGCATGCCAGATGCGCAGTTCGTCAATGCTACCGTTATTGTTTATTCCAAGCTTCATCTGTGAACCTTCCAGCGGGGGCATATCCACCTCAGCAATGACCGCCGTGCGCTGTCCGTTGTAATAGAAACTGGCAGCTTGTCCGCGTACGACATTCAAGGCCATGTGGTGCCATGCGTTGTGTAGTGGGAAATCGTTGTGGCTTGCAACCACCTGCGATTTCTTGCCATAGTCAAGCACAAGGTTCATGTCATCATCATAGCGTAGGCAGATTTTGTTGGATTCGTTGCTGCCCGTCTCGAAGAGGGTGGCAGTCAGAGAGCTTGTATTTGCCCAAAGCTCTATGGCGTAGCTATCGCCGACCGACGTGTTGATGCGGGAGATGTCGGCTGTCAGTCCACCTGACGAAGATGTATCAAAGCTGTAGTTTACGTTGGAGAGTTCCCAACGGTCGGTCACTTCGAAGTCATGAGTGTGGCGTGAGTCGGCAGCCACCGAACCGTGTCCTTCGTTCATGGGCCAATAGTTGGCAAGTCCATAGGTGTATTGGTCTTTCGAGATATACTTTGTCGCCCCTGCCTCGTAGACATCGCGGTAGATGTCGTACAAGGCCAGGTCGTGGACGGCCGCCGTAACACCACCGCCAAGGTAGAAGGCGTGGTCGCCGGAATGGAGGAAGGATTCCAATGACGAGAACGTGACAGGCTGGTGGTCGAAGAGCAGTACCGACTCGGTATCATACTGCCCGAGTGCCGAGAAGGTCATGTCGCTGGCCTTGTAGCTGGCAGCGATATACGTCCAAGTATCCTTTGGCAGAACAGCTGTGCTGATGTAAGAATTTCCGCCAACCAAAATGACAAAGTGCCCGCTGCTGTCAATACTCATTGTCGTATTGGCGAGCCCCTCTCCCCATCGGAGGATATGGCCTCCCTGAGTCCACTTCACCCAGAATTCGATGGAGAAGTCGCCGTTGAGGAATACGGGATTTTTCGTATGAGCTGTTACACCGAAGGGGATGAGCTGCAGTGCCACATCGTGTTGGATAGGCTGGTTGTTCAGCTTGGCGGTGACGATGATGTTCTTATCAGAGACATAGCCGGGCACGATGTCCTCGTTGAACTCCACAATGATGTCATCGCCATAGCGCAGGATGCCGTCGGTGGGCGCAGGAGTGGTGAGGTTGCGTGGCCGCACGTTGTCCTTCACCACGGTTATCTCGCTGCTGTACACGCTGATGTCCTCGGTGCCATACATCGTGGTGGTGTAGGCACGGAAGGTGTAGTTGCCTTGTGGGTAGAGGTTGTCATCTTTCATGTTGAAGCGCAGGAGCAGGTCGCCCGTGGCGGGCAGCACCTGGTCGTGAAGCTTGGTGGAGTCGGCGCGGTTGACGAAGAAATTCAGCGTGTCGGGCCTCGTCCAGGTGGTGGAACCCTCGTAACGGTATTCCACGCCCAGTTTCTTCATACCCTTGAACTGACGGTCGAAACCAGTGACTTTCAGCTCCAGGTCGCCCTTGTTGCGGTCCAGCGTCTCGATGTTGAGCACCGGGTCAGTGATGGCGAGGTTGATGGGCGATGACGAAGGTTTGAAGTGTACGTTGAACGTCACTTTATCGTTAATCTTGATAGGCTGGAATTGAGACATGAGCCATATTTCCAAGTCAGTATAGTCGAGCACGCTCTGGTCGGTCTGCCGCACTGTAATGACCTTCTTCACCGTTTCTCCTGCTGGAATGAATATAGAGCGCCCGTTGGCAGGCACGCCGTCCATGAGGACTTCCAGGCCCATCTGGTTAGCCTTTTCCTGCACCATGATGTTATAGCTGAAGTCGAAGCCCTGAGTGGTCGAGCTAAGGTTGGTGAGGTGCAGCGTGAGCTGTCCGGGTTGTCCCGCCGGCACATCGCTCAGCGTGACGTGCTTGGCACTGTTGTCGCCGTTGCCGTCGAGACTGATGCGGATGTTGGGGCGCTCCATCTGCTCGGTGCCGTTGGAGAGAATGTGCATTCCCTCCTCAAAGTATTTCGTTTTCTCCTCGCCCTCGTAGGGGTTGTAACTTTGCCCGCCAAGGATGCTGAAGATGTCGCCCCATCCGCTGGGTGACTTGTAGATATTGACAGAGAAGTCGGTTCCCTTGTTCCCATCGCTGAAGGCATATTCGAGTTCTGCCCAGTCCTTGTAGTTTTCTTCAGGGTCACTCTCGGAGGTGGCCATCGACCATCCGTTTTCAGTGTCCCACATGGCATTGATACTTAATCGCATTCCTCCAGCGTCATTTTGGTGGGAGCCGCCGAACTTGACGATACCGCCAAGGTTGTGAGAGTAGTTGTGCTTCTTCTGGAAGGTGGTGTCGGTGCGGTTGGTGTAGGTGTAGTTGTTGCCGCCGTCGAACGAGATGTTCCTGATGAAGTACTTGGGGTCGTTCATGGCGATGACTTTGTCCTCTTCATTGTCACTCATCACTTTCTCCCAATTTTTTATCTGGTTGGTACACCATAGGACACTGTCTTGGATGAATGTTCCATCCCAGTTCACGGGCGGCAGTTGACGATAGGTCGTGGTATCTGTGCCTAAGGCCTCGTCGTCGGGCTTCAACCATGTCACGTAGACGCAGTGGTCGCTGGTGTTCACGTAGTTGAGGGCTTCTTCCTTGGTTGGGAGAAAGGTCATCAGGCTTTGACGGGTCTCCTTCCACTTGGGAATCATCACCTCTTCCAACTCGTAGGTGGAGTACATGAACGTGGTACGGATGCTGTCGCCCATCGACTTGGAGTCGCGCAGGTCGAGACGAAGCGGATAGCCTTCGCCTTCGCGGAAGAAGCCAAGTTTGCGCGCGTCGCCGATAATGAGGTTGGTGGACGCACCGATAAAGACATCGCCTTTGCTGCCCACGTATGGGGTCTTGGTACCGGAGGAGACGGCCTCGGTGACGGTTGTCGACCACGTCTCGTCGGTTTGGTTGTTGCGCTGCACTCTATAAGTGAAGCCTTCGGTGGTGTTGGTCAGGGTGGTCGATTTCAAGGTAAGGACTTCAACGCCCACTCCCGCCGCGGTCTCGAAGTGGATACCCCATGAGTTGTCGCAGGTAAATTTCTCGTTGCCATAGAAGCCTTGTGAGGTGCTGCGGAATTTGGTCTCGGTATGTCCCGTCTTCCAGGTGGTCTTCGATGTCGCACCAGGCGGGTCGCGCAGCACCATGGTCACTAATTCAGGACCGAGGGTAACAAAGTTGGTACCCGTGGTCAATGAGCCGAGCACGATGGCGTTCACCCCATCGTATGTATAGGTGCGGTTGTTGCGCTCCATCTCCATGCTCAGTTGGCGGGTATAGGGAGCCGCGATGTTGGGCAGTCCGGTCTTGAAGGTGAACTCGTTCATGCCGCGGGCGTCAAGTATCAGTTGGTCTTGCTTCAAGTCGTAGATGTCGCCCGGCTGCAGGCCCAGCGCCTCGTTGTCGACACGTGCCACCACCATCTGCTCGCTGCTCATCTCGTTGCTGACGGTCACCACCTGTCCGTTGAGGGCGAGGGTATCTGCCACTGCGGGTAAATCAGGCTCAGGGTCGCGGTTCACGTAAACCTCATAGCCCCATACCCTCATTTTCACCTTGTCGCCGCCGTCGTAGATGGGGTAACCGTAAGTGTATTCGAGTTTGCCTTTTTCATTAAAGGTCCAGATGTTGTCAATGGGGGTAGTGCCGAAATCGTCGCTGAAGTCCTCGAACGCCTTGCGCCCGAACACGCCCTTCGGCGCATCGCCTTCGCCGTTGACGGACATTTGGATGAGTTCTAATTTCGGCTCGGCAAAGTAGGTCTTCACCATCTTGGTGTTGTAGGTGTAGGATTGCTTCTGTTCTGTGCCGTCATCAAAGATTTCAGTGGTTTCGTCGGTTTGTTCCTGCGATACGACAGTCAAGTCAATCTCTGGCAGCGAGCCGAAATCGATGTTGGGATTCTTGTCTATGCGCAGACTCTTCACCTTATACTTCAGCGGTGGCAGCAGGGCCGAGAACTCACCGTTGAGCGAGTCGGTACGTATGTAGATGTACTTGGCATCATAGTCTGTGCCAGTCCACGAGCGACTGCTGATGCTCGTGGTGTCGCTCTCCCAGCTGCGGTTGGTGGTGGCCGTGGTGATGTGGTCGTCAAGGCAGTTGAACGAGAACGACTCGTTGTTCAGTGCCAGTTGTACGGTGGCTATGCCTATGTTGTTTCTGGACAAGTTGAAACCTATGGCCAGTGTGTCGTTGCTCAGGCCGCCGCCCACACGACCCACGAAGTTCACCAGTGTAGAGTCGGCAAAGTCATGTTGCACGGAGCGGTCGAAGTGGAATGTCCCTGCTGTGGGCCAGCGTCCGCCCTCCACCATCGTATGTCCTCCTAACTTGGCTTCTACGAAGTGGTCACCAATGGGAACGGAGATGTTGTATTTGCCATTAACGTCGCTCTGCACCACCTGTCCATCCTTGTTCTGCAGTATGCCGTCGATATACATCTGCACACCCTCTACGGGTACGTTGGTGTCGGCGTAGTAGATGTACCCGCTCATGGGGAACGATGAAACGTCCTCGAAGTCGGCGGTGTGGACAAGGGCGTTCTTACCCACGAAAAGTAGCGTCTTGGCGGGGTTGAACTCGTGGATGCCATAGAGGGGCATCACCGAGTAGGTCGTTCCCTCGCCGGTGAACGGTATGCCCTGAATGACGTAGTTGCCGTCGGCATCGGTCTTGGCCTTCAGCTTCAGCGCTGTGGGCGTGAGGGTGGAGGGTTGGGCGTTGCTGCCCACGACACCGTGGTGCTTGCGGTAGTTGGTGCCGTCGCGCGAGTAGTCGAAGAACTGTGTGCGCAGGCCCTCGTCAAAGGTCCAGTAGGTCTCCAACTGCTTCTCGTCGCCCACCAGCAGGTGGTCGTAGTTCTCCAGGATGTCGTCCTCGCTGAGGCACCTTGTCCACAGGCGGAACTCATCTGCCAACCCCTTGAAACGTCCCAGGTGGAACTCTTCAGCATTGGTCAGGGTTAATGAGCCGTCAGCCATCGTCAGAGTGGCTTTTTGCACATTGGGCTCGCTGCTGTTGGCATCCTTTGTCAGCACATAGCAGGTCAGTGTCTTGCCGTTGCGGGTCAGTGCTACGTGATGATAGACATTCTGCTGGAGCACGATGCCGTCGAAGGGCTGGCCGTTGAAGGTCAGACCGCCACTGGCTGTCATGCCCAAACCGATGCCGTTGCCGAAGTCCACAACCGTGCTTTCGTTGAACAACTCCGGGTAGAGCCACATCTGCACGGAGAAGTCGCAGGTGGCGAACTTTTCATCAGCGTAGTTCTTGCTCGAGGATTGCTGGTTGCCTCCAACAGGGTATTGCCACGTCACGGCACCGTTCACGTCGGTAAAGTACATGGAGTGGAACTGCTCTAACTGGTCACCCTCAGAACTGGTCATGGTCATCACCACATCGACACCCTGCACCGCCGTACCTGTAGAGCCGTAGGCTATGCGGCCCGTCACGGTGCCGGTACTCTTGGCGAAGCCTATGTTGGTCACATCGCTGTTGATGATAGAGCCGTCTTCGCACTTATCCTCCACGATGATGCGGTAGTCGTAGTAAACGCCGGGCAGCGCCGTCTCGTCGGTATAGAACAGATAGTCTTCGTTGCTCGACAGGCGGGTCAGCACCTCCCAATCCTCATTCTGTTGTTCGGCACGGCGTCGCTCCACGATGTAGGTCTTGGCATAGAGGGAGCCTTGCTGGTCGACATGCCACGACAATTTCACTGCCCCCTCATAGACCCCCTTAGAGGCATCGAGCGAGTAGAACTTTGTAGCCTCGCCGATGGCCTTCGGGTTGATGGTAATGGTGTTGAGCACAACGTCGCCAATGACACCCTCTATGCGGTAGGGTTTGGGGGAGCAGGCGTTCAGCGGCTCCTCGGTATAAGGCACGCCCGTCTCCGGGTCAACCTTGTTCTGCCGGTTGCTGTGCTGGTCGGTGGTGCGGTGCTCCCATTGCAGCAAGTCCTGCATATCGTCGGGTGTGAGTGTGTAAATGGGGTCATCCTCGTCATCCACATAGATGCGGAACTTGTGGCCGAAGCCCTTGGGATAGGCATCGGAGGCCCATGTAAACACGATGCGGTCGGGCTGCTGTTCCACCTTCAAGTTGCGCACGGGCACGTCGCGTGTGGTGTTGACAGTCACCGAGGTCTTCGTGTCGTCGCGCTGCGTCGTCATGTCCCAGAAGTTCGAGACATAGTACACGTCGTAGGTTGTCGATGTTTCGTTGGCGTAGCCATCATCGGCATAGGTGTGTACGCTGGGAGCGAGTTCGGCTATCTTCGTGCCGTCACGATAGACCACCCACTTGAAATTGGTGTAGTTGCCAGGAACGGAAGGAATATCCCACGAGAGGTACACCCGTTTGTCGCCCTGATTGAACACGCCGTGCAGGTTGGCGGCCTTGACGATGGGCGGGTTGATGGTGACAGTCTTCGTGACGACATCGCTGTTGTTGGCGAAGACGATGCCGCTGGCCGAGGTGCCTTCAAGTTGTGCCTCCACCTTGTAGTTGCCCACATCGATGGCTCCGGGCACGGCGCATGACCACGACCCACCGTCAACACGGTATTTCAACGTGCCGTAGTTGTTCTTCCACGTATCCTTGGCGATGAGGTTTTGTGTCTGCCCGTTGTAGACGAGGTCCGAGGCGAAGGTGGGCTTTTCACTCCACTTCACTTTCTGGGTGGTGAAGTGCTGATGTATGTAGATGTAATCGCCGCCGGCTCCTCTGTTCAAGTCACAGATGCCACTATAACTCGAGTTGCGCCAGGAGATGGCGGCAGTCCAAGAGTCGTTGTCCTCGCTTTGGTTTAATACTGACAACTTTGTTATGACGCGTTTGTCGGCTCCGTAAGAACCGAGTTTTCCTCGCTCGCGCGTGTAATAGATAATGATGTCTGCCCCACCGGCTCCTTTGTTGAGGTCTCCGTTGAATCCGCTGTTGCTTTGAGCCCTATAGTAGGTTCGTCCTTCAAAGGTGAAGGAGTCAACCCACTTGTTGGATGCACAGATATCGGTGATATAGCCGGTTTCAGGGTTGGCCGTGCTGCTGGTCTTGTAGGCGATATAGACATCCCATCCACCAGCATTTCTGTTCAGGTCGTTGTTGACGACGGTCCAACCTTTATTTTCGTACTCGCGCCTTAGATTAGCACCCTTGCCTTGCTCGGCGCCAAGGGTCATCACTTCAGTGATGTATTCCTGGGCCAAAACGTCGGTTGCCGCTCCGATGAGCAAGAGCGCCATCATGAGCAGTCGTGAGATATGTTTTGCCTTAATCATATTGTTTCAGTTTTTTGTTATTGCCTGGTTAGTTTCAGAGAGGCGGGATAGTATCTGCCGGCTTTCAGAGAGGCCTTAGCCATGCCTTTGTAGGTTCCGGAACTGTTTGTCACGGTAAAGTGCATATAGCCTGTGGGGCTATAGGGGAAGAGTGCAACAAAGACTCCTTCGGAAGTCTCATTGTCGAGTGTAACGGAAAGTTCCGTTTCATCCCAAGTCTCTGGTCCTGCATATGCGAGAACGAGTGAACTGACATCTGCCGTTGGTGTGAACATGGCCGTCAAGGAATAGCCTATCGGGAGGAAAGCGTATTCATTATCATAAAAGTTGACGGTCAATGTCTTTACAGGTATGGCTTCCGAGCCATCAGTAAACGAGAATTTGCACACTGCCAATAGCGACTGCATGTTGTCTATTGTGGCAGTGGCCGTTTGGTCAGTCACGGAAGTCACCTCTGCCACACCATAGACATAGTGGAAATGTTCTGCAATGTCTTCCAGCGTGCCCTTCTGTCCGTCGAGGCTGATGGAGAATTTGCCTCGGTCTTTTCCCGAAAGAATTGGATTCTTGGCGGGGTAAAGCAATGCCACTCTGTCACCGGTTTTACAGTTCACCGAACCTTGAAACATCGAAGTGCTGGTAGAGGATGCTGCTGTCAGTTTCCCGTAATCCATAGTCACTTGGCTGAATGAACTTACATTGAAGTAGGTGACCATATCATCCTTAGTCCATAAGGCATCCAGCGACGATGAGTTGTCAGTCATCTTAACCTTCTTGGATGTGGGTGCGTCTTTGGTGACTGGCACTTCGGCAATAGTCAGTTGGCGCAGTTTTCTGCCGTTACTGCTTTCCACCGATTCATCATCGTCGGAAGAACAGGCAGCCAATACCATGCTTGATAATAAGAGTAAAAGAAAACCAATATGCTTCATAATTTCTCGCCTTTAAGGTATCAGTTCTCAAATAAATCTTGTGAAAAACCGTCGCTGTCATCATCTTCATCCTCTACATCAGACGACAGATAGCCAGAAATGGTAGCTTTGATGCCTTTTTCGTTGCTTTCAGCGAGCAGAGGTCTGTCCATATTCAAAGGTACTGCCTCTATCATAGGTCTTGTGTAATGTCTTTTCATCTGGTTACAATGTTTTCCTATACGTTAACATAAATAATTCATACTAAAACAAAAAACGTGAGGTTTTGTAACGCTAATCCTTTGCTAATTAAAAGGAATAGTGTTACTTTACTAGTGAAAAATCCATAATAAACCTCATATGCGCAAAATTAGTTATTTTTCTTTTAGCAACCAAGAAAATTCAGAGAAATTTCACTTCTCCGCAGGCTATTGTAGAGACGGGATACATCCCGTCTCACCAGCGGAATGCCACGCCAAATGAGGTGGTGCGCACTGAGACGGGATGTATCCCGTCTCTACCACCTAGCACCGACCTCTTGGCGGCAGGCGGGCACAAGACCCGCCCCTACGACTTCAGGGGAATTCTTGGTGTGACGACCAACCTTACAGGCCGAATAATTTCAACTTGGGGGCCACGACTGATGCCATGATCCTGTCTTCGCATGGCGGTTTGCTGCTTCTCCGTGAAGAGGAGGAGCACCTTTCGCTGACTTCCCTGATAGATTTAAGAACAAATAGCATCATCATACCCCGATTATGCTATGAAAGGCGGAAATCCCGATAAAATCAGGGTCTCCGCCTTTTCTTTTTACATACTGTTCCGCCATTTTACCACCAACTGACAAAAGAGAGGATAATTTTGAGTGTTCGGTTTTGGGGATGGTGCAAGCAAAGCTCACCCGGTAAGGTAGTGTGTATCACGGGGACGGGGAAATTGATACGTTTTTGAGTCTTCTTATAATGCTGAAGCCAATCGCTGAAAGTTTGGACAGTTGTCTGATACCAGCTCCTTTTTGCAAAACGGAAATGAGAATCTTGTCTCTATCCTGTTTGGTGAGAGATGAAATACTGTCGGTTTATCCCACGAAGCATGACATGGTAGATGCCGGTATTACTATGTCTTCTCCTTGCCATAACGATCGAATTTCTTTGCAAATCTAATTCTTTTTTTCTCATTCTACAAAAGGAAATTGAAAAACGTATCAAATTCCCCGTCCCCGTGATACAAGACATCTTGTATGGCTTATGGCGTTATTGGGGAAATAATCAAGAATGCTGTAAAGATAGGAAACATACCTGTTGCAGAAGAAGAGATAGGACACACCCATTCCGTAGGAATATTTTATGTCCCTATCAATATTGACAAGAAACAATACTCAGCACGTCTTGTAATCAAAGAATTGGAGAACAAAGGCCGTATTCTTGATGAACTCTCTCTCTACAACGTATCGTTACATAAAGAAAAGGCATCTTCGACATTGCTTAATGCCAAATCAGAGAATGAGGCTGGGCAAATCTACGAAGACACCATTTCTGCCTACAAAGTTAAGGATTTAATTCATTCCACGCAAGAAAATGACAGAAAATTATTGGGTCTTGGAGAAGATTTCAGTCCAAATTTTATGAAAGAAGAAGTGGTTGATTTGGGGGATGTGATGAAGACGGTGGAACGGATAGCAAGGGAGAAACGCGAGCGGATGGTGGATGACGCGATGGGGAGCGCCGGCGTATCAGGGGGACGCGTATCAGGGGGACGGGGAAATTGATACGTTTTTGAGTCTTCTTATGACGCTGAAGCCAACCGCTGAAAGTTTGCACAGTTGTCTGATTCCTGCTCCTTTTTTCAGAACGGAAATGAGAATCTTGTCCCTATCCTGTTTGGGGAGAGATGAAATCCTTTCGATGGGCATCCCATGGCATTCTTCCAACAACATCTCCGTCACTTCCAAGTCAGTCGGCGGGACGACTTTTTCCAGAGAGGAGCAGTCGTCGTCAACAGATTCACTAACCAGTCTGCACAAATCATCCATCCCTATTTGTTCGAGCATGAAGCTTGTCTCGGTGATGGTGTTGACACGGCCTTTGTCAGACAAATAATCATGCCAACTGCTCCAAGGATATTCTTCAACAGTTTCAACTATCCCAGCCTTCACAGGATTTTGGTGAATATATCTGAAAAGTGTAACCACATAATTGAAATCGTCCACAGGCTCGCTTTTGAACCTGTCTTGAAATAAATATCCGCATCTGGAATACTTGGTGTTGTAGTAACGGGCATAAGATATTGCCAAAGGCTTGACAACATCAGAAAGTTCCCTCTCCCTCGGAGCGAGCATGAGATAAACATGATTGGTCATCAAGCAATAGGCGTAGATGTCACACAATGGTGATGCAGGTTCATTTTTCTCGTTTTTGGGATGGGCAAGAAGATGAAGCCTTTCCAAAAAGAAAAGGTAATCTGATTCTTCATGAAACAAATCCTGTCGGTTTATCCCACGAAGCATGACATGGTAGATGCCGGTATTACTATGTCTTCTCGCCTTTCTTGCCATAACGATCGAATTTTTTGCAAATCTAATTCTTTTTTCTCGTTCTACAAAAGGAAATTGAAAAAATGTATCAATTTCCCCGTCCCCGTGATACATCCAACCATTATCGAAGCCCGATTATTATATAAATCAAGGATCGCATCACTGCGCCCCTTGATTCATTCCCGGGATTCTTTATTAACCTTTATGAATTTAACCTTTATGAATTATAGTGTTTCCATGATTATCCAGTTGAACTAATTAACGCGTATAGCCTATAAGAAAAAGCGTTGTATGATGGACAAAGTTACACATAAAGCACGATAAAACCCTCGGTTAAATCCGGAATTCGGAAACCGAGGGTTCAACTCTCAAAATAGTTTGAGAAAAACGCAATTATGTATGGGGTCAAGATCTTCAGTCTTCTTTCCGCTCAAACGTTATTTCCTTGCGAAGCTTGCTGAGATAAGTGGGGGTGATGTTGAGGAACGAGGCGATGTCTTTTAGCGAGAGCATCTGTACTACCTGCGGACAGCGTTCGAGCAACTGACGGTAACGTCCTCGTGCGGAGTAGCGGTAATAGTCAAGGTCGCGAGCATAGACCATCTTGAAGAGGTTCTGCATGAGTTGCATTCCTATGCGCATCCGTTCCATATCCTCGTCAAACATGCGTTGCAGCTCCGCACCCTCAATGACTCGCACCACGCAGAGCATGTCAGCCTCGATGGTAATCTCTGCCTTATCACCATCCAGACAATAGGGGTAGTCTGCCACGAATTCGCCTTCAAAGACGAATCCCGTGCAGTAGTCCTTGCCCTCTTCGTCGTTGTGAACCATATACTTGAAGCAGCCCCGTTCCACATAGCCAATCCATCGTGACGGCTCTCCCGCCTCCTCCAACGTCTCGCCGCGTTCCATCGTCCTTCTTTCACCATGCTCCATGCAATAGTCGTACAGGAACTGCAAATCGAGTCCCTCCTTGTAGGTGTTAAAGTGTTTTTCTTCCACTGTCATCAATTTGAACTCTTCCCTTTATATTTTGAAGTCTTAATTTCTTTACCGAGGCCAAATATACGAAGTTTATTCCATAAGAATAAGAATAAGATTAAACCCAACTATTTTTGGATTCCTGGTGCAACTCTCAAAATAGTTTGATAATTTATCAGCCGTTCTCCAATTTACATGGCTATTTCCAAATATCTGCGTGAAGGATGTTAAAACCTGGTTAATGACATTTTACCCCATTTTTGAACAAGTAAAATGCATCAAATGTCGGTTCTTTTTATTCCGCTCAAAACCGTTTTACTTTTCCCAAAGTTCGGGAAAAAGGCGGGATGAGAGTGAATAATACCCTTGCAAATCCTTGATTTAACGACATTTAAGAATAATTAGCATAATCAGAAGACTATTATGCTAGCGTTATGTGATGTTGCCACATAAAACGACACGAGGGGAGCAAAGACTTGCTCCCCTCGCATCGTATAGATGATGACTTACAGATTCGGGTTGATTTTGTTCCACTCGTCGATGGGCGGAACGATGTTGAGAGTGACGAGTTCGTCGCGCATCTTGCAGAGATGCTCGTAGGAGGCGTCGAGTTTGGCGTTCTCCTCCGGTGTGCCTTGCGGCACTTCAAACTTGGCTCCCTCCGGTGTGAGGCAGGTCTTCATGGCCATCATGATATGGTCATACTTGTCGGTCTTCACATAGGTGCCCACGGGGAAGCGGAATGGCTCACCACCCATGGCGGCGCGAATCATCTCCACGGAGAGATAGGAGGGACTTTGGAATGACGAGCGTCCACGCAACTTGATGATTTGCGCACCACCCTGTGTCACATCCTTCTTCATCTGCTCCCATTCTTCCACGGGGAATTCATCGGTGCCGATGATGTCGATGAGCTTGCGGCCTGCTATTTCCACGTGGCTGCCGAAGACGGCCATCTGCTCGCCGTGGCCTCCGTAGGTGGCGCATCCGGTGATTTCATCCTGCATCACATTGAACTTCTTGGCCAGCGCCGACAGCAGACGAGTGGTGTCAAGGCCGGCGAGGGTGGTCACCTGACCAGGTTTCAAGCCGGAATAGAGCAAAGTCACCAGACCGGTGAGGTCGGCGGGGTTGAAGATGATGACGACATGCTTCACGTCAGGGCAGTATTTCTTGATGTTGCAACCCAGTTCCTCGGCAATCTTGCAGTTGCCGGCGAGAAGGTCCTCACGGGTCATGCCTTCCTTGCGGGGAGCGCCTCCACTGGAGATGATGTATTTGGCGTTGGTGAATGCCTCGGCGGCATCGGTGGTGGCGGTGATGGTGACATTGCCAAATCCGCTCTGCCGCATCTCTTCAGCCACTCCCTCGGGAGAGAAGACGTCGTAAAGGCAGATGTCGTTGGTCAAGCCCATCATGAGGGCGGTCTGAACCATGTTGGAGCCAATCATGCCGGCTGCGCCGACGATTGTCAATTTCTCGTTTGTCAAAAATGCCATAACTATGTTTTGTTTTTGTAAAGTAATAAATGGTTGATGTCGTGATGATGTTGCTATGGTGCAAGGACTCGGATGTCAGCGCACATCAAACAGTTTGATGAAACCTGTCATCGTGAATACCTTCTTGATGTCGTCATTGATGTGCTCTACAATCACCTTGCCCCCTTTGGCGGCAGTCTCCTTGCGGATGGAGAGAAACAGACGAAGGCCTGAACTGCTGATGTATTCCAGCTGTTCACAATCGAGGATGATTTCCTTGTCGGCATTCTCAAGCAAGGGGGTGATTTCCTGTTGGGCCTTGACGGCCGACGGGGTGTCCAACCGCCCTGCGATGGTGGCGGTCAAGCCTCCTTGGTGTTCTTTGATGTCCAATGTCATAGTACTTGCGTATTGATGACATGCCCTCCGTGCGGAGGGCATGTATTAAGGGGATACTAATTGGAATTATTTGATCAAAGCCTTGCGTGCAGCTTCAATTTTGTCCTTGGCCTCTGCAAATTGGGCTTTCAACTCATCCACCTTGGTGGCGTTGAGCACTTTCAGCGGCTCAAGAGCCTCGGCTACGGGCTTCACTTCGGGGTCATACTCTGTGAGGCGTCCCAGAGCATCAAGCACCAATACAATGTGATAGGTCAAGTCTTCAGCTGTCTTGTCGTCGACCACGGAGAGGAACTTGTCGGCATTTTTGTTGATGACAAAGAGTTGCTCCACCAAGCCAGCGGCGGCAAGCTGCCAGAACTGGTTGATGCGACCGTTCTTTTCCATTGATTTATAAAGAGTGTCGGTGTTCTCGAAGAATGATTTGTTGACATCGATATCCTTGAAAGAGGGGTCGTCGACGTCGGCAGTCAGCTTGGCAATGGCCTTGTCATATTCTTCGACAGGCATCTCATAGAGGGCTGCAATCTTCTTGTCTACGGTGAGTGCGCTCAGGATGCGATATTTCTCAGTAAGTGTCTGAGCCTTTTCTGCCAAAGATGCTTCAAGAAGGTAGTCAGGCTTCGTTTGCTTCTCTTCCTTGGTCAGCTCAAACTTGGAGCCTTCCTGCACGAAGGGGAGTTGCTTCAGTTGACCCATCTTTTCTGCGATGGAGTCAATCTCCTGCTTGATTTTCTGCTCGACCTGGTCTTGTTCAAAACTCTTCTGCTCGGTTTTCTCCTCGGCTTTGGGGTCCTTGTTGCCTGTGAAGCATGCAGTCAAGGCGAAAGCTGCGAATGCAATAGCTAAAAATGATAATTTCTTCATTGCTTTTGGGTTTAAATGATTGATTTATTAGTTCTTGATTTAGATGTTCACATCAATGGAAAATGCCTCGCCCGAAGGTAATCGGCAAGTTCCATGCAAAAATAGATAAAAGTTTTGAGAAAAACATCATATTCCTTCCTCTTTTATCAAATTTATTTCATCTTTTTGTCGTTTTTTTCTTATTGGACCTCCTTTCTGACATATTTTCCAGGACAATCCGTCAACAAAAGGGATGCCGTGACAACACACATCAACAACATGACGGCCAAGTTGAACCACAAAGTCTTGACATGCCTGGACCCTACGATTTTCACACTGCTGTAAAAAGGAGCACGACCGTTGCGGTTGTGCGGGGTGAGGAATACCAGTCCGGAGCGAGGCACGATGTGGCCGTCCACCACGTCGAGCATTTTTTGCTGGTTGGCGCCGACGACACAGTCCTCCAGGTTCAGGTTGTAGTTGTCGCGTTTCAACTGCATCAACTCTTCCTTGCCGTGCTCGCGAATGAAGGCAGACACCTGTGCATCAGCCTGCAGCACCGTCTTGTTGCTGCGCTTGGCAAGGATGTCCTCAGCCTCTGCCATGTATTCCTTCAGCGACGCATAGGAATAGTCGCCTTGGTAGGGTTGCATGCCGCAATATTCCGTTATCAAGGGCAGGTTGGTCTTGATGACCTCCATGTGCGAGGGGTTGACGGCCTTGCCGTTTGCCTGTTCGCTTTGCATCGTCTCCAACTGTGACTGCAGTTCATACAGGTATCCCATGTTGTAGTATTGCGTCTCATATTTCTCCCGGTCGCTCTCGAAGAACATGGACTCGTAGGCATTGTCGGTGAACGACGTGACGGCCAGCGCCTCGTAGGCCCATCGCGAAGGGATGAGGTCGCCCACCAGCGGCACGTTTCCCGTCGTGCTCTTGGGTGTCAGGTCGGTGAAACTCACCACCAGCCCGCAGAGCAGTATCTGTGGGATGAGGAGCAAGGGGATGCAGATGTATATGGCCACCACGGAGTTGAGGCATTGTGAGAGCAGCAGGCCGGTCAGGTTGGCCAGGAAGGATGTGACGAAAAGGATGAGCCACCACTGCCAGAAGAGCCCATGCAGCCCCATGATGTTGTTGCCCACAAGGATGAACAGCAAGGTTTGCAAGAGCGACACCCCTGCCATGAAAACGATTTTCGACCAGATGTAACTTCCATAGGAAAGGTTGAGGAACCGTTCCCTTTTCAGTAGCGCACGGTCTTTGATGATTTCCTCTGCACTGCCTATCATGCCTACGAAAGTGGCCACGATGACAGCCATGAAGAAATAGCTCACCAGGTTCTTGTTGTCCATCACCGTGTATCCTTCCGGTGGGGCGAAGCGGGTGAGCAGTGCGCAGATGACGGCCAGCAGCGGAGCCACCGCCAGGGTGATGCAGAGATACTGCACGTTGGTGGCCTTGGTCTTGATGTTGCGTTGCAGGAAGATGGCGAACTGCTTGAACGCGTTTGGCTTTTTCTGGTCTGAAGGCGGCACGTCGCTCACCGTCGGCGCTGCCATCTCCCCGCGATGACTCAGATACAGCTCATGCCATTCCTGGGGTGTCTGCTTGCGCTCGTCGGAAGGCTCACCCGTGTTGCTGAGTGCTTTCTCATCGATGATGTTGAGCACCACCTCCGGGTTGACATTGCCGCAAGTGGGGCAGGCGCTGGTCTCCGCATCGGCATAGTTGGCGGCGGCCTTGAAATAGGTGATGGCATCGATGGGGTTGCCGTCGAACACCGGGTAACCGCCTTTGTCGAGCAGCCACAGCCGGTCGAAGAGCTTATAAACGTCGCTCGAGGGCTGGTGGATGTTGACGATGATGAGTTTCCCCTTCAAGGTCTGTTCCTTCAGGAGCAGGATGACCCTCTCGGTGTCGGCCGACGACAGTCCCGAGGTGGGTTCGTCGAGGAAGAGCACCGCCGGTTCGCGAATCAGCTCCAAGGCGATGTTCAAGCGCTTGCGTTGCCCTCCTGAGATGGTCTTGTTGATGGCCGACCCCACTTTCAGGTCTTTGGCGGCAAGGAGCCCCAGGTCTTTCAATGTCTTCACCACACGGGCGTCGATGTCCTGGTCGGACAACCCCTCGAAACAGAGTTTGGCGGTGAACCACAGGTTCTGATATACCGTGAGTTCCTCGATAAGCAAGTCATCCTGTGGCACATAACCAATCAATGCCTTCGCTTCCGGTTCAGAGATGTCGTGTCCGTTGATGGTGATGCTGCCTTCCTGAGGTTTCAGACTCCCGTTCAGCAGCGAGACCAGGGTGGTCTTTCCCGTCCCGGAGCCACCCATGATGGCGAGCATCTCGCCGTTCCTCAGTGTGAAACTCAGGTTGTGCATGCCGTTGTCGCTGTTGGGGAAACGGAAATTGATGTCGCGCCCGCAGAATTCCACTTGCCGGGCCTGCGAGCCGTCGTTCTCATACGAATCGATGATGGAGGAATAGTACACCGGCTTTCCTCCGGCGCTTTTCAAGACGCTGCTCTGCTGCCACACCTGATAGGTGCCGGCAAGCACGGGAACATCGTTGAGTTTCACCGTGTCGCTGCCCATGTAGGTGAAGATGAGCAGTCCGGTATGCCGCTCAAGCAAAGTTTTCAAGGTTCCTCCGAACCCTTCTATATGATGCAACTTGACCCACGCCGTCTCACGGTTGTAAACATAGTCGGTGAAATCGTTGTATTGCTCGTCGGTGATGTGGAACTGCCTTGCCAGGGTGCTGAACATGTCATTGGCTTGCAGGCCGTCGTCACTGCAGAATTCCATCAGTCGCAGCAGCAACAAGGCCTCCTCGCTGGGACGTATCTTGCCGTGGAGGGCGGAGCAGATGGAGGCAACCGTCTCCTCGCTGTCGAGGTCGTCGGTCATCTCGTAAGCCATGCGCATGTCGCTGTAAAGGTTCAGGTAAAGGTCGATGTTGCGGATGCCGAAATGCCGGCGAAGATAACTCGAGAGCATCTGCTTGGCAGGTGCCTCGTCCACCTGTTCCTCTTTTCCGAATAGTGCGAACAAGCTGATGAAACTGGAAAGTATGATGTCGGTCATCTTATTGGGATTCGATTTTCTTGGTTAGTGTGAGGACGTTCTTCCCGTTGATACGCTCATAGTTGATGCTGTCCATGATCTGGCGGACCAAATGGATGCCCAGTCCGCCGATGTCGCGGTCTTCCACAGGCAGCGTAGTGTCTATTTCATCCATGGAGGTAGGGTCGAAAGGCTTGCCGCTGTCGATGACGATGAATCGCAGTTGCTGGTTGCAGTAGTTGGCAGCGATGACAATCTCTCCAACCGTGTTGGTGGGGTAGGCATAACTCATCACGTTGACAACGGCCTCTTCCATGGCGAGGTTCAAGCTCATGGCCGTGCCCATGTCGATGCCGGCCTCCTCGCAGACCCCATCGATGAATTCCGCCAACAGCGGCACCTCCTCGACATTGTTGGTGAGGGAGATGCTGCGTTGAAGCTGTTCATCCTGATTCTGACCGTTCTGCCTTGCATATTCGATGGCAAGCATGGTCAGGTCGTCACTCTGTTCGGCATCACCTACGAAATCATTCACTTCTTTCATCATTTGTCGTATTAGCATTTGTGGTTGTCGTTCCGCCATTTGTGCTATCTTGGAGACACGCTCCTCTTCGAATTGCATATGGCTGGCATTCTCGGCCTCTGTCAGGCCATCGGTATAAAGGAATATGGTGGTATGGGGTGTCATGACCATCTCCTGTGTGGTGAACTTCTGTTCTCTGATGATGCCCACAGGCAGGTTGGAGTCACAAGGCAGCATCTCTATCCCACCCTCGCCGACCAGCATCGGTGCGTTGTGGCCGGCATTGCTGTAGCGCAGACGACCAGTGGGGAGGTCGAGCACACCAACGAACAAGGTGACGAACATGTCGGACTCGTTATCCTCCGACAGCTGGTTGTTGATGCCACCGACTATTTTGCCCGGATTGCTCTCATGGGCCGACAATGAGCGGAACAGCGCCCTGGTGACAGCCATGACCAGCGAGGCGGGGATACCCTTGCCCGAGACGTCGCCGATGCAGAAGAACAGCTTCTCATCGCGTATGTGGTAATCGTAGAGGTCGCCTCCCACCTCCCTTGCCGGAATCATTTGTGCAAAGACATCGATGTCGGTGCGGTCGGGGAAGGCAGGATACTTCTTGGGTATCATCGCCATCTGAATGTTGCGTGCGATAAGTAGTTCGCCTTCCATGCGTCCCTTTTCCTCGTTCACCGTCTTGATTTGCTCTATCTGCCTGGCGAGCGACTGTTGCATCGTGGCGAAAGAGTCGTGCAAGCGGAGCATCTCGTCCTTGGTCTTGATGACAGGCAGTTCGGCTTGGATGTTGCCCTTGGCGATTTCGTCGGCGGAGTCGGCAAACCGCGACAGCGGCTTGGTTATCCGGTGGATGGCCCTGCTGCACACCAATACAACGATGATGATGCCCACGAGAATGATGATGCCCAAAAGCTTGGCAAAGAAGTTGACGGGCTGCAAGATGTCGCTCAAAGGCACGATGATGCCCATCGACCAACCTTGACGTTGGAGGGGCGAATAGGAGACCATCATCAACTTGCCTGTCTCGTCCTCGACGATTGCCATGGATTTTTTCCCGGAAAGGATTCTATCGGCAATGACATCGTCTGTGGGCGGAGGCGTCCTCTTGAAGAAGTCGTAAATGGTCTCTTTCATATCCGTCTTCTTGTCGGGATTCACGACAAAAGTGCCTTTCTTGGTGACGATGAAACTGCGGGTATGCAACCTGCCTTCAAGGTCATTCCACGGATAGAAGTCCTTATTGTTCATGCTGTCAAGCTCCTGAGCCATTCGGGCTATCCTGTCGAGTGAGAGGTCGGCGGTCTGCACGGCAAATATCTGTTCCTTGGAGTTGTGCAACGGCTGCGAGTAAGTGATCATCATCATCTCTCCCCCACCCTTGTCGACGTAGGGCTCAGACCATACCCCCTTTCCGCTATCGATAGGTACCACATACCATTCCTTGTGCAAGTAGTCGTATTCCTTGCTATTGAGCATCTTGCTCTTGATGCCGGAAGAGTCGCGGTATGAATATGTGGCGAATTGCAGCCCTTTCAGAGGTTCGTATTCCGGATTGAGAGCAATGGCTGCCCCTATGATGCCGGGATTCAGTTGCAGGAGATGCTCCGTGGCGAAATATTTGCGGCCTTCCTTGCCGATGCTTTCCAGCGCTTCGGAGGTGTTGTTGGAGACCGCGGTCTCCACCACCGAGAAAGCATTGTTGATTTTCTCATTCGACACATTCATCGCCGTCCAGAAAAGCCCCGAAAGCAATGCCATCCCTATGCCCCAGACCATTATGACGACCAAGCTGGACACAAGGGTGAATATCAAGAGCATCGTGCCGACAACGCGCCATGTCAGGCGTACGGCAATCGAACTTTTCCAGCGAAAAATGCGAGGTAGTTTCATCTTACCGATTTAATGCTGTGCAAAAATAGTGAAATAATGCGAACCATCCAAAAATGTGTATGTTTTTCTATTCCCATGGCATCCATCTCACCCATCATTCCCATTTCTCGCATCAATCTTCCAATTTATCAGCGATTCCCTCCTCATTGAGTTTTGGATAAGTGATGCGTGTATGGTAAATGCTTTTGAGTTTGTCGGCGAACACTTGCTTTGCCACAGCAATGTCACGGAATGTGATGGGGCATTCCTCGAAATAGCCGGCCTTCACCTGTGCATCGATGAGTTCGTTGACTCTTTTGCTAATGGTCTCGTCATTGTAAACATCGAGCGACTTGGTAGCGGCTTCCACAGCGTCGGCCATCATGAGGATGGCCTGCTCTTTTGTCTCCGGATTCGGGCCTGGGTAGGAGAAGGGGGCGGGGTCGACGTTCTCCTCCGGATGCTTGTTCTTGTATTGGATGTAGAAGAATCTCGCCATGCCTCTTCCATGGTGCGTGCGGATGAAGTCGGTGATGACATCAGGCAGATTGTATTTCTCTGCAAGCCTGAGTCCCTCGGTGACATGGCTGACAATGATGCGGGCGCTCTCCTTCTCCCTGTCCTTTTCAGAGAGTTTGTCATGGGGGTTGACACCCACTTGGTTTTCCGTGAAAAAGACGGCGTTCACCATCTTCCCGATGTCATGGTAGAGGGCGCCCGTCCTCACGAGGAGGGCATCGCCCTCTATCCTGCTGGCCACCTCGGCAGCGAGGTTTCCCACAGTGGTGGAGTGGGCGAAAGTGCCTGGCGCCTTCTCGCTAAGCATCCGCAGCAGCTCCTGATTGGTGTCGGAGAGTTCGAAGAAGGTGATGTTTGAGGTGAAATTAAACACCTTCTCTATGATATACATTATAGGGTATGCAAGAAAAAGCAGCACGCCGCTGGTGATGAGGCTGGCATACATCCCCATATCCTGTGGGGTATACGTTTTGCTGGAGATGAGTGTTATGCCATAATAGACGAGTGCGGAGCATAGTGTTGCCATGAAGGCGGCGTTGATTAGTTGGGAGCGCTTCGACATGTCATTAAGGGCATAGATGGCGGCCATCCCCCCCGCCATCTCGACAATGATGAAATCATACTGATAGTTGGCGGCGACGGCAGAGACGAGAACAGAAGTGGCGAGTGTGTTGAAAGCCGTTCGCGAGTCAAAGAACACCTGCGTGATGATGGGAACCAGGGCGAGTGGAAGGATGTAGATGTTGATGGTGGTATATCGCACCATCAGCGAAATGGCAATGGGGAAGGTGGCGATAAGCGCATAAAGCATGATGATGTTGAGGGGCTTGGCAAAGAATTTCCTTCTGTAAATCTGAAGATAACAGGTGAAAAGGAGGATGAACACGCCCACGAAAATCAACTGTCCGACGTTGCGGTATCGTGCGTTCTTGACATCATTTTTTTTATTGAGTTGTTCTTTCAACGACTCTATTGCCCAAGCTTGTTTCTCTTCGACAATCTGCCCTTGGTCTATGATCAACTCATTCTTTTTCACATCCCTGACGGATTCGCCAACGCCCTTGAGAAGTTCTTCCTTCTCTGTGGTGTTGCGCTTGACATCGTCTTTCAAGTTGGCTCTCACATAATAAGAAAGGTGGGAAGCGTTGAGTTGCTCGAAGTGCTCCTTAAGTTCTTCGTCATCAAACAAGTGATTGTAGGCAACCTTCACGGGGATGATGCCGGCAACCTCCTCTTGTGACTCGAACTTGTCTTTGATGACGCGTATGACACTGGTTGAATCAAGGATGATTTTGTCGTAGTCGGCATCCTCCATGATGCCTTTTTCATAAAGGAAATGGAGGCGTCGCTCAATAATGGAACTGTATTTTGCCAAGATGCTGGTGGTGTCGCTTGCCACGGCATGTTCGAAGTCGGCCAAAGCCTTCTTGCCCACAAGCGTGTCTATAACAAAATAAGGTTGATAGCTTTTGAGCAGTTCGTGCTTCTCTTTCTCTATCACTTCAAGCGACTTGAAGACTTCAAAATCGAATTCTGCGATGAGTTTGCCATGGGCCCAAGGCCTTCCCAGATCATAACTATAATTGACTTCGGTCTTCTTTGGCAACACCCATACGATGGCTATCGTGGTGATGGCGGCCACGATGACACTGGTGACTATGGAAAGCCATCGGGGGTGCTTTTTATAGTTGAGTATGCCCATTATTGTGCAAGTTTGGTTTCTTCGGGGGCGAAAATACGAAAAAAAAACAAGAAAAATGAAAAATGAGGACTTTTTATGATTGAAAAATAAAGATGGCGTGCGCTCAAGCCGATTTTAATCCACCTGAGCGCACACCATCTTCAAAGTTGCGGTTCAACAAGAGCAGACCAAGCATGCTTGAATTCTGCAAAGCGATAGCAACTTCAGGCGTAGCCTAATCTTCAATTTTCAATCTTCAATTTTCAATCTTCAATTTTCAATCTTCAATTTTCAATCTTCAATTTTCAATAAAGCACCTTCCGCGTTTTCCCATCTGGTGTGACGACGATGTTGATTCCTCGCTGGAGGGTCTCGCGCCTGACACCCTGCATGCTGTAAATGCCGGCGGGCAAGGTGCTGGTGAATTCCTGCTCATGGATGCCCGTGGCCCCGGTCATGTTGACACGGCATTCGAGGAGGAGGAACTCATCAAAACCTGTCCCATTGTTGAGGAAGCTGATGACATGGTTTCCTTTCTGCGTGACCTCGAACGGTAGTTCATACAATGTGGCTGAAGCGAGGTTGGCTGCAGTGCTTCCATTGGCGTTGGGTGTTGCTGTCAACACTTCGGTGGTGGCCACCACGGCATTGGAAGAGTTGAGGATGCGGACCTTGTATGACGGTTTCTCCTTCCATGCCGCCATGGCGAAGGTGAGTTTGTATTCACCCTCTTCAAGCAAGAGCGGGAAGGCATTCTGACGGCCATACTCACAGTTGTTCACACGCCAGTAGAGCGCCTTTCCCTGATATCCGGTGAAACCGGAGAAAGTCCTTGCGCCCGAACTGTAGTTGTTGGGGTATTCATGCACGGCGTTGTCTTCCTGCACCACGCGCCATCCCTCGGGGATGGTTCCTGCCAGCACGTTGGTGAAGTCAAGGGCATAGACAGCACTCTTGTCGACAATCACGGGTTGGATGGTGACATTGTCATCGGGCATGAGGAATGTCCCGTCCTCGTTGATGATGACGTCGCCATGAAGTACGTTCCATCCTTGGAGTGCATACCCCTCGTCGAGGGTCACGGTAAGTTTCACTGTCTGTCCCTCGGCAGCGGAGTCGACGTCGGCCACCACATAGGCATGCTCGGCTTGCCTGACGGTCACTGCGAATTGCTCGCTCTCCACGTCGGCCGGGGTGTAGACCACCTGGTCGATGTACATGTTGATACCGCTGGTGTTGTTGATGATCAGTTCATTGGTTCCCTCCACGAGGTTGGCGGTGAGGACAGCCTTCCTCCATTGGTTGACGGCGGTCTTCTCACATGCCACGGGCTGTGCTGCGCCGTTCACCTTGACGGAGAGGTTGCCCGTGCGCTGCGTGGAAGTGTAGCGAATGGCGATTTTGTACTCACCCGGGTGCTTGATGTTGATGCGGTGGCGTAGCGAGCCAGAGGTGTTGGTGCCCATGTCGGCGAAGCCGTTTCCGGCATGCCCCCTGACGTTGGGATACCATCCGTAGGGGTCGGTGACGCAACTCTTGATGCTCTTGAAATCCATGTCCTCCGCCTCGATGATGATTTCGCCTTTGTAGTCCTCCGGTTGCTTGGGAAGGTCGAGGGATAGTTCGGCGTCGCTGAGCAAGTCGGTGCTTCTGTCGGTGGCTGCTCCCGAGCAATTGACGGTGACATCCACTGGTCCGTTGTGCTTGACCTCGAGGGTGAACACCCCCTGGGCTTCGTCGAAGTTGGCGGTGGCGCTGGCTGTAGCCTGCTGGCGCTTGGTCATCTTGTAGGAAGGTTGGCTGGTGACACCGGTGACCACGATTTTGTCCAACACCTGTGCTATGGTGTCGTTCCTGTAGTTGTTGAGGTAGAGGTTGATGTGGTCGGCGTATTCCCTGACGAGGCCGCTGCTGAGTTTTCCCAAGGTGAGTTTGAGGCTGTCGCAGGTGTTGTAGAGCAATGGAATCTCTCCCGTGGCGGTCTTCTTGGCGTTCATATAGGTGTACGGCGTATAGGTGACCAGCTGGTTTTTCATACGTGAGACATAGAGGTCTCCCTTGCTCACCTCAGGGTATTGCTCGTTGAAGTCGGCGACTTTTTTCGACTGCGTGTTCCATCTGGAGGTGTAGTTGGACTTCTTCACCTTGACCGGCACGGCATTGGCGGCATCGTCATAGAGTCCGATGACGAGGGGGATGGCGGCATAGCGCCCTGTCTTCTTGAAATAGCAGAAGTTGTCCATCCATTGTCCGTTGCCTCTGTTGAAGGGGTCGCTCTGCTTGTAAAGGCCGTCGTAGAGGCTGCCCCAGGTGGCGTATTTCTGTTCGTCGTTGCCTGAGTTGACATCGTTGATGACAACAATCTTCGTCTTTTCCACCACTTCTTCGCGTGTGGGGATGTAGATGGTGCCGTCGATGATTTTCCTGAACATGTCGATCCAGGCGTTCCTGAAGCCGGGGAAGGTGCCCCAGTTGCGGCGGGTGTAGCCCTCCACGGTGCTGTTGTTGAGGTTCTGGAAGTCTTCGGTCCAGATGAGTTCGGGACCGTCCCACACGGCGCCTCCGTTCACGGCGCACTGCTCCATCACGGTGCCTATGCCGGCGGCGACAGGATACTTCTTGCCATGGTTTTCACCCAGCAGCGAACTGAGGGCGCCGTTCCATCCGCAATTGTCATAGCGCACGCCGTAACTCTTGGCGAGTCCCGAGAAGAAGGGTCCGAAGGTGACGCTCTCGTTGTTGTAGAAGCAGGAGGAGGTGGTGTATTTGTACAGCCAGAGGATGGCCTCGGGATATTCCTTGCATGCGGCGAGGAGCTCTTTGTTGCGCTTCATCATCCCCATGGGGTTGAGGGGATGCGACCAGATGTTTCCACAGAAGGAGATGGTGAGGAAACCGCCATACTTGTGTGCCATGGGAACGAGCTTGGCGAAGAGGGCGATGCGTGAGGCCTGGGTGCTCGAACTGCGGTCGTTGGGTTCGTCAAAACCCCAGAACTGCTCGGCGTAATTCCATCCAAGGAAGTTGGGATAGCGCTTGTAGAAATATTCGAAGGTCTCGAGGTCGTCGTCCTGGATGTGGGTATGTCCTCCACTGGCGGGCTGACAGGTGAACCACATGCCGTTTTGCTGGCATACGGTGCCCCACGACTTGTAGGTCCGCACTGCGTTCTGCGGCATCTTATAGACATTCTTCTCCGTGTCATACTGGCACGAGAGGGACAGGTTCATGCAGACGTATGGCTTCACATCGTCGGGGATGAGGTCGATGATTTTCTGCGGGTCGGCCTTGTTCCACACGTCTACGTGTATGAGCCAAAGCGGGTGCTTGGAATCGATGGGACGGCGCGACTGTGCCGTCGTTGTCTGAACGCTCCACCATGCGACCAACAGCATGAGGAGAATGCGGGGTAGTTTGTAGTTCATGTTTTAGCTTTTTGTTTTCGCCGGCAAAGGTAGGCATAAAGCATGACTCACCCAAGACAGGACGTTTCAATGGTTTTTCATCTCGTTTCAAAAGCCCCAGGAATACTAGAAGCCCTAGGAAAACTAGAAAAACTAGGAATACTAGAAGCCCTATAATCCCTAGAATCCCAAGCAAAAAAGGCGGGCCATGGATGCCTTGTCCATGACCCGCCTTGATGGGTGTTGAGATGAAAAATCAGTTTTTCATCATTTTCTCGAATCTGTTACTTCCTCACCACCTTTTCTACCCTGATGGTGCCGTCACTCATGTACTTCCTGACAATCATGACACCCTTGCCGGCAGTGACAAGGCGGCGTCCGTTGAGGTCATACAACTCCACGGCACGCACGGTGGCCGGTTTGATGACATTGCCGTCGATGTCGGTGAAGGCATCTTGATACAGTTGTCCATAGTCGACATACGGTGCGGGAGCAGCGATGAGCAGTCTCACGTCGTTGACGAAGGTGTGTGATGAAGGACCACCGTTCACACCGAAGGTGATGATGCCGTCGGTGACCACGATGTTCTCGATGGAAGCGTTGGCATAGGGGAATGACTGTCCGATACCCGGGCACTCGCCAATCTGTCCGTCCTCACCCTCGAGGGTGTCGGAGGTCTTGGCATAGATGTAGCTGTCCACGAAGTTGTTCTCGTCCTCGTTCATGCGCTCGCCGAAGCCAATCTTCAGCGTGTAGACGCCGACAGGAGCGTTGTAGACGGTCTGCTCTACCCTGAAGCTGCCGCCCCATGTCTGGAACATGCAGTCCTCAGCAATCTCGTTGTTGCCTCTTGGCTGACCCCATCCCACGCTCAGGCCTGGACGGTTGTAGCCTTCCGGAGTGTACCAACCAGGAACATTCTCCTCGGTGAAGTTCATGTTGTCCTGCTGCTTGTAGATGTTGGGGTTCTTCACGAACACGGTCATGTCATAAGTCGGGGTGAAGGTCTCGAGGGTTTCCTCGTTGACCTGCTCGGCGAACAATTGGTTGTTGGGATCTTTGAGTTGCTCATAGAGCACAACCTTCAGCTTGTTCTGGATGGCTTCTGCCAGGTCATCGTCGTCGGTGAGGGCGTTGTTGGCAGCGGCAACCAGCGGGTCGTCGCCGGCACCCAGGCTCTTGAGGGCCTCGGCACCTAGGCGGAGACGCTCGACGAGCACCTTCACACCAGTGTCGGAGGTCTTCGACTCACCCTCGGTGAAGAGGAGGTCGGTGGTGTTGACGAGGTACTGGAGTTCCTCGATGGCGGCCTGGAGTTCAGCGTCGTCCTTGATGACCTTGATGATGTAGTTGACAACCTCGGAGGTCTCACCGGTCTCAGGATCGGTCACGGTGCTGGTCTCCTTGGTGACATACTTGGCGGCAGCCTCCTTGAGGCTTGCATAGAGTGCAGTGGCAGCGAACTTCTTCTCTGCATTGTTGTCTACGATTTGCTGAGCCTTGGTGGGCAGTGCGTCATAGGTGTCGCAAAGCACGCGGTGATCCTTGAGTGCCTGTGCAGCAGCGTCAAGGGCGGCGGCGGCGTTCCTGTAAGCGGAAGGAGCAGTGTAGTTGGGGCCTTCAGCCTCGTACTTCTGGATGAGAGAATTCAGCAAGTCGAAAGCAGCACCACTATACCTGTCTTCGGAGTTGGCTGCGAGGGTGCTCTTGGCATTCTCCAGTGCGGTGGCAAGGAGTTGGGTCTCCTCGATACCAGCGACATTGGGCACATACTTGACTCTCGGGTTGGCGAGGATCACCTCGTTGAAACCACCCTGGTCGCCATTCTCGTTGGTGGCGGGAATCCATCTGAGTTTGTAGTTGCCAGTAAAGTCGGGCACGAACTTGGTGTTGAAGCTTGCGGCGCCGTTGACAGCACCGGTGCTTCCGTTGACATTGGGAGCGGTCTTGACCACGGTCTCGAAGGCAATCTCCTCAGACTCGGTGAGGATTTGGAACTTCATCCAACCGCCATTGTCCTTCCAGCCAGCAGCGTTGAAGGACACATCGTACTTCTTGCCTGCCTCCAAGGGGAGTGGGTAGTCGGTGAAGCAGCCATACTCCACATAGTTGTCGCGGAAATAGAGCCCCTTGGTGAAGTCACCACCGGCAGCGAAGTCGAAAGTACGAGCGCCTGAGCTGTAGGTGTTGGGAGCCACGCGCTCCTCACCTTCGCCGAAGATGACGAGGTAACCCTCGGGGATGCCGCCGTTGGGTGCAGATGCCAGGTAGTCGGGCAGGATGTCCTTCGGCACATCGTTCGGGTTGGTGTTGACCTTGCCGACGTTGATGGTGATGATGGTGTCGCCGTAGATGGAGTCATCCAGTCGGAGGATGGGATAGATCTTGGTGACATGGAGTGTGTACTCGCCATCAGCGAGATCATTGGAACTGTTGCGGACAAGAGTGACCTCTGAAGCATTGCCCTCGGCGGGAGAGATGCTCAGTGACTCGTTGTTGAGTTTGGCTTCCAAAGCACCGCAGTCGACATCCTTGTCAAACTTCAGCTTGAACTCCTTGATGCTGTTGGGGAGGTTGAAGGAACCATCCTCGGGGTCGGCCACCATGACAACAGGTGTGAGGTAGTCGTAAGGATAGCCGTCGTTCTCCTCCACTTCGGGATTGTACTCGGCAACTCCGGTGAAGTTTTGCACATCACCACCGGGGCCCGACTGATAAGTGAGGTGGTACTTCTGGTCGCCCGGGTTGGTGAAGGTCACCTCCACCAAGTCGTTGGGCTCGACACCCTCGTTGAGGAAGATGTAGAAGCGTCCGTCCTCGAAGCCTTCCACGGAGTAGAGCTCCTTCACTTCGCCATTGACCTTGACAGTGACGCAGTTGAGCGGATACATCAAACGTTTCTGTCCACTGGCCTGGACGAGCTCCTTCATGTTGGTCTCGAAACCGAAGTCGATGAGGATGACGTCGTTGGAGAACTCAGCCACTGTACCGACCTTGAAGATTTCGAACTTGAGGTTGTCGAAGAAGAACTGTGTGGCCACCTTGTTCTTGGAGAGGTTGAAGGCGATGGAGTGGAAGAGGCCGCCATTGCTATTGGGACCAGCCTGGGTTGCTGTGACAACGCCTTCGTTGGTCCAGTGCTGCCACTCGGTGGAGAAGTTGGGCGAGCCAATCATCTCATAGTGGATGTAATCGCCCGGCTCGGCATGGGCCTGAGTGTCGGAGCCACCATCCTGGCTGGCACGATAGTCGAAGGACACGCGCCACTTGGTGCCTTCGGGGATGTTCTCCTGGAAGTACATCCAGAACTGGGTGTCCCAATCCTGTGTGGGGTTGTCGGCAGACTGCACCATGATGCCACGGCTGCCGTCGACACCTACGCCTTCATAGATGACTGAGGGGAGGACTTCTGTCGAAGGAGCTTCCTTGGAGAAGAAGCTGGTGACGTCGTCACCCTCGAGGTCGCCGTTGACAAGGAGTTCGGTCCATCCCACCTGCTGTGCCTTGCCCTCACGCTCGAGTTCCATGGCAGTGACGGTGACATTGGCCCAGTTGGCGCCCTTGATGGCGTGGAGGTGGGCGAAGCCCTTGTCCTTCACCATCTGCTTGAGGTCGACGATGTAGGTGTCGCCATCCTTTGTGAAGTAACGGTCTGACCAGCCGTTCTTGGGATACTCGAGGAGGTAGGACTCTGCCTCGTTCTCATTGTACTGGCCTTCATCCTTCGTGCGGTTGAAGAGGAAGCGGGGTGTTCCCTCCGTGCACGTGACATAGAGTTTTGAGTAGAGCGACAGGTCGGCGTAATTGATGACCGAGGGGTCACCATAGGGCTGTCCTGTTGACTCGTTCAACACGTAAGCACAATCGGCGGGACCGGTCTGCTGTGCATCAGCACCCCATCCGTCCCACGCGAAGAAAATGTCGGGGGTGAGCGGTGTGCGCTCGCCTGCATTCGCGTTCACCACGCCAAACACACATAGTGTCAGTGCGATGAAAATTTTGTAAAGCTTTCGCATAGATGAATGAATTTAATTATAGAAAAAGGTTGATAAAAAACTCAGATTATTCTGATTCCGATTATTCAGATTATTCGGAGTACTCAGATTGCTCCGAGTACTCCGAGCATCTTGTCAAGGTAGTGGCAGATACCAGTTTCTCCTTTCCATGAGACGGGCACGGAGTGCCTCGTCCACCACGCCGTTGCGCTTGGAGATGGGAACAGCGAGATATTCCGGTGCGTTGCGACGCATCGCGATTCTCATCAGGTCGTAGAAACGGTAGCCCTCGAAAGCGCCTTCAAGAGCCAGTTCGTTGACAATCATGTCCTCCACGAGGGGGATTTGGTAATTGACGGTGTCCTGGCGCGTGGCCATCGGCTCACTTGGCATGGGCAGTACGTAGAGCCCGTTGGCTTGAGAGTCGCCCGACCCGATGGAGTGGATGCCGATGGTGTTCTCACGGGTGAAGACATTGCTGTCGAAGGCGATGAGGTTGCCGGCAGCCACCTGCTCCGTACTGTCGACGTATGCCACCACGTTCTCCGGGCACAAACCGTATTTCAGCACGGCCATCGCCGACTGTGGCAGGCCGCAGCGGTTGAGAGCCTCGGCATAGTGGAGATAGATCATGTTGAGACGGTACGTGGCCACCCACCTGGAGGTGATCTTGTTAAAGTTCTGACGGATGGTGGACTCTTCCGAATATTCGTCCTTTCCTCCCACGGAGTTTTGGGAGAAGTTGGACCAGAGCCTGAGGTCGCCCACCATGACATCTCTCATGAGTCCCACCTTGGGAACATAGATGGTGTCGGTCTCGGTGTCGGTCTTGAACTCCATGCAATAGGTCTGCTCGGCCGACAAGTCCATCATTGCCTGGGAAGGCGTGACCTGGTAGAAATATTTGTTCTCGCGAGTGGAACCATACACATTAGGCAAGTCGCTGACCACGCCGTCGAAGATGCGGTCCTCCATCGGGATGAGGCTGATTGTCTCGCGGGTGTTGGTGACATCATATCCATTGATGGGCGTGGCGAGGTTGAACTCAGTGATGTTGGTGTTCCATCTGGAGCGTGCCGACGCATTCATTGGCCTCGGTTCGTCCTTGTCGTTGAGGAAGTCATGATACCACGTGGCAGCCTCCTGGTAGCGTCCTGCCCAAAGGCAGAGGTCGCCCAGCAGCGCCCTGACGGGGATGAAGAAGAATTCGGAACTGATGCCGTTGATGGAACCATATCTTGGTTTTTCCACCAATGCGTAGGGTGCGAGGTCGTCGATGAAGTAGTTGCAGATGTCCACGATGCCCGACCTGGCCTTGTTCATCTCGTTCTTGGCATCCTGCTCCGTCATCACCGGCTCGGTGACCAGTGGCACCTCGCCATAGGCGAGAGCGAGTTGGAGGTAGGTCCATGCCCTGAATGCCTTCACTGCGGCATACTCAGAGGTGAAGATGGTCCTTCCCCTGCGTTGCAGCGTGGTGTCGACATGCTGGATGAAGTAGTTGCAATTGTTGATGACGGCATAGTAGTCGCTCACGGAATTGTACCTGTTGTCGGTGGTGACGTCGAAGGCAGCGAGCCTCTTGAGGTCGGCGTTGGCGGCGTCGGTGGTGGTCAGCAGGTCTCCTCTCACCTCGCCAAGAAGTACGGTGCGGTCGGCGATGAGCTGCATCTTCCCCATGATGCCCATGACACTATATACGGTGTCGGTGGGATGATTCAGGGTGTTGTCCTCCTCAAACTCTACAAGCTCAGAGTCGGTTTCCATAAGGTCGGCGCAGCCGAAGAGGAAGGCCGACAGGGTGATGACTGTGAAGAATTGAATGATGTGTTTCATTTTCCTGTCTTTTTAGAGGTTGATATTGACACCGAGTGAGAAGGTGCGTCCCGGGGCGAGACATCCGAAGTCTATGCCTTGGTAGAGCTGGCTTCCGGGCAATGCCCTGTCGGGGTCGCTTCCCAGGTATTTGGTGATGGTGAAGAGGTTGGAGGCATTACCCCACACGGTGATGCCCTGCAGGTATGTGCTGATGATGGGGAGGTGGTAGCTGAGGGTGACAGAACTGAGTCTGAGATAGCTGCCATCCTCTATCCATCTGTCGCTGAAGCGTGAGTTGCCCATCGGGTCGTTGTAGCTGACCCTTGGGATGGTGGTCAACTGCCCCTCGGTGTTCCAACGGTTATTCATGGCCGTGGTCTGGTTGAGGAACAGGCTTCCTCCTTCGAGCAGCGAGCGCTGGTAGTTGTAGAGGTCGTTGCCGAGAGAGTAATTGAATACGGCAGAGAGGGAGAACCTCTTCCACGAGAGCGTGGTGAAGATGTTTCCGTAGAGGTCGGGGTTGGGGTCTCCTATGATGCATTTGTCGGCATCATTGATGACTTTGTTGCCGTCGAGGTCGGCGAAGCGCATGTCTCCGGCTTGGAAATAGCTGCGTCCACCCGTCGGCGTGTCGATATACAGCCCTTCGCCGGTGGCTTGCGTGGTGTTCTGATAGACACCGTTGGTCTTCCATCCATAGAAGACACCCACGGGTTGTCCCACCTTCGTCAGGATGTTGGCACCATAGGCTTCCGTCTCAAAGGAGCGTCCATCAGGCAGTGCGGTGATTTCGTTGGAATAATGTCCGACGGATGCACCAACCTCCCATTGGAAGTCTTTGAGTGCAAGCACCTTTGCCTTGAGGCTCACATCGAAGCCGCTGTTCTCCAATTTGCCAGCGTTGGTCCAGGTCTCCTGCAAGCCGCTGGTCCAGGCGAGTTGCCTCAAGGCGAGGAGGTTTTCCGTCCAGCTCTTGAAGATGTTGGCCCGGAGGCTGATCCTGTTGTTGAGGAAATTGGCTTCCAGTCCTGCGGTCACACGTCTCGTGGTTTCCCATTTCAGTTCGGTGTTGCCAATGTTTCCGATGGAGAGTCCTGTGACTTCGTTGTTGAGCATGAGGTTGGACACGAAATAGCTTCGTGAGGCGGTGTAGTCGATGTCGTCATTGCCGGTGACATCGAATCCGGCATTGATCTTGAGGTAGTTGATGCCTTTCACGTTGGCGAGGAACTTCTCGTTGGAGAGCACCCATGCCGCCTCGATGCTGGGGAAGAGTCCCCACACCACTCCTGCCAGTTTCAGGCCGTCGGCATCGTCGCCGAAGCGTGAGGATGACTGGAGTGAGAAGCCACCGTCAACATAGAAGCGCTCGGCGTAGTTGTAGCCTGCCACGCCATACCATGCGATTTCCTTCCACTTGTCATCGGCGCCACCGGTTTTCTTGAACTGCAAGGAGTTGCTCATGTTTGGCGTCTTGTCGTTGCCGGTGTTGTAGCCTCTTTGCCATGTGGACTTGTATTCGCTGGTGAGATACCTCACGCCGCCCCTGAAGTTGATGCGGTGTGCTCCGTAACGGTTGTTCCAGTCGAGATAGGTGTCGCTCTGGATGGATGTCTGCCTTGCGGAAGCGCTCTGCACGTAGTTCTGGAGCGTTGCACCCTCGTCAAGTCCCTTGATGGTGAAGGTGGGCACGCCCATGATGGGGAGGTAGTAGTTCTCGTTGGTGTTGACCAGTCCGAGGGAGAAATGCTCAGCCAGTTTGAGATGCCTGTTGAGTCTCACTTTCGGAGTGATGGCGAACATGATGAGTCGGCTGCCGAAGGAGTTGCGGTTGGTGCCGTCGCCATTCTTGAGGATGCTCGTCGGGTTGGCTAGTCTTCCCTTGCCTTGGAACATTCCCTCGAGGTAGTCGTCGGCCTCGGACAGGTAGTGGCTGAGATTGCCGTTCATGTCGTAGGCATAGGGTGAGAGGAAAGGAGCCTTGGCCAATCCGAGGAATGACGGAGAGGTGATGACGCCCTCTAGCGGGTCGATGGGTGCGCCGTCGTCGGTGAGCGACCGGTCGAGGTCGCTGTAGGAGGCGTCGAACCTGACGTCAAGTCCCCTGATGACCTCGATGTCTGAATTGAGGCGCATGTTGAACCTGGAGAAGTCGTTCTTCTTCAGCGTGCTGTTTCCCAGGGAATAGCCCACGGAGAGGTTGTAGGATGCCACATTGTCACCACCCTGCACGTTGATGCCGTAATTCTGGGAGAAGGCGTTCTCATACACTTCCTTCGTCCAGTCGGTCTGGTTGTGATACTGCTTGTAGTAGAAGTAGTTGGGGTCATTGTTCAAGTATTTCATCGACCCCTGCAACTTGGTCTTGCCAGCGAGCAATTCAGTGGTGTAGAGCCTGTAGTCCTCGGCATCCATCATGTTGGGAAGCTTCGGCACCAGTTCATAGCGTCCGTTGATGGTCACGTCGATTTTGGTGGCCATGCTCTTGTTGCGCTTGGTCTGGATGAGGATGACACCGTCGGCGGCTTTCGCTCCATAGAGGGCGGTGCCGTTTTTCAGCACGGTCACCTTCTCGATGTCGTTGACATTGAGGTTGGCCATCATGTTGTTGTAGTAGCCGTCGTGGAGCATGTCGCGGTTGTACTGCATGTCCATGATGACACCGTCGATGACCACGAGGGGCTGACTGTTGGCATGCAGGGAGTTGATGCCTCCGATGAGCATGCGCCCTCCCACTCCGGGCAGTCCGCTGAGCGCGGTCGGCCTGACGTCGGCGGCAATCTGCTGTGCCACGAGTGGGTCGATGCTGACTTCAGAGGTGTTGGCAAAGTTGGATGCCTCTGCCATGGCGGTGGCGCTGGTGGCGGTTTTGTAGAGTTCGCCAAAACTTTCCGGGTAAAGTTTTCCATTGGCCACGCCGTTCCTCACTGCGCATTGCTCGAGGTTGTATCCGTCCACCCTGATGATGATGGAGCGGGTGTATTCCGGTGTCTTGAGCACGTAGTTGCCTTGCTCGTCGGTAAGGGTGGAGTATCTCGCATCGCCATAGGCCTGGACCATGACACCCGACAAAGGTTTCCCTGTCGCGGCGTCCACCACTTGTCCCGTCACGTTCTTCATGTCCTGGGCGGTCATCGATACTGCCGCCATCAACAATACGAAAATAAGTATCTTTCTCATTGTTCTTCGGATTTAGTGGTTCTTGGTCTCAGATAGATGCAGTCGATGTACATCTCTCGGGCATAGGTGGAAGTCTCTCTTGCCAGGATGGAGCAGGTCAGTTTCACCGTGGCCTTGATGTCGTTCTGGTCGAAGTTGCAGACGGGGAAATGGAAGTTCTCTGCAATCACCACGGTGTCCACCGCCTCGGGGTTGGTCTTGAACTGCGTGTTGCCGCAGTTGAACGTCTGTTCGTTGCCAAGGGAGTCGACATAGGTGATGAGCGCCCTGAACTTGCATGGTTTCAAGTTGGGGTTGACGGGATTGTCGACCGACTTGGGGAGGATGATGGCGCAGATGTCGTAGTCGCCACTGAGGGTGTTGTTCACCTTGTAGGTGAGTTCCCAGTTGGAGGTGGCGGTACGTGGGATGACATGCAGGTACCCTCCCTTGGAGATGCTGTCGGCGGCAATGTGCCTGACGTTGTATTGGCAGTCTTTCTCCTGCAGGATGAGCTGTGTGGCCTCTGCCTCGCTCCAGATTTCCTTGAAATAGGTGTCCGTAGGATTGAAGGGCCACTCCTGGGTGACATACAACTGGCCGTTGCTGCATTCCACCGGCATGGCTCCTGCCAGGATGCCTCCTTGTGCGAACGGCTTGTGGAAGACGTGGTATTCCGGTGTGGAACGTGTATATTGCACGGAGACGAGGGAGTCTTGCACTGACTTCTGGTCGGTGACGTTGAAGATGGCGTCGTCGAGGAGTGCGCGGGTTGTCCAATACTGCTGCAAGGAGTCGCGTTTCTGCACTTTCTCGTCATAGACGAAATGCTTGCTGGCCTCTGCCCATGCCTTCGCCCATCCCTGGTTGGAGGGGACGACCATCATGTAGGTGGAGTCCTCGGAGTCGATGTAACCGAGGCGTTGCAGTATCTTGTTGCGCTCGATGACCACGGAGTCGACATAGACGGGGACACCTTCCACGATGCCGCTGGAGACCGAGTGGTCGGCGTCGAAATAATCCTCTTGGTAGGTGCGGAGCACCGAGCCAATCTGATTGAGCCCGGGATTGTTGCACAACTGCTCATACAGGCTGTAGCGGTAGGGCAGCGGGCCTTCCGTGACATGGAGCACGCCGTTCTTGGCATGGTTGTTGGGGGAGACGACGCCGATGCCCTCGATGGCGTCTGCTCCCACCTCCACGTATTTGGAGTTGAGCAGCAGCATGTTGTTGGGGACGGGTGAGACGGAGCGGAGGGTGCGCGAGAGGTGGTTGAGCACGAAGAATCGCTCCACGACGGAGTCGCCCTGGTTGGTCTGCACGAGATTGAGCAACGAGTCCTTGTTGAAAGTACCGTTGACGGGAGCCACGACGGTGAACGACTGCCCGCTGTTGAGCAGGTCGGCATAACTCACAGGGGTCTTCTTGTGCATTCTGAAAACCTTGGTCTGCTCCAACACTTGGCAGAAGTCGCCAAGTTCGGGTTTCGCCTTCAATTCCTCCCATAGCGTGGTGGAGCTGCCTACCACACTGGTGTCCTCGTAATGATCATCCCAATCCGAGCAACCAACGAGGCCGCAGAGGGCGAAGATGGCACAGATGATATATTTATGGTTCATCATGATGAATTTTGTCTGTTAGTGATTGATGTTAATGCGTATCTTCTCCCTCCGGACTTCCATAGATGCTCTTCGGGCAAAGCTCGATGTAGTCGAACGACCAGTAGCGGTCTGGGTCGTCGAGCACCTGGCGGAAGCGCAGGTAATAGGTCTTGTTGGAGTCGAGGTACTGTGTGGCAAGCACCCTTCTGAGGTTCCAGTTGTTGCCACGAAGAGGATGGTCGGCATCCCATGGACGGTAGCTGTCCATACCCTTCATATAGCCTCTGTTGTGCATGGCCTTGTCGTTGGCCCTGTTCTCTTCCTCGTCGTCGGTGTCTTCCATCCATCCGATGTTGGGGTCGGGACCGTAGACCCTGAGGTCGACAGGAATGCCGCAAGGCTCGTTGTTGAGATAGACTTGCACGACGCCACGCTCCTCGCCCACGGTGTAGCCCAACCTGACCTCATAGGTGCCAGAAGGCACGGGGAGGAGTTTGAAGGCCACGTCGAAGACACCACTGATACAGACGGCATTGGCCTGGTAGGAGTTCCAGTAACCCACGTCGCTATGCACGCCCACATAGGTCTCGTCGCTCACTTTCCAGTCGGTGATGTACTTGTTCTTGAAACCGGTGAGGATGTCCTCTCCGTAGCGGCCACGACCGTTGCAGTTCATGAAGTCGGGACTCAAGACGGTGGCGTCGATGCGGATGCGGCAGTTGAGCACCACGTCCCTCACCTCTGTGGTGTAGGCGAGGATGTCGTCGAGATAGTGATAGACACCGTTGAGCGCGTTCTGGTCGGTGGAGCCTGACTCAGATGGGGAGAGGACCTTGACACCGCGCACGGTGCATCTGTTCTGCAAGCCCTTGCGGTTGATGAAGAGGCCAGCGGATGGTCCGGCGAACCTCATGATGGTGCCTGGGCACATCGTCTCATAGAACTCCTCGGGGTCGCTGAGCGAGGTGTACCAGCAGTGCTCCCTCAACTCTCCTGACATCACCCAGCTGTTGTACTGTCCGATGCGGGGCAGGAGGTGGTAGCTGACAAAGCGGTTGAGCGGGTTGCGGCGGTCCTTGGGGTTGTCGTCGTATTTGCCGGCATCCTCGGGGAAGGTCTGGTCATACACGCTCTTGGCGTAGGCCTTGAGGTCCTCGATGTTGTTGATGCCCTTGTTGTGATACACGGAGTCTGGTTCAACAAAGGCGGTGTATTTGAAATAGCGCTTCTCAGGCCAGAACGAACGGGTGTACAGGGCGGAACCCGAGGTGCATCGCACCATCACGCCCTCGTGCACGGAGTCCTCGCTGCAATAGTAGGACTCATCGAGATATTTCGTCAGCGAGTCGCACATTCCCGTCAGGCTGAGTGCCTGCGAGAAGATGGTGAGCTCAGGGTCCTCTGCGATTTTGTCGGGGAGGAGGAGGCTGCTTGAGGAGATGACGTTGTTGATGACGTGTACGACACCATTGGTGACGGAGTCGTTGTAATCAATCATCCTGGAGTTCTTGTTGATGTAATAGACGAGCGCATTGTGGTTGTTGACATCGGAGTCGCTCGAGAGGACGATGTAGGAATCATCCATGTTGAGTTCGGGCAATGCTCCCTCGCCGATGTCGGTGGTGAAGAAGGCACCCTTCTTGATGATGTGCGTGCGCGCAAGGGTGTCGCAAGTCTCGGTGGGGATGTTGTCCACAGTGCCGTATCCGGAGCGGCTGAGATACCTTCCGATGGCCTCGTTGTTGGGAGCGAAGAGGGTGAAGGTGCCATAGGTGGACAGCATGGAGAAATAAGGTGTCCGCTTGAGGATGGCGATGAACTCACTGAACTGCTCCTGGTTCTCCTCCAGGAAGCCTGCCGCAGTGACCTTCTTCGACTGGTAGTAGTTCATGGGCACGTCGTCGTCATTGTCGACGCATGAAGCGACAAAACCGATGACCAGGACGGCTAATAGGAATATGGGTAATTTCTTCATGATTCTTATCTGTTAAAGGTTTGCGGTGCTTATTTGGTCAGTTCATTGTCTTCCTCGTTGCCGAAGGCTGGGTTCTGCACAAGCAGCGGGTTCACCTTGAGCTCGCTCTTCGCATAGGGGAAGTAGATGATGTTGGGGTCGGCCAACTTGATCTTGATGGCATTGACATTCTCGATGTATTTCCTCGAAGCGAGGGAGATGAGCCTGTTGTTGTTGCCGTCTCTCCTTGCCACCCTGACAAGGTCGAACCAGCGCTTGCCTTCAAACATGAACTCTCTTTGGCGCTCTTCCAGCAGCAGTTCCTCCATGGATGCCTTGGAAGTGACATAGTCGGCCATCTTCAACGTGTCCGTGCGAGCGTTGTTGATGACGTCGTTGGCACGCTTGTTGACGATGTTGATGAGGTTGAAAGCCCTCTCGTAACCGCCCTCGCCACGCTGTATCTCTGCCTCCGCCTTGATGAGCAGCATGTCGCTCAGGCGGTAGAAAATCCAGTTGGCATCGGCGCTGGAACGACGTGAGCTCGACAAGTTGAGGTCGGCCTCCTTCGTGACGTTCTGAGTGGAATAACTCACGCTTCTTCTCGCAAACTTCGTGATGGCGTAGCTGGAGTTGTCAAGCTCGGTGGACTCATACACCCTACCGTCGGTTTTCTTGAAAATCAAGTTGTTTCCCAAAGCGGCATCCTTGCAGAGGAAGTCGGGTGCGCTGAGGCGGCCCATGGTGGTGTTGTTGTTTCCGTAATAACTGCTCACCCATGAGTTCTGCTGACTCTGGTTGGAGCGGAAATACAATTCAAAGATGCTCTCGAAGGAGTTGCCTTCTCCGAAAATCTCATTGTACGCGTTGCCGCAGACAGTGCTGCCCACAGGCTTCTCCAGGATCATGGGAATGTCGCCGAAGAGCGCGATGTTGTTGACATTGCCTTCACGCTCTATCATTTCCTTGTATTGCTCCTTCTTGAAATCGATGACCAGGTCGCAATACTTGATGCAGTTGTCCCAGTCGCCTTTCCACAGGTAGAGGTCGGCAAGGAGGGCGTAGATGGCCCAACGGGTGATCTTGCTCGAGTTCTGATAAGCATTGGGGCTGTCGTCCTGGTAGTATCTCCTGACAGCGTCGTCCTTCACCTTCTCGAGGTCGATGATGAGGGAGTCGAGCACGGCGTTGAACGGCGTGGCAGGCAGGACGTAAGCCTGCGTGTCGTCGATGCTGGGCTGCGTGGTGTAGGGCACGTCGCGGAAGGTGCGGATGAGGTAGAAGTAGCAGAGTGCCCTGATGGCAGTGGCCTCGGCGATGTTAGCCTTCATCTCCTCCAAGGTGTAGTTGGGGTCGATTTCCTGCACCATCGGCGCGTAATGGCAAACGGTGTTGCAACGGTTGATGGCCACATAGAAACTCGCCCAGTTGCACATGGGGTTCGACGGGAGAAGGTTCTCCTTGAGAATCTCGTTGATCTCATTGGGAACGGAAGAGCCGAGTCTGAGGTTGTCGGAGCGCAACTCTCCCCACACACCCATCCTGGTGAGGCAGTCGCCGCTTTCGAGCGTCTCATAGCAACTGTTCATCACGCTGGTCACGTCGCCTTTCTCCGTCCAGAAGTTTTCGAGCACCACCTCGTTCATGGGGAGGATGTCGAGGAAGTCGGAGCATCCCGTGAGAGTGAACACCAGGGATGCGGCTACCATGATATGTTTGATTTTGTCCGTCATAATGGTAATTTTTTCCATATTAGAATTGAATCGTAATACCTCCGGTGAAAGATTTCGAGCGAGGTGTCTTTGCTTCGTCGGTCACCAGTCCGAACGAACCGTAGCCCACTTCCGGGTCGGCTCCGGAATATTTGGTGAGGCAGAACAAGTTGTTGGCCGAGACATAGAGGCTCACTTGCTTCAGGCCCCATTTCTTGAGCAACTTGGGGTCGAGGCTGTAGCTGATTTGCGAGTAATTGAGCCTGATGAACGAGCCGTCTTCCACGAAGCGGTCGCTGCCCAACCAGTTGTAACCCGACTGATGAAGCGCGCGTGGGATTTCTGTGACATCGCCCTCGACACGCCATCTCCAGTTGACGGCACGGCTCTGGTTGTTGTTCTCATACATATTCTCTACACGCATGCGCGCGCGATTCACTATCTTATTGCCATACCTGAAGTTGAACTGGTTGTTCCAGGTGAAGCGGCCGAAATTGAGTTTGAAACCGAAACCACCGGTGAACTTGGGCAGTGACGAACCGAGATAGACGATGTCAAGTTCGTTGATCTGACCGTCGTGGTTGACATCCTCGTAGATGGCGTCGCCACCGCGGAACTCATAGTTGACCGACCCGTAGCAGAAGGTCATCGGCTTGGTCATGCCGTTCTCGTCGATGAGCACCACGCCGTTCTCATCCCTGACGACAGGGGCGTTGGGGCCGCTGACACCCTTGATTTCCTCAGGAGAGTAGTCGGAGTATTGATACACACCCTTGTAGCGGAAGCCGTAGATGCTGCCCAAGGAACGGTTGAGTTCCACGCGGGAGAGGTAGGAACCGTTGTTGCGGTCGAACTCGCTGTTGAGGCTGGCGAGGCAGGTCTCCTCCATGGCGGTGATCTGGTTCTTGTTGTTGGCGAAGGTGACGTTGAAATCGACGCTGAACTTCCCGGCCCTGATGATGCGGTTGCCGTTGATGTTGAACTCCCAACCGACGTTCTTCATCTCGCCCACGTTCTGCCAATCGAATCGGCTGAAACCCGACGAGGTGGGAATGCCCCTACCGCTCATCAAGAGGTCGGTGGTATACTGGCGGTAGAACTCAACGTTACCGGTGATGCGCTCATTGAAGAAGCCGTAGTCCAAACCTACGTTCCAGGTCTCTTTCTGCTCCCATTTCAGGTTTTTCAGTTGGATGTTCTGTGGATAGATGCTTCGCTCGTTCATATATCCGTTGCCATTGGCATACTTGCTGAAGAAGAGGTATTCCGAACCGGGTTGCTTGCCCACGATACCCCATCCCGGACGAATGGAGAAGGTGGAAAGCCAAGGAAGGTGCTCGGTGACGAATTTCTCCTTGTGGATGAGCCACTTCAAGGAGAGTGCGGGGAAGTTGCCCCAGCGCTGGTCGGAACCGAACCTGGTGGTGCCGTCACGACGGACGGAGAAGTCGGCGGCATACCGTCCCTTGTAGGAATAGTGTGCGGAATAGGTGAAATAGATGCTCCTCCACTGTCCACTGCCGGTGCCGATGCCGTCGATGATGCCAGGTGCTGCGGGGCTGGTGATGGTGCCGGAGGGAAGTCCCCACTCCACGGTGTTCTGCGAACTGTTCTTGCCACTGGTCAACTGGCCGCGGAGCAGCATCGTGAGATAGTGGTCCTTGTTTTTGAACACCGGCGTGAAGGTGAGCGTGTGAGTGGTGGTGACGCCGAAACTCTTGGAGGAGTTGGCCGTCGTCCTGTTGCTTTGCTTGCCATCGGTGTCGTTCCAGCCAGTCGTGCTGAGCGAGAGCGGCATGAAGGTGTCCTCATAACGGTTGAAGATGTTGAACACCACCTTGCCCTCATAGCTGAGTTGGGTCTCCGTAGCACTCAGTCCCAAGAAATTATATTTCAGCTTGAATTCAGGCTCGATGTTGTAACTGGTGTCGTGGTTCTTGGCTTGATAGGCAAGGGCGATAGGGTTCTTGTTGCCCAGCTGGTCTCTCAAGGCGTTGGAGACGGTGGGCAGCATGCTGTAGTATTCGTCGAGGTCGTTGCCGTTCTTGTCCTGCTCGTAGATGGAGAGGTTGGGCATGCGCGTGTAAGCGATGGAGAGGAGGTCGCCGTTGTTCTTCTCATTCTTGGTGTAGGTGAGGGCGATGTTGGTCTCTATCTTGATGCGGTCGCTGACGAAATAGTCGAGGTTGACACGCGAGGTGAAGCGGTCGAGCTGCTGCTTGATGATGGAGCCGGTCTCATGGTCGTAGCCGGCACCGATGCGGAAGTGGGCCTTCTCACCACCGCCGCTGAGGGCGAGGTAGTGGTTCTGGCGCCAACCTATCTGCTTGACTTCCTTCAACCAGTCGGTGTTGTTGTTGTACATCTCGTATTCAGGGAAGCTGGGGTTGTAGTTCAACTCCGGGATGTTGCTTGCCGCATCACTCATCGACGGGTTGAAATACTCTTCCTTGAGCAACATGGTGTATTCGTCGCCATTGAGCATCTTGTAGCCGTTGGGCTGGTAGGTGCCGGTGAGTCGGAAACTGTAGGTGGCCCTTGTGGCGCCGCGCGTACCACGCTTCGTCTTAATCTCAATCACACCGTTGGAGCCTTGCGAACCCCAGATAGCGGTGGCGGCGGCATCCTTGAGCACGTCGATGCTCTCGATGTCTTCAGGGTTGACATTGAGGAGTTCTGCAAACTTCTCCTCGTTGGCGGATGAGAAGTCGAAATTGTTGGTGTTGGTTTCCCATACGTTGCCATCGACGACGATGAGGGGTTCGCTGGAGCCGTTGATACTCGACACACCACGCAAGCGCATGGAGGTGCCGGCACCAAGGTTTCCGGAATTGGCCACGATGTCGAGACCTGCGATACGTCCTTGCAGCGCCTCGTCGACGGTGGTGATGGAAAGTCCTTCAAACTCCGTCATGCTGATGCTTTCACGGGCGGTGGAAATCTCATCGACCGGGATGGCCAGTCCGGAGCCGCCCGCACGCCTCTTGGAGAGGACGACGACCTCGTCGAGCTGCTCCTCGTCGGACATCATGATGTCAAACTTCACTTTGTTGATGGGCTGGGTGATGGTCTTGTGGCCCACATAGGTGAAACGCAGCTTGTTCTTGGGCGACACGATTTTCAAGGAGAAGTTACCGTTGATGTCGGTCACCGTGGAGGCGACGATACGGTTGGCACCGTCAAGCTCCACGACGTTGGCGCCGATGACTGGTCCGTAGGCGTCGTTGACGGTACCGCTGACGATGTCGCCGGAGTTCTGTGCAAAAGTGCTGAGAACTGACAATTGGAGGCAAAGGATGACAGCTCCAATGATTCTACTTATTCTATTTGTTGTCATAGTTGTCATATTTCAATTGTCAATTCTGTATCATCAGCGGTTGGTCGATGAGATGGATGACCGCCGAGGAGGAGGTCTCTATCTGACTGGCGCTTGACGCATCAGCGGTGTTGTACTGGAACTCACGAGCCACCAAGTTGTAAAGGGCGGGGTTGGAAGTGACCACATGGCGCGTGTTGCGAGCATGGTCGATGATTTCTATGCCGTTACTGGTGAGTCGGGCGGTAACCCTGTAGAAGCGCTCGGTGGCGGGGTCGATGACGGCGGTCTCAAAGTCGCCGGAGTCCTCACCGGCACCGATGAAGAGGGCGTTGTCCTGAATGTGGTACTTCAGGAAGTTGACAATCTGCAACGAGTCGCGGGTCTTGGCGGTGAGGTTGCCGGCCTCCTCGAAGGCGTCGACGGCCTCCCAGGAGGAGAGCTTGCCCTGCCTCTGCAACTCGGTGATGCTCTCGTTGGTGGGAACGTAGATAGTATAATGATAGGTGTTGAAGACGGAGACGTTCGTGCCGCCACAAGCGTTGCGACGGTTGTGGATTTGCTCAAACAGGCCGCTGCCGTCCATCAGTTCGAGGAACTTGGAGAATTCCGGCTTGCTGGCGAGGACGTCCCTCACGGTCTGCCTCGTGCCCATGATGGGTTTGTCGTCAAGGATGTAACTCTTGCCGTTGCCGCCATCGGTCTGGTCGTAGATGTAACTCACCCTGAGGGGTTCGCTTTCATTGGTCTGGTAGCTGCCTTCCACAGTCATGCCGTTGGCGCCGGCATGAACGTTGGAGACCTTGATTTCCGTGCCGCCCTTCGTGCGGTAGTAGGTTTGTCCGTCCTCCACGTTGCCGATGACGATATGGGTGTCGAGGATGTCCTTCAAGCGGTTTCTCACCATGTCGTATCCTGCCCTTCCGATGGAGTCGCCCACGGTCCCGGTCACCGGGTCGTAGTTATAGATGCCGGCCCACACCCTGTCCTGCACGTTGACCTTGGTGGGGTCGTAATGGAACCGGAAGAGTTGCGTCTGGTTCTTGCCGTAGGAGACGGGGTCGATATACTCCAGCAACGCCTTGTTGGTGGGGATGAAGAAACTGTAGTAGGAGTTGAGGGAGTTGAGATACACATTATATTGTAACTGCTCGATGCCCCAATAAAGAATCTTCATGCTCTCGTTGACCAATGCAGGGAAGGAGACGCTGACGTATGCGGTGGGTGAATAGACATGGTTGGTGAGGTAGATGGCACCGTTGCATCCGAGCCATACGGAGTCGATGGCCGACACCTCCACGCCCATGGGGTCGTTGGCGTCGTTGAGAATGCCCTGGAACTTGGAAGGAACGGAGGAGACGAAGGAGCTGAGCATGTTGTTGTTCAGCAGTTTCACCACCACCTCGTCGGGGACGTTCTCCCAAGTACCGTAATAGTCCTTCAGCACACGACCGGCTCCCGACTCCCAATATTCCTCCATGGCCTCGTTGCTGGGCACCATCATCACGGCCATGTCGCGCTGCAGGGCGATGTTGCCACCTTGGTCGTCGAGTCCGGCGTAATAGGCGTTCCATTCCGGGTCATACTTCAACAGTCCGTTGACGGCACCGTTGGTGGGTGTGGCGCCGAGAGGGTTGCCGCCTTGTGACTTCTCGGAGAAGAAGCGCTTCTGGAAAACGGAGTCTACATTCTGGTCGTATAAATAATTATATTGTGTAGTGACTGCCTCTCCCACCCAGTATGGTGCGCAGAAACGCTCCAGCAACTTGTTGTAGGTGCTGACGTTGGGCTTCTTCGCCACCAGTTCGGCCATGTTGGGCAAGGGCATGATGACCTCGCTCATCTTGTGGATGAAGCCGTTGGAGCACTTGATGTTGGGAGACTCCACCTGCACGCCGTTGATGCTGGCGTCGCCCGACACCCTGTGGGTGGTCTTGTTGTAGAGGAAATCGTAGTCGCTGTTGGTGATGCGCTTGTTGACCAACTGCTTCTCGATGAACTGCACAAGCGGGACGACGGAATTGTCAGTCATGCACACCATCGGTTTTCCAGACTCCCTGTAACGTGCCCAATAAGGATTGTTGGGCATCTGTTGGGGATAGAGTACGGCCACGGAGTCGTAGGGGGTGTTGGAGGCGAAGCGCCTCATACACTCTCCCTCACGGGGTGGCGTTCCCTCCACGCTTGGCAGACTGTTGAGCTGCATGGAGTTGTCCATCATGCTGCCGAAGAGCAGCAATTTCTTCTGGGAGGTGGAGAATTGCTCATAGCTTCTCACTCCCCAACTGTTGTTCTGGAAGAATCGAGCATAGGCTTGGTCGTCTGCGACAAAGAGGGTCTTCGAACCTGTCTTCGCGAGTACTTCCTTGTAGCCCAAGTCCTCAATCATCCGAACGGTGTTGGTGTAGTTGCCATCTTCCACGAGCCAATTGTAGATGCTCGACCCCCAGCCTTCCGGGGAACGCTCATCCAGGTCATACTCATCAGAGCAAGAGGTCATGGAAATGCCCGCTACCAACACAAAGCAAGCCATTAACAGCCGATTACGACGATGGCTCCATAATGTCTTTTCGGTTACCATAAAAAGAATTGCGTTTAACTTGTAATTTGTTTTGTGCAAAATTACATTTTTTAAATGAGATTAACAATAATAATTTGTCGCACCTGTTTATGTTTTAACTTTACACTCTTTCAATATTGTTTCAAAACATTTTGTTTTTGTTTCACCTTGTCAAAAGCGGTGAAAACGTGCAAAATACGAGGCATTTCGCATGTTTTCACCACACCATTTCACAAAGGTTACTTCAGATTTTTCAGCAACGCCTCGAGGGCGCTGCGACGCTCTTCCCATGTCTTGTAATCGTCGGCACGCAGGGTGTGAACCTCGGGCTTGGGACCTTGGGAATTTTTCATGAAGTCGAGACGACTCGTCGTGATGATGCAGGCCTTGGTCTTCTTCTGTGAGATGAGCTTGTCGGCTATGGCGTTGGCACCACCTACCTTGAACCAACTCTCCCATGTGTCATCCTTGCCAGGTACGAGTTGGATGAACGAGGGGAAGCCGTTCTCACGCCGATGGGCCATCGGGGAAATGTACCATGCTTCGCGAGCCATGATGTTATAACTCAACTCACCATGCTCGATGTCACCCATCGAAGCGAAATTGTAGGGACTGGAGGGATGGTTGGCGATGCTGGGCTTGAAACCTCTCGACGGAGCAAGATACATGTTGTTCGGGTCGGCTACTTGCATGCCATCGACAAGGAAATAATAGGTGAAGGTCTCCATCACATGGTCTCTCAACTCCACCGACCACACTCCGTCGGCATCCTTCTCCATCGACAGTGGCTGGGCAAAGGGTTCGCCTGCCAACTGCACCTTCTGTGCATCAGGGGCCTTGAAACGGAAGACGATGCTCTCCTTCTTGTATTCCGGCGAGACGATGGGACGAGGGAAGAGACGGGCCATCACACCGGCGGTGAACTGTTGCTCCTGACCTGTGGCGGCAGGGGCGGGCCGACCCTCTGCCATGGCCTTCTCGGCTGCCTGGGGCTTGAAGAGGAGGGGGAGGGTCTTGCTGAGGAAGAACTTGGCGTTCATCCAGGTGTGGCCATACTTGTCGGTGGTGAATTCCTTCACTGAGCGGATGCCTTTCTTGTCGAGGAACTCCATATAGTCACGGGCGTTGCCATAGAGGAAGTCGTCGGTGCCCACACCTAGCCAGAAGAGATGGAGCTTGGAGTTGAGGGAGGCTGCATCGTCGTAAACCTGGGGGATGTCGGTTGAGGTGAACGAACTGTAACTGCAGAGGTAGGAGAACTTGTCGATGTTGCGCAGACCTATCGACAGGCCTTGGTTGCCTCCACGAGAGAAGCCTCCTATGGCACGATGGTCGCGGTCGGCGATGGTGCGGTAATGCGACTCCACGTATGGCATGAGGTCGTCGACGAGGTCAAGACTGAACACATCGCGGCCAAACTGCATCTGCGGCATGCCCGACCCCTCGTTCGGCGTGGGAAGCAACTTGAAAGGATTGCCATAAGGGAGCACCACGATCATCTCCTCTGCCATGCCACGAGCCAAGAGGTTGTCGAGGATGTAATTCACACGGCCCACCTTATAATATACTTCCTCGGTGTCGGTGGTGCCGCTGATGAGATAGAACACAGGATACTTCTTGTCACGTTTCATCTGATAACTGGGCGGGAGATAGACCACCGCCTGGTTGGTGGCACCCAAGCTCTTCGAATAGTAATGGACGTATTCCACAGAGCCATGGGGTATGCCGTCGATGATGTCGTGGGCCAGATGGCCCTTCAGCACAGGAATCTCCAAAAGACTGTTCTTGAAACCTTCGTTGGGGAAATACTGGTCGCAGAGCGGGTCCATGACGCTCACACCGTCAACAATGAAACAATAGGGGTACATATCAGGGGCCGCAGGTCCCAAGGTGGCCTTCCAAAAACCTGTCTCCGCATCGCGGGTCATCGGCTGACGGCCGGCAAACTGAACATCAACCATCACCTCTTTGGCGTGGTCGTTCTGATAATAGAATGTCACCGTACTATCCGCGTTGCATATCGTGGAGTTGACGAGTGTCTGTCCTGACGGCTGGGCTTGCACAAAACCTGCCAAGCACAACAAAACTGATGCTAAATAAAACTTTTTCATATTTTTAGATTATTAGTCGATTGTTATGGATTTCAAATGTTGAATTGGTGCTTTCATATATGTCATCTGGTTGGCAACACGCTACCCATTGGACAAGATGCATCTGTCGCCCAAGATGAGACTGTAAATTCTTCCTTTCCTTCGGCTTTCGGGAGCAAATATAGCAATAATATATGATACTGCAATCCCTTTCGCGAAAAAAATGCCAATTTTTTAGTAAATGAACAAGTAAAAGTGAGCATATCCCCTCCCCTTAAGGGGAGGGGCTGGGGTGGGGTCTTTGACCAAGAGTGTTAACAACGAAGCAAACATATGTACCTTTAACTCCTCTTCAACTCCCCTTTAACTCCCCTTTAACTCCCCTTTAACTCCTTGAAAAAAACTCCCCTCCTTTCATATAAAATAAGGATGAAAATGCTACTATTAAGAAAAAATGCATTAATTTTGCACAAAAAACAAGAATATGTCTGAAAGAAAAGTGAGGGTGCGCTTCGCACCCAGCCCCACAGGGCCCTTGCATATCGGCGGAGTACGCACCGCATTGTATAATTATCTCTTTGCCAAACAAAACGGGGGAAGCCTCGTTTTACGCATCGAAGACACCGACTCTACACGCCTGGTGCCGGGAGCGGAGGAATACATCATCGAGGCTTTCCAATGGCTGGACATCAAGTTTGACGAAGGGGTCTCCATAGGTGGAAACTACGGGCCTTACCGCCAAAGCGAACGTAGGAAAATATACCGACGCTACGTCGACCAGTTGCTGGAGAGCGGAAAGGCATACATCGCCTTCGACACCCCGGAGGAGTTGAACGCCAAACGCACTGAGACACCCAATTTCCAATATGACGCACGGACGCGCGGACAGATGCGCAACTCACTGACGATGCCACAAGAGGAAGTGGATGCACTCATCGATGACGGCACACAATACGTGGTGAGATTCAAGGTGGAACCGGGCGAGGAAATCCTCATCGACGACATCATACGTGGAGAAGTGAAGTTCATGAGCGACGTGGTGGACGACAAGGTGCTTTACAAAAGCGCAGACGAACTGCCCACCTACCATCTCGCCAACATTGTAGACGACCACCTGATGGAAATCACACACGTCATCCGCGGAGAGGAATGGCTGCCCAGTTCACCGCTGCACGTGCTGCTTTACCAAGCACTCGGATGGGCTGACACCATGCCAAGGTTCGCACACCTGCCACTGCTGCTCAAGCCGGAGGGAAAGGGGAAGCTGTCGAAACGCGACGGCGACCGACTGGGATTCCCCGTCTTCCCCTTGGAGTGGAAAGACCCGAAGTCGGGTGAGGTGTCCATGGGATACAGGGAGGACGGATATTTCCCCGAAGCCATCATCAATTTCCTCGCACTCCTCGGATGGAACCCCGGAACGGAGCAGGAGGTCTTCACACTTGACAAACTCGTACGCCTGTTCGACATCAACAAGTGCTCGAAGTCGGGCGCTCGCTTCGACTACAAAAAGTGCATATGGTTCAACCACGAATACATGCTGAACAAAAGCAACGAGGAGGTGGCGGGACTCTTCGCCCCCATCGTAGCAGGACATGGCGTGGACGAACCCTTCGAACGTGTGGTCGAGGTAGTGGCGATGATGAAGGACCGCGTGAACTTCGTCAAGGAATTGTGGCCGCTATGCTCCTTCTTCTTCGTTCCGCCGACTGAATATGACGAAAAAACCATACGCAAGCGCTGGAAGGAAGACTCGCCAACAGTGATGGGCGAACTGGCCGACCTGCTGGAAAGCCTCGACGACTTCTCCATCGAAAACCAGGAGAAGGTGGTGATGGCATGGATAGAGCAGAAGGGATACAAATTGGGCGACGTGATGAACGCTTTCCGACTCGCACTCGTAGGGATAGGAAAGGGACCAGGTATGTTTGACATCTCCGCCTTCCTTGGAAAGGAAGAGACGGTGAGAAGGCTGAGACGCGCCATCGCAAAAATCTGACAACGCTGGAGACGCTTCATTTGCAACAAACCAAAACTCCCCTTCGTGTATAACATACTGATGTACTTCTACCTCTTCGGCGTGGCCATCTATAGTCTGATTGACAAGAAGGTGCGTAAAATGTGGCGTGGTGAGCGCGACGCATTCGACGTGCTACGCGAAAAAGTGGAGGAAGGGGCGCAGTATGTATGGTTCCACGCTGCCTCTTTGGGGGAGTTTGAACAAGGGCGTCCGCTGATGGAGCGACTCCGACGCGACCACCCCGAATACAAGATTCTACTCACCTTCTTCTCGCCATCCGGCTATGAGGTGCGCAAGAACTACGAGGGGGCCGACATCATCTGCTACCTGCCACTCGACACCGCCGCGAACGCCCACCGATTCCTGAGATTGGTGCGGCCCGTGATGGCTTTCTTCATCAAGTACGAGTTCTGGTACAACTACCTACACATCCTCCGACACCGCAAAGTGCCGGTATATAGCGTGTCGAGCATCTTCCGTTCCGAACAGGTGTTCTTCCAATGGTATGGACGCGAGTACTCTCACGTGCTGAGGTGCATCACACACTTCTACGTGCAGAACGAGACCAGCCGACAACTGCTCGCAAGCCTCGGACTGAAGAATGCCACGGTGGTGGGCGACACACGCTTCGACCGTGTGCTGCAAATCCGAGACGCCGCAAAGCAACTGCCCATCGCAGAGGCCTTCTCGCGTGGGCACCGCGTCTTCGTGGCGGGGTCAAGCTGGCCGCCTGACGAGGACGTGTTCATCAAATATTTCAACGAACATAACGACTGGCGCCTCATCATCGCTCCTCACGTCATCGGAGAGGACCACCTGAGACAGATACGTGGGATGCTGAAGGTGCCGGCCGTGCTGTATACCGAGACGACACCGGAAGAAGCGGCGGAAGCACGCTGCCTCATCATCAACTGCTTCGGGCTGCTCTCGAGCATCTATCAGTATGGCGAGGTGGCATACGTGGGCGGCGGCTTCGGCGTGGGCATACACAACGTGCTGGAGGCTGCCGTATGGGACATGCCTGTCATCTTCGGACCCAACAACAAGCGGTTCCAAGAAGCACAGGGACTCCTCGCCGTAAAAGGAGGATTCGAGGTGGACGGCCCCGACACCTTCCAAGAGACGATGGACCGACTGGCATCCGACCAACAACTCCTCGACAACGTCAGCCACGCAGCTGGAACATTCGTCAAAGGGCAGGCCGGAGCCACCGACAAGGTAATGGCCGCCGTGGGCCTGTAAACAACCTGCACTCATAGAATGTTTGGCACCATGCGTTTTCCGTCGTTTTTCACATAATTTCTTTGCCGTTTCAGGAAATATCCTTATCTTTGCCCACACGGTGAGAAGATAGGCTGCGCCTCAACAATAAAAACGAAAAATTGGCTTTTTTTGTTTTGGATTGTCTTCGGCTTTCACTATCTTTGTGGAAAATCTACATGGCATGAGATACCCTATTGGCATCCAAGACTTCAAAACCATCCGCACGAACGACTATTATTATGCGGACAAGACAGCCTTGCTTTACAAACTCATCAAGGGAGGGCAATTCTATTTCCTCAGTCGCCCACGTAGGTTTGGAAAGAGCCTGCTCATCTCCATGATGGAATGCTATTTCAAAGGAGAACATACACTATTCAAGGGATTGGCCATCGACCTACTCGAAAAGGAGTGGCTCTCCTATCCCGTACTCCACCTCGACTTGAATGCCGAGAAATACACGACCCCAGAAGCACTGGCTTCCATATTGAACAGGCATATGGCCAAATGGGAAAATGCCTATGGAAAAGACGAAAACGAGGACACGCTGTCGGCTAGGTTTTCTGGAATCATCCAAAGGGCAGCAGAACAAACGGGAAAGAAGGTCGTCATCCTGGTTGATGAATACGACAAACCATTGTTGCAGGCTTTTGACAACAAGGAACTGCAAGAAGACTATCGCGCCACGTTGAAAGCCTTCTATGGCGTGGAGAAGTCGATGGGAGCTTACATACAGATGGCTTTCTTCACAGGAGTGACGAAATTGTCAAAAGTTAGCGTCTTCAGCGACCTGAACAACCTTGCGGACATCTCCATGGATCATCGGTATGCCGAAATCTGCGGAATAACAGAACAAGAGATAAGAGGTGATCTGGACGAGGAAGTAGGGAAGTTGGCTGAGCGCTGCAAAATCACCAAGGACGCCTGCTACGAGAGACTGAAACACACCTACGATGGTTATCATTTCGATGCCGACACCGTTGGCGTTTACAATCCCTTCAGCTTGCTGCGCACCCTCGACAGCCAGGTTTTCAAGGACTACTGGTTTGAGACAGGAACACCTACCATACTGGCAGAGGCCCTGAAGAAGGGAAACTACCACCTTGAAGAGCTGTTGCAAGAAGAGGTGACCGCCGACCTTTTGGGCAGCATCGACAGCCTCGATGTCAATCCACTGCCTTTGCTCTATCAGAGCGGGTACCTGACCATCAAGAGCTACGATGAACGCTTTCATACTTACAAATTAGGGTTTCCAAATGATGAGGTAGAAAGAGGATTCACACAATTCCTTCTACCCTTTTTCACCTGTCTCAACCCCACCCAGGGACCATCGTTTGTCACCAATTTCGTGAAAGACGTGGAGAAAGGACAGGTGGAAAGCTTCATGCGACGGTTGGATACACTTTTTGCCGATGGCGACTACCAAGTGATGGGCGATGCCGAAATCTATTTCCAAAACGTTATCTGGATCATCTTCAAAATGATCGGTTTTTACACCGAGGTGGAAAGACACACCTCGGACGGGCGTATGGATATGCTCATCAAGACCTCTGACTACATCTACATCATAGAATTCAAGATTGACAAGAGTGCTGAAGAAGCCTTGAAGCAGATTGATGAAAAGCAATATGGCAAACCCTTCGAACAAGACAAACGCCAACTGTATAAAATAGGTGCCAACTTCTCCACGAAGACCAAGCGCTTGGACGGATGGAAAATGGCGGAATGATTTGCATCTGTCCACCCAGATTCGTTTTTAAAACATATTTCTTCATCCAATTAGGAGAAATGTCAACAATTCTTCCTAACTTTGCACAATTATCAACAACTTATTACTCAACAAGATGAAAAAATGGTCTTTACTCCTGTTCCTTGCCATGGCTGCCATCGGCATGCAAGCCCAGAAACCATGGGACAAGGGCGGCTTTGAAACCCAACAGTATCGCAACCTCTTCGTGGAAATGGGCTACAACCCCATGGCCGTGGAAAGGAAATTGCAGGAAGTGTTCAACGATGTGTTCACCGGTCCCAACAAGGTGTATTTCGAAGTGGGAGACACACTGGGCTACATCAGCGACATCAAGAATCACGACGTGCGCACCGAAGGAATGTCCTACGGCATGATGATTGCCGTGCAGATGGACAAAAAAGACATCTTCGACCGCCTCTGGAGATGGTGCAAGAAATATATGCAGCATCAAGACGGTTCAAGGGAAGGCTACTTCGCATGGAGCTTGAAGACCGACGGAACACGCAACGCACAGGGTGCCGCCTCCGACGGTGAACTATATTTCATCACAGCACTGATTTTCGCATCCAACCGTTGGGGCGACGACACCGGCATCAACTACAAGGCTGAAGCCCAGCATATCCTCAACTGCACCATGCCAAAGGAGTATGAACCGGAGCAGAGAGGAGGCTTCGGAGGCTTTGGGGGCTTCGGAGGACAGCAACAGGCGGGACCGCAGAAAATGTACCTCATCGACCCGGAGACGATGCTCATCACCTTCACACCCGACGGGTTCGGACAGCGCTACACCGACCCTTCCTATCACATTCCTGCATTCTACGAGGTGTGGGCGCGATGGGCCGACGACGGACGCAGCAACTATTGGAATGAGTGTGCCAGGAAAAGCCGAGAGTTCCTACACAAGGCCATTGATGAGAAAACGGGCCTGAATCCTGACATGTGCCAATATGACGGCAGCGAATTGCAGATGCCAAGGTTCCCTGGAAGACCTCCAGGACAAGCTCAGGGGCAGCAAGGGCAACAGGGACAACCACAGACTCCTCCCCGCAACGGCAACAGCAACTTCCGCTACGACTCATGGCGCGTGCCGATGAACATCGCCCTCGACTATGAATGGAGCTGCGCCGACAAGGAATGGCAGCGGCAGTATGGCGAGCGCATACAAAACTTCTTCTACAGCCAAGGCATAGACTCCTTTGTCGACCAATACCGCACAGACGGGTCGCTGCCCGAAGGAAACGAAATCCTGCAGGCAGGAGGCTTCCGCAAACTGCGCCACAGCATCGGCCTGGTGGCCACCACGGCGGCTGCGTCGATGATGTGCTCACACGAGAAGAGCAAGGAGTTTGTCAAAGCCCTTTGGGAAGCCAAGCACGAACCCTTCGAGGACGGCTATTTCGATGCCTACTACGACGGACTGCTCCGACTATTCGCCTTCATGCACCTCAGCGGCCACTACCGCGTCATCTTCCCGAAATGCCACTTGCAGACGGGCGACGTGAAGATGACCATCGACCCCTCTGAAGGTGGAAAAATCCTGTCGTACAAATACAAGGGACAGGAGGTCATCTCGCAAATGCCCATGCGGGAGGCATACGGAAGCACCTTCTGGACCAGTCCGCAAAAGGAGTGGAACTGGCCCCCGGTGCAGGAATACGACAAGGGGGCCTATAAGGTTGAGCAAAACGGCAACTCGCTCGTGCTCACCAGCGAAGTGTCGCAGAAACTGGGTTTCCGCATCCGCAAGGCGTTCACCACCGACCCGAAGTCAGACGCCATCAACGTGACCTACACCATCATCAATGAAAGCGGCAAGGAGAAACAGGTGGCTCCTTGGGAAATCACACGCGTACCCAACGAGGGGCTCATCTTCTTCGATGCTCCTGCCGAGCAAATCACGCCGACGGGAATCATACCCTTCAAAACAGCCTTCAAAGCCGCTTGGTACACCACCGACGAAACCAATGAGAACAGAAAAATCAACGCCGATGGCAAGGGATGGCTCGCCTATCTCAACAAAGGCCTGCTCATGGTGAAGAAATTCGAAGACCTGAAACCCGGCCAACCGGCTCCCGACGAGGCGGAGATACAAGTATATGTCAATAGGGGAAAGACATACATCGAACTGGAGAGCCAAGGGGCCTACACCAAACTGGCGCCGGGAGAATCTCTCTCCTGGACGGTGAAATGGTATCTCATCCCCTACAACGGAGAGGCTGCCCCATCAAAACAACTCCTCAAGACCGTTAATAAAGTGATTAAAAATTGAAAAAGATTTTTCCCGCATACACTGCAGACAATGGCTCTAGTTTTCTTAGGAACACTAGGATTACTAGGGCCACTAGTTTTCTTAGAGCCACTGGCATCCCCAGGGGAGCTAAGATTACCAGCCTCATTGCCCTCTGTTTTCTCCTCACAAGCCTGACAGTAACGGCCTATGGAGCCCCCTCCTTGAAACCGAGGCTCGTGGTGCTCACCGACATCGCCCCGGGTGACATCGAACCCGACGACATGGAGTCGATGGTGAGGCTGATGACCTATGCCGACCAAGTGGAAATCGAGGCGCTGATCACCACCACTGGGTGGAACTGCGACCCCTATCCCAGGGAGTGGGCTGACTCACTCTGGAGGGTCATCGACGCCTACAGCCACGACGTGCGACAACTGATGAAGCGCTCCGGCCAAAAAGGTTTCCAAAGCGTGGAAGAGGAGTCGGGATGTCAGGAGATAGGCTATTGGCCCAGTGCCGAATACCTGCGCAGCCGCGTGGCAATGGGCAGCACACGGTCGGGCATCGGCGTCATCGGCGAGGACAACCGTTCAGCCGGCAGCGACCTCATCATACGCCTGGTGGACGAAGACGACCCGCGACCGCTGTGGGTGGCTGCATGGGGGGGCGCCAACACATTGGCACAGGCCATCTGGCAGGTGAGCCAGCAGCGTACGCCTGAACAACTGCGCACGTTCCTAAGCAAACTACGCCTCTTCACCATCACCGACCAGGACATGGTGTGGGCCATGCGCGCCAACAGAGCCTACAGTTCACACCAATGGCTACGAAGGGAATTCGCCCGCGACCTCCTCTTCATCTGGGACGAAAGCGCGTGGCTGTCACAAAACGAATTGGGGGTCAAGAACTGGTCGCAATACGCATCGATGATTCAAGACAAGGGAAAACTCGGCAGCACCTACCCCACTTACAAATGGGGAGTGGAGGGCGACACACCCAGTTGGCTCAACATCCTTCCCAACGGACTGCACAACCCTGACGACCCGACGCAGATAGGTTGGGCGGGATGCTTCTGCCGTGACATGTGTCCCGACTCCCTTACCGTGGCGTGGACCAACTGGCGACCACCGCAGAAAAACATTTCCAGACAATACGAGGAACGATTCTATCCCGACATCTTCAACGACTTCGCCGCACGCATCGAATGGGCGGCAACAGGCAAGGGAAACCGCAACCCCATCGTCATCGTCAATGGGGAACAAGACCCCTCCCCCACCCTGCTGACTGCAAAACCCGGAACAACCGTCACCCTCGATGCTTCCGGCACCAACGACCCTGACGGAGACGCCATCTCTTTCAAGTGGTGGATACAACGGGATGCTGGCAAATGCCCGCCTTCCATCGCCATCGACGGAACACAAGAAAAGGTCTCCCTTGCCATCCCCGCCGAGGCCGACGGAGCAGAGATACACGTCATCTGCGAGGTGCACGACAACCGCACCATCTCCCTCGCGGCATACCACAGGGTTATATTGAAGATTGAAAATTGAAAATTGAAGATTGAATTTTTGTTGAAAATTGAAGATTGAATTTTTGGAGCAGCGAGAGCAGAGTCAAGCTTGCTTGAACTCTGCCGAGTCGCGACAAAAATCAGCGAAGCTAAAATTGAAGATTGAAAATTGAAAATTGAAGATTGCCGATGACTACACCCGGGGTGCTCACCCGGGGTGCAACATCCCCGCCCCTCAAGGGGAGGGGCAGGGGTGGGGTCTGTAACTTCAACGCCAAGAGGACAACATAGACATATCACGGGGGGTAGAAACGTATTCGCGTGATACAATCTTCAATGCGGAAAACCAAATACCCCACCCCTACCCCTCCCCTCAAGGGGAGGGGATATGCGCACCGCTTCTTAAGCGGGGGACTTGGCGGGAGGCTTGGCGGACGCCTTAGCCAACGGATATTCCGATGATTACACCCGGGGTGCTCACCCGGGGTGCAACATCCCCGCCCCTCAAGGGGAGGGGCAGGGGTGGGGTCTGTAACTTGTTGTTTTTAAAGACTTATTCACCCCAACCCCTCCCCTGCGAGGCTAATCCTTATACACAAATCTCTAAGCAATTGGTCAACAAGACATTATTGATTGTTGAAGATTGCAATAAACAAGATGAAAAAGGATGAAAAGGGAATG
>CADADN010000024.1 GCA_902786665.1 uncultured Prevotellaceae bacterium | reverse complement strand
GCGTGGAGTCTCGGACCTGCCTTTCTTTATGTACCGATGCATGATGATTTTTGGTTAGGCTGCGGTGGGGCCATCCACGGACAATCCCCCCTGAGCCATGATTTTCCCTGTCTTGTCAATGATACCCATTTTCTCATGGCTATTTTCTACAATAGCCAAACCGTCTTCAAATGAATCAACATCTTCCCATGTGCACGGTATGACCAATTCCCCAGTTTTGTTGATAAACCCCCATTTCCCTTTCTTGTTTTTAACAGGAGCCAAACCTTCGCTGAAATTATTAGCACCATTCCAATTGCAAGGGATGACCAATGTTCCGGCTTCGTCTATGAAACCATATTTCCCTTTGTCATTCTTGACAAAGGCCAAACCTTCACTATACTTAACAGTGTTCACCCATTGCGCCATCCCGCTGACGGGTATGAGCAACATCAAGACCCCAAAAAATAGTTTGATTCGTTTCATGGCAGAAAAATTTATATGTTAGTAATTCAATTGTCGCATTCATTCAATTCTCAGGAGCCAAAAGGTGGTCAAAGGGTAGCTTGAGAATGCCGAGTTTGTTTTTGTCAATGCAGTAGTGCCTCGGCCTGTTACCACCAGACACGGGCTTCACCTCTTGACGTCACCTTGCCTGCGAGCACTCCTTGGATGGCATCATACAGGCACGACCTCTTTCAGGCAATACCACCATGCGGTGAAGATGTTCTTGGACGTCCAGAAGGAGACGAGGATGGCATTGAGGTTGAACAGCAGTGCTGCTGCGATGTAGGAGTAAGAGAATACGTAAGGAAACTGGTTGATGTCTGTCTGGTAGTTTCTTGTGTCCGACGCGAAGCATGAGGCGTGGAAAGCCAGTGTTATTCCGAGCAGGATGTCATAAATCCACAATCCTTCGTTGGCGATGATGGGTCTGAGCATCAAGAGGAAATAGGAATAGATGGGCAGGCAGTAGGGTGCCAGTGATACGAGGATGCCCGAGAGCGACCCACCGCTGGTGTAGACAGCTCCTGATTTCTCTCCTGCCTGGAAATTGCTCATTTTCCGAAAGGTGAGGAGTGAGACGACGGTGTGTGTCAACTCGTGTGTGAAGACCTCGAACCATTGCAGGTTCTTGGTCAACCAGAAACGCTTCAGCACAAGGAACACCACGGCTCCAATGGCAGTCCACTGATACATCGCCAGGTTTCCCAAAACCGTCATGGGTGGGTCAGGGCTGAATACTGTCTTTACGATGCCCCATGTCTCATAGGCCAGCAACATGGCGAGCACGAGCAGGATGACAGCGAAAACATATTTGATACCGTTGGCGCTTTTCGACATGAGTATCCTCCATTTTGTTTGTTACTTTTGCAAAGATAATACAAAATAATGGCTTTCGTTTGCATAAAAATAAATTCTTTTTCCCAACAAGCATATAATTCGATATTTTTAACTACATTTGCAGAAAATTCAAAGAACATGCACCCCATCATCATTGCAGGCCCTTGCGTGATAGAATCCATGCACCTGCTTCAAACGGTAGCCGAGGAGTTGGTGTCCATCAATTCCCGTCTGGGCGTCGACATCATCTTCAAGTCCTCATTCGACAAGGCCAACCGCACGTCGGCATCCTCGTTCCGTGGACCGGGCATCGATAAAGGCTTGGAGATGCTCTCCGACATCCACTCCTCCTACGGACTACGCATCCTCACCGACATCCACGAGGCGTGGCAGGCAGCCCCGGCGGGTGCCGTAGCCGACATCTTGCAGATACCGGCTTTCCTCTGCCGTCAGACCGACCTCCTCACCGCCGCCGCCCGCACCGGGCGAACGGTGAACATCAAGAAGGCACAGTTCCTCAGCGGGCGCGACATGCGTTATCCTGTGGAGAAAGCCATGGATGCCGGCGCCAGCGAGGTGTGGCTCACCGAGCGAGGCAACACCTTCGGTTACAACAACCTAGTGGTGGATTTCCGCAACATAGCCGACATGCTCGACATCGTACCCCGCGTGGTGATGGACTGCACACACAGCGTGCAGCGCCCCGGCAGCGATGGCGGGAAGACCGGCGGCGACCGACGCTTCGTCCCCGCCATGGCCCTTGCCGCCAAGGCCTTCGGCGCCACAGGCTATTTCTTCGAGGTGCACCCCGACCCCGACCACGCACTGAGCGACGGACCTAACATGCTGCCTTTGAGCCGCCTGGAGGAGGTGGTGAAAATGCTCCTCTAAACGAGGCGGAAGGAATTTTGGAGACGGGAAGTCCCCGTCTCTACAACATCATTTATTAAAGTAGCAAAAACGACAAGACAATGAGCAACACCCCCAGCGACCGATTGGCGCAAGCCCGCACCTACGCTGCACAGTGCATCAGAGACGAGGCACATGCGCTGAGCGAACTCATCGGGCAGTTGGATGAGAATTTCGACCATGCGGTAGAGATGATTTACCACTGTCGAGGCAAGGTGATTGTCACCGGCGTGGGAAAGAGTGGCAATATTGGCGCGAAGATAGCAGCCACCTTCTCCAGCACCGGCACGCCGTCGTTCTTCATCAACCCGCTCGACGTCTACCACGGCGACCTCGGCGTGATGACCTCCGACGATGTAGTGCTTGCATTGAGCAACTCCGGACAGACCGACGAGTTGTTGCGATTCATACCCATCGTGCTACATATGCACATCCCCATCATATCCATGACAAGCAACCCCGACTCCTTGCTGGCCAAATACTCATCAGCACATATCATGGTGAAGGTGTCGAAGGAGGCTTGCCCGCTGAACCTCGCACCGACGAGCAGCACCACCGCCGCCCTGGCCATGGGCGACGCCCTTGCCGTGGCCTTGATGGAAGTGCGCCGCTTCCGCCCCCGCGACTTCGCACAGTTCCATCCCGGCGGGGAGTTGGGGAAACGCCTCCTCACCACCGCCCGCGACGTGATGAAGAGCGACGACCTCCCCATCATACCCTCCGACATGCATCTTGGCGAGGCCATCATCCATGTGAGCAAGGGCAAGCTGGGTCTTGGCGTCTCCCTTCGCGACGGCAAGGTGGAAGGGCTGATCACCGACGGCGACATCCGACGGGCCATGGAGCGGTGGCAGTCGGAGTTTTTCGACAAGACCGTCAGCGACATCATGACCACTTCTCCGAAATGTGTCACGCCGTCGACGAAAGTGACAGAAATCCAGCGTATTATGAATAAATACAAGGTTCATACGGTATTGGTGACCGATCAGGAGCGTCACCTCTTAGGCATCGTCGACCATTACCGTTGCATGCTATGACCCCATCATCGTTATGAAAAAATCCGCCTTCCTTTTCCTCCTGCTCTTCATCGGCCTCTCCAATGCTCGTTCGCAAAGTAGCGACTCGCTCCTCATGAGGCAGTTGGGGCATGAACATGTCACCTTCTCTCACGACAACAGCGTGGTGCTCCTGATGAGCGGGCAGGAGAAGTTCGACGACATGTTCGAAGCCATACGCCAGGCGAAAAGCAGCGTCCACCTTGAATATTTCAATTTCCGCAACGACTCCATCGCCCACCTGCTCTTCGACCTGTTGGCTGAGAAGGTGAAGGAAGGCGTGGAGGTGCGAGCCCTCTTCGACGGCTTCGGCAACGACTCAAACAACCAGCCTCTGAAAAAGGAGCACTTGGCCACCATCCGTGCCACCGGCGTGGAAATCTACGAGTTCGACCCCGTCCGCTTCCCATGGATCAACCATGTGTTCTCCCGCGACCATCGCAAGATTGTGGTCATCGACGGAAAGGTGGCATATACAGGGGGAATGAATGTGGCCGATTATTACATCAACGGCACCGAAGTGGTGGGGGAGTGGCGCGACATGCACTGCCGCATCGAGGGTGAGGAGGTGAACACGCTCCAGCGCATCTTCTTCAAGATATGGAACAAGGTGTGTCCCACCCGTGTGGATTATGATGCGAAGTATTTCCGCCTGACACCCAGCGACACGGCGCATTTCAAGAACCTGAAGCCCGACACCACCGCCACCGCCTTCCATAAGACGGTGGGCATCATCAACCGCGAGCCACGCACGAGCAACAAGATTATCAGGCAGTTCTACTACAACGCCATCGACAACGCCCGTGACAGCATCAAATTGGTCAACCCCTACCTGACCCTTAACGGAACAATGAAGCGCAAACTGTACAAGGCAGCGAAACGTGGTGTGAAAGTGCAGGTGATGGTGTCTGCCAAGAGCGACATCCCCTTGACGCCCGACTGCGTGTTTTACAATGTTCACAAGATGATGAAAAAAGGCATCGACGTGTGGATTTACGAACCTGGGTTCCATCACACGAAAATCATCATGGTGGATGGGAAGTTCTGCACGGTGGGCAGCGCGAACCTCAACAGCCGCAGCCTGCGGTGGGACTATGAGGAGAATGCCGTCATCATCGACCCGGAAGTCACACAGCAGTTGTGCGACATGTTCGAGCGCGACAAGGCCAAGAGCTTCTACCTGACACCGGAGACATGGAACCAATTCCGCACGCGCTGGCAGAAGACCGTAGGGTGGTTCGCACATCTCCTCGCACCGTGGTTGTGACTATATCTTATCGATGCTCACATATCCATTCATGACGGCGTAGATGGTGAGCGCCGAAACGCTTCTCATACCTAGTTTTTCAGTGATGTTTTTCCGATGTGAGATGACGGTTGTGAGACTGATGTTGAGTTTGTCTGCTATTTCCTTGTTGATGAACCCTTGCGCCAAAAGTGCAAGCACCTCCACTTCCCTTGGCGAAAGGATGCTTTTCTTCTCTTTCTTCGCCACTGGGGGCATGTTTTTCCCCTGTGAATGCCCCTTTTGCTGTGTCATGAGCAGTGACTTGACCAGTTGATTCTCTGGGACGTTGACATTAAGGCAGTGGAATTGCGCCAGCAAGGCCTGATGGTCTGCCTGCGTGGTGAGCACGATGGTTTTGTTTTTCCTTTCGAGAAAGAATTGCCTGTCGGTGAGCAGCATGTTGAATTCCACGAAGAAATGTACAAATCGCTCCGGGTTGTCTTCACGCAACTCTTGCACAGAAGGGTATGCCACGACCTCGATAGTGCTCATAACACTTTGCAAGAGTTGTCTCAGCCCGATGATGGTGAGGGCGTTGGGACATACTATGGCGAATTGCGGTCTATCCCGGTTGGATTTCATTCTACAATTTTACACTCGGCAGAATGAATGAATTCTTTCTGCTCTTGCTTAATCAAATGGTTTATTTCCAGAATGCTGGTGTGACATCCGTGAAATCGTCGCCAGAGGCTTTCTTGTAGAGCCTTTGGTTGGTAGTGCAGTCCTTGAGGCAACCCAGGTGTGCGATGTATGGCCCCACCTTGATGTAGTCGAAGTCGGCCTTCTTGACAAAGGAGGGCACCCTTTGCCTGCCGCTATACCAAGCCACCTTGTGTTTCGGGAACATCTTGTGCACGTATTTTGCCAAGGTGTTGACATACTTAGGGTCGGCGTCGCCTCCCATGAAAGCGATGCAGGTGATGTCGTCTCCGTAGTTCTTCACCATCTGCTCGATGACCATCGGCGTGAGGGGTGTTCCTATGTCCTCCCAGAGGTATTTGCTATGGCAGCCCGGACAGTGGCATGGGCAGTTGGAGATGTTGATGGCGAGTGTGACCTCGTCGGGTATTTCCTGGAAGACTATTCCAGTGTTGACATACTTCAGCATGGTGACTAATAGGGTGAAAGTTTTGAATGAATATGATAATTGTTAGACGGTGTATTGCTTGTTGCCCGCATAGAATCTCCTCTGTGCCTCCTCCTGGCGTGGCTCGGAGAAGTTGCTCACCCGTTTGAGGTATCCTATGATTCTTGTCATGTAGTCCACATTCTTTGAATGGCAGTGCGGGCACTCCTTAAGGAATCGCTTGTCGATGTATCCGCAGTCGTTGCAGATGGTGTTGGGGATGTTGAAGGTGAAGTAGTTGCACCCTTCCTTTGCGGCGACCTTCAGCAGTTGCCTGTACTGCTGTTGTGTGAGGTGCTCCTCGAGGTTCATGTGCAGTGCCGACCCACCGGTGAGATGCTCGATGTATGGTGCGCCGTGCAGTTTGAACTTGTCGATGATGTTGAGCGAGTCGTCCTCCACGATGTAGAAATAGCTGTTGTAGCAGTCGCGTGGCACGAAATAGCCATCTTCCTTGTCCCACTTGGCGTGCTTGACACCCACGTTCTCCGCCGGTATCATCTCGCAGTTGAAGAGAATGTCCTTCGACCTGTACTTCTTGTTGTATTGCTCCACCAGTCCGAGAACACCCTGCACGAAAGCGAGGTAGTCGGGGTTGTCGGTGATTTGCAGTCCCATGAATTCAGCCGCCTCGACGAGTCCGTTGACTCCTATGGTGAGGTATTGCCTTCCGATGTTGATGTATCCCGCATCGAAGAGCGGCAGCATGCCATGGTCCTTGAGTTCCTTGAGGTTCTCGTTGTATGCGAGTTGCACCTTGTGGCAGAGGTCGATGATTTCTCCCAGGTATTCCTTATAGTCCCTGCCGTTGTTGACGGCATATTGTATGCATCTGTTGAGGTTGATGGTGAGCACGCTCTTGGAGCCAGTGGATACGCCTCCCGCGCCGAGGGTGTAGCTGAATCCGTTGTCCTGTATTTCGTTGCGTAGTCGGCAGCAGGAGCTTAGTGAGTCGGCGTTGTCGCTCATGTATGTGAAGAATGAGTGTCCCTCGGCATACATCTGTGCGGTGAAGTCGCCCCATTCCTTGTCGATGACGTCGCCATCCTGTGTGAGCAGCGCCATGGTTTCCACGGGGAAGGTGAGCACCGCCTTCGTTCTCTCCTTGTTGAACCATTTCATGAACCTTTTCTGTAGCCATGACAGTCCATCCCAGTCGGGTTGTGAGCCATCAGGGAAGTAGAAGTTTCCGAAGAGGCTTTCGAAATAGTATTTGTCGTAGTATGCGATGTTCCAAAACACGGCTTGGTAGTTGCGTGCCCCTGTGGGTTGGTTGATGGAGTATACGATTTGCTCGAAGCAGTCGGTGATCATCTTGTCGATGGTCCTCTGCTTGACGGAGAGGTCTACGACCTTTTCCGGGTTCTTCCAGTAGTCTTTGCCGTATTCCAGTCCTACGAAGTAGTTGAGATACATGAGGAACTCCGGTGTGGCGCAAGCGCCGCTGAGCATGCTGGAAACCATGAATACCATGTTGACGAACCCTCCGCAGAACGACTTGAGGTTGGTGGGTGCTGTGGAGTTTCCCCCTATTGACATCGTCCCACCGATGAGCCAGGGGTACATGGTGATGGATGCGCAATAGTTGGCGAGTGATGTCTCGTCGTTCTTATATATAAAATGGTGTGTGAGTTTGTCGATGTATTCGTCTGCCAGCTCCTTTCCATACATTTTCTTTATTCTGTCGGTGAGCAGTCGCCTGTTGAGCCTGATGAAGCTTGACTTGGGCAGTTCGCCGATGAGGGTGGCAATGTTTTTGTGCTCCACGTTGGCGTTGGCGTCGTATTTTGAACCTGTAGCGGCATTCGCTGCATCAACATAGTCTGCCAAAAATCTCAACCGCTCCATCGTTTCCCTGTCCTCGGTGTGCTTCTGCCTGTAGAGTATGAACGACTTGGCAACCTTGTAGTGACCCTCTTTCATGAGAGCCTCTTCCACCATGTTCTGGATGTTCTCCACGGTGATGTTGTCGGTAATGTCCAAGTGGCTGATAATCTTGTAGATAGACCCTAAGTTGGCCGACTCTCCCACAGACTCGAAAGCCTTGATGATGGCGTTCATGATTTTGTCTAACGAGAAGCGGTCGCGCTTGCCGTCGCGCTTCAAAATAGTATAATCCCTCATTGTGTTAATAATGATATTTTGGAAAACATTTCCTCTCTCGATTGCCAAAAAGTTTCCCGTTTTGGTCAACTTTTGAGAATCTCAACAAAAACAAGTTGCTAAAAAGTAGATTTTGAAATCGGTTACAAAGATACTATATTTATCTCTTTCGACCTTCATTTCCGGCAGTGAAAAATCGGTTATTTAAGGAATTTTAATGATTGATTTTTTACATCCGCTTGGCTTTTCTCATGTTTTTTTGCGTGTTTCATTTGTGTATTAGCGCATTACGTGTTTCTTTCACACTTCAAGGTCAGCCAAGAGGTGCGTGGCAAAAATCGGTGTGTACCGAAGAGACGAGGTTCTTCCCGTCTCCCAGGCAAGAGGTGTGTCTCTACAGGTGCGCTCACGGCGTCTTGGCTGCTATGTGCCCCGCGACGCTCGGAGGCGTCGACCCCTATGTGTGCACCAAACCTCTTGCCTATGGCCTTTTGTTCACGGCGACGCCTCCAAACCTCTTGCCCACGGCCTTTTGTTCACGGCGACGCCTGCAGTCAAATCAGAAAAGTTGATGCGTGTTGTAAAAAAAAAGGAGTCAAATTTGCTTGAAACTCCTTAATTGTATATCTTTGTCGCTATAATAGCATTTTTCTTGTTCACTTTTAAAACAATTTGTATATGTTGATATTGTTAGCATTGGCCATTTTGCCTTCGGTGCTCCTTATGCTCTACATTTATAAGAAAGACCCCATCCCTGAGCCGGTGCCTGTCATGCGCAGGGCGTTCATCTATGGTATGGTGTCCTGCATCCCCATCATCATAGTCGAGCTGTTCTTGATGCCATTCATATCCATATTCGGGGAAAACGTCATCGGCACCACCATGAAAGCTTTCTTGGGGGCGGCATTACCGGAGGAAAGCTTCAAATTGCTCGCCTTATGGCTGATCTTGCGCAACAACCCCTATTACGACGAGCACTATGACGGCATCGTCTATTCGGTGTGCGTAGGCTTGGGCTTTGCCACCGTGGAAAACATCGGATATGTGTTGGAAAACGGTGTTGGTACGGCCCTTGCAAGGGCATTCCTCGCCGTGCCTTTGCATTACGCCTGTGCCGTGTTGATGGGGTATTATTATTCTGTCTATCATTTTGTAGACCGCTCTGAACGTGTGAAATGGTCCATCCTCCTGGTGCCGATACTTGTCCATGGCATATACGACACCTTCGCTTTCATAGCCTCTATCCATCCTGGGGTTTCCAGCGTCATCATGATGGTTCTCATCCTCTTTTGTGTCAAATTGCATCAATATTGCAAGAAACAAATCGACAAGCAACTGGCAAAAGATGATCAGGACAGGCAGTTCAGGGAAGAAGATTGGGAGGAATCCCAATTCACATAATCAGTTCATTAGTTATTCGACGATAGGCATAACGGTGGGGCTCTCGTCATCTTTCACTGCCACGTTGCCGATAGAGTGGGGGTGTCGGTGGGGAGATACGCACCGCTATTTGCTCACTGTCCACTTTTTCAAGTGGACTCATTTTTCAATCTTTAATCTTCAATTTTAGCTTTGCTGATTTTTGTCGCGACTCGGCAGAGTTCAAGTAAGTTTGACTCTGCTCTCGCTGCTCCAAAATGCATTTTCAATCTTCAATCTTCAATCTTCAATCTTCAATTTTCAATTTTCAATCTTCAATCTTCAATTTTCAATTTTCAATCTTCCTTCATCTCTTCGCACCCATTAGGACCAGCAGTGCTGCCTGTATGATGAGCAGTATGGCCAGCACCACCCATCCCATCAACCAGAAGACCTTGTTGTAAGGGATGTCTTTTTGTGGTTTGAGCCATTTTGCATACCCCCATGCCGCCGTTGCGATGATGACCAGCGCCAGTGTCTCCCTCCATATTCCTTGCGGGCAATTGTGCTCAATGAGCTGTATGGCTTTGGCGACAGCGGCGCCATAGAGCACATATACGCAGTTGTATAGTGCGTTTCTCGTTCGTTGGTTTTGCCTTGACTTGTCCCAGCAATAAACTGCCAGCAGGATGATGGCTGCAAGGATTACCGTTTCCCTGAACAAAGGATGATAGATGAAGCCCATGGGTGTTGTCGTTGATTGAAAAAGATGGCCACCCCCTTTGGAGCGGCCATTGTTTTTAAGGAATCCTATAAAGTCCTCCATAGTCCTCTATAGTCCTCTTATATCCTCTTATATCCTATGCAATCCTATTTGGCATAAGCCACCGACCTTGTCTCCCTGATGACGGTGATTTTCACTTGTCCCGGGTAGGTCATCTCGTTTTGGATCTTGTTGGCGATTTCTCCGGATAGAGCTTCCGACTCCTTGTCGTCCATCTTGTCGGCTCCTACTATGACACGCAGTTCCCTGCCGGCCTGTATGGCGTAGGTCTTTGTGACTCCGGGATAACTCATGGCGATGGCCTCAAGGTCGTTGAGCCTCTTGATATAAGCTTCTACGATTTCCCTTCTTGCTCCAGGTCGAGCTCCTGAGATGGCGTCGCAGATTTGCACGATGGGCGCCAGGAGCGTGTTCATCTCCAACTCGTCGTGGTGTGCACCGATGGCGTTGCAGATGTCAGGTTTCTCCTTGTATTTTTCAGCGATTTTTGCGCCGTAAAGAGCGTGTGGGAGGTCGCTTTCCTCGTCGGGCACCTTTCCTATGTCGTGCAGCAGTCCGGCCCTCTTTGCCTTTTTGGGGTTAAGTCCCAACTCTGAAGCCATGACGGCGCAGAGGTTGGCTGTCTCCCTGGCGTGTTGCAAGAGGTTTTGCCCGTATGAGGAGCGATATTTCATCTTTCCAATGATTCTGATGAGTTCCGGGTGCAGTCCGTGCACGCCCAGGTCGATGGCAGTCCTCTTGCCTATTTCCACCACTTCGTTGTCGAGTTGCTTCTTCACCTTTGCCACCACCTCTTCGATTCTTGCCGGGTGTATCCTTCCGTCGGCTACGAGTTGGTGTAGTGCAAGTCTGCAAACCTCTCTTCTGATGGGGTCGAAAGCAGAGATGACGATGGCCTCGGGCGTGTCGTCTACGACGATTTCCACTCCTGTTGCAGCCTCGAGTGCCCTGATGTTTCGTCCCTCCCTGCCGATGATCCTGCCTTTCACCTCGTCGTTGTCGATGTGGAAGACGCTGACGGAATTTTCGATGGCAGTCTCGGTGGCCACTCTCTGGATGGTTTGTATGACGATTTTCTTCGCCTGTGCGTTGGCGTTGAGTTTCGCCTCGTCCATGATTTCGTTCACATAGCTTGCGGCGTCGGTCCTAGCCTCATCCTTCAGACTCTCCACAAGCCTTCTCTTTGCCTCTTCGGCACTGAGTCCTGAGAGTTCTTCCAGTTTCTCCCTCTCCTGGTTCTGCATCTTCTCGAGTTCCTCCTGCTTGAGTGTGAGGAGTTTCTTCTCATTGTCGATGCGTTTCTGGCTTTGGTCGATTTCCTGTCTTCTTCTGCCCAGTTCCTCTTGTTTTTGGTTGAGCGATGCTTCCTTTTGCTTGAGTCTGTTTTCGTTTTGCTGAAGTTTTTGGTTTCTGGCCTGCACCTCTTTTTCCAGTTCGGCCTTTTTGTTGATGAATTTCTCCTTGACTTCGAGCAATTTCTTTTCCTTAATGACGTCGGCCTCTTTGTTTGCGGTGTCAATCATCTCATTGTATTTCCCTTTGACAACGTGGAGAAACATCATATAGCCAGCGAAAACTCCTACTACGAGGCATACAATCGCTACAATAATGGCAACTATAAGGTCCATATTTTAAAAATATTAAAGTTAGTATTGATATTCGCACATCCGGGCCCACTAAGGCCTGTTCTCTTCGTCCTCTCCCAAGGGTGGTGATGAGTTTCCCCGCGCCTTGGGATGTATCGTTCACCGGCGACGAACGGGCCTTCAGGCCTTATCGCCCAAGGCATCCTCGATCTCCTTGGTGAGAGTGGTGAGAATATCGTGGAAAGGTTTTGTGTCATTGCGCTTCGCTTCGTTCTCATATTTGAGCGCAATGTCAATCAATGCCATATACAATATTTCAATCGTACCCTTTTTCCCTTGCGCACGACTGGTATAGAGATTCACAATACTTGTTACAAGTGCTGCCGCCCTGCGATAGACCTCCTCTTCCTCCCTGTACACCCTGATAGGGATTTCGGTATCGCAGACACGCAGTCTTATATGTAGTTTATCCTTGTTCTCCTCTTGCATTGTCCACGTCATTTCTCACTTAGGAGTGTGATGCACTTGTTGACGCTCCTTATCAGTTTGGCGAGCCTTGCCTTTGCGGCCTCCATATCGCCCTCGCTCACTTGGAGCATCTTGGCCGTCATCAAGCTTTCATAATCATCCTGCCTTGTCTTGAGTTGCTCGTTGAGTTTCTCCTTTTCCTCATTGCATTTCGCCAGTTCCTGTTTGAGCTGCTCGTTTTCTTCGCACACACGTTTGTATAGCAGCATCATCTGCCTAGCTCGTGTGGCAAAAAGCGCAATGGTCTTCTCTTCAGCAGTCATGTTATGAAATTTGCGCACAAAATTACTGCAAAAAAACAGAACCACCAAAAAAAGGCGGGATTTTTTGTCAAGCGAGGGTGTTGCAAGGTGTGAAGTGAGCCTTATTTGGTGTCTTCATCCTTGCTCTTTGGCTCTTTTTTCGCCAGCATGACGACTTGGTATACGAAGTCGGTGACCCATTGTTGTGAGAACGCAAGTTTTTGGTTGTATTTTCTGACCGACAACACCGTTTTTGTCACTCCTGGGTCGGAGAAGTCGTTTTTGTTGAACACATCGTTGATGGTTTTCTCCGTCATGGTGTAAAGTGCTTTCTTGAAGAAAGATGGCAGTCTGAGTTTGAATTTCATGAGGTTTCCGGTAAGCATCATGAGGTCTTGCATGAATGCCTGGAACTGCAGTAGGAAAGGTTGCACGTCGGTTATTTTCTTGCAGTTTTTCTTCACAGATGCATCGATTTCCTTGAAGAAGTCATCGTTTGTATTGTAAATTTCTTTCATCATCTTCCTGCACCTGCTTTTTTCTCCCACTCCCAGTTTGTTGTTGACGGTAGGCACCTTCAGTGTGGCTTTGAAGGTTCTCAAGTCAGGAAGCATGGCGAGGTTGGTGATGCCAAGTCGTTCAGCGAGTGCGGCTTGCAGATATACCCTGACGAGTGTCATGTAATCTTCCATTCCACCCACTTTGACTTCTTCTTTGTCTTTTTTTCCGAACAGTTTAGAAAAGAATCCCATATACTGAAATTATTATGATTAGTTGTGAATATGGGTGCAAAGTTATGCAAAAAAAGGCGAAATGTCTAAAGAAATAATAAAAAAAGAAATATTTTCAATGATTAAGTTTTTCGTATTGAAGTTTTATTTGTAACTTTGCGGCCTAAAACGTCCCAATGGCATAATTGACCGATTGGTTTGTTGCATTGTAGAGATGGTGACTGTTCCCTTCTCTCCTTCGGGATGCATCAGAAAAAAGGAAAAGAAAGAATGGTATGAAAGGAATCGTATTGGCAGGCGGTTCAGGAACTCGGCTTTACCCGATTACGAAGGGGGTCAGCAAGCAGTTGATTCCAATTTTCGACAAGCCGATGATTTACTACCCCATCTCAGTGTTGATGCTTTCTGGCATCCGCGACATACTGATTATCTCCACTCCCACCGACCTTCCCTGCTTCAAGCGCCTGTTAGGCAGCGGCGAGGAGTTTGGTGTGCGTTTTTCCTATGCCGAGCAGCCCAGTCCCGACGGCCTTGCCCAGGCCTTCATCATAGGCGAGGATTTCATCGGCAGCGACAGCGTCTGCCTGATTCTTGGCGACAACATATTCCATGGGTCCGGTTTCACCGGTCTTCTTCGCCAGAGTGTGGCGGCAGCCAGCGAGGGCCTTTCCACCGTCTTCGGTTATTATGTCAACGACCCTCAGCGCTACGGCGTGGCGGAGTTCGACAAGAGTGGCAATTGCCTGAGCATCGAGGAGAAGCCTGAGCATCCCAAGAGCCACTATGCCGTTGTGGGTTTGTATTTTTATCCCAATTCTGTCGTGGAGATAGCAAAAGGCATCCGTCCCAGTGCGCGTGGAGAGTTGGAAATCACTTCTGTGAACCAGGAATATCTTCGTCGCGGGCAATTGAAAGTCCAGACCCTTCTTCGTGGCTTCACATGGCTCGACACGGGTACGCATGACAGCCTTGCCGAGGCGAGCACATACATCGAAGTGATAGAGAAGCGCCAAGGCCTGAAGGTGGCTTGCCTGGAAGAGATAGCCTATATGAACGGTTGGACAACCAAGGAGACCCTCCTTTCTTCCGCCCGGCAGATGCATAACAACGGCTACGGCCAATACCTGCTTCGCCTTTCCGAGAGAAACTCATGACATATAGAACAAAAAATCAACAAACATAAAAACAGAAATGGAAGAGAACAAAAACACGCAAGTTCCGGAAAACCTGAGTAAAGACAACAATGAGGAAGTGTCATTCTTCAATTTCAATCAGCTTTTCCAGACATTCATTCTTAACTGGCAGTGGTTTGCCCTCTCGCTGATCATTGCCCTTGGCATCACTGCCATATATTTAAGGTATACGACGCCAAGATTCCAGTCTTCCGCCAAGATGCTGATCAAGGATGAGGATAACAACACCCGCAGCCGTGGAGGACTTCTCAACGCAGCCAACCTGGGTGTCATCTCCAACACGGAAGGCATAGACAACGAGATGGAAATCCTTTCCTCATACACCTTGGCCGCTGACGTGGTGAGGGATTTGAAACTTTATGTGAGTTATCAGATGAAGGGTCGTGTGAAGAACATCCTCCTTTATAAGACTCAGCCAGTGACTGTTGACATCGATGCCTCCCATTTGGACAACATCAAGGTGCCCATCGCCTTGACCATCACCAACAATGGTGGCAACTACGTGGTTCAAGGCACTTACTATGTAACCAGCGATGAAAGCGTGAAAGGCCCGTACACTATAAACAAGACTTTCACATCAATCAGCCAGGAAGTGAAGACAAGGGCCGGCACCCTCACTTTCAGCCCCAACGGCAACTACAAGTTGGCCGACGGTGCTACGCTCTATGTCAGCATCAGTTCGCCTATGGCCGCTTGCAAGAAATTCAAGCGCTATTTCAGTGTGAACCCCACTTCCAAGAACACCACCATCGTCAAGATGTCCATCGTGGATGAAATCCCCCGCCGTTCCCTTGACTACCTCAGCCAGTTGGTGATATGCTACAACCGTCAGGCCAACGAGGACAAGAACGAGGTGGCCTATCGTACCGAGGAATTCATCAACGGCCGTCTTGAGAAGATCAATGCCGAACTTGGCGAGACCGAAGGCCAGTTGGAGGCATACAAGAAGAGCCAGCACATGACAGAGCTTCGTATGAATGCCAACGCCGCCATGGCTGGTTCCACAGAATACGACCACAAGCTTGCCGAGGCCAACACCCAGGTGGCACTTCTGAACAGTGTCTCCGACTTCATGGACCACCCCGAGAACAAATACCAGACGCTTCCCTCCAACGTGGGTTTGAGCGACGCCACCGCCTCTTCGCTCATCAACAAGTACAATGAAATCGTGTTGCAGCGCAACCGCCTTCTGCGCACCGCTTCAGAGGAAAGCCCGGCCGTTCTTCCCCTCACCGCCCAGTTGGATGACATTGAAGCCACCATCAGGCGCGCCATGGCCCAGAGCAGGAAGAACATTGAAATCCAGCGCAACGCCATGCAGCAGCAGTACAACAAGTTCTCCGGCCAAATCTCCGCCACACCTGAGCAAGAGCGCATGCTTACCCAGATCGGCCGTCAGCAAGAGGTGAGGTCCGGCCTTTACCTGATGCTTCTCCAAAAACGTGAGGAGAACTCCATCTCGCTGGCCTCCACCGCCGACAAAGGCAAGTTGATCGAGGCTCCTGAGAGCAACGGCCAGATCACTCCTGTTCCCACCGTTGTGATTCCCATCGCCCTTGTGGCAGGTCTCCTCATCCCGGGCCTCGTCTTGTTCCTCTTGAAACTGTTCCGTTACAAGATCGAGGGTCACGATGACGTCGCCCGCCTCACGCAGCTTCCCATCATTGCCGACGTGGCAGTGGCGAGCGAGACAGCAAAGACGAAGGCCGACATCGTGGTGCATGAGAACAAGAACAACCAGATGGAGGAAATCTTCCGAGCGATGCGTACCAACGTGCAGTTCATGCTACGGGAGGGGCAGAAAGTCATCATGTTCACCTCCACCACCTCAGGTGAGGGCAAGACGTTCAACTGCGCCAACCTTGCGGTGAGTTTCGCTCTCCTGGGCAAGAAAGTGGTGTTGGTGGGTCTTGACATCCGTAAACCGCGTCTCGCCGAGTTGTTTGAAATCGACGACCACAAGCACGGCATCACACCCCTCCTGGCTCAGGAGCACCCCAGCAAGGACGACGTGAGGGCCCAGATCATTCCTTCCGGTGTGAATGGCAACCTTGACCTTCTCCTCGCCGGCCCCGTGCCTCCCAACCCGTCGGAGCTCATCTCCCGTCAGTCACTCGACATCGTCATCGGCTATCTGAAAGAAAGCTACGACTACGTGCTGATAGACACCGCCCCTGTCGGTCTTGTCACCGATACGCTCCAAGTGGGCCGCGTCATCGACGCCACCATCTACATGTGCCGTGCCGACTATACACCAAAGTCGAGCTTCGACCTGGTGAACTCCCTTGCCAACGAGAAGAAGCTGCCCAACATGGCCATCGTCATCAACGGCATCGACATGTCGAAGAAGAAATATGGCTACTACTATGGCTACGGCAAGTATGGCAAGTACAGCCGCTACACCAGCTATGGCAAGTATGGCAACTATGGCTCCTCTTACGGCTACGGCGGCTACGGCACGTATGGCTCTTATGGTAACTATAGCAACAGCCACTACGGCAACAAGAACGATACCTCCATCAAGTTATAATCCTCACCCATGGTCATAGCAGTAGATTTCGACGGCACCATCGTGGAGCATCGCTACCCGGAGATCGGACCGGAAATACCTTTCGCCATCGACACGCTGAAGATGCTCATTGCCGACCGCCACAAAGTAATCCTTTGGACGGTGCGTGAGGGTGAACTTCTTGACCAAGCCGTGGAATGGTGTCGCAAGAGAGGTGTTGAGTTCTATGCTGTCAACAAGGACTACCCAGAGGAGAAGAAGGAGTACAACAACCATTTCTCGCGCAAAATCAAAGCCGAGGTGTGGATTGACGACCGCAATGTGGGAGGACTTCCCGACTGGGGCATGATGTACTCCATGATCAAGGAGGGCAAGTCGTTCAAGGACATGATTGCCGAAGCCCGCAAGACAAGCCTGCTCGACCACGCAGCCCCCAAGAGGAAGAGCTGGTGGAAAGGCAAATGATATTTCCAAGACATGAAAGCGAGAGCGGCGTGGATTCCATGCCGCTCTCGCTTTCATACACACTGTCGGCATCAAGCTTGGCGTTGCTCCGTGCCTTCACGGGGCGAAAGTAAAAAGTGTTTACATTTCGCCCGGTGGCCGAACCAAGGATGCGATGTCGTCTTTTATCAAGATAAAGCACTAAAAGTGTGTAATTTAGCCGAAAAATGGATTTTTCTCTTGAAAAAAAACAAAAAATACAAAAAAGATTTTCTTATCACGTTAAAAACTTGTATATTTGCATTCCATTTGTAAGAATAAGTAAAATTTTTAAACAACAAAATTATAATTAAAATGACCAAGGCAGACATCATCAGCAAGATTTCGTCCCAGACAGGTGTAGCCAAGAAGGACGTGTCCACCACCGTAGAGGCTTTCATGGAAGTAATCAAAGACAGTCTTCTTGAGAAGGAAAATGTTTATCTGAGAGGCTTCGGCAGTTTCATCGTGAAGCATCGTGCCGAGAAAACCGCTCGCAATATTTCAAAGAACACGACAATCGTGATAGAGGCTCATGACTTCCCCAGCTTCAAGCCCGCAAAGAGTTTTGTCAGCAAGATGAAGGGCGAGGCAGTGGAGAGCGAAGACTAATCTCCTGTCACATCGGCCGGAACATATTCATCAATCCATTCAATTCATTAAACCATGCCAAACGGAAAGAAGAAAAAGGGCCACAAGATGGCCACCCACAAGCGCAAGAAGAGACTGAGAAAGAACAGGCATAAGAGCAAGTAAGCCAAAGGCTGAACACTCCACAGCCTATTCGGCTGTATGGCGTGTCAAGAGATTCCGTTGGAGGAATTTGTTGACATGCCGTTTTGTTATCAAGTAAAGATTCTGAAGAATGACCAGCGAAGTAGTGATTGATGTCCGTGCGAAGGAAATCTCGATAGCTCTTCTGGAAGACAAGAAGCTGGTAGAGTATCAGAGTGAAGCCCGCTCGGCATCTTTTTCTGTAGGCAACGTCTACATCGCAAAAGTGAAGAAACTCATGCCAGGCCTCAATGCCTGCTTTGTGGATGTTGGCTTTGAACGCGACGCCTTTCTCCATTATCTTGACTTAGGTAGCCAATATCACTCTTACGCCAAATACCTCAAGCAGGTACAAAGCGACAGGAAGAAACTTTATCCCATCACCAAGGCAAGCCGTCTTCCCGACTTGAAGAAGGACGGCAGCATCGCCACCACGCTGGCTGTAGGCCAGGAAGTGCTGGTGCAGATTGTAAAAGAGCCTATATCGACAAAAGGCCCACGACTTACAGGAGAGTTGAGCTTTGCCGGGCGTTACCTGGTGCTCATCCCCTTCAATGATAAAGTTTCCGTATCGACAAAAATCAAGAGCGGCGAGGAGCGTGCTCGCCTGAAACAAGCCATCCAGAGCATCAAGCCCCGTAATTTCGGGGTGATTGTCCGAACAGTAGCCGAGGGCAAGCGTGTGGCAGAGCTCGACACAGAACTGAAGATCCTCCTCAAGCGCTGGGACGACGCCATCACGAAGGTGCAGAAGACCCAGAAGCGCCCCCAGATGGTGTTTGAGGAGACGAGCCGCTCCGTTGCCCTGCTTCGCGACCTTTTCAACCCCTCTTATGAGAACATCTACGTCAATGATGAAGAGGTGTGGAAGGAAGTGAAAGACTATGTCACACTAATAGCCCCTGAAAAGGCGGGCATAGTCAAGCTCTATACAGGCCAGGTACCCATTTTCGACAACTTCAATGTGACGAAGCAAATCAAGTCGAGTTTCGGCAAGACCGTCAACTACAAGCACGGCGCCTACCTGATTATCGAGCACACCGAAGCGATGCATGTGGTGGATGTGAACAGCGGCAACCGCACGAGGTCGGCCAACGGTCAGGAAGCGAACGCGTTGGACGTGAACCTTGGAGCCGCCGATGAGTTGGCCCGTCAGTTGCGACTTCGCGACATGGGCGGCATCATCATAGTAGATTTCATCGATATGAACGTTGCCGAGGACCGGCAGTTGCTTTACGAACGCATGTGCAAGAACATGCAGAAAGACCGCGCCCGCCACAACATCCTGCCCTTGAGCAAATTTGGCCTTATGCAAATCACACGTCAGCGTGTCCGACCCGCGATGGACGTCAGCGTGGACGAAACGTGCCCCACCTGCTTTGGCAAGGGGAAAATCCGTTCAAGCATCGTGTTCACCGACCAGTTGGAGAGTAAGATTGACCACCTAGTCAACAAGATTGGCGTCAAGACCTTCTACTTGCACGTTCATCCTTATGTGGCTGCCTACATCAATCAAGGCGTGATATCCTTGAAGCGCAAATGGCAGTTCAAATATGGTTTTGGAGTGCATGTCATTTCCTCTCAGAAACTGGCTTTTTTGCAGTATGAATTCTATGATGCGAAGAAGCAGTTCATAGATATGAAAGAGGAAATTGAAACGAAATGAAATGAGCAACGGGAAACCCTGAGAGGGGTTTCCCGTTGCTTTTAGGAGGAATCAGGAGGTTTTAGGAGCGAGTAGGAGGAAATGGGAGGTTTTGGTAGAGCTTTTTGGAGAGCTGGCTTTTAGGGCTTTACAATCCTTTTCCCGTTCTTTGAGACAATGATGCCGCGGGGTGTGGCTCTCTGGGGCACCTTCCTGCCCTGGAGGTCATAGGACTGTGCGGGCACGCTGGTTGAGGCATGGCCGGTCTCATCGATGCCGTCTTCCATATCTGCGTCAAACTCCTTGATGTTTCGTCCGAATTCTTTCCATCCATCTGCGTTGCGATAGGCCTGCTTGCTCCCCCTTGGCACATAGATGGTGCGGTAGGAGATGTCCAGGAGGTCTACGGCCGTCTCGTCCATGGCTGGTGGAACGGGATTGTTGACGTAGATGTTGAAAAGGTCGAAACACCTGTTGAAAGCGAAAGCCCCTATGGAGTCGACGGAAGCAGGCAGGGTCATTCTTTCATAGAGGTACCTCCCTGAAAAAGCATAGGGATGCACCATCTTCACACCTTTGGGTACCACGTACTCTATGTCGTCGCCCATTCCGGGGAGGCATTCTATCAATTCGTCTCTTTCCTTGCTCATCACGAAACTCCCTTCCACGACGAAATCACTCTCCTCGCCAGCCTTCAGGGACACGCGGTCGAGGTTTTTGCATCCGGAGAACACGCCGTCGCCGTAGCCCAGGAGTTGGTCGGGCAGGGTGACATCGATGAGGAAGGTGCATCCTGCAAACGCCTTGCAAGGCATCACGTCGTCGTCGGTGATTCTGAGGCTGTCGCCCTCGATGAGGAAAGGCTCTCCTCCCTTCACCAAGCGTGCCTCAGCCAAGTCGAGCACTGACAAGTTGCCGATGGTGCCATTTCCGTCCACCGTCCTGCCTGCCATTTCGCGAAGCGTCCTCAAGTCGGTGCTGTTGATGTCTCCTTTCACCTTCAGGCACACGATGGAGTCGCGCTGCTCGGCGAGTAGTTCACCAAGTGTACCCGGAGTGTCCACCGCCACCTCTATGGTGTCGGCCTTCATCCATTCGGGTGTGCATCTCACCACCATGTCTTGGAAATGCCTGAAGTCGTATAATCCATAATACACCATCAATAGAGACAAGTTGAAATATCCGTCTTCCGTTCCTCCCCATCCCCAATTGATGTAGATGTTTCCGCTTTTGTTGTATCCATGCAGCACGAACTCATGCCCGCTGTAGTCTTCGTTGGCTCCACCGTAGATGACGGGGATTCCCCTGCTGATGTTGTCGAAGATGATGCTCAACCATTGTGTGTCTGTATAGTCATCCTTGTCAATGGTGACCGCGAAAGGGTATCTCAGGTTGTTGCGCAGCCCGTAGGTAAGGGTCTCGCTGTATGCGCCCGTGCCGTCGTATTCATAGATAGCCTTCATAGCCAGTCCTATGTGGAACATGAGTTTGGCCACAGCCCTCTGTCTGGCAAGGTTGCCCTTGGGGAATTGGTCCTCGCTTTCGTCGTAGCTGTTCAGCATCAAGTTGTAATTAAACGAATCGTTGTCGAGTTCTGCCTCAAGTCTCTCGCCGTTGAAATCAGCGAAAGGGTAGTAGGTGAACACGGTGCCGGTGCCATGGTCGGGCCACTCGTAATACTTGAGCACTTGGGCGGTAGCTGTCGCCACACACCCCGTGGGGCAATCGTCAGGGCAAAAGTCGTTGTATGGCTCTGTCTGCGACCATTGCGTTTCCAGCAGCGGCGCCACCTTTTCCGGATATCCGAGCGATTCCGGTGTCACTTGGCTGAGCAGTGTGGCGTTGGCGGGGTCGGCAGTCACCCTGTCCACGGCATCAAGCCACCATTTGAAATGGGTGTTGGCTGTCTCTGGGTTGTAAACGCTCTCCGACCATCCCATCACCTCGGGAAAGGCATCGTCGGTGGTGACAACGGCAAAGCCGCCGTTGTCAAATCCCATGACCGCCACGCCTTCGCGCATCTCCTGCATGTGCAAGTCGCTTATGAGGCGTTTGCTGCCAAGCCTTCCTTCCACTGTCAGCACTTTGGCTGCTGCAGATTTCATTTCCTCCACAGTCCTGGGCTTTGCCCAAGCATGCGACGCCACGGTAGCCAAGACCATGAGCAACAGGGTTTTTCTCATATTGTAGAAAGATGAAAGTTATGGGACCACCTTGAATCTGACTCGGAACAGGTGCTTGTGCTCGTCCCAATTGGTGCCTAAAAGTTCGAAACGTCCTATCTGTCCGGTAGACCGCACATGCTTCCCTATGCACGGGCATACGTCATAATCGCCGATTCTCACCAGTCGGATGGTTTGTGATGCGTCTTCAGGAAGCCTTGAGGCGTCCACCTCGTCGGGCAGGTTGTCTCTGTCCACCATCTCGAATGTCACGGGGAGGTCGTCCTCGATCAATTGGTTCATTATGCGCTCAATCTCCTTCTCCTGCTTACGGTCGGGCTTTCGCTCCAACACGTAGGAGATTTTGCTCTTCTTGCGCTCCACATGTGCGTTGCTTGACCTTTCACAGCCGAACATTCTCACCATCGTCTGGTTGAGCAGGTGCTCAGCCGTGTGCGCAGGTGGGAATTCGTCCTTGTTATGGTCGTTGAAAACGGGGTCGTCCATGAATGATTCTATGCTAAATTTCCATTTTTCACTATCGCAATCAAAGGTAAAGAGAAAAAATGAGACAGCCAAAACTTTTTGGCTTTTTCCTTTCAATCTTCAATTTTAGCTTCGCTGATTTTTGTCGCGACTCGGCAGAGTTCAAGCAAGCTTGACTCTGCTGCTGCTCCAAAAATTATCTTCGCTGATTTTTGTCGCGACTCGGCAGAGTTCAAGCAAGCTTGACTCTGCTCTCGCTGCTCCAAAAATTCAATTTTCAATCTTCAATCTTCAATTTTCAATTTTCAATTTATTTAATCAGTTCTCTTGGAATGAGATTGTAATCGAACATCACTTCAGAGTGGTTGTCCCATATCAGTTCCTTTTTCAAAACTTTTTCCGAGGCTCTGTCGACGGTCTCCCTGTATATTTTAGACACACGGTAGAATTTCCCGTTTTCCTCTTGATGGAAATGATGTCCTTCCTCCACAATCCTATAGGTTGTGGGGTAGGGGGCGGTGGTTCTCAATTCCGTGAAGAGGTCGTCGCCCTCGCACCATGTACATAGTTGCACCGGCTGCTCGGTGTCATTGCGGAATCTCAGGTCGATGAAATTATAGTTCACCGACGTGCCGGCACTGAAAGGCACCCTCTTCCCTCCCGGGTCAGGTGCCAATGCGTCGGAGTGGTGATGCACTTCGGTGATGGTGAGCGGGCTGTGGAGTATGATAAGGTTGAGGTTGTTTGCCAGGTTGCAGAGTCCTCCACCCACGCCAGCCACCAGTTTTCCGTTCACGATGACCCTGCCTTCAGCGAATCCGTTTCTCTTAGATGTCTTTCCCACCCTTTTCCAGAACGAGAAAGTCTCCCCCGGCATGACCACGAGACCATTGATGCGTGAGCATGCCAGTCGTATGTTGTCGGCCTTGTTCTGCTGCAATTTCTCATCGATGCCCGGTCCCCGTTTGATCATGTTGTTGTGTTGTTCGTAGACCAACACATCCAATCGCTTCTCCTGTATTCCCCGGGCATATTTTTCCTTGCCCAACCAGTTTTTCAGGTGTCTTTTACATATCTCCTTTTGCAAGGATATGGCGTAAGTCAGCGGGCTGATCTCACAAAAATTCTTCCTTCTCATCACCTGTCTTGTTTTACGAATTCATATACCAGGTAAGAGCTGTATGCTTTCAGCCAACCGTTGGCCATGGCATAGTCGAATTTAAGCAGGGGCCGTCGCATTCCCTCAGGCAGCCGGTGCAAAGGCAGGAGCATCACTCCAAATGTTCTCTGCATGGTGAAAAGCCCCTCTGCCATCTTTTGCATCTCTTCCTGCACCATCTCTGTTCCCCCATGCCACGAAGCCTGGCGGTGATGAAGCAGTTGACGTCTTTTTTTCGAGGGGATGTCCATGATGAAGCGGCCCCCAGGTTTCAGTATTCGGTGTACTTCCTTGAAAATCTCGCAGATGGTGGCCTTTTCAAGATGCATCATCAAGTGAAAGGAATACACCATGTCGAACATCCCGTCGGGGAAGCCTGTTTCGTTGGCCGAAGCCTGTGTGAATGTCACCGAGGGATGCCGTTGCTTGGCAAATTTCATCATCTCGGCACTGGCGTCCAGTCCATGTGTGGCATAGTTGGTCAGCCTTCCCGTGCCGCAGGCCATGTCAAGCCTCATCCCATCGGCAGGTAGCCCTTCCGTCAGCAAGTCCATCACCCTCCGCTCTTCAGCGTCGATGAACCTGCCGTAACTGTTGTCAAACCTGCTTTCGTCGTATGTGGTGGCTATCGAGTCGTAGTAGTCCACCACTTCGCTTTTCGTCTTTTCTTTCACTTCTCGTCTTGTCTATTTGTTTCAACCATGTATTCACACACGGTATCGATTTGTTCGCGGAATTTCTCGAGGTTGTCTCCTACGATGGCATCCGTGGCCTCGGAAGGCACCGTCTTTTCAGCCGTTCCCCTTAGGAATCTCCCCTCGAAGAATGCACTGCCGATGGTGTATGCCCACGGATTCACCTCTCCGACCTCGTCGAGACGTTCAAAGCCATCAATGCTTCCAGCCAGGCACACAGGTGCCCCCACCTCTTTGACAAAGGTGCTGATGAGTTTGCGGGCGTCTCCTTCATAGCGATAGCCCAGGAGGTCTATGCCAAAGACCCCTTTTGCCAGATATCCTTGTGCCTCATCGATGATTTCCTCCATCGTGCCGGTCAGCACGGAGGGGCGTCCTGTCACATTCCCGACAAAAGGCATGTACCTCAGATGGTGAGACTTGCAGAAGTCGTTGATGGAATCGAAGTATTTCGTTCCCATCATCACATCGCAGCCGCACCGGAACGCCAGTTCGGCTCCTGCCATGCCTTCCTCTTCCGTATATCCCACCACTTCGAGGAATGTGGTCATTCCACAAGCCTTCATCCGTGTGAAGAGGCTTCTCATTTCTTCGGGAGGCAAGCGGTGCTCTTTCATTCCCCAGCACCGTGCTTTTGACTCCCGGCATTGCTCGAAGATTTCGGCCGCATTGCTCACCGTGAAGTCGTGATGGGTGAGCATCACAATCAACTCTGGTTTTCCTGGTTTTATCATCTACATTTTTTTAACGTGCAAAAATAGGTAAAATATGTGAAAGTCCCAAACAAAGATTTCTTTTTTTCATCAAACGGCTAAGTAAAAGAGGTTCAATGGGTCTGCTACAAGAGAGCAAGGGGCACGTCCTCTTTTTTTTCGCAAATCTTCCATAATTTTTTTCACGTCTCTGCTTTATTTTGTAAGTTTGCATGCAAAAACCAAAAGAGAAGAAGAAAAAATGGCCACACACAACGATTTGGGGACATGGGGCGAGCGTGTCGCCGCCGACTATCTGCGGGAGAAGGGCTACAGCATCCGCCATCAGAACTGGAAAATCGGACATCGCGACCTCGACATCGTGGCATCCGCCCCCGATGGACAGACCCTTGTCGTGGTGGAAGTGAAGACACGGCGCAACACCGACTACGTGGCGCCGGAGACAGCCGTCGACTGGAGGAAGATCCGCAACCTCGCCTCTGCCGCCAACGCCTATATGCAACGCTACCGCCTGGACTTCGACGTGCGGTTCGACATCATCACCGTGGTGGGCGACGGCACAAATGCCCACATAGACCATTTGGAGGATGCCTTTCCCGCCCCTATGTGGTGAGCAACACGCCGCCATGGGACCTCAGACCTACCTTTGTGGCTGCTGCATACGCTGAGTGTGGTAAAAGAACTGCTCATTCCCCAAAAGGGAGTGAGCAGTTGCGATAAAAGAATATTTTGGCAATAGCCGGAGAGTGTCAAAGTTTTCCTCTACCATAGCAAATACTGCATTTGCCAGAACCATTACACGAGCCGCAGTTGATCCATGATTTGGTGTTGCTACCTGTATAGTACCCTGTATTTTCCCAAGAACCTTTTCTGCCATTACAGCCAGTACAAACTCCTGATCCGCGGCAGGTTGTACAAGTCGTATATGTAGAACTACGAGAGGAAGAACTGCCAGAATATCCACCAGAACCAGAATAGCCATTCCCATTTCCTCCACTACCTGTTGAATGGAAAGCACCGTCTTCCGAATAATAACCATTAGGTCCTAGGGCAGCAATTGATATCAAGGTTCCTTCACCTCCACAATATTTACATCGTCCGGTGTTGCCGCAAATAGAACAGAATCCGAAATGAAACCCCGAGCAATTTCCACTGCCATGGCAATAATAGCAGTTGCTGAAAGCAACGTATTTCTGCCATCCTCTGTTGTTGTAAAAACGGAAAATCACTGAGCCGTTTGCATGCTCTTCACGTTCAGACCTGGTGTACGGTCCTAAGTCTGGCACCCTGCTTCTTCCCTCATATTGTTGGAGAACGTTGAGATAAGCCACTTGTCCATAAGTGGTGATATTTCCAAAACAGGTAATGACAAGCAATATAAATAAAATTTTTTTCATTTTGATTGAGTTAAAAGGTTGAAAACTAAGAGGCTGAACTGTTCGATACATATCTGAAGCAGAAATCTCCTTGTAACAAATGCGAACAGAACGCTCTTTTGTATGTTTGCTGTTATTCATCTTGTTGACCATGCTGTGGCTTTTCAACTCTCAGCCATGGTCAGGGTTCGTATCATCTTTTTTTTATTTCATGGGCCATTAATATTTTAAAAGGGTTCAACTTTGTTTGTTCTATCTTGTTTGAAAACATAGTGCTCATTTCTGAAAATGAAGTTTGTTGATCTGCGTGCAACATTTATTTCATGTCACTTTGTTTTATACAGCGTTTGAATATGTTTTTATACCATAGACACATTTTCTCCACGAAAAATATCACTAACTTGCAGAATGATGCATGCTGAAAGTGGAAGGGTGGTCTTCCGTAAGTTCGGGTTCGATAAAGGCATGGATGTATGTTGCTGATGGTGGTTTGAATCAACTTGTGTAAGAATAAATCGCGAAAATCTTCCGTATTTCGGCTATTATTCGTAATTTTGTGCCCAATTATGGACAAGACCCTTTTTGTGTCGGGGTATCAAATGACAAGAAAGACAAGATGAAAGTATTGAAATTCGGCGGAACATCCGTAGGTTCCGTAAACAGCATTCTTAGTTTGAAGCGCATCGTGGAGGCGGAGTCCCGTCGCACACCAGTGGTTGTTGTGGTGAGTGCCCTTGGTGGCATCACCGACAAGCTGATAGCCACTTCGCAGTTGGCCTTGAAAGGCGACGAGAGTTACAAGGATGAGTTCCAGGCGATGTTGGACCGCCATCACCGTATGATAGCCACCATCATCACCGAGCCAGAAGCTCGCTTGCAACTTCTCACCACCATCGACACCTTGTTCGAGCAGTTGAAAAGCATTTTCTTCGGAGTCTATCTCATCCACGACCTCAGCCAGAAGACCCTCGATGCCATCGTCAGTTACGGTGAGCGTCTGAGCAGCCACATCGTAGCCGTCCTGGTGAAGGGAGCGAAATGGTATGACGCCCGTCCGATGATCAAGACTTTCCGCAAGAACGGCCGCCACACGCTTGACAGCGAGTTGACCAACCGCTTGGTACGTGAGACGTTCACCGACCTTCCCCAGGTGTCTCTCGTCCCTGGCTTCATCAGCATGGACCGCGACACGGGCGAAATCACCAACCTTGGTCGTGGCGGCAGCGACTACACCGCCGCCATCATCGCCGCCGCCCTTGATGCAGAGACATTGGAGATATGGACCGATGTCGATGGTTTCATGACCGCCGACCCGAAAGTCATCAAGAGTGCCTACACCATCAACGAATTGAGTTATATCGAGGCGATGGAGCTTTGCAACTTCGGTGCGAAAGTCATCTATCCCCCGACCATCTATCCCGTTTGTGTAAAAAACATCCCGATATGGGTGAAGAACACCTTCAACCCCTCCAATGCCGGCACCATCATCAAGGAGAAGGTGGCCAACGACCAGAAGCTCATCAAGGGCATCTCGAGCATCAGCGGCACGACGCTCATCACCGTCACCGGCCTGTCCATGGTGGGTGTCATCGGTGTTAACGAGCGCATCTTCAGCACCCTTGCCGCCAATGGCATCTCCGTCTTCATGGTGTCGCAGGCCTCCTCGGAGAACTCCACCTCCATCGGCGTTCGTGACACGGAAGCCCGGAAAGCCGTCGAGGTGCTCGACAAGGAGTTTGCAAAGGAAATCGAGACCGGCGCCATGTTCCCCATGCATGCCGAGAGCGGCCTGGCCACCATCGCCATCGTGGGTGAGAACATGAAGCACACCCCGGGCATCGCCGGCAAACTGTTTGGCACGCTCGGCCGCAGCGGCATCAGCGTGATAGCTTGTGCCCAAGGTGCTTCGGAGACAAACATCTCCTTCGTGGTGGAAGGGCGCTTCCTGCGCAAGTCGCTCAACGTGCTCCACGACTCCTTCTTCCTTTCCGAATACAAGGTGCTCAACCTCTTCATCTGCGGCATCGGCACGGTGGGCAGCAAGCTCATCGAGCAAATCCGCGCCCAATATGAATTGCTGAAGGAGCGCAACAGGTTGAAACTCAACGTGGTGGGTATAGCATCCTCGAAGAATGCCATTTTCACCCGCGACGGCGTCAATCTCGACAACTACAAGGAGCTGTTGCGGCAGTCCACCCCGAGCGACACGCAGCGCCTGCACGACGAGGTCATCGGCATGAACATTTTCAACAGCGTCTTCGTCGATTGCACCGCCAGCCGCGAGGTGGCCAGCCTCTACCAGTCGTTCCTGGAGCACAACATCAGCGTCATCGCCGCCAACAAGATTGCCGCCTCCTCCGAATATGACACCTACAATGAGTTGAAGCAGACCGCCTTGCGCCGCGGGGTGAAATTCCGCTATGAGACCAACGTGGGTGCCGGCCTGCCCATCATCGGCACCATCAACGACTTGGTGAATTCCGGCGACAAGATTCTGAAGATAGAGGCGGTGTTGAGCGGGACGCTCAATTTCATCTTCAACGAGATAGCCTCCGACGTGCCATTCTCAGAGACTGTGCGCCGCGCCAAGGAGCAAGGGTACAGCGAGCCAGACCCACGTGTGGACCTCAGTGGCACCGACGTGGTGAGAAAGCTGGTCATCCTCACTCGCGAGGCAGGCTATCCTGTGGAGCAAGGCGACGTGGAGAAGCACCTCTTCGTGCCCTCCGAATTCTTCGAGGGCAGCGTGGAAGAGTTTTGGAAGAAACTGCCATCCCTTGACGACGACTTCGAGAAGCGTCGCCAGCGGCTGGCAGCAGAGGGCAAGCGCTGGCGCTTCGTGGCGGTGATGGACCACGGCAAGACCAGCGTGGCGCTGCAAGAGGTGCCGCAGGGACATCCTTTCTACAACCTCCAAGGCAGCAACAACATCGTGATGCTCACCACCGAGCGCTACCGTGAGTTCCCCATGCTCATCCAAGGTTATGGCGCCGGTGCCAGCGTCACCGCCGCCGGTGTCTTCGCCAACATCATGAGCATCGCCAACATCTAACCCCCCACGACATGAAACACATCATCATTTTAGGCGACGGGATGGCCGACCATCCCATCGAGCGTCTTGGCGGCCAGACCCCGTTGCAGGCAGCCGACACCCCCTATATGGACATGCTTGCCCGCAAGGGGCGCAGCGGCAGGTTGGTGACCGTGCCGGAAGGTTTCCCTCCCGGTTCCGAAGTGGCCAACACCGCCATCATGGGCTACGACCTCGACAAGGTGTATGAAGGTCGCGGGCCGTTGGAGGCCGCCTCCATCGGCTATGAGATGACCCCCGACGACATGGCCATCCGCTGCAACATCATCTGCCTTGCCGATGGAAAAATCAAGAACCACCATGGCGGTCATCTCACCACCGAAGACGGCGACACCCTCATCCGCTATCTTGACGAGCACTTGGGTGATGACCGGGTGCGGTTCATCACCGGCATCCAATATCGTCATCTCTTGGTGGTGAAAGGGGGTAACAAGCACATCGTTTGTTCGCCGCCCCACGACCATCCCGACGAACCCTGGCAACCCCTCTTGGTGAAGGGTGACACGGTAGCCAACGACCCCGCCGACAAGGGGAGGATGACACCGGAGGAGACCGCCGACCTGCTCAACAGCCTCATCGTCCGCTCACAAGCACTTCTGGCCGAACATCCCCTCAACCAGAAACGGCGGGAGGAAGGGAAAGACGAGGCCAACTCCATCTGGCCGTGGAGTCCCGGCTACCGTCCCTCGATGGAAACCATCGGCGAGATGTTCTCTGAAGTAAAGAGCGGCAGCGTCATTTCCGCCGTCGACCTCATCAAGGGCATCGGCCACTACGCAGGTTTGAAGATTGTGGAGGTGGAAGGCGCCACGGGACTCTATGACACCAACTACGAGGGTAAGGCAGCGGCAGCCATCGAGGCGCTCCGCCACGACGACTTCGTGTTCCTCCATCTGGAAGCGAGCGACGAGGCCGGCCACGATGGCGACCTGGACTTGAAAATACGCACGATAGAATATCTCGACCACCGCATCGTGGAACCCATCTACAACGAGGTGAAGCAGTGGGAGGAGCCGGTGTGCATTGCCATCCTGCCCGACCACCTCACACCGGTGGAAACACGCACCCACGTGAAAGGTCCCGTGCCATTCGTCATCTGGCACAGAGGCATCACCCCCGACAATGTAGTGGTCTACGACGAGGCAAGTGCCGTAGCAGGAGGCTATGGCTTGCTGAGGCTGGGAGAATTCATAAAGGCATTTATGGGGAGCTGAGATTTATAGGAGGGTAGGAGGCTTTAGGAAGACTTTCCTAATGATATTGCTTGTTGTTGAGGTATTGCGCGTGGTTGAGATGCGTGCGCTCCTCGATGAAATCCCCTAGTGCCAGGCGGTCAAGATAATCGTTGGAGATGAAATAGTTTTTGTAAAGCTTGTTTATTTTGTAGAGGAGAGGAGCCATCTCTTCTTTCAATGTGGCCAATTCCTTGTCTGTGAAGAGATGGTTGGGAGCCGTGAGTACTTGCAGCCTCACATGAAACTGTCTTACCTCGACGGCACATTTCCTGGCTTCCGCTCTCAAGTAAAAACCATATGCGATAGTTGCCGCTACGAGAAGAACGGCCACGATACATAACACAATAATAATATTCATCGCTGAAGATTCAAAGTCATTCTTTTTTCAACACATTTCCAATCCAAGCAGCAGGCAGGCCATAGTGGCTCTCCTGAAAAATCATTCGTATGTTGTAAGCATTATGGCGACGGTGTTTTCCCGTCTTTTCTTCCTTTGTGACGTGGCATCATGCTTGCCCGCACCATTTGTGAGCAAAGTTACGAATAAGTAAGAGAAAATCCAAAAGTTTTTTGGCTTTTTTCAATCTGCTGTTTCCCCCGTGGCAGATTTGTGGCAGCAGAAATGCCACCATTTCCTTTCAAACCAAGCTGGCAATGGGGCAATGTCATCTTGTTTCGCTTCGGTTTGATGCATGGAATAGACCTTTCAATGATAGAAAAGGCATGTTTTTCTGTTCTCTATATGTGATGGCATATGCCAATTGAAAGTTATGCAGTTTTATCAATCTTTTAATTTATAGAAAAAATGGAAAACAAGGAAGAGAAGAAGACAATGAAGACACAGATTTACAACTTGGTGGTCCTCGACCGCAGCGGTTCGATGCAAAGCATCCGTAAAGCCGCCGTCGACGGTTTCAACGAGACACTTGCCGGCATCAAGAAGGCGCAAGAGCGTTTTGCCGAGACCCAGAACCATTTCATTTCACTTGTGGCATTCTGCAGTTGCTCCACCGACAAGATTTATGACATGGCGCCAGTAGCAGAGGCTCGGCCCTTGGATGAAAAAGATTATCAACCCTGTTGCTGCACGCCGCTTTATGATGCAATGGGCTTCGCTATTTCCGACATTCAACGCCATATCAAGGAAATAAAGGATGTCGCTGTCTCGGTCACCATCATCACCGATGGATACGAGAATGCATCGAAGGAATTCACAAGAACTTCCATCCGTGCGCTTGTCGAGAGTCTGAAGGGTCAAGGGTGGACGTTCACTTTCATGGGAGCCAACCAGGATGCCGCACTTACCGCGGAGACACTCGCCATCCGCAATTCTGCCAATTTCGATGCCAGTCAAGACGGCATGAGAAACGCATACCGGAGAGATTCACGTTCAAAGCTCTCGTGGTTTAGCAAACTCGACCATTCTTATGCCCGAAGGATGGTGATGGATGATGAAGACAGGATGAAAATGAATTCAGACTTGGCCGACGATGCCTTCGACGAGACGGAGGAAGTCGATAATAAGAATAGTTGAAAGAAGAGGAAAGACTTGGCTGGAAAGTCCTGTTGGGCTTTCCAGCCAAGTGTTTTTATCGGAGTGGTCGGAGTGATCGGAGTAATCGGAGTGATCGGAGTAATCGGAGTGGTCGGAGTGGTCGGAGTGGTCGGAGTAATCGGAGTGATCGGAGTAATCGGAGTGATTGGAGTGATTGGAGGAATTTCAATTTTCTGAGATGATGTGCAGGTCTCTCTGTGGGAATGGGATGGAGATGTTGTTATCGTTCAATGTCTGGTAGACACATTCGAGAACCTGGCAATCGTTTTTGTACTGTGATATCACCGGCACCCATACCAGCACCTTGAGGTTGACGCTGCTGTCGGCGAATTCCCGAAGAAGCACCTGCACCGGATGCTGGTTGGGGTCTTCTTGGATGAAAGGAAGCTTTGACAAAGCCTCAACCAGCAAATTGCGTGTTTTCTCGATGTCGGTGCCGTAAGCCACGCCCACGTCGAGGAGTCGCAGTTCGTAGCCCGATGTCTTCGTCATGTTCTTGTAGTTCTTTGTAAACAACTGACTGTTTTGGAAGGCGATTACCGAGCCGTCGACCGACTCCAGCATCGTGCTGGTGTAGCTGATGGAACTCACCTTTCCACGTATGCCGTCGCAGATGATCCAGTCGCCCACCTTGATGCGTCCAGCCATCAGCGAGATGCCATAGTAGATGTTTTCCAGGATGTCCTTCGAGGCGAAACCCACGCCGGTGGACAGTCCGCCCGAGACCACAACGAGCCAGGTGTTGTTCACGTGGCAGATGGCGAGGCTGATGATGAGCCACATGCCCCATATCAGGAGTTGGATGACGTTCTTCCCCATCACGAAGCGGCTTTCTGCTGAAGTGGGGTCCTTTTGGTTGAAATAATGCTTGAGCAGTGCCTGTGCTGTGCGGTTGAGGTAGGAGAACACCATCCAGAGGATGATGACCAACGCGATGTTCAACACGCTGATGGTGATGTCGGGAGAGTCAATGAACTTGTAGGTGAAGATGCGCCATGTCAGTTCCGTCAGGTTGAAGATGGAGGCAGCCCAGTAGATGGCCAAAAGTATGGACATCACGCCCAGGGCCGGCAGCACGACGCTGTAGAGCAGGTCGTATTTCCACGACTGCGTGATGGGTTTGTCCTCCAGGTGGTGGCGATAGCCCCAGTTCTTGATCCATGAGCGTAGGCAGGTGATGGTGAGGATGCAGGTGAGCTGCATGACCCACCAGATGAGCAGTTGCACGCTGAGCAGCGTGAAGCCTATCCATGAACTGATGACCGAGATGACAAAGACGACGGCGGAAATGTAGGTGTAAAAAACGTCCAGCTGTGGGATGTTGTGGTTGTGTCGGGCCACCACCCACCACTGCCAGATGGCGCAGCAAAGGAGGATGGGGGGCAGGATGAGGTTGACCAACTCGTTGGGGACGAGTATGATGCGGAAAGATATGATGATGAATCCGATGGCAATCAGCGGGGCATAGATGCGCAGTGCGCTCATGATCTGGTCGGCCCCCACTCGCAGCAGCAGTGATACGAGGATGACGCCCAACAGCCATGCGTACTGTGTGAGAAGTCCGCTCGCCATGATGAAGAAATTCTGGTTCCAGAAGACGCGGATGATTTGGAGTGCCAATGCGAAGATGATGACGGTGGCCGCCATGATGATGGCCGAGCGCTTGTTGCCCATGCTGTCGCTGCCCAGGCGTTTCCTCACCATCTTGGTGCCGAGGAAACTGATGGCCATGGCGGCGATGGCGAAGATGCCCATCGTGATGAAAAGGCCTACTATCATTCGGCTGTCCCACTGCGATTTCACCTTTTTCGTCGACGGTTGGTATTTCTCCTGCACCGTGTCTTTCGTCTTCGACAGGCGGGAACGGAAATTGGAGAGTATGGTCAGGTAGTTGTCGCCTCCGTTGATGAAGATGTTGCTCTGTATCTCGTTGTACCGGGTGTTGGCATAGCTGTTCATGAGTTCCAGCCGTTCCTCCGTCTCTTTGTAGATGTCAATGTAATCGTTCATGCTTTGGCGGTTTTCCTTAAGCATGCGGCTGATGCACACAGCCAGAGTCAGGCATACGTTGCGGTTCACCTCCATTTGAGCACGGTCCTTGTCGGGGAAGTTGCGGATGGACATCTTGTTGAGAATGGTCTTCAGACTGTCAAAACGAGCAATTTCCATATTGATGTCCTCGATGCTCAAACGGAAGGATTGGTTCTTTCTATGATATTCCTTGTACAGCTTTGTCACCTCGTTGCAAGCATAAGTGAGATCGAAGACGTACTCATTCTTCTGGGAGTAAAGCATCAGTGCGTTCTGGTTGCTGCGCTTGGAGATTTCTATCAAATCCTTGAACATCTGTTCGCGATATTCCTTGTGGCTTTTCGACTCGCTCAGGAGGTCTTTGTAATAGGTGGTCAATTCTTCGCGCAACAATGAAAGCGTATGGCTCAAGTCACTCTCCTTCAGCACGGCATGGCCGGGCAGGGCAGACAGCAACAGCGGCAGCAATAGGAATAGGATTTTCTTCTTCATCGGGTGACCATTATTCAGTGAACATTCCAATCTTTTTACAATCATGCATGCAAAGGTAATTAAAAGACAAGTGAATTGCAAAAAACTTAGCCTTTTATTTTGCGTTACGACAAGCTTGCGCTAACTTTGTCCGTCAAATCCATACAAAAATGCTTTCAACCATGACATTGATAGCCGACAGCGGAAGCACAAAGACCGACTGGTGCCTGGCACGGGGCGGCGAGGTGGTGGCGAGAATGGCCACGCAGGGCATCAACCCTTTCTACCAGAGTGACGAAGACATCACACGCATCCTGGAAGACGAACTGATGAGTCAGTGGCCGGATGGGGTGGAAGACGCACACGACGTGTTCTTCTACGGAGCCGGTGTGAGACCGGAGATGACAGCAAGGATGCGAAGACTGGTGAGCGAGGCCACAGGGGCGGTCGATGTGGAGGTGCAGGGCGACCTCCTGGGTGCGGCAAGGGCGCTTTTCGGAAAGGAGGAGGGCATCGCCTGCATCCTTGGCACCGGGGCCAACTCCGGCCTTTACGATGGAACGCGCATCGTGCAGAACACGCCACCCTTGGGCTTCATCCTCGGCGACGAGGGCAGCGGTGCCGTGATGGGGAAGCGCTTCGTGGCCGACCTCTGCAAAGGGCTGATGCCGGAAGGGTTGATGGAGGAATTCAAGGATGCCACACACCAGGACGTGGCGGACATCATCAATGCCGTCTACCGGCAACCATTGCCCAACAGGTATCTTGCGCAGACCACGAGGTTCATCCATCAGCACTTGCATGTCGAGCAGGTGAGCAACCTCGTCGTGGACAATTTCCACGACTTCTTCCGACGGAACCTCGTGCAATACCGGCGCCGCGACCTGCCCGTCAAGGTCATTGGAAGCATCGCTTTCCATTTCCAGGAACAACTGGCCAAGGCTGCCGAAATGGAAGGCTTCACACTTGGAGGAGTAGAGCAAGCCCCAATGGAAGGACTGGTCGCCTTCCATGGACATAGTTCCAACTGAACAAAATGATGCCCTCTTTTCAGGAATTATATCAACGGATAAATGTAAATCCATTTTTATTTATGATTAAATATCAGTTCTTTCCCCGTTCTCGTGGCATAACAGATGAGATGAAGCAGATAATCAATTGTTTTGTTTCTGTTAATGAAGAGATATCGTCAGACAACAACGATTTGGTGAGCAACGCTGTTCTTGCATTGCTACGTCCCCATTTGGAAAACATCAGTTTTGTTGTTGAAAAAGGAAAGTCAAAAGAATCAAAAATTGACGTACCAGTGCTTTTTGGTGTTGACAATCGTATAGACAAATCATTTTATGCAGATGCTTTAAGCAATGATGGAAGAATTGTTATTGAAGTGGAAGCAGGTCAAGCAACAGAGAATCATCGTTTTCTTAAAGATATATTTGAAGCATGCATGATGTTTGAAGTAGAATATCTTGTTCTTGCCGTACGTAATTGGTACAGGACCCATGATGATTTTCAGCGTGTCTATAATTTTCTTGAAACACTTTATATATCAAATCGTATTCATCTTCCATTGAAAGGAATCTTGTTGATTGGATATTGATTTATGGAAAAGCTTGAGGTATTTAAAATTGCTTACAAGGGAGCAGAATACGATGCAACTTGTATTCCTGATGTTTTTACTAATATTGATGACAACTATCTTATCATTGGAAGTCATTCGCTGAATTTGGCTTTATATGATGATGAAAAGCGTTATCCTGATGGCGAAGCGTTATGTTTAGATGAAAGAATCTATGCTTTCATTGATGATGAATATTTTCATTTAGGGTATGAAGACTTCCTTGCGAAAGTCAAGAAGTATTTAGATTAGTGTGTATGTAGTTTTTGAGAAGAATCCTCTTGTAGTTGATAACTAATCCTGGTTTTCCTGTTTCTGTAAGATTGGTTTTCTTCAAAGTCGTTGGTTTCGCCCCATTGGTGATGTGTGGCTGCCATGTGTAATTGATGTATACATGGACATCAATTGTCAAGTTCTCTTGATTTTTTGATTTCTATACTTATAATTTTCACTTTTTTTAGCAATAATTCGGTTTTTATTGCTAACTTTGCACCGCTCTATGCTGTTACGTATGATAAGGTAACTATCAACATTAAACACATATATATGTATTTCACTTTGTTAATAACCGTCATCTTGACGGCAGTTGTCTTGGTGTTAGGCGCTTACGTCATCGCCAAGTTGATTGGACCTCGGTCGTACAACAAGGTAAAAGGTGAGCCATTCGAGTGTGGTATTCCAACGCACGGGTCCTCATGGATTCCCGTGTCGATAGGTTATTACCTCTTCGCCATCCTTTTCCTCATGTTCGACATCGAGACGGTTTTTCTTTACCCATGGGCGGTAGTGGTGAATGATTATGGTGTGATGGCAATCGCCAGCATCGGCTTCTTCCTGCTCGTGCTCGTATTTGGCCTCGCTTATGCCTGGCGGAAAGGAGCGTTGGAATGGATGTAAGGAAACCACGTATCAAGAGCATTCCATACGAAGAGTTCAAGGACAACGAAACCTTGGAAAAATTGGTGGAGCAGCTCAATGAAGGTGGCGTCAACGTCGTCACCGGCAACCTGGACCAACTCGTCAACTGGGGAAGGTCCAACTCCCTGTGGTCGCTTACTTTTGGAACATCATGCTGTGGCATCGAGTTCATGGCCGTGGGTTGTGCCCGTTATGACTTCTCACGCTTCGGCTTCGAGGTCACCAGGAACTCCCCGCGTCAAGCCGACCTCATCATGACCGCCGGAACCATCACCCACAAGATGGCCCCCGTGTTCAAGAGACTCTATGATGAAATGGCCGAGCCGAAATATGTTGTCGCCGTGGGAGGGTGCACCATCTCCGGAGGACCATTCAAGTCGAGCTACCATGTGGTCAAGGGCATAGAGGAAATCGTGCCGGTGGATGTCTACATCCCCGGATGTCCTCCAAGACCAGAGGCCATCCTCTATGGCATGATGCAGTTGCAAAGAAAGGTGAAGATTGAGAAATTCTTCGGTGGTGCCAACCACAAGCAGAACGCCGAAGAGCGGGAGCAAGGCCTTTCCAACGAGGCCCTCTCTTCTGGTTGGAAGAGCCCCATCGTCGTCACCGACGTCCCCGACGATTTCGCCGACGAACTCACTAAAATCTAAGGAGGTAGAGCAATGAAATTAGAATTCATCAACGTTTCGTTCGACAACTTCAGCAAGGAAATGAAAGAGCTGAAGGAAAAGAAGCATTACGACTACCTTGTCACCATCGTGGGAGAAGACTTCGGCGAGGAAGGATTGGGATGCATCTATATTTTGGAAAGCACCGCCAACCATGAGCGCACCAGCGTGAAAACCATCGCCAAGAAGGTGGACGAAGACTACGTCATCCCTTCCGTCATCGACATCTGGAAGGCCGCCGACCTCCTCGAAAGGGAAGTCTTCGACTTCTATGGCATCAAGTTCCTCGGACACCCCATCATGGAGAGGCTGTTCCTGAGAAACGATTTCAAGGGTCATCCCTTCAGGAAAGACTGGCAATTCGACGACTCCTACTCCTTGGAGGACGATGAGGAGAGCGAATATGCCAACACTTACTCCCTCGACGACACCGGCAAACTGGTGTGCACCCAGCATCGTCTCTTCGATGAGAACGACTATGTGGTCAACGTCGGCCCGCAGCACCCCTCCACTCACGGAGTGCTCAGGTTGCAGACCGTTCTCGACGGCGAGGAAGTCAAGCGCATCTATCCGCACCTCGGATACATCCACCGCGGCATAGAGAAGATGTGGGAGGGATACACCTATCCACAGACCCTCGCCCTCACCGACAGGCTCAACTACCTCTCCGCCATGATGCACCGCCACGCCCTCGTGGGGGTCATCGAGGAAGGACTTGGAGTGGAACTCTCCGACCGCATCAAGTACATCCGCACCATCATGGATGAGTTGCAGCGTCTCGACTCCCACCTCCTTTATTGCGGTTGTTGCGCACAGGACCTTGGCGCACTCACCGCCTTCCTCTACTGCATGCGCGACCGCGAGCATGTGCTCAACGCCATGGAGGAGACCACCGGCGGCAGGCTCATACAGAACTATTACCGCATCGGAGGACTGCAAGACGACATCGACCCCAATTTCGTGGAGAATGTCAAGACGCTGTGCAAATACCTCCGTCCGATGATACAGGAATATATGGATGTCTTCGGCGACAATGTCATCACCCACAACCGCTTCGAGCGCGTCGGCGTGATGAACCGCGAAGACTGCATCAACTATGCCGTCACCGGACCAGCGGGACGTGCCGCCGGATGGGCCAACGACGTGAGGAAGAACCATCCCTACGACATGTACGACAAGGTGGAGTGGAAACAAATCATCCTTCCGGGAGCCGACTCCATGGACCGCTATCTCGTGCACATCAAAGAGATGTATGAGAGCCTTGACATCATCGAGGCGCTCATCGACAACATCCCCGAGGGCGAGTTCTACATCAAGCAGAAACCCATCATCAAGGTGCCTGAGGGACAGTGGTACTTCTCGGTCGAAGGCGCCAGCGGCGAGTTCGGCGTATATCTCGACTCCAGGGGCGACAAGAGCCCGTATCGCATGAAGATGCGCCCCATGGGACTCACACTCGTAGGTGCTCTCGACCCCATGCTGAGAGGACAGAAGATAGCCGACCTTGTCACTACAGGAGCCGCCATCGACTTCGTCATTCCCGACATTGACAGATAATCACGCTAAAACATACAAAGATGTTAAATTTTCCTAATGCATTACGCTGGTTCGACGCATTGCTGCGCGACACGCTGGGGCTGGGCTCCTTCTGGAGCATCCTCATAGAGTGCGTCATCGTCGGACTGCTCATATTGGTGGCATACGCCCTCATCGCCATCGTGCTCATCTTCATGGAGCGCAAGGTGTGTGCCTATTTCCAATGCCGCCTGGGTCCCATGCGTGTGGGACCGTGGGGCACGCTGCAGGTGTTCGCCGACGTGTTGAAGATGCTCATCAAGGAAATCTTCTTCGTCGACAGGGCCGACAAACTGCTGTATGCCGTGGCGCCTTTCCTCGTCATCATAGGGTCGGTGGGAGCGTTCTCCTTCCTCCCGTGGAACAGGGGAGCTGTGGTGCTCGACTTCAACGTGGGAGTGTTCCTCCTCACCGCCATCTCCTCCATAGGCGTCGTGGGCATCTTCCTCGCCGGATGGGCCTCCAACAACAAGTACTCCGTCATCTCCGCCATGCGTGGAGCCGTGCAGATGATTTCTTATGAGATTTCGCTCTGCCTGTGTCTCATCACCGCCGTGATTCTCACACAGACCATGCAAATCAGCGGCATCGTGGAGGCTCAGCACGGACCTTGGAACTGGCTTATCTTCAGGGGGCATGTCCCGGCCATCATAGCATTCCTCACCTTCCTCGTCGCAGGAAACGCAGAGGCCAACCGTGGACCGTTTGACATGGCAGAGGCCGAGAGCGAGTTGACAGCAGGCCACCACACCGAGTACTCCGGTATGGGATTCGGCTTCTTCTACCTCGCCGAATACCTCAACCTTTTCATCATCTCCGGCATTGCCGTCACCGTCTTCCTCGGAGGCTGGGAACCCATCTGCATCGGCGTGAAAGGTTTCGACATGGTGATGGAATACATCCCGGGCATCGTCTGGTTCATGGGCAAGACGTTCTTCATCGTTTGGATTCTCATGTGGATCAGGTGGACTTTCCCACGCCTGCGCATCGACCAGATTCTCAAGTTGGAATGGAAGTACATCATGCCGCTGTCGCTCATCAACCTCGTGTTGATGACCTTGGTGGTTGCTTTCAAACTCCACTGGTAATATGAAATTGGAAGTCAACAACGACCTTCAGAAAAAGAAAAAGAAAATGGAAAACAAATCATATTTCGGCGGTATCGCGGATGGTGTGAAAACGCTCGCCGTGGGTTTGAAGACCACTCTCAAGGAGTATTTCACGCCCAAGTCGACCGAGCAATATCCCGAGAACCGCAAGACCACGCTGCATGTCGCCAAGAGGCACCGTGGAAGGCTGGTCTTCAAGCGCAACGAAGACGGCACCTCCAGATGCACGGCCTGCACGCTGTGCGAGAAGGCTTGCCCCAACGGCACTATCAAGATTGTCTCTGAGATGCGTGTCGACGAGGCAACAGGCAAGAAGAAGCGTGTGCTGCTCGACTACCAGTACGACCTGGGCGACTGCATGTTCTGCCAGCTTTGCACCAATGCCTGCAATTTCGACGCCATCGAGTTCACCAACGACTTTGAGAACAGCACTTTCGACCGTGGTGCGCTGGTGCTTCACCTGGACAAGGAGGTTTACAAGGGTGGGTCGCTTCCCGGCCTCATCGATGGTGGCGCACCACTCGTCATCGGCAAGTTCAATACTAAAACCAAATAAGGACCATGGCCAATATCATTATGTTCTGCATCCTCGCAGTCGTCATTCTGGGTTCGGCTGTGATGTGTGTCGCCACAAAGAGTTTCATGCGGGCGGCCACGTTCCTGCTCTTCGTGTTGTTCGGAGTGGCTGGAATCTATTTCCTTATTGACTACACCTTCCTGGGAGCCGCACAAATCAGCGTCTATGCAGGTGGTGTCACGATGCTCTATGTCTTCGCCATCCAACTCGTATCCAAGCACACGCTTCAAGGCATTGCCGAGCGCCTTCATGGAAAGAAGGTCGTCGCTGGCGCCCTCGCTGCACTTGTCGGGTTTGCCATGGTGATGTTCATCATTCTCAAGCACAAGTTCATGTCACTCGCCATCCCCAACCAGGAGGTGGGCATGGACAAGATAGGTCATGCACTCATGGGGTCGGAAAAGTTCCAGTACGTACTGGCATTCGAATTCATCTCGGTATTCCTGCTCGCATGCATCATCGGTGGAATCGTTATTTCAAGAAAGGACAAGTAATATGATACCAGTAGAAAACATACCAGTAGAGTGGTTTCTCGTACTCAGCACTCTGCTCTTTTTCATCGGCGTCTTCGGATTTGTCACGCGTCGTAACTTGATTGCGATGCTCATCTCCACCGAACTTGTCCTCAATGCCGTGGACATCAATTTCGCTGTGTTCAACAGGTTGCTCTATCCCGGAGTACCCGACAACCCTATGCTCGAAGGCTTCTTCTTCACGCTCTTCTCCATCGGAGTTGCTGCAGCAGAGACCGCCGTCGCTGTCGCGATCATCATCAACGTTTACCGCAGGTTCCATAGCGACCAGGTGAACCGCATTGAGAATATGAAATTATAACCTATCACAACAATGGATTACAGTTATGCTTTTCTGATACTTCTCCTGCCGGCACTGTCCTTCCTCGTGTTGGGACTTTGCGGTATGAAGATGTCTCACAAGGTGGCGGGACTCATTGGCACCACGGTGCTTGCCGTCGTCACCGTACTATCCTACTATACTGCTTTCAAGTATTTCTCCGCGGCGAGGTTGGACAATGGGGCCTTCGGAGCCATCGTGCCTTTCAACTTCACTTGGCTGCCGTTGGGAAAACTCAATTTCGACATAGGCATGCTGCTCGACCCGCTATCGGTCGTCATGCTCATCGTCATCTCCACCGTGAGCCTCATGGTGCACATCTACTCATTCGGCTACATGCATGGGGAGAAGGGTTTCCAGCGTTACTACGCATTCCTCTCCCTCTTCACCATGTCCATGCTCGGACTGGTGGTGGCCACCAACATCTTCCAGATGTACCTCTTCTGGGAGTTGGTGGGTGTGAGTTCCTATCTGCTCATCGGCTTCTACTATCAGTTGCACACTGCCGTGGCGGCTTCGAAGAAGGCATTCATCGTCACCAGGTTCGCCGATATGTTCTTCCTCATCGGCATCCTCATCTTCGGATACTACACCGGGTCGTTCAGCTTCTCCTTTGTCAACAACATCGATGCCGCAGGATTCGCCAATGTCTGCCAACCTGAGAAGGCTGTGGCAGCCGGTGGCTTCATCATTCCGACAGCCCTCGTGCTGATGTTCATCGGTGGTGCCGGCAAGAGTGCAATGTTCCCGTTGCACATCTGGCTGCCCGACGCCATGGAGGGTCCCACGCCTGTGTCGGCACTTATCCATGCCGCCACGATGGTGGTGGCCGGTGTCTTCCAGCTGGCACGCATGTTCCCCTTGTGGATACAATATGCGCCCGACGCCCTGCCCATCGTGGTGTGGGTGGGTGTGTTCACCGCTTTCTATGCCGCTGCCGTGGCATGTGCGCAGACCGACATCAAGCGTGTGCTGGCCTTCTCCACCATCTCGCAGATAGCATTCATGATGGTGGCCCTCGGCGTATGCCTGCCCGGACATCATGGTGCCGTGCTTGACAACCATGCACAACTGGGTTACATGGCATCCATGTTCCACCTCTTCACCCACGCCATGTTCAAGGCTTGCCTCTTCCTCTGCGCAGGTTGTGTCATCCACGCCGTGCACTCCAACGAGATGGCTCTCATGGGCGGGTTGCGCAAGTACATGCCGGTCACACATCTCACCTTCCTCATCTCATGCCTTGCCATCGCAGGCATCCCCTTCTTCTCGGGATTCAGTTCGAAGGATGAGATCATCACAGCCTGTTTCGAGTACAGCCCTGTGGTGGGATGGATCATGACAGGTGTCGCCGCCATGACGGCCTTCTACATGTTCCGCCTCTACTATGGCATCTTCTGGGGCACGGAGAACAAGGAGGCTCACGAGCACCATACTCCGCATGAGGCTCCGGCAACGATGACGGTGCCGCTCATCATCCTCTCGGTCATCACCGTGGGCGTGGGCATCTACACCACCTTGGCAGGATTCCTCGGATGGGGTGGGAGCTTTGGTTACTTCGTGTCTGCAACAGGGCAGGACTACGTCATCCATTTCGACACGAAGGTGGCTGCCACCTCCACCATCATCGCCATCTTGAGCATCTGCCTCGCCACCTATATTTACAAGGGAGAGCGTCAGCCCATCGCCGACAAGCTCTACGCTGCAATGCCCAAGTTGCACCGTGCTGCCTACAAGCGGTTCTATATGGACGAGGTGTGGCTCTTCGTCACTCACAAGATCATCTTCAACCTCGTGTCGAAACCCATCGCTTGGTTCGACCGCCACGTCATCGACGGGACGTTCAACTTCATGGCTTGGGGCACCAACGAGGCAGGTGAGAGCATCCGCGGCTGGCAGAGCGGCGACGTTCGCCAGTATGCTGTCTGGTTCCTCACCGGAAGCGTGGCCATTACCTTATTGTTGTTATGTGCATTGTAAAAAAATGAAGAAATGAATATACTATCTTTATTTGTTCTCATTCCCGTGCTCATGCTGCTGGGCTTGTGGCTCGCACGCAATCTCAACCAGGTTCGCACGGTGATGGTGGTGGGGGCCTCCCTCCTGTTGGCATTGTCCATCTACCTGACCATTGATTTCATTCACTTGAGGCAAAGCCATCCGGCCGACCTCGAGCCGATGCTCTATACGGCAAGCGTGGAGTGGTTCAAGCCTCTGCACATCTGCTACTCCGTGGGTGTCGATGGCATCTCCGTCGTCATGTTGCTCCTCTCGAGCATCATCGTCTTCACCGGAACCTTCGCATCGTGGCAGCTCAAGCCGCTCACCAAGGAGTATTTCCTCTGGTTCACCCTGCTCAGCTCGGGTGTATACGGTTTCTTCATCTGCACCGACATGTTCACCATGTTCATGTTCTACGAGGTGGCCCTCATCCCCATGTACCTGCTCATCGGCGTATGGGGTAGCGGTGCCAAGGAGTACTCGGCCATGAAGCTGACGCTGATGCTCATGGGTGGCTCGGCATTGCTCATCCTGGGCATCCTGGGCATCTATTTCTTCAGCGGGGCTACCACGATGAATGTCTTAGAGATTGCGAAGAACAACGCTGTGCCAGATGGTGTTCAGAACATCCTCTTCCCGTTTGTCTTCATCGGTTTCGGCGTGTTGGGAGCACTCTTCCCGTTCCACACTTGGAGTCCCGACGGTCATGCTTCGGCGCCGACTGCCGTATCCATGCTCCATGCCGGTGTGTTGATGAAGCTGGGAGGCTACGGCTGCTTCCGCATCGCCATGTTCCTCCTGCCGCACGCTGCACATGAACTGTCGTGGATATTCATCATCCTCACCACCATCTCGGTGGTGTATGGCGCACTCTCGGCCTGTGTGCAGACCGACTTGAAGTACATCAACGCCTACTCCTCGGTGTCGCACTGCGGACTCGTGCTCTTCGCCATCCTCATGATGACGCGCACATCGTGCACGGGCGCCATCATCCAGATGCTTTCCCACGGTCTTATGACGGCCCTTTTCTTCGCCCTCATCGGTATGATTTACGGACGCACCCACACACGTGACGTGCGCAAGTTGGGAGGACTGATGAAAATCATGCCTTTCCTCGCCGTGGGCTATGTGCTGGCTGGTCTTGCCAATCTCGGACTCCCGGGATTCTCCGGCTTCGTGGCCGAGATGACCATCTTCGTGGGTTCCTTTGAGAATGCTGACACTTTCCATCGCACGGCCACCATCATCGCCTGCGGTTCCATCGTCGTCACCGCGGTCTACATCCTCCGCGTGGTAGGTAAGATTCTCTACCAGAAGGTGGCTGACCCGCATTACGAGCAACTCACCGACGCCACATGGGACGAGAGGGTGGCTGTCTGCTGCCTCATCTTCTGCGTGGCAGGCCTGGGCCTCTTCCCTCTCTGGGCCAGCAATGTCATCAGCGACGCCGTGGCGCCCATCCTCACTGTCATTAATCCATAATTCTGAAAGTCATGAATTACAGTCAATTCCTATATATGGTACCCGAGGCGGTGCTCACCGGCATCCTCGTGGTGTTGTTCATCGCTGATTTCGCTTCTGAGAAGGATGAACGCAGACCTTGGTTCAACTTGTTCTCTTGCGTCCTCTTCGGCGTGCTTACATTGGTGTGTGCATTGCCGCTGAAACCCAAGACGGCTTTCGGAGGGATGTATGTCACCAGCGACGCCGTGAGCGTCATGAAAGCCATCCTCGCTCTGGCGTCTCTCATCGTCGTCATCATGAGCCGTCAATGGATTTCCAAGAAGGAGAGCAGGCACCGCGAAGGTGAGTTCTACATGCTTGTGGCTTCCACCTTGCTGGGTATGTTCATGATGATGTCGGCAGGGCATTTCCTCTTGTTCTATCTCGGATTGGAAATGGCTTCCATTCCCATGGCATGCCTCGTCGCACTCGACAAGCATCGCAACAACTCGGCAGAAGGTGCTGCCAAATACATCCTCACGGCGGCGTTCTCCAGCGGAGTGATGCTCTTCGGACTGTCCTTCATCTATGGCGCCTGCGGCACGCTCTATTTCGGCGACGTGGCTGCCAACCTGACAGCAAACTACCTCACCGTCATGGGCATGGTGTTCTTCTTCAGTGGCTTGGGCTTCAAGATTTCTCTCGTGCCCTTCCACTTCTGGACGGCAGACACCTACGAGGGTGCGCCGACCGTGGTGACAGGATATTTGAGCGTAGTGTCGAAGGGTGCTGCCGCATTCACCTTCGCAGCCATCCTCTTCAAGGTGTTCCCGGCGCTGTACAACGAGTGGCACTATTTCCTCTACATCGTCATCGTGCTGAGTATCACGGTGGCCAACCTGTTTGCCATCAGGCAGAAGGACCTCAAGCGATTCATGGCGTTCAGCTCCATCTCCCAGGCGGGTTACATCATGCTGGCCATCACGGGTGAGCAGACATTGGGCATCACGGCTCTGTCTTACTACATCCTTGTCTATGTCGTGGCCAACCTTGCCGTGTTCTCCGTCATCAGCGTCGTGGAGCAGAACAACGGCGGCGTCACCAACATGGATGCGTACGACGGGTTCTACACCACCAATCCCAAACTGTCGTTCCTCATGACGTTGGCGCTCTTCTCGCTGGCGGGCATTCCTCCGTTCGCCGGCATGTTCAGCAAGTTCTTCGTCTTCATGTCGGGTGTGAGCGGTCATACCTTTGACACGCAAATCGGCGTGTTGGCATATATCGTCGTCTTCATCGCATTGATCAACACGGTGGTGAGCCTTTACTACTATTTGCTCATCGTCAAGGCCATGTACATCAAGAAGACCGAGACGCCGCTGCCCACCTTCAAGAGCGACAAGAACACCAAACTCGCCCTTGCCATCTGCACGGCAGGCATCGCTGCATTCGGCATCCTCAGTTGCATCTACGAATGGATTTACAACGCAGCAGACAAATTCTGATATCGGAAGTTGGAGCAAGACATCTTGCTTTCAACAACATAAGGAACAATCAAAAAAGGCAGCCTCGGCTGCCTTTTTTGATGATGCTTCCTTTATAATATGTGAGAACCTTGAAAAACCTACTTTCGCTTTTTCTTACCAAACAAGTCAGAATGGGTACCGGTTCCCGTAAACAAGAGAATAAGTTCCTTATCGTTCTGTTCCCAAACAAGCAACCAGTTAGGCTTCAGATGGCATTCCCAGCAATTGGTATAATTACCCGTCAGCTTGTGTGGCCGGTATTTATCAGGCAGTTGACCATCGGATTCGAGTTTTTGGATAGCTGCTTTAAGCAGTTCCATGTTAAATCCTCTCTTCTTACACCTTTCCGTATCCTTACGAAAGGTGTGTGTCATTCTTATCTCATACATTTTGTTAGATGCCTAACGACTGGAACATTTCTTCAGAGGAGGCGAATTTTTCAATACGCCCCTCACGGATGTCTTCCTGCGAACGCTCGAAACTGCTTTTCTTTTCAGGTGTGACTTTTCGCAAAAGCACACCCAGTGCCTGCAAATAGGCGATTAGGGCTTTTCCACTAGTTGTACGCTCGTTTATAGTAATTGTATATGTAGCCATACCCATTTCTATTTTATTGTTCGTTGGCAAAGATAAGTATTTTATTTAATAAAAATGCAATTCAAACGTATCTTTTTTGAAGAAAAGGAAACAAAGCAATTCCTTTTACATAGTTCCCTTTCGGTCAACCCCATTGGCAATTATCAAACTGAAGCCCGTTTTTTTTTATCACGAATTGGAGAATTAAAGAATTTTCTTTCATGATAGAATTTATAGGAATTAGAGAAGAAATGGCAAGCCATTTCATATTTTTCATCCTGTAGGATTCCTGTCGTTTGCGACGGTAATTTTTGATATTTCTTTTAGGAAACTATATACCTGTTGACCCCGAATAACGTTTTGACAAAAAAGCATTCCAATAGGAACGCTTCTCTGATATCTTCAATAAGTCCATTGGAGATTGTCATTTAGGAAATCTCATAGGGTCAGATATTTGACCGTGCAACCCACGCTTTTTGGAATATCTCCATCCGTAATCTTTCAAGAAATCATCCGAAAGCGTACCTCCTTCAGGGTCATCTAATCTTGATGGATGTGTGTAGATTGTCCAATATGGTATTTATTCTGTAAAAAGTTGTGATTTATTTGTTTTTTTGCTATCTTTGCCATACCAATCGTAGTTTTGTTGACCTTTTTAATTGCACCACTAAGGTTAGAGAAATTTCTGATTTGGTAAAATGTTGAGTAATTTATTGCTACTCAGTAATTTGTAATTGTTGTTAAATAAAATGGTGCAGATTATTTTGACTATGAAACATTTTCTTCAATTCTCGTTGATGCTGGTGCTTGTGGCACTGTGTTCGTGCAACAAGGCAAAAAACATTTCTGTGGATAACGATAAACTGGTTTTCGCAGTCAACGGCGGTAAACAAACCATTGCAGTCACAGCCGATGGAAATTATGATATCAAGGATTGTCCTGAATGGCTCAAAGTAGAAACAGAGGAAGAGACGTTGGTGTTTACTGCCACGGCAAACACCTCGGGAGCCATGCGTGATTGTATGATTCAATTGGTTGGAGCCGATGAGGTATCCGTTGCTATTTCCGTCATCCAGCCCGACAAATGTACTTATATTACAGTCTCGCCCACGGAAGTGACCATTCCGAAAGAGGGTGGTTCCACGACAGTGGCAATTGAAACCGACGGTGGGAACCTTGACGTGCAGGTGAACAATGGCATCACGGCAGTATATAACGACGGTAAGCTCACTGTCACTTCACCCGCCAATTCTGGCGGCACCATCAACGGTCGCATTACTCTCACAAGCGACACTGTGAAAACCGAGGTGCAAGTCATTGTTGAAGGCTCCATATGCCAGCGTTGTGGAGGCACGGGAAAGACAAAGTGTTTCAAGTGCGGTGGTAAAGGATATACAAGAGATTATTGGGAGCGTAAGGGTTTTTATTGTTACTATGGATGTACTAACTGTGGTGGAAGTGGAGAAGATGGAGAAGGCTGGTTTGAATATAACGGTACTGGGATAAACAAAGGCACTGGCAAGATGACCTGCCCCGATTGTGGTGGTACAGGACATTAATAAGTATAATAAATAGAGTTTGCCGATTCTGTATAGGTCCTGTGTCCAAGGAGCATTGCTCCTTGGACACTGTATTGTTGTAGACGCCAACTTCATCATCTGGCAACGGTGCTCGCAGTTGCAGTCTTTGATGTCCCCGTAATCCAGGCTAATCTGGAAGAAGTGTCGTGAGGATTTCCGTGAGGCTATATGGAACCGCCTATGGTTTCAAAAGAATATTTGGAATACACTGTTCAGAATGCCGCCCAGCCATTCTGGGAAAACCCAGAAGAAGAGTATGATGAAGATGAAACCTATCCAACCGCAAGCCGTGGTGAACCCTTGCGATGGTTTCTTGCCTGTTATCATCTCGTATAGTGCAAACAAAATAGCCCCACCGTCAAGAGGGTAAACGGGCAAGATGTTCAGCACTGCCAATATCAGGGACAAGATGGACAACGACCGGACAAAGTCATATTCCACGAAAGATACGAGTGGCAAGACATAATATAAGATGAGAAATGTGGCGATGTTGAACAACACCCCTGCAGCAGAGATAAGCAGGCGTTGCCACGCAGGCTTGTCTTCGATAAAAGGTGACGTGGCTGGTTCCAGTTCCATCACCGGATTCCCCGTTTCCAATCCATCCTCATCGTCTTCATTTTTTGATTCCCGTGATTTGAATATGGTGACACCACCGAAGGGAAGAGTGCCCAAACTCCATTTGATGTCTCGCCAAGAACCCTCTTCTGAATCTTGCTTTGGTTTGTAACTTATAAATGGGAGGAAGAACACCTGCATCTCCTTGATGACGCACCCGAAAGACTTGCCTGCAATCACATGCCCCATTTCGTGAATGACAATAACGATGGAAAGGTAGATGTAGAAGGTCCAATCATCTGTTAAAGCATTGCTTCCGATAGCCAGGCAGATGACTACTCCTATGACAAGGTTAACCCATTTGAAAGATAATCCTTCCTGGGGCTCTTGGTCGTCATCGGGGGTGGATGACGATGGCTCCATATGCATGTCAGGCATTTGGTCGTTCCTTTCTTCCGTGGGCACAGGGTTGTCCTCTAATGGGAGATTGCCTATTTCATTCTCGTTCATTGTAAAAGTGGCAATTAATTGGTGAAAAATGTAGTGGTACCCGATTAGGCAGGTCATACATTGATGAAACAAATGCTACCAACAAGCAGACTTGTTTTGGCATTCCGTCACCCATGTGTTGCAAAGATATGAAAAAATACGGTAATCAGTCTTTTTTTTCTTCATCTTTTTGGGGGTATGTAAAAAAACACTGTCGTTATGTTTTATGGAAAGATGACAGGTGCAAACACATCCTTTTTTTCGAATCCCTTGTCAAAATGAGTTGTATTGGTTGTTTTTTTAGTATTTTTGCAGATGAGACAACGTATACCTATTCATTGCTTGCCATGAGAGTCAACGGCCCCATCCAACTATATCCCCTCCTGCGTGTCGCGGCATGCATGGCACTGGGCATCTTCCTCGGTTACGAGACGCGGGGGACGATGCCGGAATGGATGTGGTTGTGCTTGCTTGCCATCGCCCTGGTGTGTGCCATTGTGTCGTGGAAACGCGATGTGCTGCAAGGGGTGATGATTTGCCTGACCGTCCTTTGTCTTGGCGGCACCTTGGTCGTAAGGCAGAACGGGAAACTGGAACAGCCGTTGCCAGAGGGTGCCATCACCTACCGTGCGGTGGTGGCCACGCAACCGCAGGAGCGAGGAAAGGTGGTGCGCATGGACCTCTGGCTCCTTGAAGGCAATGACGCCCCTCGGAAAGTGAAAGCCTCACTGCTAAGAGACACCCTCACAAAGAGATACCTGCAGTTGAATGTGGGCGACGGCATCATCGCCACCTCGCGCATGCAAGAACCAGAGAACTATTACGCCTCCCATTTCAATTATCCCCTTTACCTTCGCTGCCATGGCTTCACCGCCACCACCCTCATCCTGCCCGACGAGTGGCGGAAGGCGGCCCTCAGCCTGGAGAGCCTCTCGCACCTCGACCGCACCATCCTGGCGGCCATGCGATTCAGGCAGGCCACCCTCCGCCACTATCTCGCCCTGGGCTTGGACGATGAGGAGATGGCCGTCGCCGTGGCGATGGCGATGGGCGACAAGACGCGCCTCACCAACGACCTCCGCGACATCTATTCCATCTCAGGCGCCTCCCACGTGCTCGCCCTTTCAGGACTGCATCTCGGCATCATCTACGTGCTGCTATCGCTCGTCCTCGGAGTCAGGAGGCGAGGGGCGCTCCGCGAGATGGTTGTCATCTTCGGCATCTGGTGCTATGCCATCTTCACCGGACTGTCTCCCTCGGTGACGAGAGCCGCCATCATGATCACCATCTATGCTGCCGTGGGGTTGTTGCGGCGCGACCGAATGTCGCTCAATGCATTGGCGTTAACCGCCATCATCATGCTGATGGCCAACCCGCTCTGCCTTTATGACGTGGGTTTCCAGATGTCGTTCATGGCCGTCTTCGCCATCCTCGTGTGTTACAAGCCAGTAAGCAGACTTGTCTCCCCGGAATTCCTCCAACGGCACAGGTTGGTGAAGTGGGTGTGGACGCTGGTGGTCGTCTCGTGTTGTGCACAGTTGGGTACAGCCCCGCTCACGGCCTATTATTTCGGTCGTTTCTCCGTTTATTTCCTGCTCACCAATTTCGTTGTCGTGCCGCTCGCCACCGTCGTCCTCTATCTCACAGCAGCCATGCTGGTGACGGCGTTGCTGCCTTCACTTCTGCCCTGGGTGGCCAAGGCCCTCGCCTTCGTGGTGACCATGCAGACGGCGATGGTCAGATGGGTGTCCGGCCTGCCTGGAGCAAGTGTCGAGGGCATCGACATCAACCGCCTCCAACTTTTCCTGGTCTACATCGTCATCACAGCACTGGCTTACGTGGCGTGGAGCTTCATAAGGACGAGGAACAGATAGAGGGGGAAGTTTCATCATTATTATTGTCTCAAAAGTCGGTTTCTTTGTTTGATTTGTCTTATTGATGTTAGATTTATCCATTAAAAGGTAAAAGTGTTTTGTTTTTTTGTTATTTTTGCCCATCATTGAAACCCTAACCTAAAGGCCTTTTTTTTAGCCTGACCTTTATTATTCAAACTACAATGAACAGAAAGACATTAGCGCTGCTGCTATTGGCAGTATGCTGCGTGCTACCGTTGAGTGCGCAGCGCAAGATGGACGTTCTCAGTCGAGGACTCGTCGCCGTGAAGAAAGACAATGGCGTGTTCCTCAGTTGGAGACGGCTGGGAGAAGAGTACTATGACGTAACCTACAACGTCTATCGAAATGGTGTGAAACTCAACGACACGCCACTCATCGTGTCCAACTACACCGACACGGGAGGCTCCCAAAACAGCTCCTACACCATCAAGGCCGTGGTGAGAGGGGTGGAGCAGGCGGCATCCAAAGCAGTCACGCCATGGAAAGGTTATGTGTCTTCTTCCTCTTGGTCGGGCTATTTCAACATCCCCTTGGCCAAGGTATATGACAATAAGGGCAACGACATTACCTCCACATACATCGCCAACGATGCCGAGGTGGCCGACCTCGACGGAGACGGCGAGATGGAAATCATCATCAAGCGCATCAGCACGAAAGACGCCAACGACCTCTATGTCAGCCGCACCGACGGGGCCTACGACCGCTTCGATGCCTACAAGCTCGACGGCACCTTGCTTTGGTGGATTGACGCCGGGCCCAACATGGTGAGTGGTGGCAGCCATGAGTTCAACCTCATCGCCTACGACTGGGACGGCGACGGGAAGGCCGAGGTGTTGCTGCGCGGCGGCGACGATATGATGGTGCATGGACAGCGAGGTGCTTCAAGGACCGAATATCCCCAACGCATCGGAACCAAGGGGGTGGACACCAGGGGCAGTGTAAGCCATACCGCCAATATGACCTACACCAACCAAGGAGGAGAATACCTTATTTATATGGATGGCGACCATGGCATCATCTATGATGCCGTGAGATGGATGGAATATCCGCTCACCAGGGGCAAAGCCAGCGACTGGGGCGACAACTATGGACACCGCTCCTCCAAGTATTTCTTCGGTGCTCCCTTCCTCGACGGACGCAACCCCAGCATCTTCCTCGCTCGCGGCATCTACACCAAGCACAAGATGGCGGCCTATGATGTCAATCCGTCGGACCACTCCCTCACACAGATATGGTATTGGGAGTGCAACGACTCCAACAGCCCTTGGTATGGCAATGGCAACCACAACTATTGCATCGCCGACGTGGATATGGACGGACGCGACGAAATCGTCTATGGCTCCATGGTCATCGACGACAAAGGCAAGGGACTCTCCACCACCGGCTTGGGACACGGCGACGCACTCCATTGCTCCGATATGGACCCTTACCGCCACGGGCTTGAGATTTTCGCCTGCAATGAGGATAAACCAGCTATGAACTACCGTAATGGTACGACAAGCCAATTATACTATCGTGCCACAGGTTCTGGAGATGACGGACGCGCCCTTTGCGCCAATTTCTCCAACAACTATCCCGGCAGCATGGGACGCTCCGTCTCGACCGGCATGGTGAGTTGCGTAAAGGATGCTGTAATCAGCGAACTTGGTGATTATATTGGTTGGAGTGACCTCAACTTCCGTGTTTATTGGGATGGCGACCTCCTTTCCGAGGTGTTCAACAGCCCAGGAACCGAGCGTGAAGCAAAAATTGACAAACCTGGTTCAGGACGCTTGTTCACCTCTTCAGGTTGCAAGATGAACAACTATACGAAGAACAACCCCTGCTTCCTTGGAGACATCATTGGCGACTGGCGCGAGGAATTCATAGCACGAGTAGGAGAGGGCAACGACTCCATCCGCATCTACACCACCGCCATGCCTACGGAGCACGCCATCTACACCCTTTGGCACGACCACCAGTACCGTCAGGCCATGGTATGGCAGATGCACGCCTACAACCAACCGCCACACCTCAGTTACTTCCTTGGAGAAATGGAGGGCTTCACACAGGCCCCACCGCCGCTGACCACAAACGGCAGGACGGAAATCGCTTCCGGCACCACCATTGGGACGGCATACAACGGACAGCACCTCCTTCATTGCCAATATGCCAACACTTCGCTCAACGTGCAAGATGGCGCTGCTCCCTACATCCTCACCATCAACGTACCTACATGGGTGCAAGGCACCAACAGCAACTCCACCACCAATCCCGCCATCACCCGCACCACCTACACCTGCAGCCTCAACGGAGGAGCATTGACAGGAGAGATGAGACTGGTCAAGCAGGGTGACGGCATCCTCAACATGGCTGCCGCCACACACACCTACACAGGGGAAACCGACGTGTGGGGAGGAACGGTCAACTTCGACGGAACGTTGACGAATAGCCCGGTCACACTGAGAAAACTCACCACGCTCAACTCCTCGGGCGGAACCTTCAATGGAGGCATCAGAATGGAATATGGAGCCACACTCAACGTGGGAGGAGCCAACAGCGGGAGTCTGTCGACCGTGGAAGTGGGCACCCTCGACATGGCCTACGGCTCACGGGTGGTGCTCGACTACAACGGCACCGATGACACCCAACATGACTGGATCAACGCCACCAAACTCATCGTCGATGACTCCAAAGTGGGCATTGATGCCTGGGAGAACTATGGTCCGGAATTCATCGCCCCTGTCATACAGATACGTTTCAATAGCAGTTTCCCCAGTGGCATCTATCCCATCGGCAATGTGCAGGAAGTGGAGGGAGACTTGACAAAAGTGATTGTGAAGACCTCTGGCGTCAACACGGCCACTCTCGTACACCAGGACGGAAAACTCTACGTCAACATAGGAGGGTCCGTGCCGGCAGAAAAACCCACCTTCGCCATCATTGGTATGAACGAATACGACTTGAGCAGTCTCTATCCCAACCTTCCAGGCAGCAATCATTCCTTCCTTCCCGTGGTGGGTGTCACGCCGACCACCACCAACGGCATCACACCGACATTGAGTGGCACCTTCACCTCCCTCGACGGCGTGGTGACCAACTTGGGCACCACTGCTTCAGACCCCTTCTTGTATGAAGACTATCAGAATGCCACAGGAGCTGAAGACTGGACCGCAAGTTGCAGTGTTTATCACAAAACAGACGACGGGAAATACATCAACATCGCATCGGAAAACTCTGGTGGCACTCGGCGAGCCTATAAGACTTTCTACACCACAGGCGCCAACTTTTATGGAAGTGTGGAGAAATACACCGTGGAATTCGATGCCAAATTCCACTATTCCAATCAGAACAACATCAACGAACTGGTGCTCTTCGGAGAGGGAGCTGCCATGCCTGGAGTAGACAAATATTTCAACAGCACTGGCGACAACTACCTCTTCCGGCTCACCGGTGGCAACAACTACAACACCTACTATGCCGTGGATGGCTCGTCGGCAACAGCCAACATCGGTGACAAATGGTGCCATTACACCATCACCATCGACAAAAACACCCGCCTTGTCACCTATGAGGTGAAAAACGGTTCCTCTGTCGTGCTGCAAGGCAGCTATACCGCCAATGCCGGAGCCAATATGAACGTGCAGGGCATGGGAGTCGCACTGGGAAGGGCTTGGTCTTGGGCCAACATCGACAACATCAGGGTGATGCCTCAAGTCAGCGACCTCACTTCGTATGCCTTCACCCAGCCGGGTACACTCACTATAACTGCCAACCTCGACTTTGAGGGATACGCACCTTCATCCGCCACGTATGTCGTGGAGGTCCCGTATGGCATCAAGTATGAAAGTCACGACTACAACACCATTGCCGTCACCAACGCTGCCAATGTGATGGGGGCCGATTACTGGTACACCAACGAAGACACCAGCGTGGATTGCAGAGGGTGGAACCGGTTTGCCAACTGGAATAAGAACAATGCCTATGCGTTTGCCATCAACAAGGTGAACAGCACCTCTCAGACCATGTATGTGGACCAGGATGAAATGCTGTGGGTGGACTATACAGGAGGACAGACGGCCCTCCATCTCGTTGAAGGTTATGGACTGGGACAGAGCGGTGGCTCCACCTTCCATGCCGCTGACCTCGGGGACGAGAGGACGGTTATTTACCATCGCTATGATTACAGCTTGGGCAATGCCGCCAACATCTTCCAGGAATACACCTATGCCACGGAACAAGGTACTTATAGTTACGGAAAGACCAATGCTACTCTGCAGAAGTTCATTGCTTATGTGCCACTGGAGAGGAAAAACATCTGGGGAGACCTCAACCACGACGGAGACGTGACCATCGTTGATGTCACTTTGCTGGTCAACTTCCTCTTGAATAATGACAGCGGACAGGTGGTGGCGGCTGAGGCCGACCTCAATGGCGACGGCGAGACGTCTGTCGTGGATGTCACCGTCTTGGTCAATTTCCTCTTGAGCAAATAGGAAGTTTTAGGAGAAAATAGGAGGATTTAGGAGTAAAAAAGAGCTGGGCTGTTATTCAGCCCAGCTCTTTTTGGAGGAATAGGGAGGTGTAGCCCTTTCCGCTGGCAGCCACCTCCTCGGGTGTGCCGGTGCACACCACGTGGCCTCCGCCACGCCCGCCGTCGGGACCCATGTCGATGATGTGGTCGGCCAGTTTGATGACGTCGAGGTTGTGCTCGATGACGACGACGGTGTTGCCACGGTCCACCAGGCGTTGCAGGACGTCCATAAGTATGCGGATGTCCTCGAAGTGCAGGCCCGTGGTAGGTTCGTCGAGGATGTAGAGCGTCTTGCCGGTGTCGCGCTTGGAGAGTTCGGTGGCCAGCTTCACGCGTTGGCTTTCGCCTCCTGATAGCGTGGTGGAGGGTTGTCCCAATTTGACATAGCCCAGTCCCACGTCTTGCATGGTCTTGATTTTGTGCAGGATGTTGGGTACGTTCTCGAAGAACTCCACTGCTTGGTTGATGGTCATGTCGAGCACGTCGGCGATGGACTTGCCCTTGTATCTCACCTCCAGCGTCTCGCGGTTGTAACGCTTGCCATGGCACACTTCGCAAGGCACCATCACGTCGGGGAGGAAGTTCATCTCGATGTTGCGGTAGCCGTTGCCGCCGCAGTTCTCGCAGCGCCCGCCTTTCACGTTGAAGGAGAAGCGTCCGGGCTTGTAGCCACGGATTTTTGCTTCCGGCAAGCCCACGAAGAGGGAGCGGATGTCGCCGAACACCCCGGTGTAGGTGGCAGGGTTCGACCTCGGCGTGCGGCCTATGGGCGACTGGTCCACGTTCACCACCTTGTCCACCAGTTTGATGCCCTCGATGCTGTCGTATGCCATGGGGGCTTTCAGCGAGCGATAGAAATGCTGGGATAGGATGGGTTGCAGTGTTTCGTTCACCAGCGTCGACTTGCCCGAGCCGCTGACGCCCGTCACCACGATGAGTTTTCCCAAGGGGAATTCCACGTCGATGCCCCTGAGGTTGTTGCCCTTGGCCCCCCTGAGCCATAGGCTGTTGCCGTTCCCCTTGCGCCGATGGTCGGGCAGTGGGATGTGCTTCTCGCCGTTGAGGTATTGGCTGGTGATGGTGTGTTCTTTAAGCATGGCCTCCGTAGGTCCTTGGAACACCACTTCTCCGCCTTTGCGGCCGGCCTTGGGTCCGATGTCCACGATGTAGTCGGCTGCTAGCATCATCTCCTTGTCGTGTTCCACCACGATGACGGTGTTGCCGATGTCGCGCAGTTGTTTGAGGCTGGCTATGAGTTTGTCGTTGTCGCGTTGGTGAAGTCCGATGCTGGGTTCGTCGAGGATGTAGAGCACGTTGACCAGTTGCGAGCCTATTTGTGTGGCAAGTCGGATGCGCTGGCTCTCGCCACCCGAGAGGGATGACGACTGGCGGTTGAGGGAGAGATAGTCGAGTCCCACCTCGAGCAGGAAATCGAGTCGTGTGCGGATTTCCTTGAGTATTTCCGTGGCGATTTTTCCTTCCTTGCTTCCCAGATGCTGTTCGGCTTCATCGAGCCATTCTTTCAGTTGGCTGATGTCGAGGTCGGATGCCTCTGCGATGTTCTTGTCCCAGATGCGGAAGGAGCGCGACTCCCTGTTGAGACGCTGCCCTTGGCATTCCGGGCATTTGCAGGTGGCAAGAAACTGGTCGGCCCATTTCTGTCCGCTGGCGCTATCGTCGTTCTCCATCACTTGGCGGAGGTATTTGATGACGCCGTTGAAGGGGATGAAATAGTCGCTGGACGTGTGTACGAGTTCCTTGGCGATGCGCACGTTGTTGAGTGTGCCGTAGAGCACTTCGGCAAGAGCCTCCTCGGGGATGTCTGCAACGGGTGTCTTCACCGTGCAGCCCACTTTTTGCAGGATGGCGTCTATTTGCCAGAAAATCATCTGGTTCTTGTATTTCCCCAGCGGGACGATGGCACCCTCGGCGATGGATAGTCCGCGGTCGGGAATCACCTTGCCCAGGTCGATTTGGTTGATATACCCCAATCCCTTGCAATGTGGGCATGCGCCTTCGGGGGAGTTGAAAGAGAACCTGTTGGGTGCCGGGTCGGCATAGGATATGCCGGTGGTGGGACACATCAGGCGCTTGGAGTAGTTGCGCAGCGTGCCGTCGGTGTTGTCGAGAATCATCACGATGCCGTCGCCTTGGCGCATGGCATTGTCCACACTGCGTCGCAGTCGGTCGTCGTCCTTGCCTTGCACCTTCAACTTGTCCACCACCACTTCGATGTTGTGGTTCTTGTAGCGGTCCACCTTCATCCCACGCTCTATCTCAAGTATCTCGCCGTCCACGCGGATGTAAAGGTAGCCTTTGCGACGCATGCTCTCGAAGAGTTCGCGGTAGTGGCCTTTGCGCTGCCTGACAAGGGGTGCGAGGATGTAGATGGCGTGACCCTCGTATCGGGTGAGAATCATCTCAAGCACCTTCTCCTCTGTGTATTTCACCATCTCCTCTCCCGTGTGGTAGCTGTAGGCGGTGCCCGCACGCGCCCAAAGGAGGCGCATGTAGTCGTAAATCTCCGTGGTAGTGCCGACAGTGGAGCGAGGATTCTTGTTGGTGGTTTTCTGTTCGATGCTGATGACGGGACTCAGACCGGTGATCTTGTCCACGTCGGGTCGTTCCAGCCCTCCGAGGAAATTGCGGGCGTAGGCGGAAAAGGTCTCTATGTAGCGGCGCTGGCCTTCTGCGTAGATGGTATCAAAGGCAAGCGACGACTTGCCCGACCCCGAGAGACCGGTGATCACAGTCAGGCTCCCACGGGGGATTTCCACATCAATGTTTTTCAGGTTGTGGACGCGGGCGCCCCATACATTGATTTTCTCGTCTTCACGCTGCATCGCTCTCTTCTTTCTTATTCTAACATGTCTTACCTCCTAAGCCAACTTAAGTCTAAAAACTCAAGTCTAAAGCCTAAAAGCTAAAGTCTAAAAGTCTAAAGTCTAAAGCCTTAGTTGTCGGCTGGGGTGGCGTTGGTATTCTCAGTATAGCCTCTGAGGAGGTTGACGTCGCGTCGTATGTGGTATTTTCTTCCGTCGGCTCCCTTGGCTTTTACATCGACGAAATAGACACCCTGCCGTGCATCCTGGCCGTGGTGGGTGCCGTCCCATCCTCCGTCGGGGTCGTCCCACTCATAGATTTTCTGTCCCCAACGGTTGAAGATGATGGCATGGAACTCCACCAGGCTTTGGTAGCCTTCCTTGGCTTTGTAGATGTCGTTGATGCCGTCGCCATTGGGTGAGAAGGCGTTGGGCATGTCGAGTTTGCTCTCGCTGATGGTGACACGCAGGGGACCCACATCATTCCAATATTCATCGGTGAAGGCAATGGTGTCGTTGCCCTGGGTGAAGATGGCGTAGCACACGATGCGGTGGGAGCCGGAGTCGGTGAAGGTGTATTCGGTGTCTTGCTCGTAACGGATGAGATAGGGCTCTTGTGGGCCGCTCTCACCTTCCTTGGTGAAGCGCCATTCGTAATACTCCGACCAACCGTCGGTGTTGGAGGGGTTGGCTTGGAACCTCGCCTTCAGGGGGGCGGGACCGGAATATTCTTCACTCGTCTCTTCCTCGCCTTTGCTATTGGTGTAGGTCGCCGTGGGGTTGATTTCCGGCGCGGTGTCTTGTGCCCTGATGCTGGGGAAGCAGAGCAATAACGCTATGATGGTGATGATGCGTGACATGGATGATGTTTTCTTCTAAAAACGCAAAGGTAAGCAAAATAGTTTGTTTGCACACCCTCTTTAGGGATTTTTAAGGATTGCCAGGCGATGGTATCCCTGGTTTTTCCTATGGTCTCTATAGTCTCTATAGGCACTATAGTCTCTATAGTCTCTATAGTTTCTATAGTCTCCATAGTCTCTATAGTCTCTATAGTTTCTATAGTCTCTATAGCCACTATGGTCCTATGCCAGGCTTTGGAGGCGGGCGATGTATTTTCCCAGGATGTCGAACTCCAGGTTGACGGTTGTGCCTACCTCGATGTGGCAGAAGTTGGTGTTCTCCATCGTGTAGGGTATGATGGCCACTTGGAAGGTGCGCTCGGTGGGATTGCAGACAGTGAGCGATACGCCGTTGACGGTGACGCTGCCCTTGTCGACAGTGAAGTAGCCGCGTCGCGCCATCTCGGGGGAGAATTCGTGCTCGAAAGTGAAATAGGTGCTGCCGTCGGCGTCTTCCTTGGCGATGCAACGTGCGGTGCCGTCCACATGGCCTTGCACGATGTGGCCGTCCAAGCGTCCGTTCATCAGCATGGAGCGCTCCACGTTCACACGGTCGCCCACGTTGAGCAGACCGAGGTTGGATTTTTCCAGTGTCTCGCGCATGGCAGTGACGGTATACTGGTCATTGTCGATGGCCACCACTGTGAGGCATACGCCGTTGTGGCTGACACTTTGGTCGATTTTCAACTCGTTGACAAATGAGCATGTCAGCGTGAAGTCCACATTGCCGCCGTCGCGTCTCAATGCGGTTACGGTGGCCATTTCTTCTACTATTCCGGAAAACATGGGATTGGGCTTTTGGTAAGTGAAAAAAAAGAAGGTCGTATCGGTGATGTGATGAAAACTCCGTTTTCTAATGATTTGAGAGCTTTCCGTCTTTGTAATCCACCGGCTTTGCAGCTCTCCTTTCGGATGTGGCCCGCCATTGACAAGAGAGGTGTTCTCTTTTTTTCGAAATAATTTGATGAGTATCCCGATCTAACCCGATACGACCTGATGTCTCTTTCTGGGTGCAAAAATACGACTTTCCCCACAATTCTCCAAATGTTTCATCCCAAATTAGCGAAATTCTTTTTTTATTATCCCGAATCATCGAATTAGCGAATTGTCAGTTGGTCTTTATTATCCCGAATATCGAATTGGAGAATTGTTCTTGGAGTTTGTTTTGTAATCACGAATTAGGGAATCATCTGCTTTTTGTCGGTTCTCCGTAGGTGCCGGTTGTGCCGGCACACCTATCGTCATGGCATCTCCAAAAGTCTCTGATTCTCTAATTCGTGATAAAAATATGTCCCGCTATTTTCAATCCGGGAAAGTCACCAGCAGGCGTCTTGAATGATTTCCCCTATGGTGGGATGGATGTGCACGATGTCGCGCAAGTCGTTGAGTGTGACATTTCGGGTCATCAGTGCGGAAGCCTCCTGCACCATGTCGGCGGAGTGTGCCCCGAAGGCATGGCATCCGATAAGCAATCCGTTTTCTTGTGCGAACACCAGTTTCACCATGCCCTCGGCCTCGTCCATCGCCAGGGCCTTGCCGTTGGCGCGGTGGAAGCCTTTCCTGCAGAAACAGGGAATGCCGTTTTGCTTGCATTCCTCCTCGGTGACACCCACTCCGGCTGCTTCGGGATTGGTGAAGATGGCGGAGGGGATGATGTCGAGTTCCATATTGTCCTCGCATCCCAGGATTCTGTTCACCACGTGCAGGCCTTGCGCCGTGGCAGCGTGGGCCAGCATGATGCGGCCGTTGACATCGCCGATGGCGTAGACGCCGGCACACGTGGTTTCATAATGCTCGTCGACAAGGATGCCAGTCCGGGCGATTTCCACTTGGGTGTTTTCCAGTTGCAGTCCTTCGGTGCGGGGAGCCCTGCCGGTGGCCATCAGCACCACGTCGCCTTCGACGATGGCGCTCTTGCCTTTCCGCTCATAGGTCACGCCTTCGTCATTGACCTCTTTCACATTGGCTTGCATCACGAAGTTGATGCCGCACTTGGAGAGTGTCTGGCGCAGTCGTTTGGCGATGTCGCTGTCGAGCATGGGCAGGCATTCCTTCAGGTATTCCAGCACTGTCACCTCGCTGCCGAAGCTGTTGAAGATGGAGGCGAACTCCATCCCCACCACGCCGGCGCCGATGATGACCATTCGTTGCGGGATGTGGTCTATGTTGAGCAACTCAGTGGAAGTCACAACCTTTGGATGGTCGTTGCCAGGGATGGGAAGTCGCTTGGCAGTGGAACCGGTGGCGATGATGATGGAGGTGGCTGTGTATTCCTCGTCGCCCACGGTCACCACCTTGGTTGCGGTGAAACGTGCCTTGCCCCTCACCAGTGAGATGCCGGGCGCAGAGAGAAGCGTCTCCACTCCTTTCCGCAAGGTTTCCACCACTTGTTGCTTGCGTGCCATCACTTGGCGGAAGTCCAGGTCGTAGTTCAGGTGCTGGAGTCCGAAAGTCTCGGCTTTTCGTAGTGTGTCGATGACTTCGGCGTTGCGGGCGAGGGCTTTGGTGGGGATGCAGCCGGCATTGAGGCAGGTGCCTCCTACGGCTCCTTCCTCGATGATGGTCACGCTGAGACCTTTGCTTGCTGCGTATGCAGCGGCCCTGTATCCTCCAGGACCGCTGCCGATGATGATCAGGTCGGATGTTTGCATGTTGTTTCTTTTGTTGTCAAGGCCGTGGCTCAACCTTTCATCTTCTTGTAGGTGAGGATGGGTTGCCTGGCGGCTTTCACATCGTCCACCCTTCCGATGGGTGTGTTGTGCGGTGCGTTTTTCACCAGGTCAGGCTGCGTGGCTGCTTCCTCGGCGATGCGGCGCATCACGTCGATGAAGCCGTCGATGGTGTCGAGGTTCTCGCTCTCCGTCGGTTCTATCATCAGCGACTCGTGGAAGAGTAGCGGGAAGTAGATGGTGGGAGCGTGGTAGCCGTAGTCGAGCAGTCGTTTCGCCACGTCCATCGTCGTTACGCCGGTGCTCTTGTCCTTCAAGCCGTCGAAGACGAACTCATGCTTGCACAGCCCGTCGATGGGCAGTTCATAGAGGTCCTTGAGCGACTCCTTGATGTAGTTGGCGTTGAGCGTGGCGAGTGGTCCCACCATGCGCAGGTTTTCCCTTCCCAAGGAGAGGATGTAGGTGTAGGCCCTGACAATCACGCCGAAGTTGCCGAGGAAGGCTCCCACGCTGATGGCCTCCTTGTCGCGTACGAGATGGTAGTGCTCGCCGTCGAAGGTGACGCGAGGGGAGGGGAGCAGGTGCTCCAGACCCTTGCGCACGCCCACGGGGCCGCTGCCGGGACCTCCTCCGCCGTGTGGGGTGGCGAAGGTCTTGTGGAGGTTGATGTGCATCACGTCAAAGCCCATGTCGCCGGGACGGCACACACCTAGCAATGGGTTGAGATTGGCTCCGTCGTAGTACATCAGGCCGCCGCACTTATGTACGAGTTTGGCTATTTCGGGGATGTCGCGCTCGAAGAGTCCCAGCGTGTTGGGGTTGGTCATCATCATGGCCGCCACGCTGTCGTCGAGCAAGGCGCGCAGATCGTCCACGTCCACGCATCCGTCGGCGCGGCTCTTCACTTCCACCACTTCCAGTCCGCAGACGGCAGCTGATGCGGGGTTGGTGCCGTGGGCGGAGTCGGGGACGATGACTTTCACGCGCTTTTGGTCGCCGCGCTCGAGGTGGTAGTCACGGATGACCATCAATCCCGTCAATTCGCCATGTGCGCCGGCGAAGGGGTTGAGGGTGAAGGCTTCCATTCCTGCGATGGCGGCGAGCGACTGCTGCAGGCGATAGTACACCTCCAGCGCTCCTTGGCACGTGCTTTCCGGTTGTTGGGGATGGAGGTTGGTGAAAGCGGGCAGTGCGGCGGTCTCCTCGTCGATGACGGGGTTGTATTTCATCGTGCAACTGCCAAGGGGGTAGAAACCGTTGTTCACCCCGAAGTTGTTCGCGCTATGGTTGGTGTAGTGGCGCACCACGGTCAGTTCGTCACATTCGGGCAGTGCGGCGTCGGTAGCGCGTTGCATCTCTGGAGACAGTTCGTGGTGCTCGAAGGTGTTGGCGGGCAGCGAGTAGCCTTTGCGCCCGGGTTTTGACAACTCGAATATCAATTGTCCGTATAATCTGTTGTTCATGGGTATGGGTGTTTTGGCATCGCTGTTCAACATTCTTTCATTAGTCTCACGAGAAGGTCCACCTCTTCCTTGGTGCGCTTTTCGGTGACGGCGAGCATCAGTGTGTGGTCGCCTGTCTTCAAACCACCGAGGATGCCGTGGTTGGCAAGGTGCTTCTGCAGGGTGTCCACATCACCGTCGTAGTCGATGCAGAACTCATTGAAGAACTCCTTGTCGTAGGTCATGCGGAAGCGTCCCGTCGCCACGAGTTGTTGCGCGAGGTAGTGTGCGGCGTCGCACGAGCGTTGTGCGGCCTCCTTGACACCTTCCTTCCCCATGGCGGCGCAGTAGACGGTGGCCCACAGCGCCATCAGGCTTTGGTTGGAACAGATGTTGGAGGTGGCTTTCTGGCGTCGGATATGTTGCTCGCGTGCCTGCAGGGTGAGGACGAAGACGCGTTGTCCACGGCTGTCGGTGGTCATTCCGACGATGCGGCCCGGCATCTTGCGCATCAGTTTCTCGCTGCAGCACATGTAGCCCACGTAAGGGCCTCCGAAAGACATCGGTATGCCGAGCGACTGGCAGTCGCCCACGGCGATGTCGGCACCCCATTCGCCAGGTGTTTTAAGCACGGCGAGGTCGAGGACCACGCTGTTGACGATGAAGAGGGCTTTCTTGTCGTGGATGGCGTCGGCGAAGCCTGTGAAGTCCTCCACGATGCCGTGGCGGTTGGGTTGCTGCACCACCACGCCAGCCACGCCGCCTTCCTCGAGTTGGCGTTTCAGGTCCTCTGCATCGGTGACACCGTCCTTGGCGGCAATGGTGGCGATTTCCACGTTGTGGAATCTGGCATAGGTGCGCACCACTTGTGCTGTCTTGGGGTCGATGGTGTCGGAGAGCAGCACGCGGTTGGCCTTCTTCGACTGTCCTGCCGCCATCAGCACGGCTTCCGCGGTGGCGGTGGTGCCGTCATACATCGAGGCGTTGGAGATGTCCATGCCTGTCAGTTCGGCCATCGTGCTTTGGTATTCGAAGATGTAGTGCAGCGTGCCTTGTGAGATTTCTGCCTGGTAGGGTGTGTAGCTGGTGAGGAACTCCGACCTTCCTATGATGGAAGGCACCACGGCCGGGGTGTAATGGTCGTAGACACCGCCGCCTGCGAAGATGGTGAGTTGCTGGTTCTTTTCGCACAGCCGTTCGAAAGTCTGCCTGATTTCCATTTCGCTTTGGGCCTCTGGCAGGTCATAGTCGCCTTGGAGACGGAGGGCTTCCGGCACCTCGGCATATAGGGCGTCGAGCGATTCGACACCCACCTTGCTCAGCATCGACTCGATGTCCTGCTGGGTGTGTGGGAGGTATTTGTGCATGGGTAAGCGTTGGTGGTTTTGCGATGACCTCTTCTTATTCCTTGCAATGCTCCTTGTATGCCTCGGCATCCATCAACTGGTCGAGTTCGGTCTTGTCGGTGAGCTCCACCTTGATGATCCAGTTGGCGTAGGCATCCTCGTTCAACAATTCCGGTTGGTCGGCAAGGGCTTCGTTCACCTCCAGCACCGTGCCGCTGACGGGTGAGATGAGGTCGCTGGCGGCTTTCACGCTCTCCACGGCGCCAAACTCCTCTCCGGCTTCCACCTCGTCGTCCTCTTCGGGCATGTCCACATAGACCACGGTGCCCAGGGCGTGTTGGGCGTAGTCGGTGATGCCGATGTAGCCGATTTCGCCTTCCACTCTCACATACTCGTGCGACTCTGAATAGTAGAGTCCTTCCAATACTTTTGCCATAATTTTCTTGTTTTTATGATTGATGATTTTTTTATTTAGGAGATGATAGGAGGTTGCAGGGCCTCCCGGGGTCATTTCTTGTAATGCTTGTCGTAGAATCTCTTTTTCACCACTTTGCCGGGGAAGGTCTTCTTGCGGATTTGTATTTCCAGCGGTGTGCCAATGGCGGCGCATGCTGTGTCAACGAGGGCCATGCAGACGCTCTTGTCGGTGGAGATGCTGCGGTAGCCCGTGGTCACTTCGCCCACTTTCACACCGTCGTGAAGGACGGCATATCCGTGGCGCGGCACGGCGCGGTCTTCCAATTCTATGCCAATCACACGCTTCGACACGCCGTTGGCCTTCTGTGCCACCAACGCTTCCTTCCCGATGAAATCGGCCTTGTCGAGTTTGCAGAACATCCCCAGTCCTGCCATGATGGGTGAGATTTCGGGCGACAACTCATCGCCGTATAGGGGCAGACCCACCTCGAAGCGGAGGGTGTCGCGACAGCCGAGACCGCAGGGCTTGCAACGTCCACTCTCCATCAGCAGCCGCCATTGGCGACGGATGAAGTCGTGGGAACCGTAGATTTCGAAACCGTCCTCGCCGGTGTAGCCGGTGCGGCTGACGATGACTTGCTCGCCGTCGATGTCGAGGGTCTTCGTGGTATAGAACACCAGTTCCTTGCACGGCAGTTGAAGCACGCCTTCCACCACGTCCTCGGCTTCAGGGCCTTGGACGGCAATCTGCCCGTAGTAGTCGGAGCAATGGTCCATCTTCACGTCGTAGCCTTCAAGGTGCTGTTTCATCCACTCCACATCCTTGTCGATGTTGGCGGCATTGATGACGAGGAAGTAGTCCTGTGGGCCCATGCAGTAGACAAGCAGGTCGTCCACCGTGCCGCCGTCGGGATAGCACATCATGCCATAAAAGATTTTTCCGATGGGTGCTCCGGAGATGTCGTTGGTGAAGATGTGGCTCACGTATTTTTCTGCATCGGGGCCGGTGATGCGCACCTCTCCCATATGAGATACGTCGAACACTCCGCAGGCGTTGCGCACGGCATTGTGTTCATCGATGATCGACGTGTACTGGATGGGCATTTCGAACCCCCCGAAAGGAGAAATCAATGCGCCGAGGCTCACATGCTCGTCATAAAGACAGGTTTTCTTGTTTTCCATTATGCTTGTGTTAATTGGTTGATGTCTTGCTGTTCATTCAGATAACAGGATGTGGATGAGTTGGTGCCCATGGAGCCGGGGGATGATGTCGCCAAGGTCTTCCTTCAGGGCGTGTTCCAAATCCTCGGTGGTGAGGGCTTTGCCCCTCAGCGGTGTGATGATGCCGTCTTCCAAGTCGCCGGTGAGAAGGAAGTCGCCGGTGATGTCGAGGTCCTTGATGATGCCGTTTCTCATTTCCATGCACACCTCGAAAGTTCCCACCCCTTCGATACGCCCCCTCCTTGTGACGCTGTATCTTGGATTGCGACCGTGGATGAAGTGGTCGGTGAAATAGATTTGCGACATTTCTTCTATCCTTTCCACGGCGTGGGTGTCGAGACAGACCTCTTCGTCGCATATTTGCCTTAAAAGGGACGCTTTCACCTCTTCCAGGCCAAATCGGGTGTGGTCTTTCAGCAGCGTGATGTGCTGTCTGACGCTCGCCACGCCCTTGCTGCGCAACTTCTCGTCGCCTGGCGTGATGCTGCCCACCATGTGCTCCATGTTGGTGTCATAGAGCAGGGTGCCGTGGACGATGCTCTTGCCGGGGATGTGGTAGAATGCGTTTCCCGACACCTTGCGGCCGTCGATGAGGATGTCGTTGCGGCCGGTGGCCTTCGCTTCAATACCCATGCGGAAAAGTGCGAGCACCACGAGGTTGATGTAACGGTTGAAGGTGAGATTGACGTGTTCGTCCTTTGTCACGTAGGAGAGCATCAGGTTGCCCATGTCGGCATACACGCACCCTCCTCCGCTTTTCCTGCGATAGGTCTCTATGCCGTGTGCGTGGCAGTAGTCCGTGTTCACCTCGCTTTCCATGAGTTGGTTGCGACCGAAAATGACGGTTGGCTTCACTTGCCAGATGAAGAAACAGTCGTCCAGGTCCATCTCACGTGCCACGTATTCTTCCATGGCGAGATAGAAGGGCAACTGTCGTGTCTTTTCTTCCGGAAGTGTGATGTGTGTCATAGAATGCTTGGCAAAACCTTGGGGTATGATGATGGGAACCGAGGGGAAGAGGAGTGTCTCAACTTCTCGTTCTCTTTGCAAATATAGTGCTTTTTTCGTTTGTGAGCAACGAAAAAGGGAGTTTTTTTCATACCCTGGAAAGTGAAAAAAACGGGCTGTTTCATATTCGTTTTGAAACAGCCCGTTTGCTTTTATTCTTTAAGGAGATAAGCCTTGAAATCTTCGAATTGGCGTGACATCTCCACGCTCTTTTTCTGGCCTTTCATGAATTCTGCCAACCTGTCGGGGATGTCGATGTCGGTGTTCAGGATTTCGTCCACCTTTTCCTTGAACTTCGCCGGGTGTGCGGTCTCGCAGAACACGCCGGTCTCGCCGGGTTGCAACAACTCGCGGAGGGCTTGGTATCCGCAGGCGCCATGGGGGTCGAGGACGTAGCCCGTGCGGTCGTGGCATTCACGCATGGTGGCTCGTATGGCGTCGTCGTTGTAGGTGGCGCCGTCGATATAGGCTGTCACACGGGTGTGGGAGCCACCGTAGAGGTCGTAGACTCGGGCGAAGTTGCTGGGGTCGCCCACGTCCATTGCGTTGGCGAGCGTTTGCTGACTGGCTTTCGGTTCGTACTTGCCGGTGCGCAGGTATTGGTAGAAGATGTCGTTGGCGTTGTTCGCGGCGATGAAACGCTTGATGGGCAGCCCCATCTCGTGGCCGAAGAGGCCGGCGGTGATATTGCCGAAATTGCCGCTGGGAACGCACATCACCATGTTGTCGCCTTTGCCGAGGGCTTTCATGCGTGCATAGGCGTTGAAATAGTAGAATGCCTGTGGGAGGAAACGTGCCACGTTGATGGAATTGGCGCTCGTCAGCCGCATGTGTGCGTTGAGGTCGGCGTCGAGGAAGGCTTGCTTCACCAATGCCTGGCAGTCGTCGAACACACCGTCCACCTCGATGGCGGTGATGTTGCGCCCCAGTGTGGTGAACTGGCATTCCTGTATCTTGCTCACCTTGCCTTTGGGGTATAGCACATAGACGTGGATGCCTTCCACGCCCAGGAAGCCGTTGGCGACGGCGGAACCGGTGTCGCCGCTGGTGGCTACCAGCACGTTCACCCTTCCGCTTTCTTCCTGGCGGATGAAGTATTGCAGCAGGCGGGCCATGAAACGCGCGCCCACATCCTTGAAAGCCAGCGTGGGACCATGGAAGAGTTCAAGGGCGTAGATGTTGTCGTCCACCTTGGCCACGGGACAGTCAAAAGAAAGGGTGTCGGTGACAATCCGGCGAAGGTCGTCTGCGGCAACATCCTCGCCGAAGAAGGCATCGGCCACTGCCACGGCGATTTCCTGGAACGACATGGTGTCGATGCGGTCGTAAAACTCTTTGGGGAGAGGTTTGATGCGCTCGGGCATGTATAACCCGCGGTCGGGAGCGAGACCTTTCACCACCGCTTCGTGGAGGGTGGCCAAAGGGGCGTTCTTGTTGGTGCTGTAATATTTCATATGCTATGTTTGTAAGCGCTTTTGGGCGATTCGACCGCGAAGGTAGTCATTTTCATTGAAATGGACAACCCTTTAGTACAAAGATGTCGCTTTTTCAGGAAAAAACGGCATGGTGTGCTGTCGTTTTTAAAGAAAAGGAGGTCTTTTGGGGATGAAATGTCATTTTCCAATCACTTTTCCTGTCGTTCATTATTTTAATCTGGGTGCGTCATATTTAGGAATTACTCCTATGAAAACATGTAATAAGTAGGTGTTCAAAAATATCTATATATATCCTATTTGTAGGTGCAGGTAGTCTTTTATGTCTCTTTGGCGCATATTTTCCTCTCATCCTCAGTCACATATCCCGCTATGCTCCTTCGTCTGAAAGCAAAATCTGCATCCAAATAGATCATAAAATACTATTATCTAATTTTGAACACCTACTTAACATCGTATGATTTACAGCATTAAAAATTTGATAATTCATTTCTTTTGTCTAACTTTGCGGTGAGAACTCAACCAAAGTGTAAAATAGAATATTATGGATAAATATATTCGTTTTGACTGGGCTGCCAAGCGTATGTTGAGAGACAAGGCCAATTTCGGCGTGTTTGAGGGCTTGATGACCGTCCTTTTGGAAGAGGAGGTGAAAATCGTTGAGATTTTGGAAAGCGAGGGCAACCAGAATGCGGAGGATGACAAATTCAACCGCGTGCACATCATAGCCAAAAACTCAAAGGGAGAAATCATCCTGGTGGAGGTGCAACAAACCCGTGAACTGTATTATCTCCAGTGGGTGTTATATGGCGTTGCAAAAGCCATCACCGAACACATCAAACTCGGCAAGAAATACAGTGAGGTGAAGAAGATTTATTCCATCAACATCGTCTATTTCGATTTGGGCAAGGGAGCCGACTATCTCTACCATGGCCAAAATCAACTCATCGGCGTGCATACCCATGATCAACTCCAAATCACCACTCGCGAAAAGGAGTTCATCAAGATCGTGGCCCCGAAGGACATTTTCCCCGAATATTACATCATCCGCGTGAATGAATTCAACAAAGTGGCAAGCACGCCTTTGGAGGAGTGGCTCGAATACTTGAATAATGGCGAGATAAAAGACACCACCACCACCCCCGGTCTTGCCGAGGCCAAGGAGAAGTTGAAATACCTGCAGATGAGCGACGAGGAGCGCAGGGCTTACGACCGTCACATCGACAATATCATGGTACAGAACGACATCCTTGAAACCAAGATGATAGAGGGGTTGGAACAAGGAAGAATGGAAGGTCGTGCAGAAGGTCGTGCAGAAGGTCGTGCTGAAGTGGCAAAAAAGCTCCTTGCCTTAGGCACGGACATCAGTATCGTTTGCCAAGCTACGGGTATGAGTGAGGAGGAAATCAAAAAACTTTGAACAATATGAAAAAACAAGCATTGTCCATTATCGCCGTCCTTGTGCTTTGCATGGCCTTGGGTGCGTGTAAGAAAGAGAGGGAAGTTGATGTCAACAAACTGAAAAACATCTTTGTCGAAGGCATATCCAAAGAACTGGCAGAGGATGGAAACAAACTGGAGGTTGACACCATCTTCCTCAATCCGGTAGACAATTTCAGTTATTCCGGCAAGCTTTTGGGGCATGTCGGCGATACGATGTCTTTGGTTTACGATCTCTCTGTCAAAGACAGTGGCGACGACGATTTGGATATGGAATGGGAGTTGCAGACACCCGTCATCAAGCCTGCTGAAGAAGACGGGGGAGAATGATTGAAGAAGTCAACTAAGCATCGCTACGCTTGAAGTTGTCGACGATACTCTGGCGATGTCAATCTTCAATTTTAGCTTCGCTGATTTTTGTCGCGACTCGGCAGAGTTCAAGCATGCTCTCGCTGCTCCAAAAATTATCTTCGCTGATTTTTGTCGCGACTCGGCAGAGTTCAAGCAAGCTTGACTCTGCTCTCGCTGCTCCAAAAATTCAATCTTCAATTTTCAATCTCAAATCTCAAACCTCAAATCTCAAATCTCAAACCTTCAATTTTCAATCTTCAATCTTCAATATACTATGTTTCCACCCCGCCACGTTGAGTTGCTCCCATTTCAATACGCATCCGTTGTTGGTGGTGTTTCCTGAGACTTGCATGGTGGCGGGAAGCACCCATTTGTTGTTCACCTCTCCTGCTTCTACGGGGTTGTAGGTAGTGCTGTATTTTGCAAGCACGAACCGTATCCTGGCATTTTTCTGAGACGTGCGGAATGTGTTGTCCTTGATGCACCACGAGGTGTTGTTGAGGAACTGCTCCTTCCCTTTCCTGCCTTTCCACGCATAGGTGTTGAATAGTGAGACGACAAAGACATACTCCTTGTCAGAGCCTCCATCCCATGCCCTTGAAGAGAAAAGCGTGACAGCTTTTCCGCCCGACATGGTGTCTGAGGAGATACGGTCGGCGATGAACGTGTTTTTCTCGCAGACGAAGTTTTCTGTATAGATGTTGCTGCTCTCCGACATGCCGCCGATGTTCCCGCCCCGGAAGTCGATGAGGTTGTGTGAGAAGGTGAATGTTTTGTAGGGTGCGTTCTTCCTCGCCGGCGCCCATTTGTCTTCCAAGGAAAGCCCTTTGGCAGGGTCGCTGTTGAAGCAGTTGTCGCCAGGGCACACTTGGATGGTGAGCATGTCGTCGAGGTTGATTTGCTCATCCTTCTCTTTGCCTTCCGTCCAGTCGAGGGTGTACTTGGCAGGGTAGGAGACAGAGGCGGGATAGGTCCTTTCTTTCCACATCCGCACGGCGGCGGCCTTGTCGAGAAGGTATTGGTTGTGGGTGTAGTACCTCACCGGGTCGGCGTGGTCGTGCCCCTCCCGTCGCCATGCATACGGCACCACCACACCCTTTCCCTTGCAGATGCCTATGGTGGTCTTTCTTGCAGGATGGATGCGAAGCACGTTGGTGACGGTGTTCTTGACGTAGTAGAGGCATATAGCTGAGAGGTAGGCGTCCTGCGTCCCCGGCATGCAATCTACGTTTGTCACTTTGCCGCTTGCGTCGGTGCGTGTGCAAGTGGAACGGGCCGATATGAAATGGCGGATGGTGTTGCCTATCATATATACCTGTCCTGTCTCCGTGGACACCGCGCCGTAACTCTTCGACCAGTTGTCGTGCTGGTAATAGACATAGGGCTCCCGTGTGCCGTCGGGCCTTTTTCTGCTGGCTCCCTCGAAAGTGTTGCCCACTATCCATACCGGGCATGAGGCGCAGGCCATGGCACCGGCGTGGCTTGTGTGGCTCGTGACTTTCCCATCGTCGTCCTTTGGAGGTTCCGTCTTGCCTATTTCGTTGAGTATGGTGAGGGAGATGGCGGTGCCTCCTCTGATGTTGAGGAAAGTGTTGCCTGTGAACCTCGCCGTGCTTGTGAATCGGGCGATGTCGCTCGACACCATGTGGTTGCCCTCGTGGGTGTTGCCTTTGACATACAGATGCTTGAGACAGTTGTCGGGTATGAGGCGCTGGCTGTCGTCGAGCATGGGAATGTTTTTGAAATAAAGATAGATGGTACGTCCTCCAATGGCTGTCTTGCTGTCAAAGATGCAGTCGATGGCTTGCACTTGGTCGACACCGTTGGTGCAGTCGACGTAGAACGTGTAGTATTGCCCTCCCAGGTTGGTGGTGATGTGGGCGTTGATGAGGTTGAGTGAGTGCTGCGTGTAGAAAAGTACGGTGTTGGTGATGAAACCGCCTTTTTCACCATCCTTGCCGGTGACGCCTTCTATGGTGAAGTCCCTTTCGAGGGGTATGGCTTTTGCCTTGTAGGCATCAGGCTTTCTGTTGCCGCACGTCTTGTTGGTGGGTGGGCGGTGTGAAGTGACGTCTATGCAATACTGCTGGTCGAGCAACAGTCCTATGCACATGGGGTTGGGGATGACGTGGTTGCGCAGCAGGTCGCCATTGTATTTGGCGGTTCTTTCCCATGGGCCAGCTCTCAGGCCGGCTTTCTTTGCAGTCCAGATGGAGGGTTCGTTTTCGCTGTCATAGCACACTTTCCCCTTGTCGTTGGCAAGGCGTGGCAGGGTGTAGGCATTCTCCACCATGGCGGCTGTGATGTTTTCAAGGGGTTGGTCGATTGTGAACGACCCTTTGTTGAGACTGCTTCGGTTGAAAACGTCTTGTGGGGCGGATATGTCTTGTGAGACGGGAAGAATCCCGTCTCTACAGTGCGCACCGGGGGGAGCCTCCTCGTTTTTCGGGGAGGAAATGAGACATTCCTTGAAGGAAAGGAAGGCCAATGGCAAAAGCAGCAACAGGCTGATGCGGACTCTCATCCAGATAAGATTATTGATTAGGACACGATGACTGTCAGTCGTTCCATCTCACCACACGTGAACCATCGTCGCGTTCCTCTATTTCCACACGGACGGCATCCTCAGGCAGCAACTCCTCAATCAGTTCCGGCCATTCTATGAAGCACAATCGCCCGCTGTAGAAATACTCTTCATAGCCCATGTCGTAAACCTCTTCAAGCCGTTTGATGCGGTAGAAGTCGAAATGGTAGATGCTCTCTCCGGTGTTGGAGGACTCATACTCGTTGACGATGGCGAAGGTGGGTGACGTGATGACCTCTTCCACGCCAAGCGCCTCGCAGACGGCTTTGACAAAGGTGGTCTTCCCGGCGCCCATCTTTCCATAGAAGGCGAAGATGGTGCGTGCGCCGATATGCTCCACGAAGGTTCGGGCGGCCGACGGGAGCTCTTCGAGGGTGGGTATGATGATTTCCATGGTGGTCATCGCTTGCGTTGGGTGAGTGTGACAAGGGGCACGAGCATCTCCTCCATGGAGATGCCGCCATGCTGGAAGGTGTCTTTGTAATAGGACACGTAATAGTTGTAGTTGTTGGGATAGGCGAAGAAGTCGGCTCCCGTGGCGAAGACATAGGATGTGCTCAGGTTGGGGGTGGGCAGCTGTGCCTGTTTCGGATTTTTCATCACAAACACCTCCTTCGGGTTGTAACTCAGGTTCTTGCCCAACTTGTAACGGAGGTTGGTGTTGGTGTTGCGGTCGCCGATGATTTTGATGGGTTTCGAGGCGCGTATGCTGCCGTGGTCGGTGGTCAGCACCACCTTGTAGTCGGACTGCGCCAGGGTGCGGAAGAGTTCTGACATCACGGAGTGGCGGAACCAACTCAGTGTGATGGAGCGATAGGCCGACTCGTTGTTGGCCAGTTCGCGCACCATCTTCGACTCCGTGCGTGCATGGGAGAGCATGTCGATGAAGTTGATCACCACCACGTTGAGGTCGTTGTTCTTCAGGTTGTTGAACTGTTGCATGAAACTTTCCGCTCCAGTGGAGTCGTTGATTTTATGGTAGGAGAACGTGTTGTGGCGGCGGAAGCGCTCCAGTTGGGTCTTGATGAGCGGTCCTTCGTTGAGGTTCTTCCCTTCCTCCTCGTCCTCGTCCACCCATAGTTCGGGGAACATCTTGGCTATCTGGTCGGGCATGAGTCCGCTGAAGATGGCGTTGCGCGCATATTGGGTGGCGGTGGGGAGGATGCTGCAATAGATGTCCTCGTCGATGTCGAACATGTCGCCTATCTCCTGTGCCAGCATCCGCCATTGGTCGAAGCGGAAGTTGTCGATGACGATGAGAAACACCTTCTCGCCTTTGTCGAGCAAGGGGAACACCTTGTTCTTGAAGATGTCGGGACTCATCATCGGACGCTCGCCGGAAGCGCCTGTCGTGCGGGAGAGACCACCATGGACCGATGGAGGAGCCACCCAGTCGAGGTAGTTCTTCTTGATGAACTTGGCGAAGCCGTTGTTGGCATCCTCCTTCTGTGTGTTCAGCATCTCTGTCATGTTGCTGTCGGTGCTGCTCAACTCCAGTTCCCAGTGCACCAGCCTGCGGTAGATGTCGGTCCAGTCTTCCATCGTCCTGCAGTCGGAAATCTTCATGGAGATGTCGAGGAAGTTCTGCTGGTACCCGCTTTGTGTCACCTCGGTGACAATCTCCTTGCGGTGGATGTTCTTCTTCAAGGTGAGGAGGATTTGGTTGGGGTTGACGGGCTTGATGAGGTAGTCGGCAATCTTGGAGCCGATGGCTTGGTCCATGATGTTCTCTTCCTCACTCTTGGTCACCATCACCACGGGTGTGGCAGGCGAGATTTCCTTGATTTTCGACAAGGTCTCGAGTCCGGAGAGGCCTGGCATCATCTCGTCGAGGAGCACCAGGTCGAAGGTTTGCTGCCGGCACTGGTCTATGGCGTCGGTGCCGTTGCTCACGGTGGTTACTTCGTAACCTTTCTTTTTCAAAAACAAGATGTGGGCTTTGAGCAATTCTATCTCATCGTCCACCCATAATAATTGTCCGTTGGTCATGATTAAAGGCGGGGTGTTATCTAAAATCCATCCAGGTCGTAATATTCGTCTTCCAAGTCGATGTCTTGAAGTTCCTTCTCCTTCTTCTTGGATGTGGGGGATGCCGGCACGGGAGCGACGTCGAAATCGTCGAAATAGATGCCGGTGTCTTCTTTCTCAGGGTTGATGGCGTCGGTTTCGGGCTCTTGCTTCTTGGCGGGCTTCTGAGTATTCTGATTACTCCGATCACTCTGATTATTCCGATCACTCTGATTACTCCGATCACTCCGACCACTCCGATCACTCCGATTATTCCTGTCACTCCGGTTGCTCTTCTCCGTCTTGGCGGGTGTGGCGTCGGTGGGCAGTTCCACCTTTTTCTGGTTGTTCTTCGCATCGGTCTTGGTGGGCACTTTGCCGGAGTTGGGGTTGCGCTTTGACTCGAAGATGTTGTACTCGTCGTCTTCCAGGGTGTTGCCGTTGTTGTTGGAGCCGGGTGTCACCACGGAGTTGTTGATATTGTCGTCTTGGTTGCCATTGGGAACAGGAAGTCCACCGTTGTCGTCAGTGGGTATGGAGAGTCCACCGTCGTCGTCCATCGGGATGGTGAACCCGTCGTCGTCGGTGGGGATGGTGACTCCGTCATCATCGTCGGCGGGGATGGAAGGCTCGTCGTCTTCGTCGGGTATTCCTCCTTGCGTTGGTTGCTCCGTTGGCTGGATGATGACATCTTTGTCAAGTGTTGCCTTCTCTTCGTTGGCAGGCTCTTCCTCCGGCAGTTCGAAACTATTGTCATCGGGGTTGTCCGTTCCGCCGCCGTCGATGTTGAAGCCGTCGTCCACACCTTCGTTGTCCACGGCTTTGTTTTGTTCGAAGGCATCCTTGAGGTCGGTCTCTTCACTGTCGCCGTAGTCGTAGGGCTCGCTCAGCAGGTTGTCGGAGGGCAGGCGCAAGGGTGCGAAATGCTTCGCATAGAATTCGTTGTAGTCGTCGAAGCTGAACTGCTTGCCCAGCAGCTCGAGGTTCTCCTTGCTGATGATGAGTGTTCGGGCCTTGCGCATCCTTCTCACCACGTTCTCTTGCTTGCTCACCTCGCTGGCGTACTGGTGTGCCTCGTCGAAGAATCGGAAGCCGGAGACTTTCATCAGGTGGATGCCGTCGAGGTTTTCCAATTCGATTTCGAAGTTCCTCACGATGTAGGTGGTGAAGTTGAACCGAGCCATCTCGTAGAGCAGTTGGTTCTCGTTGAGAGAGTCGGGGTCGTAGGCGACGACATAGACGAACTCTTTCAGGCGGTCGGGTGTGAATTTCCGTGCTGCGAGGGAGTCGCTGTCGTTGAGCACCACGGAGCGGCGGCTCCACATGTCGCTAAGGTCGAATTGCCCGCCCTTCAGCCGCTTTCCTTCTTTCACACCATTGATGATCATGCCTGCCATCTCGCTGATGCGTCCTGAGGGGAAGTTTTTCACCACCTCGTTCATATCTGCCAGACAGCCTTCTGCATCATCGTGGTTGAGTCGGCTCAAGCCTCTGATGAAGAGGAATTTGTCGCGGTTGCCACCCATGGGGAAGCGTGTTTCTGAGAGTTCGGCATTGGCCATCACCTCCTCGTGGCGGTCGGCCTTGAAGGCGCTGTAGGTGGCGGTGTAGAGGGAGTCTTCCATCCGCTCGCCCCATTTCGAGTTCTCCACGAAATAGGGGTCGGTGAGGATTTTCGTCCATTGGCTTTCCGGGAACTGCTCTTTGAGTTTTTCCACGCAACTGTCGGCGGCGAAAGTCTCCCCCTTGCGCGAATAGAGGAGGAAAAGGTGGTAGAACACCTCGTCCATCTTCTCGAATTCGGGGTAGTTGAAAGTGAGTCGGTCAAACTGTTTCTCACTGAGTCTCAGGTTGTCGAGTTTGTCCTTGAAGATGATGCCCGAGTGGAATAGTCCGTCGGCTATGATGAGGTGGCATTCCTGCTTCTGTTCGTCGGTGAAGGGAATCTGCTTGAGGTAGTATTCACGCTTGTGTGGGTCGTTCTGTGCGCTGTCCTCCACGGTGGCGAGGGAGTCTTCCGCTGCTGCTTGTGCTGCAAGGATGGAGTCGCCAGCCTCGCCCAACTCACCCATTCCCTCCTGGTTCTCCGCGTTGAAGTCGCTCACCACGGTCTTGTTCGACCGCCGCCAGTTGTCTTCGTTCTCACGCTTTCCCCATTGCCTTTGGAAAGTGGTCTTGCCTTGCGAGACAGCGAGTGCGTTGTAGAAATACCATTCGCCTTGCTGTTGCTGCTGGTTTTGCATGGCGTTCTGCTGGTTCTGCTGACGGTTGTTGACATTGGTGTTTCCACGACCTTGCTGTTGTTGCACGGCTTCTTCGGCCTGTGCCTTTCTCTCCTCCTTCTCTTTCTTCTTCAATGCCTCTATCACGCGGTCGATGGCTTCGAGACGTTCTTTCTCGGGCATGTCGGCGAGTTCGAGGAGGGAGTCCTGCAAGTGGATGGCTTCGGTGTAAGGTGCCAGTTCGTCGAGTATTTTCGAGCGGTTGGACAACTCTTCGTAGTCCTTGCGCTCCTTGTCGAGCATGCCGATGGCTGCGCCGTAGCAGCGCTGTGCGTCGCCGAACTTCTCCTTCTCCCAGTAGAGGTTGCCCAGTTTCAGCAGCAGCACGCCTTTCTCCACGCCCGAGCGTGTGGCCTTGGCGTTGCCCTTCTCATAGGCGGCGATGGCGTTGGTGGTGTCCTTGTCGAGGAGATAGACGTTGCCCATGGCGTAGTACACCTGGTCGAGATAGTCCTTGTTGTTGTCTGAGGCGGCCATGCGCTTCAGGCGGCTGATGGTCTTCTTCGTGCTGCCGGCGGCCATCACCTCTGTCATGGCGATGCGGGCGTTGAACGCCAGCTCGTAGGGTGGGTTCTCCCTGAGTACGTGCTTGAAGGCCTTGTATGCTTTTTCACGGTTTCCCAGTTCGGCTTCCAGTTGTCCCATGAGATACCACTCGCGGGCACGCTGCTTGCGGCGCATCTCGCTCTTGATGACCTTGCGCAGGTAGGGTATGGCTTTTTCGTAGTCGCCGGTGTGGATGTAGTAATCGGCATAGGTGTAGTTCCATTCCTTTGTCGCATGCCAGTCGATGGAGTCGCGCTCCATATTGCGTATCACATCCTCTGCGTCGTAGAGCCAGTCTTGCTCGATGTAGCATTTGGCGAGCCAGGCGCGGGCCTTGCAGTAGATGGCGGGCTGTGTCTGGTAGAGTCGGCTCATGTAGGAGAAGGTGGCGGCGGCTTCGTCGAAGGCGCCCTTGTGGAACTGCGAGCGGCCCATGAGCATCCACGCCTTCCACAACATCGGGTTGTATTCGCGACGGTTGAGCCATTCTATGTCCTTGGCGGTCTTCCTGCGGCTCTTCGTCCATTCCGGCCGCTTGGTGATGCTGTGCAGTTTGATGGCTTTCTGGCTCTTCTCGATGGCTTTGTCGAAACTGCCGGAACCGAGCTGCACACTGCTTTTGTTGCCTACCGTGTAGAGGGGGATGATTTCGGTGAAGTTGTCTTTGTTGCCGTCTTCCTTCGCCTGGGAGCCTTCGATGTAGGCCAGCGTGCCGTTGTAGTAGATGTTGTATTTTGCCGTGAACGATTGCCAGAAGCGGCTCTTCGCCGTGTTCTTTTGCGAAGAGCAGCCTGCCAACACCAGCAACAGCGATGTCAGCAACAGGGGGATGATGGCTCTCGTCCTTTTCATATTCATTATTATATAACCGCCAAAACACCCCTTTTATTGCCTTGCAAAGGGATTTTCAATTTTTTTATAGCTTCTATGGGCTTTGTGGGCTTTGTGGGCACTGTGGGCTTTATGGGCTTTGTGGTTTCCATGGGGCGCTCCTGGTGGAAATCATTTTTCCAGGAGCATGAACAGCTCGTCTTTCAGCTGGTCGGGGACGTTGATGCCGCGCAGTGTGAGGCTGCGGCTCCATGCCGCCACCTCCTCGGGGCGCATGGTGTAAAGCACTTCGCCGAACTGCTCCGCCTCGCTGTCGCTGTAGCTGTCGGAGGGTCGCCCGCGGAAGGCGTCCAGTTCCTCGTCGTCGAAATACTCGATGTCTTTCACTGCCGCTTCGAGCATGCATTCCTGTTCGCAACGGCTGTCGGTGCCGTCGCAGGTGGCGCAGGAGGGTGGGGCGGCGACGGGTTGGTCTTCGCCTTTGGAGAAAAAATGGAGGAGGGCGGTGACGACGCCAAGACACACGATGGCGGCCACCACGATGGTCACATAGCTCATGGCTCTTCTTCTATCACATAGCCAGCCTTGCGCAGGTCATCCCAGTAGCGGGGATATGACTTGCTCACCACCGAGGGGTCGTTGATGCGCAGGCCGGGGAAGGAGGCGCTGGCGGGGGCGAAGGCGAGGGCCATGCGGTGATCCTTGTAGGTGTTGATGACAGGGTGGATGTCTGCCTCGCAGCACTCGCCATTCCATATCAAGTCGTTGTCCACGTTGCTGCTCACCACGAAACCGAGTTTCAGCATCTCGCGTTTCAGGGCCTCTATGCGGTCGGTCTCCTTGATGCGTAGTGTGCTGAGGCCTTTGAAATGGAAGGGTATGCCGAGGAGGGCGCACGTCACCACGTAGGTCTGTGCGAGGTCGGGCTGGTTGATGAAGCTGAACTCCAGCCGTGGGAGATTCACCCTGCGGTGCTTCAGCTTCACCGTCGTGGGGACGCCTTTCTCGCGCACGCCAAAGGTGGTCTTCACGCCCAGGAGGCTGAAGATGTAGCGCGTGACGGAGTCGCCTTGGCGTGAACCGTCGGTCAACCCGTTGAGGCGCACCACCGACTCGTCGTCGCTAAGGCAGAGCATCTCATACCAGTAGGAGGCGGCGCTCCAGTCGTTCTCGATGAAATAGGGGGTGGGGCGGTAGGGCTGCGGCGCCACCTCGATGGTGTCGGGGCCGGTCCACTCCACCTTCGCACCGAAGTCGCGCATCGTGCAGAGCGTCAGGTCGATGTAGGGCCGGGAGATGATGCTGTCGGTGAGGTGCAGCTCCATGCCGTCGCGCATCGTGGCGCCGGCAATCAGCAGGGCGGAGATGAATTGCGAACTGACATTGCCTGCCACGTCGATGTGTCCGCCGTCGAGGCGGCTGCCACGGATGCGGAGTGGGGGGAAACCTTCTTCGCCGACGTATTCGATGTCGGCGCCCAACTGCCGCAGGGCGTCTACGAGGATGCCGATGGGGCGGTGGCGCATGCGTTCCGTGCCGGTGAGCACGTGCTCGCCATGGTCGGTGACGGCGAGGAAGGCGGTCATGAAACGCATGGCGGAGCCTGAGGCCATGATGTCGATGGTGGGGGGCATGTCGCGCAGGGCGCGGATGATGACGGCGGTGTCGTCGCAGTCGGAGAGGTTCGTCGGCCATTCCGTGCTGCCGGAGAGGGCTTGGATGACCAAGGCGCGGTTGCTGATGCTCTTCGAAGAGGGTAGGTCGATGGTGGTGTCGATGTGTGCGGGGGCACTGATTTTGTATCGCATGGGTTTACAGTTCGGAAAGTAAGATATAAAAGGCTTTTAGGTGACTTGGGGGGCGGATGCCCCACACTTTGCCAATCGGGTTGCAAAATTACTTCTTTGCAACGAAAAAGCAAAGGATTTTCAAGAAAATAAGAATAAAAAAAAGTAAAAATGGGACCATGCTTTTCATCACATATTTGAGGTGTTGGGGAGTGACAAGAATTGTTGGGTTGTTTTTTAACATATAATTTCCATGTAATTATCAAAAATGGTTGTATCATTAGGGGGCGACGCTTCCCAGCGTCGCCACGCCAAGAATGTCCCCCGAAGTCGTAGGGGCGGGTCTTGTGCCCGCCCGAACGCCAGTGGGTGTGCTCACTAGGGGGGCGACGCTTCCCAGCGTCGCCGTGGCAAGAATGTCCCCCGAAGTCGTAGGGGCGGGTCTTGTGCCCGCCCGAACGCCAATGGGGTGTGCGCACTAGGGGGCGACGCTTCCCAGCGTCGCCGTGG
>CADADN010000023.1 GCA_902786665.1 uncultured Prevotellaceae bacterium | reverse complement strand
GTCCTATGAACGCCGAAGAGAAAAAGGAATATGATGAGGACCCGATGTTCATTCCCTATACCGACAGAGTTGTATTCGAATATGGCGGAGGTGCTGTCGACCCTCAAACATTCGGTGAAGAAATCAAGGAAGAGTTCATAAAAAAACATCCTTTGAAATAAGTTTTATCTAAAAAGTAGTATATTTGCAAAGCTTAATCGTTCTTGCCATGAGAAAGAGATTTCTTCAAACTATATTATCAGGAGTCATTCTTGCATTGCTTTCGACAGCTTTCTTGGGTTGTCGAAACAGTGGAGAGAAACAGGCTGTTTCAAAAGAAAAGAAAGTTCTTGTTATTGCGAAAGAGGCTTTTCAGAGGTCCAAAACAAATATGGATGGAAGCATCTCCTCGCAATGGCTGTTATCTGATAGTCTATCAGAATATGCCTCAATAGAACATATAGAAAAATTGGCAACCATCAACGATGACCCCATCAAGCGTCTGATAGCCTTCCGGGCTTTGTTGTCAAAATACCCTCATGAGGCTGTCAACCTTGCCATCTCTCACATCGAAGATACCACCATTGTTTCTACTACTGATGGTGTTTGTGGAGAAGAAGACAGGGTTTCCAACGTCAGGATTTGTATGCTACATGATAATGAACGTTATCATGTTTCGGAAGAAGATTTAGTACGATTGGACAGCGCAATGCTGTTTTCAGCAAACATTTCGAAATTTGGATATTCATATTGGCTTTATCAATATATACCCGCCAAAACCGAATACGAAGACCGTCTTCGCCAAATATACGAACAAGATCCATGGGCATTGGTCACCTTGGCAAAATACAAGAGAGAAAAGGACAAACAGAAAATCATCAGCCTTCTCTCTCTGGCAAGAGACAAGGAGTCCATAAATATCCGTGACACTTTAAGTGCAGCACTACATGCAGTAGCCTTCTGGCCTGATATTGCATTCAAACCACTTGTTCAGCAAGGATGTCAGAGAATAATGAATGATCGGTATGGTCTTTTTGAAGTAGCATTTCGTGCTCTTATTGCATATAACGAACAATGGAGTTACGATATGGTGGAAAAGGCTTTAGCAGATGCCAAACAAAAGAAAAGAGACGATTTTGGATATCTTGTTTTGAACTTCCATAATGCCTATGAGGACAATCCTCGGCCGTTATTCAAACAGCTGATTGAAAAGTATCCTTTGGAAAAATAATCAAGATAGTCAAATGATTGCTTTCCCGATAAAACATATATCAGAACTCTCCGGGTAGTGAAAGCCATGCCGAAGTGGATTCCTTCTAAGCAGAATAACATACCGATAAGAGCGAAAATGACCATGCCCATCGAATTCAGATCGGAGTGAGTGGTTATTTATAAGTCGGGAAAAACTCGGGAATTTTAAGACAAAAAAATCCGCCAAGTACTGATATTCAGCGACTTGGCGATTTTTGTATGTTGGGGTACTCGGACTCGAACCAAGAATGACAGGACCAGAATCTGTAGTGTTACCATTACACCATACCCCAATTTCAAAGATGTGCAAATCAGTTTCCGTTGAAATGCGGGTGCAAAGGTAATTGTTTTTTTTGAAACTCCAAACTTTTAAGGGAAAAACTTATCCAAAAACTTTTTTCCGACCTATGTTTCTTAGGAAGAAGTTAAAGAAGTTAGGGTAGTTAGAGAAGTTAGGGGAAGTTATCGCTTTGCTCGAAGTTAAAGACATTTCATTTTCTAAACGGACATGCATAAAGCAAGTCCCACGGCTTCGAGGGACATTCTCGACAAGGATGGCAACAGCAGCAGGTAGGAAAAATACGACCTGCGGTTGAAATTTGATGAACAACCTACGCCAAAATACCGTGTCCACACCAGGATGCTCACCCGGAGTGCAACATCCCCGCCCCTCAAGGGGCTGATCTTCTTTATACACAAATCTCAAAGCAATTGGTCAACAAGACATTATTGATTGTTGAAGATTGCAATAAACAAGATGAAAAAGGAGGAAAAAGGAATGAAAAAGGAGGAAAATATGAAAGAAGAATGAAAAAGTGCCAAGGCACTCACAAAAAGGAAGAAAAATTTTTCCTTTTTGAGAAACGCAGCTATTTTTCTTGCCTTTTTATTTCTTTTTTAAGCGAAGCGTTTTTTTATTAATTGTTATTCAGATGGATGCAGAATTGTGTATAAGAATAGCCTCAAGGGGAGGGGGCAGGCACAAGACCTGACCCTACAGGGGAGGGGATGTGCGCACACACCTTTTGCTCACAACAAATTGACTCAACGCATTGAACATTCTTGGCTTTTGACTCATTGAGCATTTTTGTTTTTTACAGCATGGAACTATTTTGAAAATACTTCCGATTGATGCAACCGCACAGCATAAAAAATACTTTGACGAGCCAAGCGGCATAGTTGAGCCCATACCATTTGAAAATTTCATTTTGACGAAACACCCCCTGTGGATGACGAAACATGCCTCTCTGTTGATGAAGCGAAAAACTTTTTCTGGAACGAAAAATAAAGTTGGAAGAAAGGATAAAAATGAATAACTTTGCGGTTGATGAAAAGACTTTTTGCAATGATTTTTTGTGGTTGGGTGACGGCCATCAGCCTATGGGCCGACTCCTCCATTTCCAGCCAACTGAGCTACCGCCGTTTCACCACACTCGACGGGCTGCCACAGATGCAGGCCGAGATGGTGTGGCAGGACCGCGACGGCTACATCTGGATAGGCACGCTCTCCGGTTTCGTGCGCTATGACGGGCGCACACTCACACCTTTCTTAAAAGGACGGCGCGAGAACATCGTGTCGTTCAAACAGACGGAAGAAGGGGTTAGCGCATTAGGATTCCGGCGGCAATGGCTCATCGACGGCAACAAGGCCGTGATGCGCCCCATCGACCCCGACCAACAATGGCTGACCAACGAGTCCGATGGCAAACAACACTGGCTGCTCAACAACTTGAACGCCACCGACCTGCCCGACGGGATGATACTTCTGGAAGACGAGCAGGAGACCCACCGCATGCTTGCACGCCTGACCCGCAACGGATGGGAAACCCATCTCAAGGCAAGCGTCTTCGACCTGATGATGCCCGACCGCAAGATGTATATCGACGGCGACGACACCTACGTTCCCACAGAAAAGGGACTATATGTGGTGCGCAACCAGAAGGAACGGCTGTTGACAACAAAGGACGACATCTTCACACTCACCAGGATGGGCGGCAAGCTCTACGCCCTGTCTGCCGACGGCCTCTACACCCTCGAGAACGACCAACTGACACTCGCCACGCCTTTCCATTTCGAGGCACCCGACTACGGCCTCTATGTCAGGGAAAGCAAGGACAAGCGACTCTTCATCGCCGACGCCCACACCTTGTATCAATATGACGGAAAGGACGTCCGTCCACTCGCCAGCGGCTTCAACCTCATCAAGAGCCTGTTTGTCGACAAATGGGGACGGTTGTGGATGGCCACCTACCAAGGCGTGTATCTCTTCTTCCATACCAACTTCATCAATCACCAACTCAACGACGACAACGACATCGTGCGGGCACTCTGCAACGACGGCAAGGGACACATCGTTATGGGCACGCTCAATGGAGCATTGCTGGTAGACGGCGAACAACTCCATGCCGAGGAAGGGCAGTACTTCAACCCCTCCTCCACGCGGATAGGACATACCATATACATGGTGGGCAAGGGCGACGTGGCAGCCATCGACGACGGCACACTGCGCTGGCTCCAGCTGCCGCAAGACCGCTACCAATTCGTGGCACAAGCCTCCGGACGTCTCATCATCGGCAACCGTCAAGGGATACTCGTCTACGACCCACAGAGCCAGCGCCTCGACACCCTCACCCAGGAAATCATGCATCCCTGGTGTGCCGCAGAGGACCAAAACGGCAACCTATGGGTGGGCAGCAGTTCCGGACTGTACCGCATCGCCGGCTGGCAGAAGGGCAAGCCCCAGAAAGAATGTGTGCAACAAAAAGTCATCTCCACCATGGAAGGCAACAGCAAGGGAAACATCCTCTTCGCCTCCAACGACTCCCTCTTCCTCATCCGCAACGGACAGGTGGAAGACCTCGCCAGTCAGCCCCCCTTGCTCGCCAGCCATGAGATACGTTCCCTGCACGTCTCGCCACGCGGCTTCCTCGTCGTGGCAACCCTCGACGGCATTCTCGTGGCGCACATCGACGGCGACTGCCACATCAGCGATGCGCAATGGTTCGACCACACCAACGGGTTCACCATCATCGAACCGATGGGCACGCCGATGGCGGAAGAGGAAGATGGCACGGTGTGGCTGGCGGGTCTGGAAGGCATGGTTTCATTCCAACCTGAAAAGTTGCTGGCTTTCGACCCAGCCACGACCATCATCGAGGAAAAGCTGCCCTGGTGGAAACGGTGGTGGGCATGGACGGCGATGACCATCGCGGCGGTGTTGCTCTGTTGGTGGCTCACCTCTCTCTATCAACGGCGCAGGAACAAGAAGGCTTTGGAAAAGCTGCAACGCGAGAAGCGGCAGAAAGAGCTGCAAATCAAGGCCATCCGACTGAAAGCCATCCCCCATTTCCACGCCAACGTGCTGGCCAGCATCGAATATTTCCTGATGAACAACAGCAGCGAGGAGGCCACCCGTTACCTGAAGATGTACAGCGACTTCACCAACCTGACATTGTCGGACATCGACCGACCGGCACGGAGCATCGACGAGGAACTCGACTACATCCGCCTGTACCTCCAACTCGAACAGTTGCGCCTTGGCGAACGACTGGAGTATGACATCACCGTAGACGACGACGTCAACCATCTGACACTGCTGCCCACCATGCTGCTCTACACCTATGTGCAGAATGCCGTGAAGCATGGCATCGCCAACAAGCCCGGTGGCGGACACATCGACATCCACATCCGCCGGGAGGCCGACAACGTGGTAGTGAAGGTAAGCGACAACGGCGTGGGACGCGCCGAGGCAGCCCGATTGAACAAGAACTCCACCAAGCAAGGCCTGTTGCTGCTCAACGAGCAGATAGCCCTCTGCAACCAAACCAACAAGCACCCCATACACCAGAAGGTGACCGACCTGTTTGACGACAACGGCAACCCTGCCGGAACCTGCTTTGAGATGAGTGTGCCCACTCATTACCAATACGAAGAACACAACGAAAAATAAAAGATATGGAACCATTGACAGCCATTGTCGTGGAAGACGAGCGCTTCCCACGCCTCTCCCTTCTACAAAAACTCGAGGACTTCCGCAAAGAGGTGGAGGTGGTGGACAGCTGCGACAATTACGACAGCGCCCTGCAGAGCATCCTGCGACACCAACCCGACCTGCTCTTCCTCGACATCCAGTTGCAGGGACGCGATGCCATGCAACTGCTCGACGAGGTGAAGCAGACCCTCCCCCTACCCCACGTCATCTTCACCACCGCCTACGCCGACCGCAAATACCTCCTCAACGCCATCAAACTCGACGCGGTGGACTACCTGCTCAAGCCCATCGAAAAAAACGAACTGGCCGCCGCCATCACCAAAGCGTGCCAGCAACACCAAGAAAAGCCCTCAACCAACACATCACCCACACGCCTCTCGCTGAGGACCGCCAATGGCAAACTCTTCATCGAGTCAAACGACATCGCATACATCACCGCCGACGGCAACTACTCCCACCTCTTCACCTTCAGCACCCAGGAAGACATCATGGAAAGCCTGGCCACGATGGAGCAGTTGCTCGACGCAGCGGTGTTCCTGCGTGTGGACCGATGCACCATCGTCAACACCCAAAGGGTTTACAAGCTCGACGTGAAGCAACGCCAATGCAAGATGCTCTCCCCCGAGGGAGCCACCCTCGACGTGGAACTGTCGAAAACCGGCATCGAACGCCTGATGAGGTTCTTGTGAGTCGACCATTAAAAAAATGAATGGGAGCATCCTCTCTGAAAGCCTTTTGAGGTTATTTTCTCCATACCATGGACCAAACCTACATTTCAAAGCATGAACAACCAAAACAAATAGTATATGAAAACCATCACAGCCCTGCTAACCGCCCTTGCGCTCTGCTCAACCACCATTGCCTGGGCCGAAGACATTGTCATCCCGACAGATGACGAGCATCCCTTCGACCTGACGAAAGGCGAGGTCACCAGCAGCAGCACAATAAATCACTTCACTGACTACGGCATACAGTATTTGTATGACGGCGACAAGATTGTCTTCACCTTGCAGAACACGCAAGATGCAGACTACTATAACATGCTGATGGAAGCCAGCAATGGCGCAGGCACTGGTTCCATTGACTTCGACCTCCGCAAGCAGGACGGCACTTTGGTGACCCACACGCACTTCGACATGGAGAACAAAGGTTGGAGCACTCCTGTCACCTACACACTCCAGCCAAAGGCGATGACAAAGGGCAAATACACCTTGACACTCACCTTCCACCAAACAACGAACAAAAGTTGGGAGGCGGCACGCATCAAGAGCATCGCTTTCAAAAAGCCGCAAGACCTGAAACCAGGAGACACCCTGCCCATCGTCAACGCAGAGTTCGACGACGGCCTCAATGGTTGGACCCGCACGGGGTCAGGCAGCAACGGCACAAACAACATCGGCGGCAACAAAAGCGCACTGGCCCACTTCAACAACGGAACGGGCCAGATGTCGCAGACCATCTACAACCTGCCCAACGGCCTCTATCTGCTATCCCTGAATGCCTACGACAGTGCCAGTGACTGGGACGGAACAAGCGTTCCCGATCAGGACACCTACGTATTCCTGAATGAACGCATTGTTCCTATGAAGACAGCGTATGATGAAACCATAGGCTACCGCAACATCTACCGCTGGTACGATGGGCGAACCAACAACTCCTATCGTCTCACGGAAGACAGCAGATGGCTACCCACCCGTCAGGTGGATTGGAACGAAGCCTTAGCCATGACCGAACGGTTTTACGAGAACTGTGTGATCGTGGCTGTCAACGATGGCAAGGCCTCCTTTGGATGGATGAAGACAGGCAACCGAAGCGTCCGCATCGCCTACGACCACGCCACTCTGACCTATCTCGCCAAGAGCACCGACCTGCAGGCATACGCACGTACATTGAATATCGACAGCAGCGAGCCACAGGCCATCGAACGCACCCTTTGTGCCAACCATCTTCGTGAGCGCCTTTCCACATTGCAACAAGCCGTGCGAACCGAGTTGGCCGCCAAACGCGCACACGCCCCACAAGCCATTGCTGAAGCCAATGAGTTACTTGCAAATCTCAATCCTCAAACCTCAAACCTCAATGCTCTAATCGATGCCATCCTCCACATAGAGCATCTCTTGCAGAGACTGAAACTGCCGTTCCACGACATCACCCTCGCTGTGCCGGGCACCCTGGCCGACCAGATTGCAACCCATGGCATACAAGCCAACGACACCATTGCCTTGAAACTGAGTGGCACACTGGATGAAGAAGACTTCAAGACGCTGAAGACGCTCAACAACTTGATGGAGGTGGACCTCAGCGCAACTGCAATCATTGAATTGCCCAAAGAACAATTCAGCAACAAAAAACTGTTGACATGGGTGACAATGCCCCAGCAGTTGCAGACCATAGGTGTCAGCACGTTCCATGGTTGTTCAAGCCTGCGCGACATGAAGTTGCCTGCCACGCTGCGCACCATCGACACCTGGGCGTTCAATGGCTGCATAAGCCTCGACCAAGCCGTCATACCCGAAAACGTGACGACGGGAACGGTCATCTTTGGAGAAGCGGGCATCCGCTCCATCGTGCTGCCAACCTCGATGAGGACAGTGCCTTACAGACTATGCAATAAGTGTTCAGACCTCGTTGATATCCAGTTCAACGGCCAGGTTGTCATCGACCAGGAAGCATTCAGCAGCTGCACCAACCTCAGGAAACTCATCGTGCCCGAAGGGGTGGAGTTCATGATGAGCGACTGTTTCGGCAGATGTACCAACTTGACCCATGTCACCCTGCCAAGCACCCTCAAGTATGTTTCAGCACCTCTCAGCTATTGCAACAACTTGGAAGAAGTGACCTGCCTCACCCTCGCTCCACCTTACCCCAACAACGCGGCAGTCACCAGCAAGGGAGGCATCACACTGCGAGTGCCACAACAGGCAGTGGATGAATATCAGAATGCAGCCAGATGGAGTGATTTCAACGTCATGGGGGTCGATCTTTACCCACCCACGCTCAGCATCAACTCGCCAATGACAATTGATGCATCGGCCAACTGGCCTTCAGGTTACAAACCCGACCTAAACATGAGCCTGCTTGTGAACTACTGGGGTGGGCGCGTGAGCAGTGTCACCACCCGTGGCACACTGACCAACGACGGCCAGTCGATGCTCTCCACCAATCGTCTGACGCAGATGTACAACTTCTACGACTGCCGCGACTATGGCAATGCCGACAAGATGAAATTCTTCACCTCGCTCATCAACAACGGACAGATGCGCGCCGACCAGATAACCATCGACCTTCGCTTCTCTCCGGGCAGATGGGAAAACATCTCTTTCCCCTTCGACGTTAAAATCAGCGATATCGACGTCTTGGTCAACGGTCAGCAAGTTCCCCTGGCCGACGTGCCTTTGGCCATCTATGGCTACGATGCCGCCAAACGAGCCGAAGGCAAACTCGACGAGGCGTGGGTGCGCATGACCGCCGACAGCACGCTCCATGCCGGGCAGGGATACATCTGGCAGACGGCACTCAACGGTTATCATACCCAACTTGAAATTCCTGAGAGCCAGTTCCTGATACACGCTGTGCAGAACGCCAACAAACCACTCTTCTTCCGCAACGCTGACGTGGAGGTCAAACTACAGAAGCATTATTCCGAGTTCGCCCACAACCGCTCGTGGAACTTCATCGGCAACCCCTATCCCTCCTTCTTCGACATCCGCTACATGGAAACCACAGCACCCATCATCGTATGGGACTACACCGGCGTCAACGAAAGATACACCGCCTACTCACCCCTCGACGACCCATACGTCCTGCATCCGGGACAGGCCTTCTTCATCCAGCACCCGCTCGACCAGGAGACTCTCGTCTTCCAGCATGAGGGCCGCCAGCACGACCTCGCCGTCAGGGAAGAGGCGGGAGCCAACCACAACTTCTTCCGAATTCCTGCCCGTCCCCGGGAGGTCTATAACCTATTGCTTTTCAAAGAGGCGGAAGAGACAGGCGATACCGAAGCCACGGGACTCGCCCAGGACCTCGACCGAGCCCGCTTCGTCATCAACGAGGCAGCCTCGCTCGACTATGAGCCAGGACGAGACGCCAGCAAGTTTACGAGCCTTGACGCCACAGCCGCACACCTTTACACCATCTGCGACGGTGTGCGCTACGCCATCGACGAGCGCCCTTTGGCCGACGGCGTTGTGCGACTTGGCCTGCAAGTCGGCTTCGACGGCACCTACACCATCCGTCTCGCCACGACACAGCACAACGGCACGCAGGATGATGCCAACGCTGTCGTTCTCATCGACCATGAAACGGGCGTGGAAACCAATCTCACTACAGGCTCCTACACCTTCCATGCCTTTGCCGGCACCCACAACAGCCGTTTCACCATTCACATCGGGGCAGTCAATGCCGTTCCATCTGTTGTCGATGCAGAACAGCAAAACGCCAAGCAGCTCTACGACCTTCAAGGCCGACGTGCCAACAACAAGCAGAAGGGCATCTACATACAAGACAACAAAAAGGTACTGGTAAAATAAACTGAAAACTTAGCAACCATGAAACGAATCATCCAACTCATTGCGCTGCTGCTCTGCCAGTTAGCCGCCACCGCCCAAAGCGGGGAGACAACATATACGCTGTCTTTCCAGTCAAGACCCGATGGAAGCTGCAACATGAACTATCGCATCGACGGCGGACAGTCCCAAGCCTACAACAACACCGACAAGCCCCAGATTGTCGCTGGCCAGAAAGTGAAGCTCGAACTCCAAGAGGCGATAGGCTGCATGTTCGACCACCTGCTCAGTGCCGATACCATCATGGACAGCCAACGAGAATATGTCTCATCATTTGGCGGGTATCATCCAACCACAGAGTTCGTCATGCCCGCCCACGATGTCAGCATCACTGCTGTGACAAACTTTGACCCTGAGTTGCCCGAACACCCCGGTGAGAGTGGATGGGACCCCGAGACGGGTGCCCTCGTCATCACATCATTCACCCCAGGTTTTCTGGAAGAGGCCATCAATACAGCCATCACCGATAAGAACGGCAAGAAAACAGGCGAGGTGAGACGCCTCACCGTGGCAGGGAAGGCAACGATAAACGACCTGTCATACACCAGAAACCTCAAAAGCCTTGAATACCTCGACTTCAGCCGCACCTACGACATCAATGAAGTATGGAGTGGTACGTTCACCAACAACACCACGCTGAAGACCGTCCTGTTGCCTGCTTCCATCACGGAGATTGGCCAAATGGCCTTTGAGGGTTGCTCGGCTTTGGAAAGTATCACCTGCTTTGCCACCACACCGCCCCATCTGAACTTTTATGGTGGGAAATCTCCCTTTAACGGATGCTCAACGAGCCTCATCGTCTATGTACCCGCCGAGTCACTGCCGCTCTATGCCGAGGCCGAAGGATGGAAAGACATGGAACTGATGCCCATCACACAAAGCGTCCATGCGCTGACCGTCAACATGCCCGCTGGTGCCAACATGCAGCAATACAAGGATATGTTCCTCGAACTGGCCAACACGAAGACCGGCCAGACACGCCGCTACGTACTGACCAACCGCACGCAGTACACCTTCACCAACCTCATCGAGGGCAGCCAGTACAATGTATATCTGAAAAATGCACGAGAGGCCACACTCGGCAGCATCCTCGACATCGACATCGACAAGAGCGACGTGCAGGTCACCTTCACCAGCCTGGAACAGCCCCGCGGCATCACGCTACGTCTCAGTTTGCCCGATGGTTCGCCCGCCAATGAAGACGCTTTCACGGCCACCTGGACTGATGCCGTCGGCAACTTCATCGCCAACGGCAGCAACCTCTACGGCCAGATGGACGGAGCACGCATCATTGCACACGTCAAACTCGGCGAGACCCTCGGCACGCAGTACTTGCAACCCGCCGACACCCTGTTCTCCGTAGGCCAAAGCGCCACCTTGGCCATCACCCTTGCATCTCTGCCACAGGCAACGTTCAGCGGCACTGTCACCACTACCGACGGCATGCCTCTGCGCGATGCCACAGTCTCTGCGACCCAGCAGTTGAACGACCTCTACCCCGTGACGCTGGCCACTACCACCGATGCACAGGGCCGCTGGACGCTCACCGCCTACGATGTCCCGGCTGAGGTCACGGCACAGACCACCGGCTACGTAGCGGAGACCATTGTTAGAAATGTTAATAACTATCATCATTTCAGTCCTGACTTCCAACTCCGTAAACTCAGCGGTACCACTGTCAATCTTGAGCTTTCCTACCAACCAGCCATACGTCCAGGCGAGGGTTCTGACACCAACGCAGACTACAGCGGCTACCAGGATCTCAGTTACAATGTCTATGACGAGACGCATGACAAGGAACTTTCCAACATCCAGCAGCAGGGCGGCCGCCTTGTGCTGCAAGACCAGGAGTTGGCAGAGGGCACACGCCTGCGCGTTACCGCCACCAGCCCGTGGGGCGACATCGCTCCCGCCACGGCCACCTGCTCCGTTGCTGCCGACGGCACAGCCACGGCCATGCTGCCACTTGTACAGTTGGGTCAGTTGAAGGCCACCTTCAGCCAAACGAGCAACAGCACCGTGGTAGGCATGCTCTACGATGCCGACGGTCGGTTGCTGAGCAAAGGCTACTATGCGACTCCTGACGAGGGAAGCCCCCTGCTCACGCTCACCAATATCTCCGACGGCCACTACACGCTGGTCACCATAGGCGAGAGCACCCTTTTCAACGGCGTAAACACCCTTGCCTCGCTTTCCGACATGGGTTTGGAGGATGGCCGGGACTATCTCAGCAACCGAGTAGAAATAGTAGCCGGACGCATTGACAGCCTGCACAACCAGACAGTGCCCATGATGGACGAGTCGCTGTTCTACTGGACGACAGAGAACACCCACTTCACGGCCAACAAATCGAGCCTCACCGTAGGCGGCTATGTCACACTGCGCACAGAAGTGGACTTCAAGAGCGGGTTCGACACAAAAGACATCCAGTTGCACTACGACCTGCCCGAGGGCTGCCAGTTGGTGGAAGGCACCGTCATGGCTGGCAACCAACTCGCACAGTACGCCTTGGAGGGTCAACGGCTCACTGTTCCCCTGACCAATAGAAGCGACATCGTGCGATTCTGTGTCATGCCAACCGAGGGCGGCTACTATGAGCCGTCGGCCAGCATCAGATTCGACACGGGATGGAACGACATCACCCAGCCTCTTGGTTCTGTTGCTTTCCATGCCGAGACCTTGAGTATCAGCGTGCCCGAGCGGGTGTCGAATGGCCGGGTCACAGTCAGCGGCACCACCATCGCCGCCTCCGACGTGCAGATTTACGAAGGCGACGTGCTCATTGGACACACCGAGGCCGGACCCGAAGGCAGTTGGTCGATGCGCTGCAATCTGGTACGCCCCTACAACCTGTCGCAGCATCATGTGCATGCCGACATCACCACCTCCGAGGGCATCATCCTGCAGACAGAGACGCAGACCGTCACTGTCAGCCACGGCACGGTGACCCCCGTTGTCCATGCCTCCAACAGCGTAACCACGGGAAGCATCAAATGGGACTTCCGCGACTACACTGTCACACCGAAACATAACGCCTGGCCCCTCGGCCCCGGCATCCTGCCCTTCACGTTCAAAGTGGACTTCTACAACGAGGACAACGTGCTGGTGAAGGACTCGACGCTCATCTCCGACGTGGTGCTCTACGTCCTTCTTAGCGATGACACCTACCTCGAACTAAAAGCCCCTTACAACGAGGCCAGTCACAACTGGATTGCCCAATGCGACTTCAGCATCGACGCCTCGCCGAAGAACATCTTCGTGGACTTCCTTCAGGATGAGACCATCATGGCCGACCGACAGCGGATGGAGGATGAAGAGGCCGAAATGAAAGTGTCGCTCGAAGAAGCACGACAGATGGTGAAGGAAATCTACAACCAGGCCGAGGAGGAATATGAGATTGAGAATCAAGCCCTCTTCGACGAACTGGAACAACTGTGGCTCATTGAGGAACCCGACCAAGCCACACTCGACCGTATAAACCAACTATTTGAGTTATTGATAGGCGATGTCGATTTGACAGGGTCGTTCGACCCGAATGAGTTGGAAGAATATGTTCCCATGACCAAAGAAGAGAGGTATCAGATACGCGACGAACTGCTCGACATGCTCTCCTGCGCCGTAGATATCGACACCGTGGCAAAACCGGATACTCCAGAAGAGGAGGAAGGGGTTCTCACAACGGCCAGCGGAAGCATTCATTACTCCTTTAAGAAATTGACTACTGTGAATGAGCCAGCGCTACTCAGTGAAGGATATACCAAGATAGACGTAACCGACGGCACCAGCCTCTTCGTATTGAGAATGCCAGAAAAGGAAGGCTACCTTGACACCAGGAAGATGATGCTCTACACCTTTGAGTGGGCTGCCGGTGCGGCACCACGTATACAAAACCTACACCACAAGATCAAAGCAGCCGATGACTTCATTTACGACCCAGGTGAGGTGGAACGGTTGAGAAGCATCGCCGACCAAGTGTTCTACATTGAAGAGAACAGCCCCACTCATACTCTGCCTGGACTGGCCGAAACCTTCTCGATGCAGGGAGCGAGACTATTGAAGGAACTGGCTATCAGCAGCAACAACCTCTATCGTCATGGTCTTGAAGTGATGGAAAAACAGATAAGAGACACCTACTTCGACAATCAACTTCGATATCAACATCAGTTAGACTCCTTAAACAAGACCATCGAGAAAGGGAGAAGATGGAGCAAATATTGCCAGAAATATTTTAATGAGAACCGGAAGTCAATGAGCAAATGGGAAAAACATCTTTGGAATGAAAGATTTCTAACTGCCCAGCACATGATCACCAATTCACAGAAGGAAATTCCCTATGTTGAAAAAGACATCAAGGAGAATGAGAAGATTTTCCGCTACATCAAATGGGACATCATAGACCGACTGCCCAAAAACCTGGAAACCAACCACAAGCAGGACAAATGGCTCCAGAAAGCCTACGAGTATAGGAAGACACCTATTGGAGTGCTCTTAGAGTTGTATTGGTGCTATTACGTATCCATGGATAATTACAAAGACCTCTCAGAATGGCAAAAGACTTTTGCGGACAGCAAGGCAAAGAAGCAGGAGTGTGAAGGAACACCGGGTGAGCCTGAAGCCGAAAGCATTTACTGGGACACCATTAATGCCATCATTGCCAATGGAAGGAAGGAAGTAAGAGACCCTTGGTATCATGCCTGGGAATTTGTATATGCTGTTAATAATGGCCATTTGAATGGCGATTTCACCCAGAATGGTTCGCCGTCGCTGGAGTGGTATTGCAATACTACTTGGGGAGAAACACAAGAAAATCCATCTGCATGGCGTGGAGTTGCCCAGATTACAAAGAATAATGAGGAGTCACTGTTGCGCAACTCTGAAAAGCAGCGGAAAAAACTCAACCAACGAATCCGTGCCCTGAAGTGCAAGCCTGACCCCAAACCCGATGACAATCCGGTGCCAGTAGGAACGAAACCCGGAAAGCCAGGTAGTCCCGATAGCACTCCCTCAGGTAGTGGATTCAGAATCTATTGGACCCCATTCCTGGCCATCGACTTCTACCACGACCCCTCTGGCTTTGTCTATGAGGCCGTCTCGTCGAACCGACTGGAGGGTGTCCGCGCCACCTGCTACTACAAGGAGACCAAGGAGGATATGTACGGCGATTTGCACGATAACGTCGTCCTTTGGAATGCTGAGGAGTATGCCCAGGAGAACCCGCTCTTCACCGACGCCGAGGGCATGTATCGCTGGGATGTGCCGCAAGGACTCTGGCAGGTGAAGTATGAGAAGGAAGGTTATGAGACAACCTACTCGGAATGGCTCCCCGTGCCGCCACCACAACTGGAGGTGAACATCGGCATGACGCAGTTGCGCCAGCCCGCCGTGCAGCATGTCAAGGCCTGCACCGACGGCATCGACATCACCTTTGACAAGTACATGCGCCCGCAGACGCTGAACTCAGCGAACATCCTCGTGACCAAGAACGGCCAGACCGTCGGCGGCAAGATAGAACTGCTCAACACCGACAGCGGCTATGAGACACCCGACTCGGCGTATGCCTCGAAGGTGCGCTTCACCCCCACCACGCCGCTGACGCTCACCGACAAGGTGTGGCTGACAGTGCGCCGACAGGTGGAGAGCTACGCCGGCCTGCAGATGGAGCAGGACTTCACCCAGGAGTTCGACGTGGAGCAGCGCATCACAGCCATCGTGGCCGACTCCCTGCTCTACATGGCCGAAGGCGACTCCCAGACGCTCACCGTCAAGGTGCTTCCTGCCGAAGCCGCCAAGGGGAAGCAGTTGAAGGCCATCTCACTCAACGAAGAGGTGGTGATTGTAGGAAACACATCCCCGGCAGTCACGCTCGATGAAAACGGTAGTGCCACCTTGGATGTCTTCGCAGCCAGCCTTGGTTCAAGTGCCATCAAGCTCTGTCTGACGGATGATGAAGATTTGCAAGCCACCACCCTTGTCATTGTGAAAGACCCCGCCAATATGTTCGTCTACATGCCAAAGGCCTCGCGCGTGAGCGGCACCGAGATCTATCGTGGTGCTGAAATCAAACTGACCTGCCAGACAGCCGGCGCCACCATCCTCTACACCCTGGATGGCTCCTGCCCCTGTGATACGCAGTCGCCCAGCGTGCTGACCTACGAAGCCCCCATCGTGGCGACTGGCACCGAGCTCGTCATACGCGCCATGGCCGTGGCCAACGGCATGGCCGAGAGCGACGTGGCAGAGTTCCGATACACGGTCATCGACAACATCGTACCCGTAGAGCCAGTGGTCCAGTCTCCAGTCCCCCAACCCTGCAAGGAGACCTACTACCGCATCGACGGGCGGCAGACGGACAAGCTGCAGCGAGGCTTCAACATCGTCAGACGCACCGACGGCACCACCCAAAAGATTGTGGTGAAATAAGGAAATGATATATTTACCCTTAAAAGTAAGTAGAGGAACTTGAATATATTTAATGTTAAACCAAATAAAAAAATTACACCAATGAAAAAACTATTTCTCACCCTGATGGTTTCCATCATCACCTGCGCCATCGCACAGGCGCAGACGTCACTCGTCGCCACCTTGAGCCATGAAGGCTCCGCCACCGCCTACTATGGTGCCGAAGCACTAACCAACGCAGTGGGAGCAGCCCAGAACGGCGACGTCATCACCCTCTCCTCCGGCTCGTTCAACGCCCCCACCATCGTCAAGTCCATCACCGTGCGCGGAGCCGGCATGGCTGTCAGTGAGAAAGGCGGACTGCCCACCATCATCACCGGCAACATAAACGTCGGCACCGACAACGTGTCGCTGGAGGGACTGTACATCAATGAAACGCTTACCATCAGTGGCTACACCAATTCCAACCTTTCCGTCGTGAAATGCAGGATGAACACCTTGAGTTATTCTGGTGCGGGAAACGCCTACAACAACCGATTCATCCATTGCAAGATTGCCAGCGGCGTCTATACTTATGCCAATGCGTCGCTTACAATGGCCAACTGTGTCATCTGCAACCCTGGTGGAAATGGAAGATACAACATCAGCAACTCCGTCCTGCTTTATAATGGTGGTACCTACTCGCCCAGCACAATGCGCAACTCCAGCATATCCAACAGTTTGATCTACTGCAGCTCCAACGACTCCAAGTATGCCTCAAGCGTCGTGCTGATCAACAACGTGGGCAACGGCGACGTCTTGTGGGCCAACTCCACCCTCACCAGCAATGCCACGGTGGAAGACTTCTTCTCGCTGTTCAAGGACTTCGACGGCACTTATACCGACGACACCACCTTCGAACTCTCCACAGCGGGAGCAGCATACCTTGGCGCCAACGACATGGAGGTGGGCATCTATGGCGGCTCCCTGCCTTTCGACCCCGTCCCCACCAACCCGCAGATCACCAAGGCCAAGGTGGCCGCCAAGTCGTCGGCCGACGGCAAGCTGAGCATCGAACTGGAAGTGAACGGCGCCAACCACTAATCCCCGTGAACCATGCGAAGACTATTGACTTTCACATGCTGCCTGCTGGCCTGGTGCATGGCCAGGGGACAGACGGGCGACAACGAATGGCGGTACTGGTTTGACGAAAACGAAGGCAGCGCCGTCCATACCACGCCCCTGGAAGACGGCACGCTCGACATCGACGTGTCGCAACTGAGCGAGGGGATACACTCCCTCCACGTGCAGGCCTGCATCGACGGCACGCTGTCGGCACCTGAGACACATATGTTCACCAAGACGGCACAGACTGCCAACGCCGACAGCTACGACGGGATGCTCGTCGTCGACGGCGGTGTGGCACTCATCGAGGCCACTGCCACCATGGACAACGGCAAACTCGCCTTTGACTTCGACGTCGCCAGCCTAGCACCGGGCATGCACACCCTGCAGGTGACGGCCAACACCCCCGACGGCGTGACCACAGGGTCCGTAGAGCAACTGTTCGTACGCGAACTCACCGACCAGGAAATCGGCACCATGCGGTGCTGCTACTCCGTGGACAACGGCGAGGTGACCATCGCCGCAGGCGACAGGTCGGGCGAGAAATTCGACTTCGACCTCGACGTGTCGGGACTGACCGACGGCATCCACGAACTCAACTACTGGCTCATCGCCGACAATGGCGTATGCACCTCTCGCGGCAGCGCCTTCTTCCTGAAGACCACTTACATGGACCCACAGAAGATGACCTGCTACTACACCGTTGACAACATCAACGCCGTTCCGCAGACAGGCACCCTCTCCGACGGCGTGCTCCACTTCAACCTCGACGTGTCGGAACTGAGTGACGGCATCCACGAAGTGAGCTACTGGGTCACCGCCGACAATGGCGCCACCTCCGCACCAGAGAGCGCCTACTTCATCAAGATTCCCAACGGAGGCACCGGCATCATCGAGTATGAATACTGGGTGAACGACGACTTCGACGCCCGCCAGACCATCACGCTCGACGAGCGCGTGGACCCGCTGAGCGTCATCGCCGACATCCATGTCGACCCACAGGCAATACGCAGTTCCAAATTCGAGCTGGCGTTTGTCGACGGAGAGCCACGTGTCATCGCCGTCAACGACCTACATCTGCGGTTCAAGGACGTAGGAGGGCGCATGACAGACACCACCGCCTCCTTCGAAGACCCGAAAGTGAGCGAAGAAGTGACCGAAATCATCCCTCTGGAGCCACAGCACACCATCTCGGTGGCAAGCCCCGAGGAGAACGGCATCCGCTGGTTCTCTGCAGAGGCAGAGGAAGGCGACAGCCTGCTCTTCCGCGCCGGGAGCAGTTGCATGCTGCAACTCTTCTCACCCACCGGCGAACTGGTGTATGACGCCTCCGGCAGCGCCACCACCGACTTCGGCGGCTGCCTCGCCACAGAGAGCGGCACCTACTACCTCGCACTCCACGACATGGCCACCAACGCCAGCACCATCGCGGTGACCTACCGCAGACCTGACATGCCCGGCTGCGGCGACCTCAACGGCGACGGCGGCATCAACATCTCCGACGTCTCACTCATGGTGGACTGTATCCTCAACAACACCACCCAAGCCCGAGACATCTGGAACGCAGACCTCAACGGCGACGGCCAAATCAACATCTCCGATGTCACCTGGCTGGTGAACCTCATCCTACAAGGGAATTAGACGAAAGGCTATAGAAACTATAAAAACTATAGAAACTATAAAAAACCATAGAGACTATAAAAACCATAGTGAAAATCTCTGAAAACAGGGGCGGGTGTCGCGACACCCGCCCCTGTTCTTTCCATCCACTCCATCATCTTTTGCCCCTTCCACACAATTTTTCATCACCATTTTTCCGTTTCACGAATATTTTACATAACTTTGCAACCTTGAAATGCCACAGGTGGGCGCATTTCACTTGCGCCACCTCTGGAAAAGACAGAAAACATAGCATATCACTAAAACCGATTGAATGGACAACGCGAAGCAATTAGTAGAAAACATCACAGTAGGAATCCAAGAAAAGAAAGGCCATGACATCGTTGTGGCCGACATGAGAAACGTGGAAGGCGCCATATGCCGCTATTTCGTCATCTGCCAAGGCAACTCCCCCATGCAGGTGGAGGCCATCAGCGACTCCATCAGCGACACCGTGCGCGAAAAGATGGGTGAGAAACCCGTGAAAGTGGTGGGACAGACCCTCGCCCACTGGGTGGCCATGGACTACACCGACGTCATCGTCCACGTCTTCCTGCCAGAGACAAGAACTTACTACAATCTGGAGGCGCTCTGGGAAGACGCCAACCTCACACGCATCCCCGACCTTGACTAAGGGTCGGCCGACACTTCACATTCCGAACCCCAAGCAATATGGAAGATAAGAACAAAGACAAAAAACCCAACATGCCCAAGTTCAACATGACTTGGGTATACGTCACCATCCTCATCGCACTCGCCCTGTTGTATTTCACCAACAACGGTGAAGGCCAAACCGGCGGCAACGGCGGCATAGCCCAGAAAGACAACTACAGCAATTTCAAGGAGTGGGTGATGAAAGGCGCCGCCGAAGAGGTGGTCGTCAACAACGAGGAGAAAGAGCTGCGAATGTATGTGAAACCCGAATTCATACAAGAAATCTTCAAGGCCGACGTGAAGCAAACAGGAAAGAGCCCCTACCTGGAGGTGGAGTTCGGCTCCGAGGAAAAGCTTGAAGAGTTCCTCGACGAAGCTAAGGAGAAAGGGAAATTCAACGGCCATCTCAGCTACAAGAACGAGAAGAGCGGCGACACCTTCAACACCTTCCTCAACATCTTCACCATCCTCTTCTTCATCGTCATCATGGTGATGTTCTTCCGTCGCATGGGCGGTGGAGGTGGCGGTGGCGTATTCAACGTTGGAAAGAGCAAGGCCAAGATGTATGAGAAAGGCAACGACCTCGGCGTCACCTTCAAGGACGTGGCCGGACAGGCGGGAGCCAAGGAGGAGGTGCAGGAAATCGTCGACTTCCTCAAAAATCCGCAGAAATACACCAACCTTGGCGCCAAAATCCCCAAGGGCGCACTGCTCGTAGGTCCTCCGGGAACAGGAAAGACCCTGTTGGCCAAGGCCGTGGCGGGAGAGGCCGGCGTGCCATTCTTCTCGATGAGCGGCTCCGACTTCGTGGAGATGTTCGTCGGCGTGGGAGCCAGTCGCGTGAGAGACCTCTTCCGTCAAGCCAAGGAGAAGTCGCCATGCATCATCTTCATCGACGAAATCGACGCCGTGGGACGCGCACGCTCCAAGAACCCAGCCATGGGCGGCAACGACGAGCGCGAGAACACCCTCAACGCCCTCCTCACCGAGATGGACGGATTCGGCACCAACAGCGGCGTCATCATCATGGCAGCCACCAACCGTGCCGACATGCTTGACTCCGCACTGCTCCGCGCTGGAAGATTCGACCGCCAGATACATGTCGACCTCCCCGACCTCAACGAAAGGAAGGAGATATTCATCGTACACCTCAAGCCCGTGAAAGTGGACAACTCCGTGGACATCGACCTCCTTGCCAGGCAGACACCGGGCTTCTCGGGAGCCGACATCGCCAACGTATGCAACGAGGCAGCCCTCATCGCAGCACGCCGCAACTCCGGGACCGTCTGCCGACAAGACTTCCTCGACGCCGTCGACCGCATCATCGGAGGCCTGGAGAAGAAAACCAAGGTGATGACCGCCCATGAAAAGCGCGCCATCGCCATCCACGAGGCGGGACACGCCACCATCTCCTGGTTCTGCGAGCATGCCAACCCCCTCATCAAGGTTTCCATCGTGCCGAGAGGGAAAGCACTCGGAGCAGCGTGGTACCTGCCCGAAGAGCGTCAAATCACCACCAAGGAGGAGATGCTCGACGAGATGTGTTCGCTGATGGGCGGGCGAGCAGCAGAAGAGCTGTTCACTGGACACATCTCCACCGGTGCGATAAACGACCTCGAGAGGGCCACCAAGAGTGCCTATGGCATGATAGCCTACGCAGGAATGGGCGAAAAGTTGCCCAACATCTGCTATTACAACCAAGAGGCGCAGTTCCAACGTCCCTACAGCGACACCACCGCCAGGGTCATCGACGACGAGGTGCTCAAGATGGTGAACGAGCAATACGACCGCGCCAAGAGCATCCTTATGGAACACAAGGAAGGCCACAACGCCCTGGCCGAACTGCTCATCAGCCGCGAAGTGATCTTTGCCGAGGATGTGGAGAAAATCTTTGGCAAACGCCCATGGGTGAGCCGTTCACAAGAGATCATGGGGCTGAACCCAAATGAGAAGCAAGAGGCGACAGACCTGTCAGGCCAGTCCGACCACTCCGAAAATTCCGATAATTCCGACCACTCCGATAATTCCGACCACTCCGACAATTCCGACCACTCCGACAATCCAAAAGACGAGCAAGCATGAAAAATTTCATCACCAGGACCATCACCGGAGTGCTCTTCGTTGCCGTATTGGTGGGCTGCTTCCTCAATGCCACAGCGATGATCGTGCTCTTCGCACTCATCACCGGCCTCACCCTATGGGAATACAGCGGACTGGTCAACCAATGGGACGACATACAGGTGAACCGCTTCATCAGCGTCGTGGCCGGGGTATACCTCTTCCTCGCCATGGCAGGATATTGCATCGGCATGGCCGGCGGAAGTGTGTTCATACCCTACCTCATCACAGTCCTCTACCTCATCATCTCCGAACTCTTCACCAAAGCCCCCAACCCCATCAACAACTGGGCCTACACCATGCTCGGACAGATGTACATCGCACTGCCCTTCTCCACCATCAACATCCTCGCGTTCCAAACACAGACGAGCCAGGAAGTGGGCTACAACTACCTCCTGCCACTCAGCATCTTCATCTTCCTCTGGGTGAACGACACCGGTGCCTATTGCTCCGGTTCACTCTTCGGGAAGCACAAGCTCTTCCCCCGCGTATCGCCAGGGAAGAGTTGGGAAGGAAGCATCGGTGGCGCCATCCTCGTCGTTGTGGCGGCCGCCATCATAGGATACCTCACCGCAGACGACGCCAACAGCATCTCCATCCCCATCTGGATCGGATTGGGACTGGTGGTGGTGGTTTTCGGCACCCTGGGCGACTTGGTGGAGTCTCTCTTCAAACGCACACTCGGCATCAAGGACAGCGGCAACATCCTGCCCGGACACGGAGGGATGCTCGACCGATTCGACTCCTCGCTCATGGCCATCCCGGCAAGCGTCATCTACATCTATTCCCTCTCACTGTTCTGACCATAACAGATGCGTCCCATGTTCTTCTTCATCTTCCTTGCCCTCGTCCTATGCAGCATGGGGTATGTGCTATGGCACGTCTGGTGCATCCTGCCATTCCCCAAGGTGGCGAAATGGTTGGCGACCATCGTCATGGCAGCCTGCCTGCTGAGCATGTTCTTCTTCCTCGGAGGGGCGCTCGACAAGATGCCGCTCGGCCTGGCATCCATCAGTTATGAGGTGAGCACCTCTGCCATCATCGTCCTGCTCTACCTCTTCCTGCTATTCATCGTAGCCGACGTGGCGCGACTCATCCGCATCCTGCCCGCCAAACTGCTCCATGAGAGTTGGACGGGCACACTCGTCATCCTTGCCATCATGCTCGTTCTCTTCATCGGTGGGAACATCCACTACCGCAACAAAGTGAGGGTGCCCCTGCAACTGACCACCACGAAACACCTCGGAAAGAGCTACAAGATGGTGATGGTCAGCGACCTGCATATCGGATACCACAACCGCCGCGCCGAACTGTCACGGTGGGTGGACTTGATGAACGCAGAGCACCCCGACCTCGTGCTCATCGCAGGCGACATCATCGACAACAGCGTCAAGCCACTTGTCGAGGAGAACATGGCAGAAGAGTTCAAACGCATCGAAGCACCCATCTATGCATGCCTCGGCAACCACGAATATTTCAGCAAGCAACCCCTTGCCAGGAAATTCTACCAAGACGCCGGCATACACCTCCTCATCGACGAGCAAGCCGTCGTCGACAGCGTCATCACCATCATCGGAAGAGACGACCGCACCAACCAGCAACGCAGCGAGTTGGACCCCCTGGCACGGCAGGCAGCCGACGGCACATACACCATCGTACTCAACCACCAACCCTACGAACTGGAAAAGACCGCTCAAAACCACATCGACTTCCAGTTCAGCGGACACACACACCGGGGGCAGATATGGCCCATCTCATGGATCACCGACCATGTCTATGAATGCTCACACGGCCTTTGGCAGCAAGACGCCACCAAAGTATATGTCAGTTCAGGACTTGGCATATGGGGAGGGAAATTCCGCATCGGCACACAGTCGGAATATGTCGTGGCAACCCTCGAAGAAGAGCACTAACACCACAAAACGGCACAAAAAAAGCCATCCCACCTCAAAAAAAACACTTTTATTTGACGATTTGCAAAAAAAGCATTATTTTTGTCATCCAAATCCATAACCATCAACACAATGAGAACACTGCACACCATAACCATCATGATGCTCGCACTTGCATTCTCCATGCAAGCAGCAGCAATCGACATCAAAGTGAAAAAGGACAAGGCCGTAGTAGATGGCATCACCTACACCATCAACACCAAAAAACAAACGGCCAACGTGACCAGAGGTCAAGAAGCATACGTGGGAGACATCGTCATTCCGGAGAAAATCACCGTTGACAGCGTGACCCTCTACGTAGAGGAAATCAACTCGGGTGCTTTCAAGGACTGCCCGGGCCTCACCTCCGTCATCATCCCCAACTGCATCACAAAAATCGGGTCTTCCGCTTTCGAGGGATGCGCCAGTCTCGCAGAAATCACCATTCCGTCGCGTATACTGAACCTACCGGCAGACTTGTTCAAAAACTGCACCAGTCTGACCACCGTCATCCTTCCGGAAGGAACGAAAAGCTTCTCCACCGACGTGTTCAAAGGTTGCAAGTCGCTGGTGGAGTTTGAAGTGCCCAACGCAGTGACCGAAATCCCCAGCGAATGCTTCGCCGAATGCAACGAACTGCGACACATCACCCTGCCCAGCGGCTTGAAAAAGATTGGCAACAGTGCCTTCGAGGGATGCACCAGCTTGGAATACATCGAACTTCCCACAGGAGTGAGCAGCATCAGCGATGAAGCTTTCAAAGGCTGCACCAGCCTCAAGGAGTTCCATTCACCCTCAGGACTGGGCACCATCTCCGCCAACATGTTCAGGGGATGTGTAGAACTGCAAGAAGTGGAGCTTTCCAATTCCATCTCCAAGATAGAGCACGACGCCTTCAATGGCTGCTGCGCACTCGACAGCATCTTCTTGAGCAACTCGGTCACCAGCATCGGCAGCAGCGCCTTCGAGGGATGCACCTCCATGACGAAAGCAAGGATACCCAACAGCATCACCGAAATCTCAAGCGACCTTTTCAAGAATTGCAGCAGCCTCGTCGAGGTAAACTTCCCCAACTCATTGAAGAAAATCGGCAGTGGTGCCTTCGAGGGATGCGCCAGCATGACGGCCGTCTCACTCCCCGTCTCCCTCAAGGAGATTGGCGGCAACGCCTTCGACAAATGCAACAGCATCCGCGACATCTACTGCAACAGTTCGACACCGGTGAAAATCTCTTCCAGCTCCTTCAGCAAAGCCACGCAAAAAGAAGCCATCGTACACGTGAAGAAAGGATTCGCCACCAACTACAACCAAGACAAACAGTGGAAAAACTTCCTCAACGTGGTCAATATGGAAAACTGAAAAAAATTGAAAATTGAAAATTGAAAATTGAAAATTGAATTTTTGGAGCAGCGAGAGCAGAGCCAAGCTTGCTTGAACTCCTCAAGATTGAATTTTTGGAGCAGCGAGAGCAGAGTCAAGCTTGCTTGGACTCTGCCGAGTCGCGACAAAAATCAGCGAAGCTAATTTGGAGCAGCGAGAGCAGAGTCAAGCTTGCTTGGACTCTGCCGAGTCGCGACAAAAATCAGCGAAGCTAAAATTGAAAATTCCTATTTCCTCCTATTTCCTCTTATTTCCTCCTATTCCTTCCAATTATCTCCTATGTTTTCTTAAGAAAAATCTAATAAATATTTGGTAAATAGGAAAATAAGTTGTACTTTTGCACCCACGTCTTTAAAAAGACGACTATTTTACATCAAGTTTAACATTAAAAATTTAAAAACAAAGGCATGATTATTGTACCCGTAAAAGATGGCGAGAACATCGAGAGAGCTTTGAAGAAATTCAAGAGAAAGTATGAGAAAACAGGTGTGGTGAAGGAGTTGCGCGCACGTCAGCAATACACCAAACCCTCTGTTTTGAAGCGCCTCAAGATGGAGAAAGCGATCTACGTACAGAAACTGAGACAAGCTGAGGATTAAAAAATCCCCCGAAAATTTGGAGGTTTGAATTTTATTCCGTAAATTCGTTGCCGAAAACATCCTTCAAACGACAAGACGCGCCATGGTAGAGGGTTTCCTTCATTACCTACGGTATGAGCGCAACTATGCTGAACTCACCGTGACGGGCTACGGAAAGGACCTGGAAGACTTCCAAGAATATTTCCAAAGTCTGGATGACGACTTGTCGTGGACGACCATCGACTCTGACATAGTGAGAGGCTGGATGGAGAGCATGATGGAACGGGGAAACAGTGCCGCTTCTGTCAACAGAAGGCTCAGCGCACTGAGGGCATTCTACAGATATGCCATGAGGATGGGAATAGCTACCCACGACCCTGCACACGCCGTCAAAGGCCCCAAAAAGCACAAGCCACTACCCAAATTCGTCAGGGAAAAGGAGATGGATCAAGTACTCGAGCCGGAAAGATGGGAAGACGTATTTAAAGATGTACGTGCACGTACATTATTATTATTACTCTATTCCACTGGCATCCGACTCGCCGAACTCATCTCTCTCGATGACCAGATGGTTGACTTCGCCGCTTGCGAAATCCGTGTGACGGGAAAGCGCGACAAGCAACGCATCATTCCCTTCGGCCAAGAGCTGGGGGAGGCTTTGAAGGAATACATGGCATGCCGGGACACCGAGGTGACCACCAACAGCGGCGCACTCTTCGTCACAACGAAAGGGGAGAGGATGAACCGCAACCAGGTGAGATATCAGGTGGAAAAAGCACTATCACAGGTGACGACGCTCAAACAGCGCACACCACACGTGCTAAGGCATACCTTCGCCACTGCCATGCTCAACCATGGAGCAAGTCTGGAAAGTGTGAAAAAACTGCTGGGCCATGAGAGCCTCACCACCACTGAGGTTTACACTCACGCCACTTTCGAGCAGTTAAAGCGAATTTATAACAGTGCCCACCCAAGGGCTTAACCCCTAAAAAAAGGTAACTATGGAAATCAAAATTCAAGCAATCCACTTCGACGCTACAGAGAAGTTAGAGGCATTCATCCAAAAGAAGGCCGAGAAGTTACAGAAATCATTTGAAGACATACAGAAAGTAGAGGTGCAACTGAAAGTTGTCAAGCCTGCAACCGCACTCAACAAGGCTACGAGCCTTACCGTCTCCGTACCGGGGCAGACTCTCTTCGTTGAGAAGACCTGCGACTCCTTTGAGGAAGGTATAGACCAGTGTGTGGATTCCATGAAAGTGCAGCTGACCAAATTCAAGGAAAAACTACGCAATAGATGAAAAAAAACCAAAAATATTTTGGTGATTGAAAAATAATAACTATCTTTGCAGCCGTTTTACGACTTGTCCCTCACGAGTACGAAATACGGCTGTAAAGATTGCCTCTTTAGCTCAGTTGGCCAGAGCACGTGATTTGTAATCTCGGGGTCGTTGGTTCGAATCCGACAAGAGGCTCAAGCCAAAGGTCAAGGGTGTTTTCCAGAGTGGCCAAATGGGGCAGACTGTAAATCTGCTGTCTTTCGACTTCGGTGGTTCGAATCCATCAGCACCCACGAAAATTGCGGAAATAGCTCAGTTGATAGAGCACTAGCCTTCCAAGCTGGGGGTCGCGGGTTTGAGTCCCGTTTTCCGCTCCATGTTGCTGTTATAGCTCAGTGGTAGAGCGCTTCCTTGGTAAGGAAGAGGTCCCGAGTTCAACTCTCGGTAACAGCTCTAAGTTGTGTGAGAAGCGAAAATCACGATTCTTTTAAATTATAACAAACAATAAGCAATGGCTAAAGAAACATTTGTGCGTACTAAACCGCACGTGAACATTGGTACCATCGGTCACGTGGACCATGGTAAGACTACCTTGACCGCAGCTATCACCAAGGTGCTTGCTGAGAGGATCGAGGCCAACAAGGACAAGGTGAAGACCTTTGACCAGATTGACAACGCTCCCGAGGAGAAGGAGCGTGGTATTACCATCAATACTGCTCACGTGGAGTATGAGACCGAGAAGCGTCACTATGCTCACGTTGACTGCCCGGGTCACGCCGACTATGTGAAGAACATGGTTACTGGTGCTGCCCAGATGGACGGTGCCATCCTCGTGGTGGCTGCCACCGACGGCCCCATGCCACAGACTCGTGAGCACGTGCTGCTCGCCCGTCAGGTGAACGTTCCCCGCCTCGTGGTGTTCCTCAACAAGTGCGACATGGTCGACGACGAGGAGATGCTCGAGCTCGTGGAAATGGAAGTACAAGAAATCCTTGCACAATATGAGTTTGAGGACGACACCCCCATCATCCGTGGTTCAGCCCTCGGCGCTCTCGAAGGCGTTCCCGCTTGGGAAGAGAAGGTGTTGGAGCTGATGGACACCTGCGACAACTGGATCCAGGAGCCTCCACGCGACATCGACAAGCCATTCTTGATGCCTGTTGAGGACGTGTTCTCCATCACTGGCCGTGGCACCGTTGCTACCGGTCGTATCGAGACTGGTGTCATCCACGTTGGTGACCCCGTTGAACTCCTCGGACTCGGTGAGGACAAGAAGTCCGTCGTTACCGGTGTGGAAATGTTCCGCAAGCTCCTCGACGAGGGCCAGGCTGGTGACAACGTTGGTCTGCTCCTCCGTGGTATCGACAAGAAAGAGGTCAAGCGCGGTATGGTGCTCTGCCATCCGGGTCAGATCAAGCCCTTCAAGAAGTTCAAGGCTACCATCTATGTCTTGAAGAAGGAAGAGGGTGGCCGTCACACTCCGTTCGGCAACAAGTATCGTCCTCAGTTCTACCTCCGCACCATGGACTGCACCGGTGAGATCACTCTCCCCGAAGGCGTTGAAATGGTGATGCCTGGTGACAACGTGGAAATCACTGTCGACCTCATCTACGCTGTGGCTCTCAACCAAGGTCTCCGTTTCGCTATCCGCGAGGGTGGTCGTACCGTAGGCTCAGGCCAGATCACAGAGGTCTTCGAAGACTAATCCATCCATAGGATGAGAAACAGGTTCCCGCGACACGACAGTGGGCGCGGGAACTTTTTTACGGGAATAGCTCAGTTGGTAGAGCATCGGTCTCCAAAACCGAGGGTCGTGGGTTCGAGTCCTCCTTCCCGTGCAAAATAAGGAAAAAAGATATGTTTAAGAGATTTGTAAACTACTGCAAGGAGTGTTACAACGAACTTGCGCATAAGACCACTTGGCCCACATACAAGGAACTTTCCCACAGTGCGATGGTTGTTTTGACTGCTTCCCTTATCATCGCCGTCGTGGTGTTCATCATGGATGTGGTGTTTAAGAATCTGATGCTTTTCATCTATAACTTGGCATAGGCAGATGGCTAGGACAGGTAAACAATGGTATGTGCTTAAGACCGTTAGCGGCAAGGAAGCCAAAGTGAAGGAATACATAGAGGCTGAACTTAAGCACAACCCACAGTTGTCACAGTATGTTTCCCAAGTCGTGATTCCAACAGAGAAGCACGCCACCCAGAAAAGTGATGGGAAACGTGTGGTCAAGGAGAAGGTTTCTCTCCCTGGCTATATTTTCGTGGAGGCCGAAATGGTGGGGGATGTGGCGCACACTTTGCGCTTCATGCCCAACGTGATGGGTTTCCTCGGAGGTTTGGACAACCCCTCGCCTGTCAAACAGTCGGAAATCAACCGCATGCTGGGTAACGCCGAGGAGACCGAGATTGTGAACGAGGTATCGATTCCTTTCGAGATCAACGAGACGGTGAAAGTGACAGATGGCCCATTCAATGGCTTCTCCGGTGTCATCGAAGAGGTGAACACCGAAAAGAGGAAGCTGAAGGTGATGGTCAAGATCTTCGGGCGGAAGACTCCGCTTGAACTCGGTTTTATGCAAGTGGTAAAAGAATGAGGGGATTGTTACGGCCCTGACATTCTTTTATAATATCAAACTTTAATTTTAAAAATCAAATGGCTAAAGAAGTTGCTGGATTAATCAAATTACAGATTAAGGGTGGCGCTGCAAATCCTTCTCCCCCTGTTGGACCTGCTCTTGGTTCCAAGGGCATCAACATCATGGCTTTCTGCAAGGAATTCAACGCCAGGACCCAGGATAAGGCAGGAAAGATTCTTCCTGTCGTTATCACCTATTACAACGACAAGTCTTTCAGCTTCGTTATCAAGACACCTCCCGCAGCCATCCAACTGCTCGAGGCTGCCAAGGTGAAGGGTGGATCGTCGGAGCCAAACCGCAAGAAAGTGGCTTCCGTCACATGGGAACAAGTTCGCGCCATCGCAGAGGACAAAATGCCTGACCTGAACTGTTTCACCATCGAGTCTGCCATGAGGCTGATTGCAGGCACGGCCAGAAGCATGGGTATCACCGTAAAAGGAGAATTCCCTGGTAAATAATCATCTTCAATTTTAGGAACTATGAGTAAACTGACAAAAAACCAGAAAATCGCAGCCGCCAAGATTGAAGCAGGGAAGTTGTATACTTTGAAAGAGGCTACCGAGCTTGTCAAGGAAATCACCATGACGAAGTTCGAGGCTTCTGTCGACATCGACGTGCGTCTCGGCGTTGACCCGAGGAAGGCCAACCAAATGGTTCGTGGCGTGGTGTCTCTCCCCTGTGGAACAGGAAAGGTTGTCCGCGTGCTTTGCCTCTGCACCCCCGATCAGGAAGAAGCTGCCAAGGCAGCCGGCGCCGACTACGTGGGTCTTGAGGAATACATTGACAAGATCAAGGGTGGATGGACCGACGTCGACGTGATCATCACCATGCCTTCATGCATGGGCAAGATTGGTCCGTTGGGACGCATCCTCGGACCGCGCGGCCTCATGCCGAACCCGAAGAGTGGCACCGTCACCATGGATGTGGCAAAGGCTGTGAAGGAAGTGAAGCAAGGCAAGATTGACTTCAAGGTCGACAAGACAGGTATCGTGCATGCATCCATCGGCAAGGTGACCTTCACCCCTGACCAGATTTTCCAGAACGCGAAGGAATTCATCGCCACGATTATCAAGCTCAAACCAGCTGCTGCCAAGGGTACCTATATCAAGAGTATCTTCCTTTCAAGCACCATGAGCTTGGGCATCAAGGTCGATCCCAAGTCGGTCGAATAACAATGCATTAATCTGACGTGTAACATGAAGAAAGAAGTAAAAGATACAATCATCGTTGAGCTCGGCGAGAAACTGAAGGAATATCCTCATTTCTACCTGGTAGATGTGACCGGACTGGATGCGGAGAACACCAGCAAGTTGCGCCGCAAGTGCTTCAAGAGCGAAATCAAGATGGTGGTGGTGAAGAACAAGCTGCTTCACAAGGCTTTGGAAGCAAGTGAAGTGGACTTCGAGGAAATCTATCCCGCACTGAAGGGAAACACTGCCGTCTTGTTTTGCCAGACAGCAAACCAACCCGCCAAGCTGCTCAAGGAGTACACCAAGGAGGGGATTCCCGCACTGAAGGCTGCCTATGCCGAGGAAGGAATCTTCGTTGGTGCCGACAAACTCGAGGAGTTGGCTTCCATCAAGAGCAAGAACGAACTCATCGGCGATCTCGTGGCTCTGCTGCAGTCGCCTGCGAAGAACGTCATCTCTGCTCTTCAGTCAGGCGCAAACACCATACATGGTGTGCTGAAGACTTTGGGCGAGCGTCCTGAATAACTTTACAAAGTCACTTTCACAAACATTAACAAACAATTTAAATTTTAAATAAAATGGCAGATATCAAAGCTATTGCTGAGCAATTGGTAAATTTGACAGTAAAGGAAGTTAACGAGTTGGCAAACGTCCTCAAGGAAGAGTATGGAATCGAGCCCGCAGCTGCCGCAGTTGCCGTGGCCGCCGGTCCTGCCGGTCCTGCTGCTCCCGCAGAGGAAGAGAAGACCGAGTTCGACGTCGTTCTCGCCGAGGTTGGTGCTAACAAACTGAAGGTCGTCAAGGCTGTGAAAGAGGCTTGCGGTCTGGGTCTGAAAGAGGCTAAGGAACTGGTTGACGGCGCTCCCTCCACTCTGAAGGAAGGTTTGTCAAAGGCTGAGGCCGAGAACCTGCAGAAGGCTATCGAGGCCGAGGGTGCCAAGGTTGAGCTCAAATAAGCCAATACGTCACTTTGCCGCCATAAGCGGCATACGCTTCTCGAATTACATGGTTAAGAGTCTCCCAGTAGGGGATTCTTAACCTTTTTGTGTCTTACAAATGCAAATGCCGGCTTTCGCCGGTGACAAACAAACCACATTAATGGCCACCAAAATCATCAACAACAGGGTAAATTTCGCCAGTGTCAAGAACCCGATGCCCACCCCGGACTTCCTTGACGTGCAACTCAAGTCCTTCCAGGATTTCCTGCAGCTCGACACACCCCCCGAACTGAGGAAGTATGATGGCTTGTACAAGGTGTTCTCAGAGAACTTCCCCATCACCGACACGAGGAACAACTTCGTGCTCGAGTTCCTTGACTATTTCATCGACCCGCCGCGCTACTCCATCGACGAGTGCCTCGAGCGAGGACTGACCTACAGCGTGCCGCTGAAGGCGAAGATGAAACTCTACTGCACCGACCCGGAGCACGTCGATTTCAAGATTGTCACATCGGATGTGTTCCTCGGAACCATCCCCTATATGACGAGCAACGGCACGTTCATCATCAATGGTGCCGAGCGCGTCGTCGTGTCGCAGCTCCACCGCTCGCCGGGCGTCTTCTTCAGCCAGGGCGTCCACTCCAACGGCACCAGCCTCTATTCAGCTCGCATCATCCCATTCAAGGGCTCATGGATAGAGTTCGCCACGGACATCAACAACGTGATGTACGCATACATCGACCGTAAGAAGAAACTGCCTGTCACCACGCTGCTCCGTGCCATCGGCTATGAGAACGACAAGGACATCCTCAGCATCTTCGACCTGGCCGAGGAGGTGAAGGTGACCAAGAAGAATATGAAGGACGTGGTGGGCCGCAAGCTTGCAGGACAGGTGCTACAGTCGTGGACGGAAGACTTCTCCGACGAGTTCACGGGAGAAGTGGTGTCCATCGAGCGCAACGAGGAAATCATCCCGCGCGAGACCGTCATCACACCGGAGATTGCGGAACAAATCCTTGAAAGCGGCACTTCATCCATACTCCTTCACAAGAACGATGAACAGTCGAGCAAGTACACCATCATCTTCAACACCTTGCAGAAGGACCCGAGCAAGTCGGAAAAGGAAGCCGTGCAGTACATCTACCGCCAGCTACGCAACGCCGACCCCGCCGACGACGCCAGTGCAAGGGAGGTGATTCAGAACCTGTTCTTCTCCGACAAACGATATGACCTGGGTGAGGTGGGACGCTACCGCATCAACAAGAAGCTCAACCTCGACACCGACATGGATGTGCGCATCCTCACCAAGGAGGACATCATAGAGATCATCAAGTATCTCATCCAGCTGGTCAACTCCAACGCCACCGTCGACGACATCGACCACCTCTCCAACCGCCGCGTGCGCACCGTGGGAGAGCAGTTGGCCAACCAGTTCTCCATCGGTCTGGCACGCATGAGCCGCACCATACGCGAGCGAATGAACGTCAGGGACAACGAGACATTCACACCCACCGACCTCATCAACGCGAAAACCATCTCAAGCGTCATCAACACCTTCTTCGGAACCAACCCCTTGAGCCAGTTCATGGACCAGACCAACCCGCTGGCGGAGGTCACCCACAAGAGGCGTCTCTCTGCTCTCGGACCTGGCGGACTCTCCAGGGAAAGGGCTGGCTTCGAGGTGCGTGACGTGCACTATACACACTACGGGCGACTCTGCCCCATAGAGAGTCCTGAAGGACCAAACATCGGACTCATCTCGTCGCTTTGCGTCTATGCCACCATCAACGAGCTGGGCTTCATCGAGACCCCGTACCGCAAGGTGACCGACGAGGTGGTGGACCTCGACAACGAACATGTGGTATACATGACAGCAGAAGAGGAGTCGGAGCACTACATCGGGCAGGGCAACGCACCGCTCAATGCCGACGGCACCTTCATCCGCGACGTGGTGAAATGCCGCCTCGACGCCGACTTCCCTGTCGTGACACCGGCCAAAGTGTCGTTCATGGACGTGTCGCCTCAGCAGATTGCATCCGTCTCGGCTGCACTCATCCCCTTCCTCGAGCATGACGACGGCCACCGCGCCCTCATGGGATGTAACATGATGCGCCAGGCCGTGCCTCTGCTACACAACGACGCACCCATCGTGGGAACAGGACTCGAAAGGCAGGTGTGCGAGGACTCACGCACCATGATCGTGGCTGAAGGCGAAGGCGTGATAGAATTCGTCGATGCCACCACCATACGCATCCTCTACGACCGCACCGAGGACGAGGAATTCGTCAGCTTCGACGAGCCAACAAAGGAATACCGCATTCCCAAGTTCCGCCGCACCAACCAGAATATGACCATCGACCTCAGGCCCATCTGCAACAAGGGCGACCGAGTGCACAAGGGACAGATACTAACCGAAGGCTATGCCACCGAGGATGGCGAGCTCGCCCTCGGACGCAACCTCCTCGTCGCATACATGCCGTGGAAGGGTTACAACTACGAGGACGCCATCGTGCTCTCGGAGAGACTTGTAAGGGAAGACGTGCTCACCAGCGTGCATGTCGACGAGTACCAACTCGACGTGCGTGAGACCAAGCGTGGAATGGAGGAGTTCACCTCCGACATCCCCAACGTCAGCGAGGAAGCAACCAAGGACCTCGACACCAACGGCATCATCCGCGTCGGTGCACGCGTGGAGCCGGGCGACATCCTCATCGGTAAAATCTCGCCCAAGGGTGAGAGCGACCCGTCGCCAGAGGAAAAACTCCTACGCGCCATCTTCGGCGACAAGGCAGGAGACGTGAAGGACTCCTCATTGAAGGCCAACCCGTCGCTCAGCGGCGTCGTCATCGACAAGAAACTCTTCTCCAGGGCAGTCAAGACACGTGAGTCGCGCAAACTCGACAAAATCCAACTCGCCAAGATCGACGAGGAATACGAGGCAAAGAACAACGACCTCAAGGACATCCTCGTGGACAAACTCCTCAAACTCATCAAGGGGAAGACATCGCAGGGCGTGAAGGACTATGCCGACACCGAAATCATCGCCAAGGGAGCGCAGTTCACCATCGTCAACCTGAAGAACCTCAACTACGAAGGCATACAGTCGAACAACTGGACCGACGACGAGCATGTCAACTCGCTCATCTCCATGTTGATCATGAACTACATCCGTAAGGCAAAACTGCTCGACGCAGAGTTGAAGAGAAGAAAGTTCGCCATCACCATCGGCGACGAGCTGCCCTCTGGCATCCTGCAGATGGCAAAGGTATATGTCGCCAAGAAACGCAAGATCGGCGTCGGCGACAAGCTTGCAGGCCGCCACGGCAACAAGGGCATCGTGTCGAAGGTCGTAAGACAAGAGGACATGCCCTTCCTCGAGGACGGAAGACCTGTCGACCTCGTGCTCAACCCGCTGGGCGTGCCGTCGCGCATGAACCTCGGGCAAATCTTCGAAGCCATCTTGGGAGCGGCAGGAAAACGACTCGGCGTGAAATTCGCAACGCCCATCTTCGACGGTGCGAAACTCGACGACCTCTCGGAATGGACCGACAAGGCAGGACTGCCAAGACTCTGCTCCACACACCTCTACGACGGTGAGACAGGAGAGAAGTTCGACCAGCCGGCAACCGTGGGCATCACATACTTCCTCAAACTTGGACACATGGTCGAGGACAAGATGCACGCAAGAAGCATTGGCCCATACTCGCTCATCACGCAGCAACCTCTCGGAGGAAAGGCGCAATTCGGCGGACAGCGCTTCGGAGAAATGGAAGTCTGGGCGCTGGAGGCTTTCGGAGCCAGCCACGTCCTTCAGGAAATCCTCACCGTCAAGTCCGACGACGTCGTGGGCAGAAGCAAAGCCTACGAGGCCATCGTCAAGGGCGAGCCAATGCCAGTGCCGGGAATACCCGAATCTCTCAACGTGCTGCTGCATGAACTCCGCGGACTCGGATTAAGTATCAAACTCGACTAAATCGTTATCAGACATGGCATTCAAGAAAGATACAAAAGTTAAGAACAACTTCACGAAAATCACCATCGGACTGGCTTCACCCGAGGAAATCCTTGAGAACTCCAAAGGCGAGGTGACCAAGCCTGAGACCATCAACTACCGCACCTACAAGCCAGAACGTGACGGCTTGTTCTGTGAGAGAATCTTCGGTCCCACACGTGACTACGAGTGCGGCTGCGGCAAGTACAAGCGCATCAGATACAAAGGCATCGTGTGCGACAGGTGCGGCGTCGAGGTGACAGAGAAGAATGTCAGGCGCGAGCGCTCAGGACACATCGAACTCGTCGTGCCGGTGGCACATATCTGGTATTTCCGCTCACTTCCCAACAAAATCGGATACCTCCTCGGACTGCCCACCAAGAAACTCGACGCCGTCATCTACTACGAGAAATACGTGGTGATACAGCCGGGTGACTACGAGAACAGGAAAGAGGTAGACAAGGAGTCGGGAAGCGGACAAGAGCGCCTCGCACCAGGAGCAACGAAATTAGACCTCATCTCCGAGGACGACTATCTCGACATCGTGGAGAGCAAGCTCTCACCAGAGAACCAGATGCTCCCTGACTCCGACCCAAGGAAGTTCATCGCAAAGATGGGCGCCGAGGCCATTTACGACCTCCTCGCTGGACTCGACCTCGACAAACTCGCTGGAGAACTACGCGAACGTGCCAACAACGACGCCTCCGTGGCCCGCAAGACCGAGGCCCTCAAGAGGCTACAGGTCGTAGAGGCGTTCCGCAACAGCAAGGATATGAACCGTCCCGAATGGATGATCATGAAGATCATTCCCGTCACGCCGCCGGAACTCAGGCCGCTCGTGCCGCTCGATGGCGGAAGGTTCGCCACATCCGACCTCAACGACCTCTACAGGCGAGTCATCATCAGAAACAACCGCCTCAAGAGGCTCATCGAAATCAAGGCACCGGAGGTCATCCTGCGCAATGAGAAGCGCATGCTCCAGGAGGCTGTCGACAGCCTCTTCGACAACTCGCGCAAGAGCAGCGCCGTGAAGAGCGAGTCGAACAGGCCCCTCAAGTCGCTCTCCGACTCCCTCAAGGGCAAGCAGGGACGTTTCCGCCAGAACCTCCTCGGAAAGCGTGTCGACTATTCTGCACGCTCGGTCATCGTCGTGGGACCGGAACTGAAGATGGGCGAGTGCGGACTGCCGAAACTCATGGCTGCCGAGCTCTACAAGCCGTTCATCATACGCAAGCTCATCGAGAGAGGCATCGTCAAGACCGTCAAGAGCGCCAAGAAAATCGTCGACAGGAGAGAACCCGTCATCTGGGACATCCTCGAGAACGTGATGAAGGGACATCCCGTCCTCCTCAACCGCGCACCGACGCTCCACCGTCTCGGCATACAGGCTTTCCAGCCCAAGCTCATCGAGGGCAAGGCCATACAGCTGCACCCGCTGGCTTGTACCGCTTTCAACGCCGACTTCGACGGCGACCAGATGGCCGTACACCTCCCGCTGAGCAACGAGGCCATCCTCGAGGCGCAGATCCTCATGCTCCAGAGCCACAACATCCTCAACCCCGCCAACGGAGCGCCCATCACCGTTCCTTCACAGGACATGGTGCTCGGACTCTACTACATCACAAAAATCCGTCCGGGGGCAAAGGGTGAGGGACTCACCTTCTATGGACCGGAAGAGGCCATCATCGCTCACAACGAGGGCAAATGCGACCTCCACGCAAAAGTGCGAGTCATGGTGAAAGACCTCGACGAGAACGGAAACCTCGTTCCCAAAATGGTGGAAGAGACATCCGTGGGACGTGTCATCGTCAATGGCATCATTCCAGAAGAGGTGGGATACGTCAATACCGTCATCTCTAAGAAGAGCTTGCGCGACATCATCGCAAAGGTCATCAAGACCGTTGGCTTCGCAAAGGCTTGCGAGTTCCTCGACGGCATCAAGAACCTCGGTTACAGGATGGCATACCTCGCAGGACTTTCCTTCAACCTCGACGACATCATCATCCCGCCAGAGAAGGCGGAACTCATCGCCAAGGGCAACGAGGAGGTCAGGCAGATCACCGAGAGCTACAACCTGGGCTTCATCACCGACAATGAGCGATACAACAAGGTCATCGACACCTGGACGCACGTCAACAACGACATCGCCTCCATCCTCATGAAGGAGATGACCGAGGCCGACCAAGGCTTCAATGCCGTGTTCATGATGCTCGACTCAGGAGCCCGTGGCTCGAAAGACCAGATCAAGCAGCTCTCCGGCATCCGCGGTCTGATGGCCAAGCCACAAAAGGCAGGCGCCGACATCGCGCCCATCATCGAGAACCCCATCCTCTCCAACTTCAAGGAGGGCATGTCCGTGCTGGAGTACTTCATCGCATCACACGGTGCACGCAAGGGTCTTGCCGACACCGCCATGAAGACCGCCGACGCAGGATACCTCACACGCCGTCTCGTCGACGTCTCTCACGACGTCATCATCACCGAGGAGGACTGTGGTACACTCCGCGGACTCAACTGCACCGCTCTCAAGAGCGGCGACGAGGTCATCTCGACACTTGCAGAGCGCATCCTCGGACGTGTCTCCGTGCACGACATCGTCAACCCGACAACCAACGAGCTCATCGTGGCTGCAGGTGAGGAAATCACCGAGGATGTGGCACAGGCCATAGAGGAATCGCCCATCGAGAGCGTGGAAATCAGGTCGGTGCTCACGTGCGAGAGCAAGAAGGGCGTCTGCATGAAATGCTACGGACGCAACCTCGCCACAAGCCGAATGGTGCAGAAAGGCGAGGCTGTGGGTGTCATCGCAGCGCAAGCCATCGGTGAGCCGGGAACACAGCTCACACTGCGTACCTTCCATGCTGGTGGTGTGGCTGCCAATGCCGCCGCCAACGCCACCGTCGTGGCAAAGAACGACGCGAGAATCGAGTTCGACGAACTGCGCACCGTGCCCTTCAAGGAGGGTATGGCTCCTACAGAGAACAATCCTGTGGACTCGCGTGTGGATTGCCAGATGGTCGTCAGCCGTCTCGCAGAAGTGAGGTTCGTGGACATCAACACCAACATCGTGCTCTCCACCATGCCGGTGCCATACGGCAGCTCGCTTTACTTCAAGAACAACGACTTGGTGAAGAAAGGTGACGTCATCGCAAAATGGGACCCGTTCAACGCGGTCATCGTCACTGAATACGCTGGTAAGCTCAAGTTCAACGACATCATCGAAGGTGTCACCTTCAAGTCGGAAACCGATGACGCAACTGGCCTGACAGAGATAATCATCACCGAGTCGAGAGACAGGACGCTCGTGCCTACATGCGACATCATCGACGAGGATGGAGTGGTTGTCGCCACTTATAGCTTCCCCGTGGGTGGTCACGTGATGGTGAAAGATGGCGAAGTCGTGGAGACGGGTACCACACTCGTCAAGATTCCGCGCTCCGTGGCCAAGGGTGGTGACATCACCGGTGGTCTGCCACGCGTCACCGAACTCTTCGAGGCACGCAACCCGTCGGAACCCGCCGTGGTGAGCGAAATCGACGGAGTGGTGACAATGGGACGACTGAAGCGAGGCAACCGAGAAATCATCGTCACCAACGCCAAGACCGGCGACAGGAAGAACTACCTCGTCTCTCTCTCCAAGCAAATCCTTGTCCAGGAGAACGATGCCGTGAGGGCGGGAACACCTCTCTCTGATGGCATCATCACTCCGAGCGACATCCTAGCCATCAAAGGCCCGACGGCTGTGCAGGAGTACATCGTCAACGAGGTGCAGGACGTCTATCGTCTCCAGGGTGTGAAGATCAACGACAAGCATTTCGAAATCATCGTCAGGCAGATGATGCGCAAGGTGCAAATCGTGGAACCGGGCGACACCACCTTCCTCGAGCAGGAAGTGGTCGACAAACTCGACTTCGCCGAGGAGAACGACCGCATCTGGGGCAAGAAGTACGTCTTGGACGCAGGCGACAGCGAAAATGTGTATGTGGGACAAATCATCTCTGCACGCAAGCTGCGTGACGAGAACTCCAACCTCACACGTCGTGACCTGAAGACCATCAAGGTCAGGGACGTCATCCCCGCCACCTCCACACAGATCCTCCAAGGCATCACGAAGGCCGCCTTGCAGACCAAGAGCTTCATGTCGGCTGCTTCCTTCCAGGAAACCACCAAGGTGCTCAACGAGGCTGCCATCCGTGGAAAGGTGGACCACCTCGAGGGTATGAAGGAGAACGTCATCTGCGGACATCTCATCCCAGCCGGTACCGGACTGAGACAGTGGGACAAGCTGCAGGTGGGCTCCAAGGAGGAATACGAACGCATGATTGCCAACCGCAAGAACGTGCTCGACTTCGCCGACGAGGAAATCGTGACTGAAGAAAGATAAAATCAAAGCAGGGGTTCTATCCTGAATCCCTGCTTATCATCAAACTTTTCACTTATGGACAACCACAACAAACCACAAGGCAACCAGTTGCAAATAGAGGTGGGACCGGACGTGGCACAAGGTGTGTACGTCAACTTCGCACTCATCGCACACTCCAGTTCGGAATTCGTGATGGATCTCGCTTCCGTGCTCCCGGGATTGCAGAAAGCCACCGTCAGGACAAGGGCCATTCTTGCTCCTGAGCACGCCAAGCGTCTCGCCATCGCACTGCAGGAGAACATCGCAAGGTATGAGCAGGAGTTCGGGAAAATACAGCTACCCAACTCCAAACCACGTACCATCTCGCCCTTCAACATCGGCAACAAGGGGGAGGCATGATCCCATAGCCATTCTCTTTCCGGGGCGCCAGTCTTGTCAAAAGGCTGGCGCCCCGCCGTTTCCGCCCATTCCGTCCCCTCCGTCCCCTCCGTCCATTCCGTCCCCTCCGCCCATTTTTACTCTTTCACTCCCTTATTTCGTCTTAAAAAATGTTACATCTGTTAAAAAACTATAAAACATTCCAAAGAGAGGGGGGCAAAGCTCCATTTAGTTAGGTTTATTCACTGAAAGTTAGTACCTTTGCAGCCCAAATGGTGCGCCGAGGGTGTGCCATATATTAATGTGCAAACAACAATACAACATAAATATCAAACAAAAAAGTAACAAAATGCCAACAATTTCGCAATTAGTAAGGAAAGGCAGGAAGGAATTGGTAGACAAAAGCAAGTCACCCGCGCTGGACTCATGTCCCCAGCGTCGTGGAGTATGCGTTCGCGTCTATACCACAACTCCCAAAAAGCCTAATTCGGCAATGAGAAAAGTTGCCCGTGTAAGACTGACCAACCAAAAGGAAGTGAACTCCTACATACCCGGTGAGGGTCACAACCTGCAGGAGCACAGCATCGTGCTCGTAAGAGGTGGTCGTGTTAAGGATCTCCCTGGTGTGCGCTATCACATCGTTCGCGGAACGCTTGATACAGCAGGCGTCGCCAACCGCACCCAGCGCCGCTCAAAGTACGGTGCAAAACGTCCGAAGCAGAAGAAATAATAACCGGAGAAGGTTAATATCAGCAAGGACTAAAAACCATTCATTCAAATAATCGTTTTGCTGGAGAAGTCACAACAGGTTGAGTAAATGCTCTCGTGTGAGCGTTGAAGAACAAGTAAGAACAGCCCCAAGCAGAATTTATTTCAAATAAATAAAATGAGAAAAGCAAAACCAAAGAAGCGTCTGGTGCTGCCAGACCCCGTTTACAACGACCAGAAGGTATCCAAGTTCGTCAACCATCTCATGTATGATGGCAAGAAATCCATTTCCTACGAAATCTTCTACAACGCACTGGACATCGTGAAAACCAAAATGTCGAAAGAGGAGAAGACTCCCCTCGAGATTTGGAAAACCGCACTCGACAACATCACACCGCAAGTGGAGGTGAAGAGCCGTCGTATCGGTGGCGCCACCTTCCAGGTGCCTACGGAAATCCGTCCTGACCGCAAGGAAAGCGTGTCGATGAAGAACATGATCAACTACGCACGCAAGCGCGGCGGAAAGAGCATGGCTGAGAAGCTGGCTGCTGAAATCATGGACGCCTACAACAACCAGGGTGGCGCTTACAAGCGCAAGGAGGACATGCACCGCATGGCCGAGGCCAACAGGGCTTTTGCACATTTCAGGTTCTAACATTTCAGGTATAGCATAAGGTAAAAAGATAATGGCAAAGCAAGACTTACAACTCACCCGCAACATAGGCATCATGGCCCACATCGACGCCGGCAAGACCACCACTTCCGAGCGCATTCTCTTCTACACGGGCAAGACGCACAAAATCGGCGAGGTGCACGACGGTGCAGCTACCATGGACTGGATGGCACAAGAGCAGGAGAGAGGCATCACCATCACTTCTGCAGCCACCACATGCTCATGGGAATGGAACGGAAAAAAGTACAAAATCAACCTCATCGACACTCCGGGACACGTCGACTTCACCGCCGAGGTGGAGCGCTCGCTCAGGGTGCTCGACGGAGCCGTGGCCACTTACTCCGCCGCTGACGGCGTCCAGCCGCAGTCGGAGACAGTATGGCGCCAGGCCGACAAGTACAACGTGCCTCGCATCGGATACGTGAACAAGATGGACCGTTCCGGAGCCGACTTCTTCGGGACTGTGCAGCAGATGAAGGAAATCCTCGGAGCCAACCCGTGCCCCGTGCAAATCCCCATCGGCGCAGAACAGAATTTCAAAGGCGTGGTGGACCTCATCACCATGAAGGCCATCATTTGGAACGATGAGTCCATGGGTGCCGAATACGACGTCGAGGAAATACCCGCCGACCTCGTGGACGAGGCTCAGGAGTGGCGTGACAAGATGCTCGAGATTGCAGCCAACTATGACGACGCCCTTATGGAGAAATACCTCGAGGGCGAGGAAATCACCAAGGAGGAAATCATCGCCGCCATCCGCAAGGGAACAGTGGCCATGGAGGTCACTCCGATGGTCTGCGGCTCGTCATACAAGAACAAGGGTGTGCAGCCATTGCTCGACTACGTCTGCGCTTTCCTGCCCTCACCCATCGACGCCGTACACATCGTAGGCGTCAACCCAGAAACCGAGGAGGAAGAGTCGCGCAAGCCTTCCGATGAAGAACCTACATCGGCGCTGGCATTCAAAATCGCCACCGACCCTTATATGGGACGCCTCGTGTTCTTCCGCGTCTATTCTGGAAAAGTGGTTGCCGGCTCATATGTCTTCAACCCCCGTTCGGGAAAGAAGGAGCGCATCAGCAGACTCTTCCAGATGAACTCCAACAAGGAAATCCCCATGGAGTCCATCGACGCTGGCGACATCGGCGCAGGAGTGGGATTCAAGGACATCCACACCGGTGACACCCTCTGCGACGAGGCACACCCCATCGTGTTGGAGTCAATGACATTCCCCGACCCCGTCATCGGTATCGCAGTGGAGCCCAAGTCGCAGGCCGACATCGACAAACTCGGCATCGGACTGGCCAAACTCGCTGAGGAAGACCCCACCTTCACTGTGAGGACCGACGAGCAGAGCGGACAGACCATCATCTCAGGAATGGGTGAGCTGCACCTCGACATCATCATCGACAGGCTCAAGAGAGAGTTCAAGGTGGAATGCAACCAAGGCAAGCCGCAGGTGAACTATAAGGAGGCCATCACACGCACCGTGGAAATCGAAGAGGTCTACAAGAAGCAGACCGGCGGTCGTGGCAAGTATGCCAAGATCCTCGTACAGGTCGGACCCGTCGACGAAGATTACGATGTCAAGGCCAACGGAGGCCTGCAGTTCGTCAACGAGGTGAAAGGCGGAAACATCCCCAAGGAGTACATCCCCTCCATCCAGAAGGGCTTCGAGACTGCCATGAAGAACGGCATCCTCGGAGGATATCCCATGGAATCACTGAAGGTCACCGTCGTCGACGGAGGCTTCCACCCCGTCGACTCCGACCAGCTCTCCTTCGAAATCGCTGCCATACAAGCCTACAAGTCTGCATGCGTGAAGGCCGCTCCCGTGCTGATGGAGCCTATCATGAAACTCGAGGTGGTCACACCAGAGGAGAGCATGGGCGACGTCATCGGAGACCTCAACAAGCGCCGCGGACAGGTGCTCGGCATGGACGAGGCACGCTCGGGAGGACGCATCGTCAAGGCACTCGTGCCACTGTCGGAAACCTTCGGATATGTCACCACGCTCCGCACCATCACGTCGGGAAGGGCAACCTCCTCCATGGAGTACGCTCACCACGCACCTCTCTCAAGCTCCATCGCAAAGGCTGTCCTAACCGAAGTCAACGGCAGGGCCGACCTCGTATAAAGCAACAACACGTGGCGGCTGCGCGCTGCTTAGCGAATGACTCTTAAGCAGCGCTTCCAGCGCCACTCATCAAAATCAACTAACAATAACATCATGAGTCAGAAAATCAGAATCAAACTGAAGTCCTACGACCACAAGCTCGTGGACAAGTCGGCCGAGAAAATCGTCAAGGCCGTGAAAGCTACAGATGCCGTGGTGAGCGGTCCCATCCCCCTCCCAACACACAAGCGCATCTTCACTGTCAACCGCAGTACGTTCGTCAACAAGAAGGCACGCGAGCAGTTCCAACTCTCAGACTACAAGCGCCTCATCGACATCTACAGCTCTACTGCAAAAACCATCGACGCGCTGATGAAACTGGAACTCCCCAGCGGCGTGGAAGTGGAAATCAAGGTATAGAATTTCATTCACATATTTACAACAACAACCCTTAACAACAAATTGAAATGCCAGGATTAATTGGAAAGAAAATCGGAATGACATCCGTTTTCAGTGCCGACGGCAAGAACGTGCCGTGCACTGTTATCGAAGCTGGTCCTTGTGTTGTAACCCAGGTGAAGACTAAAGAGGTGGACGGCTATGACGCCTACCAACTCGCTTTCGGAGAGGCTAAGGAGAAAAGAACAACCAAGCCGCTCATGGGTATCTTCAAAAAAGCTGGGACAACACCGAAAAGACACTTGGCCGAGTTCAAGTTCGAGGAGGAATACAACCTCGGTGACACCATCACCGTCGAAATATTCAACGACTCCTCTTTCGTCGATGTTACAGGCACCTCCAAAGGTAAAGGATTCCAAGGCGTCATGAAGCGCCATGGGTTCGGAGGAGTCGGACAGCAGACTCACGGCCAGGACGACCGCGCACGCAAACCGGGTAGTATCGGTGCATGCTCCTATCCCGCCAAAGTATTCAAAGGAATGAGAATGGCAGGACAAATGGGTGGAGACAGGGTCACCACCAAGAATCTCAGAGTGTTAAAAGTCATCCCAGAGCACAACCTCATCCTCGTGAAGGGGTCAGTAGCCGGATGCATTGGTTCAACCGTCTTAATTCAGAAATAATGGAAGTCAACGTTTTAAACATCAAAGGTCAGGAGACGGGGCGCACTGCCACACTTAATGACGACATCTACGGCATCGAACCAAACGACCACGTCCTCTATCTCGACGTGAAGCAGTACCTCGCCAACCAAAGGCAGGGAACACACAAGGCCAAGGAGAGAAGCGAGCACAAAGGCAGTACCAGGAAACTCGGACGCCAAAAGGGCGGCGGTGGTGCACGCCACGGTGACATCAACTCACCACTCCTCAGGGGAGGCGGCAGGGTCTTCGGTCCCAGGCCACGCGACTATCGCTTCAAACTCAACAAAAAGGTGAAGGTGCTCGCACGCAAGAGCGCTCTCTCATACAAAGTGCAGGAAGACGCTATCATCGTCCTCGAAGATTTCACTTTCGAAGCACCAAAGACTAAAGATTTCATAAATGTTGTTAAAAATCTTAAAGTCGACGGCAAGAAAGTACTTCTCGTTTTGCCAGAAGCAAATAAAAATGTATTTTTGTCGGCTCGTAACTTGCAGCGTTCCGAGGTTATACTTGCATCATCACTCAATGCTTACAAAGTTTTGAATGCTGATGTTCTTGTCGTGACCGAAAATTCGCTGAAGACCATCGACACAATCTTAACTAAATAACCAGAGAATAGAAATGGCATTTATTATAAAACCGCTGGTCACTGAGAAGATGAACCAGATTTCGGAGAAGTCGTCGGTCGACAAAACGCTGAGGGCGGTCAATGAGAAGGCTGCAAAGAAGCTGGGTGCCAAGGAAGAGAAGGTTGAAGTGAAAGTGAAGAAGAGCCTCCGCAAGGAAGCAAGGACAAAGGAAAAGACCATCTTCACCTATACAAAGCCTGCCAAGGCAAAGTACGGCTTCATCGTACGTCCTGACGCAAACAAACTCCAAATCAAGGAAGAAGTCGAGAGACTGTACAACGTTACCGTCGTCGACGTGAACACGATGCTCTTTGCCGGGAAACGCTCGCAGCGCTACACCAAGGCAGGTATGATCAAAGGACAGAAGAGCTCGTTTAAAAAAGCTATCGTCACGCTCAAAGAGGGCGAGACAATCGATTTCTACAGCAATATCTAAAATAAAATGGCAGTACGTAAATTAAAGCCCGTAACACCGGGCCAAAGACACAAGATTATTGGTACGTTCGAAGAGATTACTGCATCCGTACCAGAGAAGTCTCTCGTTAGAGGAAAGCACTCCACCGGAGGTAGGAACAATTCCGGTAAGATGACCGTCCGCTACAGAGGTGGAGGACACAAGAGAAAGTTGCGCCTCGTCGATTTCAAGCGAGAGAAAGATGGTGTTCCCGCAGTGGTGAAGACTATCGAGTATGACCCCAACCGCTCTGCTCGTATCGCACTGCTCTACTATGCTGATGGCGAAAAACGCTACATTATTGCTCCCATCGGACTCCAGGTGGGCGACAAGCTCAACTCAGGCGCTGAGGCAGCACCTGAAGTGGGTAACGCCCTGCCACTGGCTAACATTCCCGTGGGTACCGTGATCCACAACATCGAGCTACGCCCGGGACAGGGTGCCAAGCTCGTCAGGTCGGCTGGTAATTTCGCTCAGTTAACCTCTCGTGAAGGGGATTACTGCGTGGTCAAACTCCCCTCGGGAGAGATTCGCAAAATCCTCAGTGCTTGCAAAGCTACCATCGGTAGCGTCGGCAACTCCGACCACGCTCTCGAGCAGTCGGGCAAGGCAGGACGCACACGCTGGCTCGGAAGACGCCCGCACAACCGCGGCGTCGTGATGAACCCGCACGACCACCCGATGGGCGGTGGCGAGGGACGCCAGTCTGGCGGACACCCGCGCTCACGCACCGGACTCTATGCCAAGGGACTCAAGACACGCGCTCCCAAGAAGCATTCCAACAAGTACATTATCGAGAGAGCTAACAAGAAAAAATAGTTAACAAGAGGAAATTATGAGTCGTTCACTTAAGAAAGGTCCATACATCAACGTGGCTCTCGAGAAGAAAATTCTCGCCATGAACGAGAGCGGCAAGAAAACGGTCGTCAAGACCTGGGCCAGGGCATCGATGATCTCACCCGACTTCGTGGGTCATACTGTTGCAGTACATAACGGAAACAAATTCATCCCTGTTTACATCACTGAGAACATGGTGGGGCACAAACTCGGAGAGTTCTCACCTACACGCAGGTTTGGCGGACACGCCGGAAACAAGAAGTAAGCAGGCCAACCCTTTGAATAAAAAACAATAACATAATGGGAGCAAGAAAGAAAATCGCGGCTGAGAAAAGAAAGGAAGCCGCAAAGAGCCTCTACTTCGCCAAATTGGTAGGGGTGCCCTCATCACCACGGAAAATGAGATACGTCGTCGACATGATCCGCGGCATGGAGGTGAATAAAGCACTCGGAGTGCTCAAGTTCTCGAATAAGAAGGCCGCCATCGACGTGGAGAAACTGCTCCGCTCGGCAGTGGCCAACTGGGAGGCCAAGAATGACCGCAAGGCTGAGGACGGAGAACTCTACATCTCACGCGTCTTCGTCGATGAGGGAGTCACATGGAAGAGAATGAGACCTGCACCGCAGGGACGTGGATACCGCATCCGCAAACGTAGCAACCACGTCACCCTTTTCGTAGATTCAAAAACTAATGACGATAAAGAATAAACAGAATGGGACAGAAAGTTAATCCAATCAGCAACCGTCTGGGAATCATCAGAGGATGGGACTCCAACTGGTTCGGAGGCAAGAGCTTCGGCGAAAACATCGTGGAAGACCAGAAGATCCGCAAATACCTCAATGAAAGACTGGCCAACGCCAGCGTTTCCCGTATCGTCATTGAGCGCACACTCAAGCTTGTCACCATCACCATCTGCACCGCTAGGCCGGGCAAGGTCATCGGAAAAGGTGGAGAGGACGTGGACAAGTTGAAGGAAGAACTGAAGAAACTCTCCAACAAGGAGATCCAAATCAACATCTTCGAGGTGAAGAAACCTGACCTCGACGCTACCATCGTCGCCAACAACATCGCAAGGCAGCTCGAAGGAAAGATCGCTTACAGGCGCGCCATCAAGCAGGCCATCGGCAATGCCATGCGCGCACAGGCTGAGGGCATCAAAATCCAAATCACAGGCCGCCTCAACGGTGCTGAAATGGCACGCAAGGAAATGTACAAGGAGGGCAGGACACCTCTGCACACCTTCCGCGCCGATGTGGACTACTGCCAGGCCGAGGCTCTCACCAAGGTGGGAATCCTGGGCATCAAGGTGTGGATCTGCCGCGGAGAGGTTTATGGAAAGGTTGACCTCGCACCCAACTTCACTCAGGAGAAGTCAGGTGGAAGACAAGGTGGCGGTGGACGCCCAAGAGGAGGTCGCAAGAGAAGCAATAACCGTTAAAACCAGAAGCTACAATGTTACAGCCAAAAAGAGTAAGATATAGAAGGCCTCAGGACGGACGCGGCAGGAAAGGCAACTCCCACAGGGGGACCGAGCTCGCTTTCGGTTCGTTCGGCATCAAGACACTCGAACACAAATGGATCGACAGCCGTCAGATTGAGGCTGCTCGTGTCGCCGTCAACAGGTATATGCAGCGCGAGGGACAGGTGTGGATTCGCATCTTCCCCGACAAACCCATCACTCGCAAGCCAGCAGACGTGCGTATGGGTAAGGGAAAGGGTGACCCCGCAGGATGGGTGGCACCTGTGCAGCCCGGACGCATCCTCTTCGAAGTAGAAGGGGTCAGTTTCGACATCGCAAAGGAGGCACTCCGCCTCGCCGCTCAGAAACTCCCCGTGAAAACCAAGTTCGTTGTAAGACGTGATTTCGACAAAAACGCTTAAACCATGAAGATAAATGAAGTAAGGGAACTCTCTACCCAGGACTTGGTCGAGAGACTTGAGGGAGCAATGGCAAACCTTCAGCAACTGAAGATGAACCATGCCATCACGCCGCTGGAGAATCCAATGCAAATCAGGATGGTGCGCAAAGACATCGCCCGCATGAAAACTGAGCTCCGTCAAAGAGAACTTAACAAATAACAATGGTCCAGATGGAAACAAGAAATTTAAGAAAAACTAGAACGGGTGTTGTCGTGAGCAACAAGATGGATAAAACCATTGTTATTGCTTCCAAGTTCAAGGAGATGCACCCCATCTATGGCAAGTTTGTGCAGAAGACAAAGAAGTACCATGCACATGACGAAAACAACGAGGCCAATATCGGCGACACCGTGCTCATTATGGAAACCCGTCCCTTGAGCAAAACCAAGAGATGGAGACTAGTTCAAATCATCGAAAAAGCTAAGTAATCATGATACAGGCAGAATCAAGACTGACAGTTTGCGACAACAGCGGAGCTCGCGAGGCACTCTGCATCAGGGTGCTCGGAGGTACTCGCCGCCGTTACGCCAGCGTGGGCGACGTCATCGTCGTGGCCGTGAAAAATGTCATACCTTCCAGCGACCTGAAGAAAGGGGCCATCTCAAAAGCTCTCATCGTACGCACCAAGAAAGAGGTGCGCAGGGCTGATGGTTCTTACATCAGATTCGACGACAACGCATGCGTACTCCTCAACAATGCCGGAGAGCTTAGGGGAAGCCGCATCTTCGGACCCGTCGCAAGAGAGTTGCGCGCGGTGAACATGAAGGTGGTCTCTCTCGCACCAGAGGTACTTTAACATTTTAACCAGCACTACACCAATGATCAAATTACATATCAAAAAAGGCGACACCGTGATTGTCCTCGCCGGTGAGGACAAGGGCAAGACCGGAAAGGTGCTCAAAGTGGAACGCGAGAAAATGCGCGCCATCGTAGAAGGTGTCAACATCGTCACCAAGAGTGCCAAACCTTCGGCTAAGAATCCCCAAGGCGGCTTCATCAAGGTGGAGGCTCCTATTCATATCTCCAACCTGAGCCTCATCGACCCTAAGAGCGGAGAAGCTACACGCATCGCCATCAAGGTAAAAGAGGACGGAACAAAAGTTCGTATCGCTAAAAAATCAGGAGAGGAGATCAAATAATGAATACAGCACAGTTAAAGAAACAGTACAATGAAGTCATTGCACCGGCGCTGATGAAGCAGTTCAACTACTCCTCGCCCATGCAAATACCGACTCTCAAGAAGATCGTCATCAACCAGGGACTCGGAGATGCCACACAAGAGAAGAAAATCATCGACGTGGCCATCAACGAATTGACCACCATCGCAGGACAGAAGGCCGTGGCCACCTACTCCAAGAAGGACATCGCCAACTTCAAGCTCCGCAAGAAGATGCCCATCGGCGTCATGGTAACTCTGAGAAGAGAACGCATGTATGAGTTCCTCGAGAAACTCGTGCGCGTCGCACTTCCACGTATCCGCGACTTCAAGGGTATTGAGTCGAAACTCGACGGACGTGGCAACTACACCCTCGGTATCGACGAGCAAATCATCTTCCCGGAAATCAACCTCGACAGCATCGAGCGCATACAGGGAATGAACATCACTTTCGTCACCTCCGCTAACACCGACGAGGAGGGCTACGCCCTGCTCAAGGCTTTCGGACTTCCTTTCAAAAACGCTAAAAACGCATAATCCATGGCAAAAGAATCAATGAAGGCCCGTGAGGTCAAAAGGGCTAGGCTCGTGGCCAAGTATGCTGAGAAGCGCGCTGCACTCAAGAAAATCATCGCCACCACCGACGACATCGCCGAGGCTTACGAGGCTGCTCGCAAACTCCAAAGCATTCCCAAGAACGCCAACCCCATACGCCTACACAACCGTTGCAAAATCACTGGTCGTCCAAAGGGATACATGAGACAGTTCGGCCTCTCCCGCATCCAATTCCGCGAGATGGCTTCTGCAGGTCTCATTCCTGGCGTGAAGAAGGCAAGTTGGTAAAGAAAGAAGACAAGCTTTTTTATATTTAATATTGTCGGGGGAGTCCCGATTAATTAAACATTTTTATTTATGACAGATCCAATAGCAGATTATCTGACAAGGCTCAGAAATGCAATCATGGCACATCACCGTGTCGTGGAGGTTCCTGCATCAAACATCAAGAAGGAGATCACAAAGATCCTCTTCGAGAAGGGCTACATCCTCAACTACAAGTTCATCGAGGACGGCCCGCAGGGTACCATCAAGGTCGCGCTCAAGTATGACCCGACGACCAAGGCTAACGCCATCAAGAAACTCAAGAGAGTTTCAACTCCTGGTCTCCGCAAGTATACGGGGTACAAGGACATGCCGAGAGTTATCAACGGATTGGGCATCGCCATCTTGTCCACATCCAAAGGTGTAATGACTGACAAGGAAGCCAAAGAACTCAAGATCGGCGGCGAAGTCCTTTGCTACGTCTATTAATCAAGGGAGGAAGCAACTATGTCTAGAATAGGTAAATTGCCCATCGCCATCCCTGCTGGCGTAGAAGTCAAGCACGACAAGCAGACACACATCGTGACCGTGAAAGGTCCAAAGGGTGAACTCTCGCAAAAGGTGGATCCCGCTGTCGACATGACATTGGAGAACGGTGAATTGACCTTCACCATCAACGAGGACAGTCCCGTCAACATCAAGCAGAAGCAGGCTTTCCACGGCCTCTACAGGGCACTGGTCAACAATATGGTGGTTGGAGTCAGCCAAGGGTTCCAGAAAACCCTCGAACTCGTTGGCGTCGGATACCGCGTGTCAAACAAGGGTAACATCCTGGAGTTCGCACTGGGATATTCACACCCCATTTTCATCATGCTCCCACCTGAGGTGAAGGTGGAGACAAAGTCTGAGAGGAATCAGAATCCTGTCATCATCTTGGAGTCTTGCGACAAGCAGTTGCTCGGACTCATTTGTGCTAAGATTCGCTCTTTCCGCATGCCTGAGCCTTACAAGGGCAAGGGTATCCTGTTCAAGGGTGAGGTCATCCGCAGGAAGTCTGGCAAGTCGGCCTCGGCTAAGTAACTTTAAAACCTTACGATTATGACAACGAAGAAAATAGAAAGACGAATCAAGATCAAATACAGAATTCGCAAGAAGGTCAATGGCACTGCCGAGCGCCCACGCATGACGGTCTTCCGCAGCAACAAGGGCATCTACGTGCAAATCATCGACGACTCATGGATGAACACCGAGAAGCCTTTCACCACCATGGTGAAGAAAAAGCACCCCAAGCGCAACGTGGCCGTGCAGAACTATCCGAAGGGCAAGACCCTCGTTTCGGCTTCTTCAAAGGGAATGGAGAAAATGCCCAAATGCCAACAGGCTGAGAAGGTGGGCGAGCTGATTGCAGAAAGGGCAAAGGCCGCTGGCATTACAGCTGTCGTGTTCGACCGTAATGGTTATCTGTATCACGGAAGAGTGAAGCAACTGGCTGACGCAGCCCGTAAAGGTGGACTTAATTTTTAAACGATCATGGCAATCAATAGAGTAAAAATCAATAGTGATTCTGAGTTGAAGGACCGCCTGGTGGCTATCAACCGTGTCACCAAGGTGACAAAAGGTGGTCGTACGTTCACATTCGCTGCCATCGTCGTTGTTGGCGACGGAAACGGCGTCATCGGATGGGGCCTGGGAAAGGCTGGTGAAGTGACTTCCGCCATTGCTAAAGGCGTGGAGGCTGCAAAGAAGAACCTCGTGAAGGTGCCGGTGCTCAAGGGCACAATCCCTCATGAGATGGAGGTGGCTTTCGGTGGCGCAAAGGTGTTCCTCAAGCCTGCAGCTCCCGGTACCGGGATGGTGGCTGGTGGCGCCATGCGTGCCGTCCTCGAAAGCGCCGGCATCACCGACGTGCTGGCCAAGTCGAAGGGCTCTTCCAACCCCCACAACCTCGTGAAGGCCACCATCAAGGCTCTCTGCGAGATGCGTGACGCATACACCGTCGCTGGCGACCGTGGCATTTCAATGCAAAAAGTATTTAGAGGATAGGAGGAAGTGATATGGCTACAATCAAAATCAAGCAGATCAAGAGCAAAATCGGTTACCCCGTAGACCAAAAGCGCACTCTCGAGGCCCTTGGGCTTCGCAAAATCTCGCAAGTGGTCGAGAAGGAGGACACTCCCTCCATTCGCGGCATGATCCGCAAGGTGCATCACCTGGTGACCATAGTAGAATAATCAAACAGACATTTTAAAGCGAAGGATTTATGAAATTACATACGTTGAAACCCGCTCCCGGCTCCACTCACTCGCGTCGTCGCATCGGTCGTGGCACCGGTTCCGGTCTGGGTGGTACCTCCACACGTGGCCACAAAGGCGCTAAGTCGCGCTCAGGTTACAAAAGGAAGATAGGCTTCGAGGGTGGCCAGATGCCACTCCAGCGCCGCGTCCCCAAGACTGGATTCAAGAACATCAACCATAAGGAGTATTTCGCAGTCAACCTCTCCACGCTCCAGAAACTGGCTGACAAGGGACTGACGAAAGTCGGCGTCGAGGAACTCAAGGCTGCCGGCCTCACCAATGGCAAGGAACTGGTGAAGATCCTTGGTATGGGAGAACTCACCACTCCTTTGGAGGTGGTGGCTCATGCCTTCTCGAAAACTGCCGAGGCAGCCATCCAGGCAGTTGGTGGTAAAACAACTATAATCTAAGTAAATGAAAAAGTTTATCGAGACACTGAAGAACATTTGGAAGGTGGAGGACTTGCGCAAACGCATCGGCATCACCATCCTGTTCACTGCGATATATCGCTTTGGTTCGTTCGTCGTGCTGCCTGGCATCGACCCGGAAAAGTTGGGACAACTGCAAGAACAGACCCAGGGCGGTTTGATGTCGCTGCTCGACATGTTCTCCGGTGGTGCTTTCTCCAACGCGTCAATGTTCGCGTTGGGAATCATGCCATACATCTCTGCATCCATCGTGATGCAGTTGCTCGCCGTCGCTGTTCCATATTTCCAGAAAATGCAGCGTGAGGGTGAGAGTGGTAGAAAGAAGATCATGTGGTACACTCGTATCCTTACAGTCGCCATCCTGCTCTTCCAGGCTCCCTCTTACCTCATCAACCTCAAGATGCAGTCGGCTGCAGCCTTGAATCCTGGCATCTCATGGAATTGGTTCATGTGGACGGGACTCGTCATCCTCGCTGCCGGCAGTATGTTCATCCTCTGGCTGGGTGAACGCATCACCGACAGGGGCGTGGGCAATGGCATATCGCTCATCATCATGATCGGCATCATCGCACGTCTGCCGAGTGCGTTCATGCAGGAGGTCACCAATCGTTTCACCGAGACCAGGGGCGGTGGTATCATCATGCTCATCATCGAGTTGCTGATTCTCTTCGCCGTGGTGTGTGCTTCGATTCTCCTGACCCAGGCTGTGCGAAAGGTGCCGGTGGAGTACGCTCGCCGTGTGCAAGGCAACAAGACCTATGGCGGGGCACGCCAGTACATCCCATTGAAGCTGTTTGCTGCCAACGTGATGCCTATCATCTTCGCCCAGGCGTTGATGTTCATACCTCTGGCTCTCGTGCAGTATACCACTGACAGCACCAACTATGTGATGCGCTCGCTCCTCGACCACACAAGCCTGTTGTATAACATAGTCTTCGCGATACTCATCATCGCGTTCACTTATTTCTACACGGCCATCACCCTCAATCCCACACAGATGGCTGAGGATATGAAGAGAAACAACGGCTTCATCCCGGGCATCAAGCCTGGAAAGCCTACTGCCGATTACATCGACACGATCATGTCGCGCATCACGCTGCCTGGATCGCTCTTCATCGCCTTCATCGCCGTCATGCCGGCATTCGCAAGTTTGCTTGGAGTACCTCAGGGATTCGCACAGTTCTTCGGCGGCACCTCGCTGCTGATCCTCGTGGGTGTGGTGATCGACACGCTGCAGCAGATTCAGAGCCATCTGATGATGCGCCATTATGACGGATTGCTCAATTCCGGACGCACACGTGGAAACGGTGGCGTATCGGCATATTGATGCCCTGCAATGAGCATATTTCTAAAGACGGAAGATGAGATTGAGCTGATGAGGCGGGCCAACAGGCTGGTTGGCCTTACGCTCGCCGAACTCGCTCTTCATATCAAGCCGGGTGTCACGACTCTCCAACTTGACAAGATAGCTGGAGAGTTCATCCGCGACAATGGGGCGACTCCTACTTTCAAGGGTTTTCCAAATCCTTATGGGGGGCCTTTCCCCGCCAATATCTGCACGTCGGTGAATGATGTCGTCGTCCATGGTGTGCCGAATGCAAAGACGGTGCTGCGTGAGGGGGACATCATCTCCATCGACTGCGGGACACTCCTCGAGGGGTTCAACGGCGACTCTTGCTACACGTTCTGCGTGGGCGAGGTGAGCCAGGAGGTCAAAAGGCTGCTGGCAACCACATACGAGTCTCTCTACAAAGCCATCGAGGTGGCTGTGGCGGGGCACCATGTGGGCGACATCGGGTCGACCGTGCAGGACTACTGCGAGAAGCGTGGATACGGCATCGTGCGTGAACTCACAGGCCATGGCATCGGGCGCAAGATGCACGAGGAACCCATGGTTCCCAACTACGGACGACGTGGAAACGGAACACTGTTGAAGGAGGGAATGTGCATTGCCATCGAACCAATGGTCACCATGGGCGACAAGGCCGTGGTGCTCGCACCCGACAAATGGTCGGTCCTCACTCGCGACCATCGGCCGGCGGCACATTACGAACATACCATTGCCATCAGGCGTGGAAAGTCGGAAATTTTATCATCTTTCGAGGAAATAGAATCAATAGTAGGAAAAATCAGTTAGAGTATGGCAAAGCAAGCCGCAATTGAGCAAGACGGAACCATCGTGGAGGCTCTCTCCAATGCGATGTTCCGTGTCGAGTTAGAGAATGGGTGTCCCATCACGGCCCACATCTCGGGCAAGATGAGAATGCACTACATCAAAATCTTGCCTGGTGACAAGGTGAAGGTCGAGATGAGCCCGTACGACCTGACAAAAGGCAGGATAGTGTTTAGATACAAATAATTATCAGTTATGAAGACAAGAGCATCATTGAAGAAGCGCACCCCGGACTGCAAGATCGTGCGTAGGAAGGGCCGTCTTTTTGTCATCAACAAGAAGAACCCCAAATACAAACTTCGTCAGGGTTGAGCATCAACAAGGGCAGTGATTGCCCAGTAAGAACAAACATTTTAAATTTTTAAAAACAAACATGGCAATAAGAATTGTTGGAGTAGATTTGCCCCAGAACAAGCGTGGCGAAATCGCATTGACCTATATCTATGGAATAGGTCGAAGTAGTTCAGCAAAGATATTGGACAAGGCGGGAGTAGACCGTGGCCTCAAGGTCAACGAGTGGTCTGACGCACAAGCAGCCAAAATCCGCGAGATTATCGGAGCTGAGTACAAAGTGGAAGGCGACCTCAGGTCGGAAATCCAAATGAACATCAAGCGTCTCATGGACATCGGTTGCTATAGGGGCGTAAGGCATCGTAACGGTCTTCCTGTACGCGGACAGAGCACAAAGAACAATGCCCGCACCCGAAAGGGAAAGAAGAAGACTGTCGCTAACAAGAAAAAGGCTACCAAGTAATCAACTACAAAGTTTTACACTACTATGGCAAAGAAAACAGTCACTTCGAAGAAAAGAAATGTCAAGGTGGATGCTCTTGGACAATTGCATGTCCACAGTTCATTCAACAATATTATCGTGACGCTGGCCAACAGCGAAGGCCAGGTCATCTCATGGTCGTCTGCTGGAAAAATGGGTTTCCGCGGATCGAAAAAGAACACACCGTACGCAGCACAGATGGCTGCAGAGGATTGCGCAAAGGTGGCTTACGACCTCGGTTTGAGGAAAGTTAAGGCCTATGTCAAAGGACCCGGAAACGGACGTGAGTCGGCTATCAGGGCCATCCATGGTGCCGGTATCGAGGTAACAGAGATCATCGACGTCACTCCGCTGCCACACAATGGCTGCAGGCCTCCGAAACGCCGTCGCGTATAATCATCAACATGCTCGCGGGAATGCCGGTGAGGCACTACTTGCGGGCAACTAAAAATCAAAGCAACATTTATTTACAGTATGGCAAGATATATAGGACCGAAATCAAAAATTGCGCGCCGCTTCGGACAACCGATCTTCGGCGAAGACAAAGTTTTGTCCAGGAGAAACTTCCCTCCCGGACAGCATGGCAACAACAGAAGACGCAAGCAGTCGGAATATGCTGTCATGTTGGCAGAGAAGCAAAAAGCCAAGTATACCTATGGGGTGCTTGAGCGCCAGTTCAGAAACATGTTCGAGAAGGCTGCCAAGGCCGATGGCATCACAGGTGAGGTGCTTCTCCAAAACCTGGAGAGCAGACTCGACAACATTGTCTTCCGTCTCGGAATCGCACCAACTCGCGCTGCTGCACGCCAACTCGTAAGCCACAAGCACATTGTGGTTGACGGGAATGTGGTCAACATCCCTTCTTACTCTGTAAAGCCCGGTCAAGTGGTGGGCGTGCGCGAGAAGTCAAAGTCGCTTGAGGTGATTCAAGACTGCCTCGCAGGGTTCAACCATAGCAAATATCCCTGGTTTGAATGGGACGAGTCATCTAAGAGTGGCAAGTACCTGCACAAGCCAGAGCGCGCTGATATTCCTGAGGAAATCAAGGAGCAGTTAATCGTTGAGTTGTACTCTAAATAAACAATCATTAATGGCGATATTAGCATTTCAAAAACCCGACAAAGTCGTAATGTTGGAGGCGAACGAAAAGTTCGGTAAGTTCGAATTCCGTCCTCTGGAGCCTGGCTTTGGCGTTACCATCGGCAACGCACTGAGGAGAATTCTTCTCTCCTCACTCGAGGGCTTTGCCATCAACACCATCAAAATCGGTGGAGTTGAACATGAGTTCTCGTCTGTGCCTGGAGTAAAGGAGGATGTCACCAACATTATCTTGAATCTCAAACAAGTGAGGTTCAAGCAATTAGTAGAAGAATTCGAGAACGAGAAAGTTAGTATCACCGTGGAGAATTCCACAGAATTCAAGGCTGGTGATATAACCAAGTATCTGACTGGATTTGAAGTGTTAAACCCAGATTTGGTGATTTGTCATTTAGATGTCAAAGCGTCGATGCAACTCGACATTACCATCAACAAGGGACGTGGATATGTCCCAGCTGATGAAAACCGTGGTTTCTGCACCGATGTCAACGTAATTCCAATCGATTCTATCTACACCCCAATCCGTAACGTGAAGTACACTGTCGAGCCTTACAGGGTCGAGCAAAAGACCGACTACGACAAACTCGTGCTCGAGGTGGCTACGGATGGTTCCATTCACCCGAAAGATGCATTGAAAGAGGCTGCTAAAATCCTCATACATCACTTCATGCTCTTCTCTGATGAGAAAATTACTCTCGAGACTCGGGACACTACCGAGAATCAGGAGTTTGATGAGCAAGTGCTTCACATGCGTCAACTACTCAAGACCAAACTTGTCGAGATGAACCTTAGCGTCCGCGCTCTCAACTGTCTCAAAGCTGCTGACGTGGAAACTCTTGGCGACTTGGTGCAGTTCAACAAGACAGACCTGCTCAAGTTCCGTAACTTCGGTAAGAAATCGCTCTCTGAGCTTGATGATTTGCTCGAGAGTCTGAATCTTTCGTTTGGAACCGATATTTCAAAGTACAAAATTGAAAAGTAAAAACGAGAAATGAGACACAATAAGAAATTCAACCATCTGAGTCGTACTGCTGACCATCGCAATGCCATGCTTGCAAACATGACCATTTCGCTGATCATGCACAAAAGAATCACTACGACTCTCGCAAAGGCTAAGGCCTTGAAAAAGTATGCCGAGCCGCTGATCAACCGCAGCAAGGACGACTCCACTCACTCGCGCCGCGTCGTGTTCAGCTACCTCCAGAACAAAGAGGCTCTTAAGGAACTGTTCGGCCCCGTGGCTGAGAAGATTGGCGACCGTCCCGGTGGATACACACGCATCATCAAACTGGGATACCGCCAGGGAGATGCTGCACAGACATGCTTCATCGAACTCGTTGACTTCGATGAGAATATGGCCAAGGTTGCCAAGGCTGCCAAGAAAACTCGTCGTAGCCGTCGCAAGTCTACTGAGGCCCAGGCTGCAGACCCTGAGGCTACTGTTGTCGCTCAAGAGGAGACAGCAGCAGAATAAGACCTTTCGTATACAGACTATGAGCCCCTGGCAGAATACATCTGCCAGGGGCTTTTGTTAATCTGATTATTCCGATTAGCCACGATTGTTCAGACCCCTTCGATTCTTCATTTAGGGTTTTCCCTATCTTTTTTTGGGGATTTTCCATTTGCGATGCCGTATGATATGCTTACTTTTGCCATCGTGAAGAGGTGGCTTTTGCTGCCAGGATGAAGAAAGAGGCCGAAATGGCTGAAAATCGATTCCCCAACTTCCATGTCGAAAAAAACATTATATTTGCACGACTTCAATTGGATAAGAAAATGAAAAGAACTATTGTTTACATCGCATGTGCAGCCTTGTTGCTCACTGGCTGCGGTACTTATACCGGTTCGGGTGCTTTCACCGGCGCTCATTTCGGCTCCATTCTCGGCTCTGCCATTGGGGGCATCTCGGGTGGCCATAGGGGTAGCGACGTGGGCACAATCATCGGCATGGCCGGGGGCGCCGTCGTGGGTGCTGCCATTGGCAGTGCTGCCGACAATGCTAACCGTCGCGAAGTGCACGAGCATTACGAGCAGGTGCAACGCAACAAGCAGCAGCGAAATTATCCCGACAGGCGGTATGACGACGACAACGGCTACTATGACCCTTCAGGTTCGGGTGACGACAGACTCTACGACTTCAATGGCTCCGACTACACCGGCGACTACTCTGCTTCCAGTGCAAGGGTGATGGCTCCTGGTGCATCGAGCATCGAGGAAATCAGCTCCGGCTATTCGGTGAACAACAAAATCGAAGTGCGTAACCCCAGGTTCGTCGATGACAACCGCGACGGATACATCAACTCCAACGAGGTGAGCAAGGTGATTTTCGAGGTGTACAACAATTCAGACCAGATGCTTTACGACCTGCAACCCATCGTGGTGGAGTCTTCCGGTGTTAAAAACCTCTACATCTCGCCTACAATCCATGTCGAGCACCTTGCTCCGGGAAAGGGCATACGCTACACCGCCATGGTGAAGACGGGAAGGATGAAGAATGGTAACGCCACATTCTGCGTCTCTGTCCTGCAGGGAAACCGCGTGATGTCCAACGTCACTGAATTCTCCGTCAGGACTGTAAGGTGAAAAGGTGAAATGCAAAGAAAGAGGCCATGGAATGAGATTTCCGTGGCCTCTTGTGTGTTTATAGGAGGAAGTAGGGAAGTGGGTGACAGGAGTCTATTCCTTCACTGCTACGCATTCCATTTCCACCAGCCATTCCGGGCGGCATACCTTGCCTTGAAGCAGCACGTGGGGCGTGGTGGGGTAGGCCTTGCTGAGGAATTCCTCCACCAACTCACGGTCGGAGGGGTCTCTCAGGTACACCAGGAAATATTGCACGTCTCGCATCGTGGCTCCTCCGTCGTGCAGGAGGGCTCCGATGTTTTCCAGCAGGCGTGCCGTCTGACGCTTGATGTCGCCCACATACATGGCCTTGCCATATTTGTCGATGCTGGCGGTGCCAGAGATGAAGATGGTCTGTTTGCCGTTCAGGTCAAGGTGTGTGCCACGCTCGAAGGATACGCCGTATTCGTGGGTGGGGTTCAGGTTGTCGAGCGCATGGAGGTATTTCTTGTCCGTCTCTTTCACTTCCGGGTAGGTGAGGAAGTCGATGGCCACGGAGGCGCTGCGTGTTTGCGAGAAGCCGCCGATGCCCGTGCTGGCGATGAAATGGGTCTCCGGGGTGAGCCCCTGGTTGCGGAAGATGTCGTTGCGGGCGCGCACCATCCCTTCGTAGTTCACGTCGATGTCGGCCACGTAGATCCAAGTCCTCACGCAATGCTCTTTCAGTGTAAGACCCTCTTGCTTCATCTTCTCCAGGTATTTGTTGAAGATGAGCATCGTCTGGATGTATGAATTCATTCCCCGTGTCTCTTCCTCGCTCAGGCGGATGCTGTCGAGGATGAAGTTGTCGCGGCAGTCGGAGGTCTTCACCAGGAGGGTGATTTTCGAGCCGTCGAGTGGCGGCTGCTCGATGATGGAGCAGGCCGACTTGCTGAGGATGGATTGGTAGAGTGGGGAAGCGACGAGGTCGCCGTATTGGTTTTGCGCATCGCTGAGAAACACCTTGGCGAGTTGGAGGTGGCGGCCCGACGAATGTTCCTCTTCCAAATAGGTGGAAAGGGTGAGGTACAGCTCGTCCACGCGGTTCATGAACCGCTCTCGTCCCTTCGGCGCAATGATGATGTATTTGTCCATTATAATGTGCGGCTTGTGGCGTGATTTTGCTTTTGGTTTGCAAAGATAATGAAAACCGAGTGAAAAGCAAAATATGCAAGCTATTTTCTTTTCTGAGAAAGGGATTGGGCTCTATGTCAAATGATACCAAGGATGTTCAGGCGGATTTGCAATCCGCCTGGAGGTAATGTAAGGATTTGCAATCCGATAATAGTGGTGTTAAATTATTGAAATTGACGATTTTATCGGATTACAAATCCTGGTATTAGGTTCTGCAGGATTTCAAATCCAGCAGAATATTCTTGGCGTAGGGACGAAGTTTTTGCTTTCATTGCCGAGGTGCATCTTTTCTTCACCGTCCTATAGCGTCCTATAGCCTCCTATCCCCTCCTATCCCCTTTCTACAAGCTTTTTTTGCACGAATATCCACTTTTAATCTTGATATTTCAGTTTTTTGCCTATATTTGCAATATGAAAGTGAAAATGCCTCTCTTCATTTTGCTGTCGCTGATGCTAGTGGCCTGCGGCAAGACCTTCACCACGCAAACCAAGGAGAAGGTGGAGCTGACATGCCATGTCACCGACAAGACGGAAAAGGTTTGCGAGATTGGCTCTGGAAAGTCGGGACAGGCCGTTGTGAATGCCGAAGGATACCGTGGTGTGGTCACCATCCCTTCCTCGGCCAACGACTATTACATCGACGCCATCGGCGAACGGGCTTTCAGCGGCTTCTCAGGGATGACGTCCGTGGTGATACCTCCAAGCATCACATCCATTGGCGACAGGGCGTTCATGGAATGTGACGGCCTCACATCGGTGGTTGTCCCATCGCGGGTGAAGACTTTCGGCGAGGGGGTGTTCGCCTCTTGCAAGCAACTGCGTACGGTGAGATTCCGATGCCCTTTGGAACTTGTCTCCGACCATATGTTCGATGGTTGTGAGAACTTGCAAGCCCTTGTCCTTCCGAAGGAGGTGAAACGCGTGGGCGACTATGCCTTCAAGGGCTGTCGCTCACTCAAGGAACTGACCCTGCCCTCCGGTGTGACCACCATAGGCATTGAGGCGTTCATGGGATGCCAGTCTTTGGAGAGGATGACCATTCCCGAAGGTGTGACGGCCATTGGCGACGGTGCCTTCGACAACTGCTCCAACCTGGTGGCGATACATATCCCGGCCAGTGTGAAACACATCGGGGCGGCGGTGTTCAAGAACTGCCCCAGGCTGGCATCCATCACCGTGGCACCAGGCAACAAGGTGTATGACTCGCGCAATGACTGCAACGCCATCGTGGAGCTTGCCACAGGAACCATCTTGGTGGGATGTGCCAAGACGCGCATACCTGCCACCGTCACGACCATCGGCGACGGGGCGTTTGCTTATACCGAAGGGCTGACCTCACTCAACCTGCCGAAGGGGATGACAGGCATCGGCGACCTCGCTTTCGCATATTGCCCCAACCTGAGGTCGGTGTCACTGCCTTCCAGCCTCACCAACATAGGGGAGGCACCTTTCTTCGGATGCAATGAACTCTCTTCCATCTCCATCAACAGCGAGAACCCGGTTTTTGACTCGCATAACAAATGCGACGCCATCATTGAGACATATACCAACACCTTGCTCTACGGATGTCGTAACACCACCATACCGTCGGTGGTGACGAAGATAGGGCGGCGGGCTTTCGCCGGATGCCAGGGTCTCACGTCCATCAGGCTCCATGAGGGCGTGAAGGTCGTTGGTGAGCAGGCCTTCGCCAACTGCCCCAATCTCAAGAGCGTCTCTCTCCCTTCCAGCCTCTCAAGCATCGGCGACAAGGCTTTCAGCGACTGCCGTGCCTTGGCCACCCTTGAGGTGAGGATGAGGCGGCCGCTAGTCATCGGCGCCAGCACATTCCGCAATTGCGGGACGGCAAGGCTCCTCGTGCCTAAGGGGAAGAAAGGCGACTATCTTTCCGCCAACGTATGGAAAGACTTTGCCACCATCGAGGAGCAATGAGGATAGCTCCTACAGCCTTCCTATGCCTTCCATTAGCTATATCCTATGGCTTCTTATAGCTTCCTACAGCCTTCCTATGTCCTCCTATGGCGTCCTATATCCTTCCTATAACGTCCTATATCCTTCCTATAGCGTCCTATATCCTTCCTATGGCGTCCTCTAGCGTCCTCTCCTAAAAACAACACGGGGCAGCCAAGCGGCTGCCCCGTGTTGTTATAGAGGGATGAGATGATTAATCCCACAAGCTTTTAGACGTAGGTAAGTCATTCATATCGTCTTCCAAGTCCAATGAACCTATGTTGGAATCCATTCCGGTACCCACGTCGCTGGGGTCGCCTATGGGCAGGTTTTCCAGGACGGAATCCTGTAGGTTGACAACTATCAATTCTGTGACAGGTGTGATATATTGCTTTTTCATTTTCTTTTGAATAGACTAAAGTGAGACTTACTTGACTGTGACTTTCTTACCATTGACGATGTAGATGCCGGGCTGCGTGGGCTGGCCGTTCAGCTTCTGTCCCCAGAGGTTGTAATAGTCTGGATTGGCATTGCCTGTCCCTACAATCGTGCTGCCGATGGAGGTGATGTCGTCACCCTCGAATATGAAGGTGAAGCCGTTGCTTGCGTTGTAATTCGGGTTCGCATCGGATGTGAGGAACTGCATGTAGCCTTGGTGCCCTGAACTTGTCACACCCTTTGGCTGTACGCGATAGAAGCCCATTGCGCCGCGGTCCGTGTCAGTGTCCGACCAGTTGACGTCGGTCTCACTCCATCCGGCCTTGTTGGTCATGAAGGTGAGGACATAGTTGGTGTAGTCGCCGTCATACATGGTGAGAGGACCGGCATTCAGCTTCGACAGCATTTTAGACCCCGACATGTCCTGGAGCATTTTGAGCTCTTCCTGTCCTTCGGCGAGGCGGTCGTAGATGTCATAGTCATGCATGTCGGGCACGAACAGGTGGAATCCGCCGTTGAGGATTTCCGGATTCACGTTCTTCGTGTTGTAGAGGATGCAGGCTTGCGGCTGCTTGTCTTCGGTTGCGAGGTCCATCACATAACCTTTGTCTGTGTATGGATAAACCGCCTTGAGGAGGACGTTCTTGTCGCTGACAGAGGCTTCGGTCGCGATGAAAGTCGTGATGGGCTCTCCGGTCAGGTATGCCGTGAGTTCCGGGTCGATGTAGCGCTCGCGGCTCTCGGTGCCCCATCCATACTTGTTGAGCTTCTTCGGGTCGACAGACACGGCCATCTTATGGAGGCGGTATCCGTTCAGCGAGAAGGTGAGGTTTGTCTTGCTGCTATTCGGGTTCATCAAGGCCACGATAAACTCATCGGTGCCTTCGACAGGATAGAATTTCGCAATGCTTGAGCTTGGAATCGCTGCCAAATCGTCATTCTTCGTCACTTCTCCAAACTTATACTTGATTACAGGTTCATCTATGAGGCTCGTCATGCGAAGATACACAGCTGCATCTTTGGGAACGTTCGGAACGACAATCTTTTTGAACAATGAGCTGGTTCCGGTAAAGTCCAAACCACCAACGTTGTTGGCATCACCTTTTATGATGGTCCATTCACCGTTGTTTTGATTGTTGTTGTCGGTATAGAGCAAAATACCTTGCATCTCAGGAACAATCTGGCCGTTGGCCCATACCTGGTTGCCGCCAATCTCCTTCGCTGTTTCAAAGATGTTGTCTTGTTTCATAGGATTGCTATTTGTCTGACCCGACTGACTGTTCAGACGCAGCATATAGTCTCCATCTGTACTGGTGACTTCCCAGAGGGAGAGGTCTCTTGAGGTCTTCTGATAAGATGTAGCATCAAGGGAGGTCCAAAGGGTTTCCCATTGGGCATCAGTCAACCCGTCAGGCTTGGTGGTGCTTGCGATGGTTTCACCAAGTTTTTCTTCCGGGTCAAACAGATTGGTGACATTATCCGCTATGCCGGTCACATCCGTGAAGTCCCATGTGTAAGGATACTTCATGGTCTCCTGGAATGCGATGGTCACATTATGGTCGGCATAGTCGGCCACATAGTTCATGTTCTTCTCCATGTCCTTGCCGCGCATGCGGAAGGTGCCGATTTCACCAAGCTGATGGTTATAGGTGAAGGATACCACCTCGCTGGCGGGGTCTTCTGCATCCTTGTGGTTGTCGGTGAGAGCAGGAGTGGCAGAACTGTACTTGCCCGTTTGGGCGATGATTTCGTTGTCCTGGCTGTTCTTGCCGGTGCCGTTTGCCAACTGCTGCTGCTTGCCGAAGTACTTCAGAGTCCAGTTGTAACGGTTCTCGTTCGTATAGTCCTCGGAACTTGCATCGTTGGGGTCCTTGGCCGTGCTATAGAGCAAGTAATGATCGTCGTCCTCGGTCTTGCCCACAATCTCATTGGTGATGATGCGGTCCTCGCGGTAGATTTGGATCTTGTAAATCTTGCACATGGAACCCGTCGTCATCTTGAAGACCATGTCGGCAGGTCCGCCATTTCCGTCACCTTGGGCGAAGAAGTGGTAGCAGCCTTTGTAGTCTTTTTCATCACCAATCCACTGTGAGCCGCCAACGATGTAGTCGTCGCTCTCTGCAATCTCCTTGTGCAGGGCGTCGTATGCACCCCTGATGTTGAACACGGCATGGTCGTTGAAAGCACCCTTGCCTGTACCCATCCAGATGATTACGCGGTCGTTGGGCATCAACCAAGGAATGCGGAATTCACCGCCTTTCAAGATACCCACGTAGCGGTCGGGGTCTACGGTTGACTGATGTACGTCTGCTCCAGTAAACTCGTTGAACATGACGCTAGCGTTGGCACTGGTTTTGATTACCGTACCCTCGGTATCCCAAATCAAGTCGGCATTGTCAGCTTCCAAGTCATATTTGTTAGTGAACACCGGGTCGTACAAATTGCCATCATTCACCAGGTTGTAGTTGAACATCCATTCGGAGGTGCCTGAATTGATTTCGTCATAGAGCTTTCCGCTTGCAGATTGTGCAAGGCCTTTGAACACGGCGTCCGCACTCGTGTAGCTACTAATATCTGCAGCAAAGTAATCAGCGAAATAGTGGCCGTAGTCTTCAGGTTCTGCAGCGTTTTCAGTGTAATATTTCCTGCCTCCATGTTCTCCTGTCTGAGATACAACAGACGCATCATACTTCAAGCCATGCAGAGATTTGGATGAGTAGTCCCAGATATGTCCTCTGGTTCCCGTTCCTGAGTTTCCGTCAAATGTTGGATCACCACTATAGGCAATGGTAAGGGTGTAAACAGGATTTGTCTTGACTGTTGCGTCATCAATCTTGATAAGGATGGTACCACCCTTGTCCTTGCTCTCGTCAAATGTGATGTCTTTGATCATCAGTTGGAAATGCTGTCCTTGTCCTCCTGGTACGGGTTTCAAGAACGGGGTGCAGCCAGTGATGTTGCCAGCCATCTTTTTGACAGTAAGAGAGGTCTTGTCATTATAACCATATAAATCAGCCAGATAATACTCCAACTTGTCTTCGTCGTAAGAAATTACATCTGGATTTGGCACACCATGTTTGTTGTTCGGGTTTTCTTTATAGACGCCAGTTGTACCATTGGGCACCCATTTGGCCAGAGGATAGATCTTTTTGTCTGGATCGAACTCAACCCAAAGGAGTTGAACTATACCACAGCCAACAGTTCTGCCATCCATAGGTCTGAACTCAATGTTATTGTACCGTTTGTTGGAGGCATCACTATTGTAATCAGGATTACCAGGAACGGTCCAACTTGAATTATAATAGAGTCCGGTTTGATTCCATCCACCATACAGATAGTATTCCTCGCCTACTTGTACATCAATATAATCAGGTGTTTCATATTCACCTCCATTATAAATGTCGCCAAGCGATTGGATATTCACTATTTGCCCGTTTACAACTTTCACCAAGTAGTATGGACAAGTCGCAGGTACGGTTTGCTCGTTAGGTCTGTCAAACAGTTGACCCCAGTCGCCGTATCCTCCGTCACTATTTTGCAGGTCGGTATTTTGATAGACGCTATTGCCCTTCATATCCCAACGGTAATAGTTCATGCTCTTGGCATCAAACTTAAACTTCATCTTTCCGTTTACCTCGGGAATGAATTTGTAGAATGTACCTGTTGTGGGAAGTTTGGAAGCATCACCATTTATACCCAGGTCGAAATTGATACTAACATTGTCGCCGTTCTTTGAGACGCCGGGGATTTTGAAGCCATCCACGGCATTGACGTGTGACACAGGGCCGTCCTTCGAAGAGACGACGAGGGCGTGCTGCGAGGCATCATTGTTGCCTACTTGTATTTCCAAGCCGCCAGGCATGATGTGCTCTTTGGCCTGTAGCTCACCCGTAATATTGTATTTTGCCCAGTAGGAGTTTGCGTCATATTCGTCAATCATCATGGCCTGGTGGTCACTGAAGATTTTTACTTTGACGATGCGGCTGACGATTTTTTTGGGGTCAGCATTGTCGCCATAATTTTCCACGAACCTCCTGAATGCCAAATCCAAGTGTCCGTCTTCAGTAATCACGTAGGAGTTGATATAATTAAGCTCAGGAAGGTAAGATGTACCCCAGCCATTATCACTGGCACCCACATTTCCTTCGTTTCTATGCCAATCCGTTGGTGCTGCATACCCAGGGTAAGCATACTCTTCGCCGTCGTTTAAGACACCGTCTCTGCTATCATCTTTAAAAGCGGAACAGCCGTCATAATAGAAAGCGCCATCTTGATACCCACTGGCGAAAATCAATGGGTCCTCGCTCTCATCATTGATGTATGAGATGACCACGCGGTCGCCTTCTCTCAGGTTGCAGATGCTCAAGAATGAATAGTCACCGTTGTTGCCTGGAGGAACCAATCCGAAGTCAAATTGCCATTCATTTGCTGCACCAGTGAGGGCGATTCTGTTGTTTGTCGTAATCTTTGATTGATCAAATTCGACGTAATTGGCAGGTTGCCCATTCAACTCGAAATCTGCTGAGCCAACAATATGATAAGTTGTGGCAGGGTTGTTTTCATCCTTTGCCCAACTAAACTCATCATACATGTCATACTCCTCATAGCCGGGGTCGTAGTCGAATATGGTTGTCTGGTCGATTTCTCTCTTGATTTCAATCTTGCGGATACCGGAATACCTATTATAGAACAACAGCTGTAGGGTGCCATCACTTTGCATCGTAATCTGCTGGCCTTCATTATGGTTGTTGGTACTGAAAGTGATGTTTTGATTGTTCTTGTTCGTATTCCCAGAAGTGACACGACATCCACCATTATTACCACTATCACCCCAAATGGTCACTATATCACCTTTTTTCAGGTTGTCAATGTTGAAATAATCATCGCTTTGACCTGCTTTCTGAAGATATGTTTCTCCATGCGTGCCACTCTTCCATAACTGCCAAGTAGCGCCAGGATTGGAAGAACCAAAAGTAATCAGTTCAACTGATGTGAGGGTGAAACCTGTGCCTTGGAAGCTCAGACCATTGCTCTTAAGCTCATTAAGAGCATCATTGTTATTGATGGTATATTGGAAATAGTTGTCACCTTCCGCAAACGTACCAAGTGTGTAGGGGAAGTCATTCCAAGTGCCACCTTTTTTAGGAACTGGGTTGAAATTACTCCTCCTGTCTTTATAGTTCACGCGAATAATGTCACCAATATTGGCATTGTTGAAATTGTTGTTGGCAATCGTAATACGAGTTCCCCAGTTGTCGTCGAAATAGGTCTCTGTAGAGAAGATAGGAGTACTGGTGGAACCTTCAGCATTAGCACCCACATAAATGGGATACGAATTGTAATACCTGCTCAGGTTGTCACCATTCGTGCCAGTTATGCTTGGAATACTATTACCATCCCAATTAACTGTTGCGTTAGGATTATCACCACTGCAAGTCCACCCAGTGAAGTCAATGAATTCTTTGACTTCGGTTTTTATGGTGTAAGTCGTTTGATTTTCATTCTGCGCCAAGGCATTGTTCCCCAGCAAGCAGGATAGTACTAAAAGTACAGCAAAGGTAAATGATTTTTTCTTTCCCGTACTTTTCAACTGCGTCCTCGCATTTGTTATTAATGCGCGAGGAGGAATTAGAAGAGTTGAAAGTCTTTTCATTTGCGTTAGTTTATTTGTAAATATAGAATGTTATGGAAATATGTTGAGTAAATGATGACACTTTTATCGTTTACAATAGCTAAGTCCAGTTTAGAACAAGCAATACAAAGAGCTTTCCATTTGCAAATATAATAAAAATATCCTAAAAAGTAATATTTTCTTGTGTTTTTTGCTTTTTTTATGATGAATCATTGTTACATAAGGCAAATTTTGTGTAATTTCGGATAAAAACGAATTGTGGAAGGAGCAATTCTTGTCTATGGTGTTGAGGAGGAAAGGAGGTGAATGTGGCTCTTACAAATCAATCTGCCAAGAGTTATTGCGGATATCCCCTCATCTTGAGGCTATTGAAAAAGTTTGTCATTGAGATTAGTGTTTAACATTTTTTATAATAAAGATTGACTCTGTAACTCTCAGCGAATCTTTTTAGCACGCGCTCGACTTTGCCGTTTGGCTCGTCCAAGAATTATTCGTTAATTTTGACAAAATGGGTGTTGGGCATGAAAACCCCAAAGTTTTGTATGCCTATGAGTAAAATTATTGAATAATTGTGTGGCCGTTAAGCGACGAAGGAGACGCTTGCCCATGCAAGAATTATATGTTTTAATGAGAATAGATTCTTGACTCTACAATCGTGCCCCCTCGCCCGCCTCGAATGTTCGGGCGAATTTGTAATCCACATGAGGGTAATCGACGCCAAGAATGTTCAGGTGGAACCAACGGTCGACGTGCGAAAATGTTCAGGTGGATTCTTGGACGAGCCAAGCGGCAGAGCCGAGCGGCAAATCCAGCAGAACATTCGTTTTAAAAAAGTATGGGGTAATCGTTTCCTCCAAAAATAGCGGCATAAGTGGGCAAATGTCCCTTTAACTCCCCTTTAACTCCAGAAAGTTGAGCGAATGCGAAACTTGAGTTCCTTATTATTTCAATTTGGGTTTGAGTTCGTCGGGCGACTCCTTGGTGAACATGTCCACCTTGGGGGCTTCTTGCTCGAAGAGGTGGGTGATGACTTGCGGGTCGAGGGTGATGGTGGGACGGAAGTTGTCCGACTGCATGTAATGGAGGATGGAGTGCCGCAGTTGTCGTGCCACGTGTCGGTGTTCAAGGTCTCTGTCGATGTCGATGGTGGTCATCAGCAAGCGGCCGCCCAGCACGTTGGCTTCCACCATCATGCCCAGTTTCCGGGAGATATGCCATGTGTCGATGGGCTGCACGATGGGTTGGTAGGTGGCAGGGAACTCTCCCAAGTTCATCACCTGCGTGCGGTTCACCAACTCCCACCAGTTCAGGTCCTGCCAGTCGTCGGTGGGGAAGAGGTCGAAGACGGGGTGGTTGTTTTCGATGTATGCCCCGGTGGTGTGTGGCGGACGCATCTTGAACCAACTGGTGTTCCAGAAGACGGGCAGGTAGGTGTGGCGCACGTCGTTGCCGTAACGCACCTTCCCCGCCGCGCACACCAGCACCTTCCCTCCTGCTTTCAGCACATCCTTGGCGTGTGTGTCGAGCGTGTCGGTGATGAGGATGCCCTCGGTGTCGACGGTCTCCACCTGGTTGGGATATACCCAGAAGTCATAGTGGTTGTGATGCCCGTAGATGGAGAGGGTGAGGGTGAGCTTTGTGGGTGTGAGGATGTTGGAAGGATTGAAGACGATGGTTTGTCCTACGGCGCAGGAACTGTCGGCAAGCACTTCCTCTCCACGACTGATGCGGTAGTTCATTCCACCTCCGAAACGTGTCGTGGTGTTGTAGAGGGCCGTGCCGATGCGTATGGTGTCGGTGGTGGAATAGACGAATTTGGGGAAGAGCGCCAGGGGGACGATGTCGGAGCAGAACTCCCTCCACTCTTCCGCCGTGCAATAGCCTTTCTCCTTCCAGTGCACGTTGAGCACGCCGACGAGGGCGGTGCCCTGGCCGCTGTAGTCGTTGAGGCTGAGGAGTTGGAACCCCGCGTAGTCGCTGCTCCTGAGGTTGCGCTCTATCTCATATTTGTAGGCCAGGGTCTGCAGGCGTCCGCTAGCCATGAGGAATTTCCTGGCTTGCGAGGCCATCCCCCCGTCGCGCAGCAGGTCTCGGAATATTTCGAGGTTGCCGGGGTGGTAGGCGCCGGTGTATTGGGGGATTTCCTTGAAGTCGGGGAAGGCACACCACTGGCCTTGCTCGTGGCTGATGTATGGCTGGGTGTTCTCGGGTCGTTCCTCGGTGGGTTTGAAGTTGCGCGGCAGCCTGACCATCTCATCGAAATTGTCCGTGCTCTGTGGAGCATTGCGGTCCCATTCGAGGCCGCGCGCACCGCCTTTCACGTGGTATTCCGACCCCTCGTCCCATGCCCAGCCGCCACCGACGCTCGCCGTGCAATAGACGCGGGTGGGGTCGTAGGCTTTCATCTCCTTCACGAAGTCGTTGCCCCACGACACCCAGTCGCCGGCGGGTTCGTTGCCGGCGGCGAGCATCACGAAGGAGGGGTGGCTGCCATAGGTGTCGACGATGCGTTTGCATTCGTCGGTGAGGTATTGGTCGATGGCCATCCCCCGGCGCAGTTTCACACCGTGGTTGGGCCACGACGGTCCTTCGGGCTGCAGGTAGAGGCCCAGTTGGTCGGCGGCGGTGAAGGCGGCCTCCGGCGGGCAGTAGCTGTGGAAGCGGATGTGGTTGAGGCCGTATTCCTTGCATTTGGCAAAGACGGCCAGCCACGACTCCACGTCGGTGGGGGGGTATCCGGTCTCGGGGAAGCAGCAGTTCTCCACCGTCCCTCTCAGCCAGATGGGCATGTCGTTGAGCATGAACTGCCTCCCGACGATGGAGATTTCGCGCATGCCGAAGGTGACGGGGATGGAGTCGCCGCGGTAGTCCACCTTGACGGTGTAGAGTTGCGGGTCTTCCGCGCTCCACAACCTGACGGGTCGAGGCAGTTGCAGGGTGTAGGTGGTGTCGTTGATGAGGATGCGCACCTTGCCGCTAGCCACGTCGGTCTCCACCCTTTTCCGGAAGATGACGGGCGAGGTGCCGAGCGTGATGCGCCCTGCGATGCCGTTCCAGTCGCCCTGCGTCTGGTCGGTGACGCTGTGCGAGTCTTGTCCTACGCAGACGTTCTCGATGCCGTTGTAGACCTTGATGGCTATCTTGTCCTTCTTGCCGGGGTGCAGGAGTCCGGTGAGGTCGTATTGGTGGGGTGCGCTGAGCGACATCTGGTGCCCCACCTCCACGCCGTTCACGAAGACGGTGGTCTCTATGTGTGGCCGTTCGAGGAAGAGCGTCACTTGCCGCCCTTCCCATGCCTTGGGTGTCTCCACGGTGCGAATGTACCACGCGTTACCCACGTAATGCCTGGAGGGGGTGAGGAAGAAGGGGAATTTCATATTCCCCGGCTTGCGGTATGGCTCCATCTTGGGGTTGAAATAATAGGAGGAGTCGTAGAGCGACCCCACCCATTTCGTGTCGAGGGTCACAGGGTCTCCCTTGCCGTTGGTGAGCATCGAACCGGGGAGGTTCACCGTCTCTTTGCCTTTCTTGGGTGGCTTGGAGGGTTTTGTGGCGTCGGTGTTGCGGTCGATGGCGAACTGCCATGGCCCGGAGAGGTCGATGCTTTCTTGTGCGCCGGCACTCAGCGTGCAGAGGGCGAAAAACGTGCAAAGGAGATGCTTTGGTGTCATGGTTGGATGAGTGTGATGTGGTTGACGCGCTCGCCCGGGGTGGTGTCGGCCTCGCGAGGCAGGTACACGGGCATGCCGCTCTGCAGCGGCAGGATGCGCAGGGTGAGTGTGCGGCAGTCTTTGGGCAGTCGCCACAGGCCGTATTGGAAATGGCGCCCGTTGTAGAAGTTGTCGTCTAGGAGTTGGTCGCCGGCGTAGAGGCGTGCGCAGTCGCCTTGGTAGTCGATGTCGAGCAGCAGGCTGTCGGCATCCGCGGGAAGCGTGATGACGTAGGTGGCGGCTTGTTCGAAGTCGCTGTCGCCGGGGGCTTCCGCCACTTTGGCAGGCCCTTTCACGATGGTGCGCGGCGCACCGGCCTCAGCCGTTTTCGTGTAGGAGACTTTAGGGTCTTTAGGGTCTTTAAGGTCTTTAGGGCCTTTAGGGTCTGCCTGCTGTTCGAGGAACAGTTTTTGGGCGGTCTCTTCGTCGATGAGGTACAGGTTCTTGTATACAGGGCGTGTCAGCCCCTTGGCTTTCACGTTGCGCAGCACCTTGCCGTCGATGGCTATTTCGGTGGGCACGCCTTTCACCTGCATGAGATACACCTTCCCGTCGCGTCGTGCCACGAGTTGCGCGGTGGCGTAGCGCATCCCTTCGATGCCGAAGGGGAAGATGCAGGTGGTGCCGGCGGGGATGGTGACGGGGCGGCTGGGGAAGGTGAGGCCGTCGACGGTGAACTGCACGTCGTGCTTGTCGGTCAGTCCTTGAAGACGTTCGTAGTTGTTGACGAAGACGAAGCCGGTGGGGGAGCCGGGAGTGTGGGAGAGAGATGCCCTCCAGCACCATCTCAGGTGGCTGTCATCGCCTTTCACGGCTTCCTTTCCGGCATCGGGAAAGTGCGCCTCCATCGGGGCGAGCGTCTCGCCGTAGTCATTTAAAAAGAGGTGGAGGGGCCGGAGCAGGTAATAAGAGTCGTTGCGCTGGCCGAACTCACCCAACGGCGCTTGGAACTCATAGCTCTTCACCGGCAGGTCGTTGTTGGCGGTGGCCAGCGTCCGTTGGTTCTCGTTGAGCGTGGTGAGGTGTCCCTCCGGGTTGGTGCCGCCGTGGTACATGTAGTAGCCTAGCAGGTTGCTGCCGCTGCCCAGTTTCACAATGGCGAGGGAGAGGGCGTCCTTGGGGTAGATGTAGGGACGGCGGTGGTAGGAGGTTGTCATGCCTCCACCCAGTTCGCAGGTGAAATAGGGGTAGTCGTCGTCGCCTTTCTCGGTCTTTTCTTCCTGTTTGCCCAACAGGTCGGTGCCGATGGCCGTGGAACTGCGGAAGGCCTTGAAATGGAACGCTTTCCAGTAGTTGCCGGCACCTTCCGTGATTTCCTTGTCCCAGAAGCCGTCGGCGTAGTCGCCATACAACGGGAGCATCTCGCCGAAGGCGACGGGGGTGCGCAGTTGGGGCCATCCCGTGCGGGTGTAGAAGGGTAGGTCGAAGCCGATGCGCTCCGCCATACGCTTCAGGGCGACGAGATAGCTGCCGTGTCCGCGGTATTCGTTGTCGAACTGTGCCGCCAGCACCGGTCCGCCGTCTTTCCATTGCAGCCCTTGCACCTGGGTGAAGATTTGTCGGTAGAGGCGTTCCACCGCTGCGAGGAAGACGGGGTCTTCGCTCCTCGACTTCACCTGTCTTAGCGTGGTGGCACCGTTGGCGTCGGTGTCGGTCACCCGTTTGGTCAATATCCAGTCGGGTATGCCTCCGCAGCGCACTTCGCCGTGGCAGAACGGCCCCAGGCGGAGCACCACGGGCATGTCTTCCTGCCGGCAGAGTTCCAGGAAGGTGCGCAGGTCGCGCTGTCCGCTCCAGTCGAAAATGCCTTCCTGCTCTTCCACGTGGTTCCAGAACACATAGGTGGCGATGATGGTGACGCCGCCTTCCTTCATCTTGCGGATTTCCGTGCGCCACTCGTCGGCGGGGACGCGGCTGTAATGGATTTCACCCATGACGGGCACCACGCGGTGCCCGTCGATGAGCAGGCTTTGGCGGTCCCACGTCACCGACGGTTGCTGGGCTGTGAGAAAGAGGCTCCAGAGGGAAGCCAATGCGATGAGGATGCTTTTTTTCAATGCTTGATGTATTTCTTGCCGTTCTTGATGTAAATGCCTTTTTGCATCGGGGTGTTGACGCGCCTTCCTTGCAGGTCGTATACGGGGCTGTCGGTGTCTTGGAGGGTGGTGACCTCCTCGATGCCAGCGAGTGCGCCGGTGCGGTATCCCCAGATGCTCACGCCACTCTTGGTCATCGCCGTGAAGGCAGCCGCCTTGATGTTGGTCTTCTCAAGGGTCTGTTCCACCATGACGCCCTTGTAGATGGTGTTGCCGAGGGTGATGGTGATGTAGGAGGTGCCTTCTACCATGCTCCACTTGCCGGTGCTGCTCCCGCTGATGGTGCCGTCGCTGTTGAGTTGGATTTCCACGGGTGTGGCCAACTCCTTGTGGGTGTGGTCCAGCTTGTATTTGTGAATCAGCAATTTGTAATTGCCGGGGATGTCGCTGGTGGCCACCTGTTGCGTGGTGGCGATGTCGGCGCTCTTCACCTGCTCACCAGTGTATTCGAATGGTGCTGCCACGAGCCAGCCGTCTGCATTCTGGAACACTTGATGGACGCGCACCTCATGCCCCTCGCCCCTGTTCTGGAAACGGGTGTGGTAGACGAGGTAGGTGCGCCCGTCCTCGGCTGCGAGGATGGAGTTGTGGCCTTGGGAACGCTCCGACCAGGCTCCCACGGTCTGGAAGCCCCACTCGCCGTAGGCTCCTAAGATGTTCACCCCTCGGTTGTCGGTGGCGTTGGGACCGAAATTCAGCCTGTAGTTGGCATAGATGGCATTGACGCCGTTGGCATCGACATAAGGACCGTTGGGGTTGACAGAGCGGAACACGCGCATCTGGTAGCCGCCGTTGTTGTAGTCGTTGGGGTCGCCGCCGGTGGCCAGGCCGCCATTGGTGACGAAGAGGAAATAGTGATTGCCGATATGCTCGATGTAGGAAGCCTCGCCGGAAACGTAGAAGCCACCGGCGATTTTCTTACCGAAATAGGGGTCGCTGGTGACGCCGTCGCCATTGCCTTGGATGGGATAGCTCACGTCATAGTCGCGCAACCCCGTCTGCTCGTTCAACTCAAGCATCCAGATGCCGCCGCTCCATGAGCCATACGACATCCACAGCTTGCCTTCCTCGTCGTAGAACACGCAGGGGTCGATGGCGTGGGGCCAGCGAGAGCCCCAACGGTTGCCTACGTTGTAGCGGCCGGGGAGGTTCGCCTGCTGTCCGATGGCCAGTTGCAGGTCGGTATGCTTGTAACTGACGCCTTCCGTGGCGGAGACATTAAAACCGGAGAACACCACCGGGCCTTGGTACATGTAGGGGCCGGTTATCCTGTCGGCGGTCAGCAGGATGATGCTGGAGTTCCACGTGGGTCCGTTGATGCTGAGATACATGCACCATTTTCCCATCGCGTTGTTATAGATGACGTCGGGTGCCCACATGTTGCCGTTGATGTTGTAGCCGTTGCCGTAGGCAGACGACCAGGCGAGGGCGTCGAAATTGCCGAAAGTCACTTCCTGACCGCCGATGACGATGGTCTTGGTCTGGTTTTCCTTGAAGGCGATGTTGTTGGGGGCGTTGTTGTTGGTGGGTGTCTTCCACGCGGCGGTGAAGGCGGTCCAACTCATCAGGTCGGTGCTCCTGGCGGAGGCGCGATGCGAACCGAAGATGTAATAGGATTGGGTTGCCGGGTCCCATACGATGCTCGGGTCGTGGACGCTGACCCTGTTCAGGGTGTAGGCGTAAGTGCTCACTGACAGTAATGAGAGTAGGAGGAAAGTGAGGATTTTCTTCATTTTGGTGGTTTTTTAGGTTTTGTTGGTCTTGATGTTGCTTTAGTTGATTGATTTCGCCTCGGAAGGCACGATTTATTTGCAAAATTAATGATATTTTTCGAATATCAAATCACCAAAGGTGAAAAAGAGTCGTTTTATGTATGAAAACGCCAAAAATGGCCAGCGTCGTGGTGACGGCTGAAACATTCTTGGCGCCTTGTATGCAGATGTGATGCCGCCGCTATGTGAAATGGAGGCATTCTGTATGGGGCATGCTGATATGGAGTGGCTTTATGATCTTTTAATTATGACACCATAGCCCCAATCATGGCGAAGATGAAGACCAAACCGTATAATACCAAAGCGATGATGGCGAGTATGCCCCAAAATTTCACGGCTGAATTAAAATTACGGAGTGCTTCTTCATAAATGTCTTGCCTGTCTGACCTGATGGCGGTTTTCATCTTGGTGGAGTAGTTGAGCATTTTTATTACAGGATACAAACAAATTGCTCCAATAATGATATATAACAAGCCTGCAAAAACGCCTATGATACCTTCGAAATCACCAAGACCAAGATTAGCAGCCGCTACGCCACCAAAGGCCATGATCCCGAATCCTACGATGATGAGGAGGGCATATGCTATAATTCCCAAGATAGACAAGAACTTAACCCATTTTGTGATGGAATCCAAGATGTATTTTGCATTATTGTCCACCACGATGGTTGCATTCTCACGATACCCGCCTACCACTGTCTCTTCTGATTGGTTGTAGCCGTATCCCGGTTGGTTGTAGCCGTATCCCGACTGGTTGTAATTGTTCATGATTTCTACAAATATGCACCACCTTGATTAGACTATCTTAACAAATCGCTGAATAACAATAAGTTACTCAAAGCTATGCCAAATCGGAACTTTTATTTTACCTTGGTGGCGCTTTTCAAAGTTAATAAAACTCCGACTGACAGGGCAAAATTAGTGAAAAAAACGGAAAAACAATCCTTTTGGGCGAAAAAAATAATATAGGACCCATTCCCATGGCCTCCCATCTTCTTTATATACATTATTCATTCGAATTTCCAATCAAACGGCGTAAATGACTCTTAAACATATAGTTGATCATTGAGTCCACTTGAAAAAAACGATATGCAGACATTGAACACACCCGGAGTGTTCATATCCCCTCCCCTCGAGGGGAGGGGCAGGGGTGGGGTCTGTAACTTTTTGATATTCAGGCGAATTTCACTCCATCCCCGCCCCTACGACTTCGGGGAGGTGAGACAACAAGATAATGATAGAAAGCGGATGTTTGCGGATAATCATTGATATTAACTTAAGTTTCGGAAGTAAAATTGCCTTACAAAGCTATTATTTGTCTTGTATGGCAACCGGTTGTGAAGTGAAGCCCGAAGGGCTGGGACGATCACAGGCAGGTGGTGAAGCGAAGCGTAACCCCTGCTTGACGATGATATGAAATCAACAACCCCGAAGGGGTGGCAGAGCAACGATATGAAGTGTATGAA
>CADADN010000022.1 GCA_902786665.1 uncultured Prevotellaceae bacterium | reverse complement strand
GATGGGGAAAGGGGAATTTATACACTGAGAAGACATTTTTAATCGCCCTTGTCCGCATATCATAGCACAAGAGAGGCCAAAAATAACTTTTGACGGCAAATCGGCAGCCAAAATGCAAAGTTGCGGATTTTAGGATAATCTAACATCAGTTCGTGGAGTGATGCACGATTGACATTGGTAAGTTTCAGCTCCATTTCACGAGATGTTATACCGTCATTGTTCCCCTCTGCCAAATTCTGCTTACCTGAGCGAGCCGCCTGTATCATCTGGTCTATGGTACGGTCACCCGTTTTCAGAAATTTGTGGGCGAAATAGAACGTCACGTCATAAATGCACTCCGCTTTTTGGAAAGCTTCAACGTACGGTAGTTGTTGTCTTGGCGCAAAAAAACCTTGTCCTCTTTCATTTTTCTTCATGACTTTTTTCTTGCGCTAAGATACGGAAAAAGATTAAAAACAAGCAACAAGAATGTTTTTTTTTCAAGAAGACAAGGAAAATTCAACCGGCGTTTTGGATAAAGGATATCCATGCATGCCCCTCATCCTTTTGTAAAACAACAAGATACGATGAATAAGGCATTTTGCTTGGCTTTGATTTTGCTCTCATCATGACCTCGTTGGGGCGAAAATGGCTGAAAAAGTAGTGAAATGATGCTATTGTGACCCAAATGGACTTGTTTTGAGATATAAAAAATAGCCAACCTTGTTAAAAATCAACAGGTTGGCTATTATGTGTGGTGACTCGTTTGGGGCTCGAACCCAAGACCCCAACATTAAAAGTGTTGTGCTCTACCAACTGAGCTAACGAGTCTCCGATATGCCTTGTTTTCAAAAGCGAATGCAAAGGTATGGCTTTTTTGTGAAACAGCCAAACTTTTTATGTTTTTTTTGTTTTTTCAAGTGTCATTATCCTCTTTTTCCTCTTTTTTCTTGTCTTCATTCTTGGGAAGAGCGCATAGTGCCGCTGGTGGCGAAGGGGGCGGTGCCTGGGAATACATCTCCTCCATCTCGCCTTCGAAAGTGACATACCTCTTGTAATAGGCTATGATGATGGTGGTTAGCGGCAATGCGATGATGAGCCCGATGAACCCGAGCAAGGAACCCCAGACGGAGAGCGACAGTAGCAGGACGGCAGGGTTGAGACCCATGGCAGACCCCATGATCTTCGGCGTAGTGAACATGTCGGTGATGACTTGAACGATGACGAACCCCAGCATTGCCAGGCCGAAAATCACCCAGAAGTTCTGCCCGGTGTCTGCTGCTTTCAGCAAGGCGAGGAATGCCGTGGGGATGATGGCGAAGGTGTGCAGGTATGGCACCATGTCCATGATGCCGATGAGGATGCCCATGCCGATGGGCATGGGAAGGCCTATGATCCAGAACCAGCAGGCGAACATCACTCCCATCCAGAAAGCCACTTGTCCCTGGCCGCGGATGTAGTTGTTGAGCGCGTTTTCCACGTCCTTCATCAAATCCAGCCAGAAAGGTCTGGTCTTCTTGGGGAATATTTTGACCCAGTTGGTGGAAAGGTATTCGTAGTCGAGCAGTATGAAGAACGTATATAATAAGGTGATGAAAGAAGCGAAGACGCTGATGGCGATGCTTGCCGTCCGGCCTACTACGGAAAACAGTTGTGGCACGGTGGTCTTCGCCGTCTCTATGAAGTCTCGGCTGCTGAGAAACTCCAACACACGCTCGCGGTGCTCGTTCAGCCATTCTTGTATCATTGCGGAGAAGTCTCCCGATGGCGATTGCTGGTTGAGGTACTTGATTACCAACGGGCCAAGGCGTTCAAACTGCTCTATCATCGGGGGAATGATGAAATAGAACACCAGTGCGACGATGAGCGCCACGAAAATGAAAGCCACCAGGATGGATAGTATGCGTGTGGGTACGTGCATCTTGTATTGCACGAATTTCACCACGGGGTAGAGCAGGTAGGCGAGGAACCAACCAATGAAGAATGGCAGCAAGACGCTGCTCAGTCGCTTGATGAGCAGGATGATTCCCAATACTATCACGGTGATGATGACCCAGCGGGCCATGCGGTCGAATGTGATTTTTCCCTCTAGCATGATGATGATGGATGTGGATGATGGAAATGGTGACGGATATGCCGGCTAAGGCTGGTCGGACTCTTCAATAGCTTTGAGATAACACTCCCTGCAGAGCGGCTCGTATTGAGCCTTCTCACCCAGCAGGACTCGTTTCTCCTCGTTCACCAGGCGATGGCTGACATAGGCAAGCGAGCCGCACCGCATGCAGATGGCGTGGACCTTGGTCACATCGTCGGCAATGGCGCATAAGGCCGGCATGGGACCGAAAGGCACGCCTTTGAAGTCCATGTCCAAACCCGCCACAATCACTCTGATGCCACGGTTGGCCAGTTCGTTGCACACCGCAGGCAGGCCGTCGTCGAGAAACTGTGCCTCGTCGATGCCCACGACATCGATATCCGACGCCAATAGCAGTATGGAGGCCGATGTGTCCACCATCGTGCTGCGGATGGAGTTGCGGTCGTGGCTCACCACTTCCTCATCAGAATACCTGGTGTCTATGGAGGGCTTGAAAATCTCAACACGCTGGCGGGCGAACACCGCACGCTTCACACGACGGATGAGTTCTTCGGTCTTACCCGAGAACATCGAACCGCACACCACTTCTATTCTTCCGGGACGGTGTAGCTCCCCTGATAAATTGTCACTCATTATGCTTGCAAAATTACTAAGATTATACGAAACCACCAACACTTTCAACCCAAATGTTACTAAAATGAAAAAAAGTGCCAATAATTTTGTCGATTCTTTTATTTGATGTAATTTTGCCACCAATTATGGGCATGTTGTATATCGTGCCGACACCGGTCGGAAATATGGAGGATATCACCCTGAGAGCACTGCGCGTGCTCAGGGAGGCTGACATCATCCTGGCGGAGGACACGCGTACCACAGGTGTCCTGTTGAAGCATTACGACATACAAGGACGCCTGCTCTCACATCACAAGTTCAATGAGCATGGCACTACGGCATCCATCATCGAACGTCTAAAGGCAGGACAAACCATAGCTCTCGTCAGCGATGCCGGGACACCGGGCATCAGCGACCCGGGATTCTTCCTCGTCAGGGAGGCGGTGGCTGCGGGAGAGAATGTGCAATGCCTGCCGGGAGCAACGGCTTTCGTGCCGGCTTTGGTAGCCTCCGGGTTGCCCGACGACCGATTCTGTTTCGAGGGCTTCCTGCCACAAAAGAAAGGGCGGCAGACTCGCCTCGCTTCTCTTGCCAACGAAGAGCGCACCATCGTCATTTATGAGTCGCCTTATCGCTTGCTCAAGACACTTCAGCAACTTGCCGACGTGATGGGAGGCGAGAGACCAGCTTCCGTGGCGAGGGAAATCTCCAAAATCCATGAGGAGTGTGTGCGAGGAACGTTGGATGAATTGGTGCAGCATTTCACCACCACCGCTCCGAGAGGTGAGATAGTCATCGTAGTCGGAGGGAAAAAAGATTGAAAATGAGCTAGCATGCCCCATGGGGCTCATGGGACTTGCGGGAGCCTCTACTTTGAAATGAAGTCGGCACGTGCTCCATGCTTGCCAATTCTTATATTATTTAGAAAGCAAAAATCATCTTTAAACAGGCATAATGAAATGAAAAAACTATTGTTTTACGCCGTTTGCATGCTTGCATTCATCGGGTGCAAGGAAGAACCGAAGGCACCGGTGGTGCAGACTGTGGTGGTGGATGGCAACGACTCCCTCCAGGCCATCATCGACCAGAGGGAAAAGGAAATCAATGACTTGATGTCGGTTTTCAATGAGATACAGGAAGGATTCCGTCAAATCAACGAGGCGGAGAAGCGCATCACCCTCGCCAAGGATGGAGAGGGAGTCGACAAGGTGGCACGCATCAAGGCCGACATGCAGTTCATACAGAAACAGATGAAGGAGAACAAGCTGTTGATTGAGAAACTGCGAGCCCAACTCAATGAGAGCAGCCTGAGCAACCAGAAGGGAGAGGAAATCAGGAAGACCATGGAGTCCACCATCGCTGCTTTGAATACGCAGATGGAAGCTAAAAACCAGCAACTGGAGGAACTGCGTGCCCAACTGAATGCCAAGGATGTGAAAATCACAGAATTGGACAACACCATCACCACGCTCAACAAGGATGTTGAAGACTTGAAAACCGAGACCGCTCAGAAACAGCAGACCATCAACGAGCAAGACAAGCAAATGCATATCGCCTATTATGTCTATGGCACGAAGAGCGAGTTGAGGGAGCAAGGCATCATCACGAAAAAAGGCGAGGTGCTCGAGAAGACATACAACAAGAACTACTTCACCAAAATCGACTACCGCTATCAGAAGGAAATCAAACTCTTCTCCAAGAGTGCGAAGTTCCTGACATCTCATCCGCAGGCTTCATACCAACTGGAGAAGGATGCGAAGAAGGAATATGTCCTGCGCATCACCAACCCCGACCTTTTCTGGAGCACCAGCAAATACCTTGTGGTATTGGTCAAATAACGAGAGCCACTGATCGTAGTCTTGTAAGACCATCAAGCCTTATAAGTCATATAAGGCATGGGGCAAGAAAGAGGGTGTGTCTGAATGATAGTCAGGCACACCCTCTTTACGATGATTTTCATGCATTCAACAATCCGTTTATTACATTTTGCATGCAGATTGCACACTGAAATAAAAGAAAATTCACTTTTTTATCATTTTTTTTGTGTTTTGTAGGTAAAATGTTTAATTTTGCAAACTGCAATCGTTTCTAAAGTGATTAGGAAAATCAAAACTATACATTCTTATGAGAAAAAGACTAAGCTTGATTTTGGCTCTGCTGACCATTTTCACTGGTTTGGCGATGGCTCAGAATACTGTTTCGGGCGTTGTCGTTTCTGAAGACGATGGCGAGCCGGTCATTGGAGCCACTGTGACTGTGAAAGGTACGAAGGTAGCGACCGTGACCGACATCGACGGTAAGTTCTCGCTCACCACCAGCACAGCCTCACCCACTCTGGAGATCACATACATCGGTATGAAGAAGGTCACCGTAAAGGGAAGTAAGAACATGAAAGTCGTCATGCAAGGTGACGCCGACGTGCTTGACGAGGTGGTGGTCACCGGTATGCAACAGATGGACAAGCGATTGTTCACCGGAGCAACTACCAAGGTGGATGCCGAGAAGACACGACTCGACGGCGTGGCCGACGTCACACGTTCACTGGAAGGACGTGTGGCGGGTGTCTCCGTGGAAAACGTCTCCGGCACCTTCGGCACGGCTCCCAAGATTCGCGTGCGTGGCGCCACATCCATCTATGGCAGTTCGTCACCCTTGTGGGTGGTCGACGGTGTCATCATGGAGGATGCCGTGAAGGTCTCCGCCGACGACCTCTCGTCGGGTGACGCCGAGACCCTCATCTCCAACGCCATAGCAGGACTCAACGCCGACGACATCGAGAGCTTCCAGGTGCTCAAGGACGGTAGCGCCACCTCCATCTATGGTGCACGCGCCATGGCCGGCGTGGTGGTCATCACCACCAAGAAAGGACGTGCCGGACACAGCAGCATCAACTACACCGGTGAGTTCACCTATCGCATGAAGCCGTCTTACAACGACTACAACATCAGCAACTCACAGGAGCAGATGGGCATCTACCGTGAGATGGAGAAGAAGGGATGGCTCGAGTTCTCTGCTCTCGCCAACGGTTCCTCCTCCGGCCTCTACGGCAAGATGTACACCCTCATGGACCAGTATCAGAACGGACAGTTCGGACTCCCCTTCACCGAGGCCGCCAAGAACAGGTACCTCCAGCAGGCTGAGTTCCGCAACACCGACTGGTTCGACTTGCTCTTCGACAACAACATCATGCACAACCATTCCATCAGCATCTCGACAGGTACGGACAGGGCCAGCCTTTACGCCTCCCTTTCTGCCATGCAAGACCCGGGATGGTACAAGGACAGCAAGGTGGAGCGCTACACCGCCAACATGAACGCCTCCTTCAACCTCTCCAAGAACCTCACGCTCACCATGCGCACCACAGGGTCCGTGCGTGACCAGAAGGCGCCAGGTACGCTCAACCAGAGCACCGACGTGGTGAGTGGAGCCGTCAACCGCAACTTCGACATCAACCCGTTCAGTTTCTGTATGAACACGTCGAGGACACTCGACCCCGACGACACGTACGTCAGGAACTACGCCTCATTCAACATCTTCGACGAGTTGGAGAACAACTACATCGATGTCAACGTGCTGGACCTCAAGTTCCAAGGCGAACTCTCGTGGAAACCTGTCCTCGGACTTGAACTCAAGGCTCTCGGTTCATACCGCGCCAACCGCTCAACCCGTGAGCACTATGTGCTCAACCACTCCAACCAGGCTGAGGCCTATCGCGCCGGTGTGGACAACCCCAACATCATGTACAACAACTCCTACCTCTACCAAGACCCGGACAACCCCAACTCACTCCCCGTCTCCGTCATGCCCGAGGGAGGTATCTTCACACTCAACCGCAACTCTGTGAAGCAGCTTGACTTCCGCTTCACCGCTAATTATAATAAGGTGTGGAACGACACCCACATCTTCAACGTCCTCGCCGGCATGGAGGCCAACCGCGCCGACTACGAGCAATCGGAGAACATCACCATGGGCGTTGATTACGAAATGAGCAGAAGGGTCGTCAAGAACGCACTACGTGAAAAGCAGATGCTCGAGGAAGGTACTGTCACCGACCAGTTCGACAGCTTCTGGAACAGGCGACTCGCCTACGTGCTCAATGCCAACTACTCCTACAAGGGACGCTACGTGCTCAACCTCACCGGACGCTACGACGGCTCCAACCAGCTGGGCAAGGCAAGAAGTTCAAGGTGGCTGCCCACATGGAACGTCTCCACCTCCTGGAACGCCCACGAAGAAGAATTCTTCAAGAGGTGGATGGAGAAAACACACTACGCTGTCTCTCATGCCACACTGAGGCTTTCATACTCACTCAACGGAGAGCAGACCACGGCATCCAACGCCAACGCCATCTATCTGCCCACCACCCTCTGGAGACCGTGGGGCGACCAGCAGGAAACCGCACTCTACCTTTACCAATTGGGCAACAAGGACCTCACCTATGAGAAGAAACATGAGTTCAACGTTGGTATCGACCTTGGTTTCATCGGCAACCGCATCAACCTCGTAGCCGACTTCTACACACGCGACAACTTCGACCTCATGGGTTACCTCAACACCCAGGGTGCAGGTGGTGAAATCAGAAAGTTCGCCAATGTGGCCAAGATGAAGTCACACGGTATGGAAGCAACACTCTCCACACAGAACATCAAGACCACAGACTTCGCGTGGAACACCGACTTCACCTTCTCATACACCAAGACGGAAATCACCGACCTCCTCTCGCAGACACGTGTCATCGACCTCGTCAGACCTGGAGGATACACAAGGGTGGGGTATCCGCACCGCTCGCTCTTCTCCATCCCCTTCATGGGACTCAACGACGAAGGCGTGCCCACCATCATGAACGAGGAAGGGAACGTCACCACTTCCGACATCAACTTCCAGGAATACGACAAGCTGGACTTCCTCAAGTACGAGGGTTCCGCAGAGCCCACCACCACCGGTGGCTTGAACAACATGGTGCGCTGGAAGAACTGGAGGCTCAACATCTTCATCACTTACTCTTTCGGCAACAAGCTCCGTCTTGACCCGGTCTTCTCCTATGGTTATTCCGACCAGACCGCCATGCCCAAGGAGTTCAAGAACAGATGGGTCATCCCTGGCGATGAGGATAAAACCACCATCCCCGCCATCGCCAGCGTCAGGCAGTACTACAACGACAGATACATCGGATATGCCTACAATGCATACAACTACTCCACGGCTCGCGTGGCCGACGGCGGATTCATCCGCATGAAGGACATCTCCCTCACCTATGATTTCAGCCCCAACCTCATCAACAAGATCGGGCTTGGGTCGGCATCGCTCAAATTCGACGCCACCAACCTCTTCCTCATCTATTCCGACAAGAAACTCAACGGGCAAGACCCGGAATTCGTCAACGCCGGAGGTGTGGCTTCACCTTTGTCAAAGCAGTTCACACTGACTGTCAGACTGGGCATCTAACTCATTCGTGTCAATCACCAAAACATGTATTTTCGTATGAAATCCATCAAACATATATTCATTTATGCAGCCATCGGTGTGGCGGCACTCACTTCTTGCAGCGAGAGCTTCCTTGACAAGATTCCCGATGAGCGAACAGACATTGATACCGAAGACAAGGTGATGAACCTTCTCAAGAGTGCTTATCCCACTGCCAACTATGAATGGATTGCCGAGTTGTCTAGCGACAACCTCATCGACAACTGGGCGCCACACCTCCCCACAAAGCCTTGGGACCCGCAGGTGCTCTCACACTACAACTACGCCGCATACGACCGTGCCGACGACCAGCTCTTTGCCTTCGAGCCAGCCACTTTCGCCACCTATTCCGACTACGACTCACCCGGAAGCCTCTGGGAGGGATATTACGGCTCCATCGCCACTTGCAATGCCGCATTGGAAGCCATCGATGAGTTGGCTGCCAAAAACGGCATGACAGCCAAGCTCAAGGCGTCAAGGGCAGAGGCCTTGCTCATCAGGGCATACAGCCATTTCTGCTTGGTCAACATGTTCTGCCAACCCTACAAGGACGAGCAGGCCAGCAGAAACGACATAGGCATCCCCTATGTCAAGGAAGTGGAGAACGTGGTCAACAAGAATTATGACCGCGGAAACGTGGCCGAGGTCTATGCCAACATCCAGGCCGACCTTGAGGAAGGACTCGCCAACATCAACGAGGAGTACTACACCGTGCCCAAATGGCATTTCAACCTCAATGCCGCACATGCCTTCGCTGCCAGATTCTACCTCTACAAGAGGGAGTGGGCGAAGGTCGTCGAGCATGCCAATTTCGTCCTCGGAACCGACAACAGCACACTCTTCAACATGATGATGGACTATTCCGTCTTTGAGAACTGCTCCACCGGCGACGACTACAGCACCGCATGGCAGCAACCTTCCCAAAACAACAACCTCATGCTCATCACCACGGGTTCGCTCCTGGAAAGGCGCTGCTTCGGATACCGCTATTCCATCGCCGGGCCCAAGGCACGTGAAATCTTCCTCATCGGAACACGCCACCCGCTGTGGTCGAGCTACTATGTATGCCCCATCGCCATCGTCAGCGGCATGTGCTTCGGCAGCTCCACTCACGACTACGGATACATCAACAGCAAGATATTCGAGCAGTTTGAATATTCCGACAAAATCGCTCGTATCGGTTACCCGCACATCATCCTCAGGGCTTTCACTGCCATGGAGCTGCTCCTCAACCGTGCCGAGGCCAAACTGATGCTCGGGCAGGTGGATGCCGGTGTGGAAGACCTCTGCGCTTATTGGAACAACAGTATCGAGCACTTCTCGGCAGCCGACCACAAGGCTTATTATGAGGCGGGGTACATCAAGGACTGCACGAAGGCCGTCATTGAGAAATGGTACGTCGACCCGGCCAACAACAACTGCTTCGCCGACTGGCACTTCACACAGAACATCAGCAGCAGTTATGTCGTGCCCGACAACCTCATCCCCTACATGAACTGCCTCAACGAGTTCCGCCGCTTTGAGACCATGTTCGAAGGACTCCGCTACTTCGACCTCAAGCGCTGGGGTGTCAACTGGAAGCACGAAATCGGCGTGTCGGCAAGTGTCACGCAACTTGAGACCAACGACCCGCGCAAGGCCATCGAGGTGCCTTGGGAGGCCATCTCCGCCGGTATGGCATCGTCGAGGCCGGCAGTGTCGAGCGCTTCAGGAGCCAACGAATTGGTGTTGTTTACCGACGAGGACTTTAAAATCAAATAAAGGAGGACAAACGATATGAAAAATATGATGAAAACTTTGTTGCTTGGCGCCATCGCCATGACAACATTCGGATTTTTCTCTTGCAGCGACGACGACATGGGGCCTTCCATCTTCGACACACGGGAGTACCCACTCGACAGGAGCGCATACTCATTCCCCCTCGACACCTTCCTCAAGGTCACATACCTTGAGCCATACAACATGCAGTTCATCTACCGCATGGAGGACATCGGGTCGGATATGACCAAGAACCTCACACCTGCCAGCTATGAGAAGAGTGTCGAACTTGCCGTCCTGCTCAAATATCTCTGGCTCAATGTCTATGAGCAATATGCAGGGCCGGAGTTCCTCAAAATCAATGCTCCCCGCATCATACATGTCATCGGGTCGAAGAACCTCAACCCGAGCCAGGGTACGGAGACGCTGGGTGAGGCCGGAGGAGGCTTGAAGATTTCACTCTTCAACACCAACAACCTCGACGTGGCCAACGTGGATGTGCTCAACGAGTATTTCATCAAGACCATACATCACGAGTTCGGACACATCCTCGACCAGACACACATCAGGCCCACCTCCTTCAACCTCATCTCCAGAAACCAGTACGATGCCTCCACATGGACAGAGACGCCAGACTCCATTGCCGCAGGACGTGGCTTCGTCTCACCCTACGCCTCCAGCGCCGCAGGGGAAGACTGGGTGGAACTCCTCGCCAACTATGTCACACGCGACACCATCGCATGGGAGAGGCTGATGAACTCCGCATCTTATGAATGGGAGGAAATCGACATGGACCGCTCCGAATACCTCAAACGCGCAAGGGGTGCCGACCTCGACACCGTGGGATACTACAGGGAGAACAACAGCGGCCAAGGCAAGGTCTACAGACGTGCTTGTGAGCGTTACGCCGACGATTATGTGAAGCTCGACGAGAACGGACTGCCGCAGTGGAAACACAACACCGGCATCGAGGGCGACAAGATCATCCTGCAAAAACTTGACTTGGTGCGTGGTTGGCTCAAGGACAACTGGAACATCAATCTCGACGACCTTCGACACGAGGTGCAGCAGCGCATGTACCTGACCAATGCCGACGGCTCCTTCGTCTTCGACAGATTCGGACGGGTGGTCAACAGACTGACTTCGCTGACACCGGAAGACCCGTCCATCACACTCCTCGAAAAACTCGTCAACGAGGTCTATGCCTACAAGTCACTCCAACCATAATCCATAAGCATACATCATCATGAAAAAGATATTTTCCATCTCATTGCTGCTGGCGGCTGCCGTCGCATACACATCCTGCAGCCCCAGCGAGGAAGACGACATCTTCGACAAGAGTGCGGCAGAGCGACTCAACGAGGCCAGCGACCTCTATTCCAACCGCCTCATGGCATCGCCAAACGGATGGGCCATGCAGCTCTATCCCACCACGGAGAACGAATATCCTTACGGCAACGGCTACCTCCTGCTCTGCAGGTTCAACAAGGACCATTCTGTCAACGTGTCGATGAACAATGTCTTCACCGAGAACAAATACATGGAGGACACTTCCCTTTGGGAGGTCATCACCGACAATGGTCCTGTGTTGTCGTTCAATTCACACAACAATTGCCTGCACAAGTTCAGCGACCCCTACGACATCCCCTTCACTGGAGATGCCGACATCCCCAACGACGAGTCTGGCGAGGGTGTTGGTGGCGACTATGAGTTCATCATCGTCGATGCACCTGAAGACGCTTCCTACATGATGCTCAAGGGTAAGAAACGTGGCACTTACAACCTCCTCACTCCCATCGAGCAGGGGGTGACCTACAAGGATTACCTCGAGGATGTCCAAGGATTCCAGGCCAAGATGTTCTCACCCAGTGCGCCCACTTTCAATGTCGTACATTTCAATGACAAAACCTACAAGATGACGGGTGCCGACGATGGCATTCCCAACATCTTCCCCTACGATGGCGATGAAATCATCGACGAGAGTTTCAACGCATTCCTCATCACCAAGAGGGGCAATGATTACTATCTCCGCTTCCGCGACAAAATCAAGGTGGATGACATGGAGGTGCAGGAGTTCGTCTACAAGGCCGACAGGGACGTCTTCCAAGCCGTGGACAACGAGGCTTGCTTCATTGAAGGTGACAACCCCGCACGTTTCTTCATTTCTACATTAGGACAGCAGACTTACAAGTGGGAGTTCGACCAAGAATCAGACAAGTTCGCTGCCATCGTCAACGCGATGAACGACACTTTCAATGCGATGTCCACATCGAATGTCAAATATTCCTATGAGAATTCTGTGCTTAGGGTGGCCAACGGGCAAACCATCCTCCAAGTGGTGTATAGTGTGAAAATCTCCAAGCAGAAGGCTCAAAGCACATCAGTGAACTATGCTTTCAATGTGAGTCAGAATGGCGACAATATCAGGTTCACGTATGACCAACCCATCACCGTGGGCACCAGCACAGCTGAGGCTGCTGCTGGCATGCTCGACGTCGTGCCGGCCATCAAGGACCTCATCAACTATTTCGGACAGGAGTTCAGCATCGATGCTGCTGAGACACGTTTCTTGTTGAACACCATCAAACTGACTCCTACAGCCGATAATTCTGCTTGGGTGACTTTGAAGAACAACTAAATCATTAACTAATAAAACGAACTAATTATGAAAAAATCTTTACTTGTTGCTTTCGCGCTCGCCTGTGCAGTGACAGGCAACGCCCAAAGCGTTTCCAAAGGTGCCATGGTGCATCGTAGCGATTTGCCAGACATGCCAAGACAGAAAATGGCGATGGCCAACGGACCGCGCAAGGTCAAGAAGTCTGTGGACAACGACCTTTATTACACCATTCCAGGTGCCTTGTTCGGTGGATGGACGGTAGACGGCATGGGATATAAATATTCCATGGCTTTGGTTCCTCCTTTCACGGATGTCACTTTTGCCAACCAGAACAAGGACAAGTTTGCCTGCTCATGGTTCATCAATGGCAATGACGCTACAGAGAATGCTACAGAGAATGGTGACTATGTTTCCAATTACTCGCCCGACGGATGGTTCTACACCCCTGCTCTCCAACATAGGAAGATTGATGGTAGCTATCAGTTCAACGAAGACAATTACTGGGTGCTAACTGAAGGAACTGATCCCAACGAACTCTCGTTGATGGCATCCTACAGCCCCGAATTGATGATGACACCATGCGACAACCATGGACATCGCACGTCGAATGGCAATGTTTACAGGAATGCTCTCTCTGGCTATGGTTTCCTTAGCACTGCCTTCTTGTTCGGAACCGGCCAGGTGGACGCAGAAGACGATGGCATCTATGATTACACTGCCTATGGTTTCGAGCAGACCTACAATCCGCTGCTTGCCCCGATGTATGTGGATGAAATCCATATCAATGCTGTCACTTACAACGACTACGGCCCCATCCCTGCTGGCAAGTCCATCAAGGCTTACATCATCGCTCTCGACGAGGAAGGTGCTGCCAAAGAAGTTTTGGCCACTTTTGAGGCTACTGCTGCCGACACGCTCGACTTCAAGGATAATGATGAATATAATGGAAAAACCGGCTACTATGGCACAGTGGTTTACAGGAACACCGATACCTTTACCGACATCTTCGGCAACCAGACCTCTCTTCCTGCCGCCATCCCCGCCGGTGTACCTTTCCGCATCCAGTTCGAAGGTATGGATGAAGAAGGTGTCTCTATTGGTGCTTACGCCCTTTTCAAGAGCGAGGTGGAGGACACCTATATTGAGAATGGCTACCTGCTGATGAAGGAAGGAAGAGCATTCACCTTCGCCAATCCTCTTTGTGCCGATGTAGACCTCCTGGGCCAATTCGAAGTAATCGACGTTCAGACCAAGGACTTCCTTTCTGCAGAATCTCAGGATGACTTCCCCGCAGCCGACTTCCAAGGATGGAACGTGCTTCGCGTGTCTGCCGATGGCCAGTCTGTCAGCACCGAGGGCATTGTAGGCAATGAGAACTATGACATGGGTTGCGCTTTCGTTGGCACTTCCGTGCCTTGGTTCGACGAGGATGGTCTTCCCAACTACGATGTGGACGAAGAACTGCTTCCCGAGTGGGTTGAGGGTCTCCAGGTGGACACCACCTATTACAACAGCGATGGCCTCTCTGGCTACAACCTCGTCATCCCGGTGTGCAAGCCGCTCCCCGAGGGTGTGACCGGTCGTTCTTGCAGGCTTGACATCTTTGGCAATGCCGGCATCGCTGGCAACAACCAGATCATCATCCTCCAAGGTGACGCCACCTTGGCCGACGGCATCGCAGAGGTGAAGGCCGACAAGAAAGTCATCCGCAAGAGAGGACTCTACAACCTCAATGGCCAGAGTATCTCTACTCCTGTCGATGGACAGCTCTACATCAAGGATGGAAAGAAATACCTGAACAGGAAGAAATAGCAAGAGCATCCGCTTTTGACAATATGAAAATCCCCTTGCACAGAACGTGCAAGGGGATTTTTTGCGTATATTTGTTATTGGGGTGGATATGCTCACGGTGCGTAAGTTCCTAAAACTTGCCTTGTTGGATAAGAAAAGAAAGTTGGGCATATCCTTTGATTTTTAACCTTCTTGTGTTATCTTTGCAAATTGAAAGCAAGTGTGAGGTTAGAGTTTTGAAAAGCCGCTTACAACCATGGGTATATACATCAATATTGGCAATGCTGGGTTCAGAAGGATCCGCAACAAGGAATACATTGACAAGTCTGGGCTGATAGCCGCTGTAAATGCCACTCTTTTCACAGAAGATTGTTTCAGTTGCGTCACCCGCTGCCGTCGCTTCGGCAAATCGATGGCGGCAAAGATGCTATGCGCATACTACGACCACTCCGTCGATTCGCGTGACCTTTTCGCCGACCTTGAAATCGCTGGCGACCCGTCGTTTGAGAAACATCTCAACAAATACCCTGTCATCTACCTTGATTTGACCTCCTTCGTGACACGTTTCCATGACGATGACATCGTGGAATTATTGGATTCTGAGTTGAAGGCCGATGTTCTTGAAGCCTATCCTGACGTGAAGGTGAGGGAGACGGATGATCTTATGAGCTGTCTCATCCGCATCGCAGCCGCCACGGGTGAGCAGTTCTTCTTCATCATCGATGAATGGGATGCCATCTGCCGTGAGCTCAAGCCCGGCACGACGGCCATGGACCGTTATGTGAACTGGCTGCGGAGGATGTTCAAGGAGGTGAATGCCTCCAACGTCTTCGCTGGGGTCTATATGACCGGCATCCTACCCGTGAAGAAATATAAGACAGAATCGGCTCTCAACAACTTCATAGAATACTCCATGGTGGAGCCACGCAGAATGGCCCATTTTTTTGGCTTCACCAAGGACGAGGTGAGGGCATTGGCTGAGAAACACGGTGTGGATTTCGATGAACTGGTGAAATGGTATGACGGCTATCAGATAGGCGACGAGCCGTCAATGTTCAACCCTAACTCAGTGATACAGGCTATCGATACAGGTCGATGCCGCAGTTTCTGGGCCAGCACGGGTGCGTTTGACGCCGTTGCCAACTATATCCATATGAACTTCGAGGGGCTTAAGGATGACATCATCAAGATGCTGGCTGGTGACAGGGGAAAGGTGAACACGACAAAGTTTCAGAATGACATGTCGATTGTACGCAGCCGCGACGATGTCCTGACCGTACTCATCCATTTAGGTTACCTGTCATACAACTGGCGCAAGAAAGAGTGTTACATCCCCAACTTGGAGGTGGAAGGCGAGATGTCGAATGCCGTGGAGGCCACCGATTGGACCAACGTGGTGAAAGCACTGCAAGAATCGGAAGAATTGCTTCAGTCTACCCTCGAGGGCGACTGCGAGGCGGTGGCACGTGGCATTGATGTGGCGCACGACGAGAACACCAGCATCCTTTCCTACAACAACGAGAACTCATTGGCCTGCGTGCTTTCCATCGCCTATTTCTATGCCCGCAATGACTATGTCATCCACCGGGAGTTGGCTTCCGGAAAGGGGTTTGCCGACTTGGTGCTCATCCCACGAAAGAATGTTGAATCCCCCGCCATCGTCCTCGAACTGAAATACGACAAGAATGCGGATAGCGCCATCGACCAAATCAAACGGAAGCAATATCCTGCCAAGGTGGCACAACACACTGGCGAACTCCTCCTCGTGGGCATCAATTACGACAAGGAGAAGAAAACCCACAAATGCAAGATGGAAAGGATGAAGATTGAAAATTGAAGATTGAAGATTGAAGATTGAAAATTGAAGATTGAAAATTGAAAATTGAAGATTGAAGATTGAAGATTGAAAATTGAAGATTGAAAATTGAAGATTTGGAACAGCGAGAGCAGAGCCAAGCTTGCTTGAACTCTGCCGAGTCGCGACAAAAATCAGCGAAGCTAAGATTGAAAATCCCCCTGTATGTCCGATGCAGGGGGATTCTGTTGAAATTGTCTCGGGCGTGATGTTTCTGCTATTTCACCAGGACTTTTTTCCCGTCGATGATGTGTATGCCCTTGCCCAGGTGGTTCCTGTCCTCTTGCTGTCCGGTGAGGGTGTAGGCGCCTTTGCGCACCGGTGCTGTCTTTCCTGCTGCAATGGTCTGGATGGCATTCTGGTCGGCGGCCTTGCGGTAGATTTGCACGGGAGCCCCTTCTGTGTCGTAGCAGGTGAATAATGTGCTCTCGGTGTTGTAGCGCAGGTTCTTGTTGGCGTTGTTTTTCACTTGGAAGGTGATGACGGCGTTGCCATCGTTGATGTCGATGCTGGCCATGGCGTTGGTGCCCGGCTTGTTGGTTCCCACTAGTTTGCTTCCGGAGGTGGCACTCGTCAGATAGACATCGCCTACTTGGAAGGCCCAGTAGCCATTGGCGGTGCGTTTCAGCACGATTTCCTGGATATTGTCCTCGGCGATGAGCTTGCCACCTTCGAGTGGGTTGACACATACTCCGATGCGTGCCTCAGTGGTTTGTGTGCCGCCCATGGCGATGGCATCCTCCACATTGGCAAGTATGATGATGTCGCCATCGGCGAGGTCGTCGGCATTGTTCACCAGTTCATAGGTTGTCCCCTCTGTCGGTTTGTAGGTATAGCTCATGTCGTTGCCCATGATGTTGAAAGACACGGTGCGGTTGCTGTGTTTCATCACCTTGTAGATGGGGACGGTGGTGCATTCCGTTTTGTTGAAATACGTCCATGTCGCCTTGTTGACCAATGCGTTACCATAGAGGTTGGACTGAGTGGCGGTGTAATAGAGTTTGGCATTGTCTGCAGTGACAGCCATGGCGCGCTTGGCGTCTTTCTTGTTGTTCAGCGTGTTGTATTGCCATTGGTCTTTTGAGTAGGCGAAGCGTGACACAAATAGTCCGCTGCCCATCTCGGAGGCATACCATGCCCCTGGCTGCTTGTTCTCGAAGATGAAATATTCCTTGCTGTTGGAAGGGTTGCGGTAGAGCACGGCAGGTACGCTGCCTTCCACGTCAGGGTCGCCGAGCACCACGCCTTGCGGGCTGGTGATTTCTGGTATGGAGAGCCATCCGAGGTAACTACGTTCGTAGGCCGTGTATCCAGCTGGAGCATATCCCTGGTTGATGTAGCATCCCGAGTCCATGGTGCTCCAGTTGCCGAAGGCTGACTCGTTATCGTAGCTGTAGTCGGTGCAATAGAAGTCTGGCAGTCCGAGCCCGTGTCCGAACTCATGGCAGAAGGTGCCAATTCCTTCTATGGCGCCAGTCATGCTGATTTCATTTCCCACGAAATAGGATTTGAATTTATATCCGCCCAAGAGGGTTGAGTAGGAAGGCAGGTCGAGCTGGTGGGGCCAGATGGTGTTCTCGTCTCCGCCGCTGGCTTCCCCTCTCCCGGCATAGATGCAGCTGACGAGCTGCACGTTGTTGTCCTTGTAGTATTGTGAGAAGTCCACACCTTGGTTGACGGCGGCGACGATGGCCTCCCTCACCAGCGACATGACGTTCTTGTCATGGCCTTCGTTGTCATTGGCTCCATATTCGGCATAGTTCTTTGTCAGTTTCACCTTGGCCACCACGGGGAAGGATGGTTTGAACTTCCCGTAGCTTTGTGCGATGAAGAAGTCGCGTGCCGAGCCTGCGCAATAGCGGTTTTCAATGTAGCCTTCCTCGTTGAAGAAGCTGTTCATCTTCTCTATGGTGTTCTCAGGTTGGAATTCCACGTCGGCGAATTCCACGAGGATGACGGGAATCGTCACTTCTCCGATGCTGCCCACCGACCCGAGTGCGCTTTTACCATACTCGCCCAGTCCGTCGGCGGTGGAGCTGTAATGGCTTCTCAGAGGGCCGTTGGCACCTTTGGCTCTTGCCCTGTTGGCCCAACCCTGATCTGTCAGTTCCTCCTTTGTTTTCTCAACGTAGGCGCCGTCTTGCTGGTGGAAGAAGCAGCGGCCGTCCTCGCTCTGCCAATAGTGTATGTATTCGTTACCACGGAGTTCTACGCGCAGCGATGTGCCGTCTTCCAATTTTACCGTGCGCCATATGCCGCGCTTGGCGGGGATGGCTTGCATGCCGATGGCAAAAACTGCCATGGCAATAAAGGTCAATAGTTTCTTCATATCGGTTGTTTGTTTGTTTTTTCAATATTGCATTTGCAAAATTAAGATAATCTGCCCATATTCCTATGCTTTTTTATGTTTTTTTGTTCCAAAAGGGTGTATTTCAACCCCTTTATTTCAAAAAAAACAACATAAATACGGCTATTACGAAAAAAAGCACTACCTTTGCTGAATATAGCATCAAATCAATCAACAATAACTATGAACCAAAGTCAACAAGGTAGCAAATCCTACCTCATTTCCATTGTCATGGTCGCCGTCTTGGGCGGCCTGCTCTTCGGCTACGACACAGCCGTCATCTCGGGTGCGGAGAAAGGTCTGCAAGCGTTCTTCATGGAAGCGAAAGACTTCGCCTACACCGATGCCTGGCATGGTTTTACCTCGGCATCCGCCCTCATTGGCTGTATCATCGGTTCGGCCCTATCGGGTTTCCTCGCAACACAGCTGGGACGAAAGAAGTCGCTCATCATCGCCGGCGTGTTGTTCTTCATTTCCGCCCTTGGTTCGATGAGGCCTGAATTCCTTTTCTTCAATTATGGTGAACCCACCATGTCGCTCTTGGTGATGTTCAACATCTACCGCATCATCGGTGGCATCGGCGTGGGACTGGCATCCGCCATCTGCCCCATGTACATCGGCGAGGTGGCACCGTCCAACATCCGTGGCATGCTGGTGAGTTGGAACCAGTTCGCCATCATCTTCGGCCAGTTGGTGGTCTATTTCGTCAATTTCTTCATCCTTGGCGACCACATCCAGCCTGTCGTGGAGGAGATGGGAAAAGGCATCGCCGCCATCACACCGGCTGCCCAGTGGACAGTCACCACAGGATGGCGCTATATGTTTGGTAGCGAGGCCGTGCCGGCAGGACTTTTCGCCCTGCTCATCTGCTTCGTGCCCGAGACACCGCGATATCTTGTCAGTATCCACGAGGACAGCAAGGCTCTTTCCGTGCTGTCGAAGATCAATGGCAGTGAGAAGGCCGCACAAATCCTGAAGGACATCAAGGAGACCATCACCGTGAAGACAGAGAAGTTGTTGACCTACGGTGTCATGTGTATTTTCATCGGCATCATGCTCTCCGTCTTCCAACAGGCTGTGGGCATCAACGCCGTGCTTTACTACGCTCCCCGCATCTTCGGCGACATGGGTATGGAAGACCCGATGATGGTCACCGTCTTCATGGGCGTTGTCAATATCTTGTTTACCCTGGTGGCCATATTCACTGTGGAGAAATGGGGCCGCAAACCTCTCCTCATATGGGGTTCATTAGGCATGGCACTCGGTGCATTCGGAGTGGCCGTCACTTTCGGACACGCAGGAATGGAAATGGTGACAGCAGCCAGCATCATGGTCTATGCTGCATCGTTCATGTTCTCATGGGGACCGATTACCTGGGTGCTCATCTCCGAAATCTTCCCCAACACCATCCGTGGCGGTGCCGTGGCCATCGCCGTGGCTTTCCAGTGGATATTCAACTTCATCGTTTCCTCCTCCTTCGTTCCGATGTTCAACATGCACCTCACCGAAGGTGATGACTTCGGCCATTGGTTCACCTACGGCCTCTATGGCATCATCTGTGTCGTCGCCGCCATCTTCGTCTGGAGGCTCGTGCCTGAGACCAAGGGCAAGACGCTTGAGGACATGAGCAAGTTGTGGAGAGAAAGAAAATAATAAATTGATAAATATAGGAAAAAAGGCGTTTGGAAGGTTTTAAAGAAATATGGATGGCGGTATCGTCTCCAAAATTGGCAGTAAAGGTGAACATACGTCCCTTTAACTCCCTTGAAAATGAACATACGTCCCTTTAACTCCTCTTTAACTCCCCTTTAACTCCCTTTTAACTCCTTCTTATCTGTCACGAATGAAAATTTGGACGCTGGCCATGGCCATGTTCGCTGTCATGCCGTGCTTCGCACAAGTGGAGCGCGGCATGATGGTGGGCGACACGGGGCAACTCCCCGTGTTGTCCACCTTGAGGGCTGTACCCGTGACCGGCATCACCCCGCCGAAACGCACGAAGTCCTCCGGTACTTATTATCGTCGCCCTGAAGGCGGCTATTACGTGGGCTTCGGGCTCGACGGCAGGGGATATTATCCCACTACGCTCTATGTGAGACCGTGGCAAGCCGTCGTCTTTGAGAACACCGACGAGCAAAAGCGTGGCGAGTGGCATACTTGGACGTTCTCCAAACTCGTCAACCAAGGAGAGTATTTCGATGACCCTTCCGTCGTGGTGGATGCCGACGGCAACTATCGTATGAGCTATGCTCCTGGCGAGCAATACTACACTCCCACGCTCACTTGGGGAGCCGACTCCTTCTTCATCGGTGAGGAATGCTATTTCCATGTGCTCCGGGCGAACAACAGTGTCCATCCCGGAAGGGTGATGGCGGGAGGAAAGGTGATCATCAAATCCACCGACGACCACCAACGGTTCTACTATATGGGCGGCACCTACAGCAATCTCCAGCGATGGGGCGTCGTGGGCGACAATGTCTTCGGGACGGGTCTTGTCAGCGGGAGATACCCGTCTTATGGGGCGGCGCAGGTGTTCGACAGGCCGATGGCTCCATTGGTTGTCGAACGGGTCTTCGTGCAGGGATGTTCTTATTCCGGGCAACCCATTCCCGATGGCGACACCCTGACATGCTATGTCTCCAAGTGTACGACCCGCCAACTGTCCAACGGCACGGTGCAGAAGGTTCCAACCTATGAATACACCGACACCCTCCATGCCACTGCCGCAGACACCCTGGGCTTCGTCTCCAACCTGACGCGAAACGGAAAGACCATCTATGATGGTTATGTGCTGTTTTCCAAACGGGTGGAGGACGGAGAAGGGAATCTTGTGGAGCCCCCCGTCGTCATCAACCCCGACGATTACGATGACAACGGCTTCGCACTCGTGGTGGATGGATTCGACCGCGAGGGCATGGACATGGGAGTGTATGGCTATTATTTCAACAACGACGTGGACGACGTGCAGGAGGGGCTGATGCTCTTCCGCGACCCCGATACGGGAAACACCGGGTTCAATGTCTATGGCAACAGCCTGGCGATGGACATCGGTATGGAGGCGTTGTATGATGCCGTCATCATCTCCAATCTTGGTGGCGGCAACGTGATGTATGTCTCCGCCGACGGAGAGACGAGCGCCGTGAGAGGCGACACCTCGCAAGGGGTGGTCGTGAAGACGGCGCGTGAATGGAATGGCGAAGGCGGGGTGTCCAACTATCATTTGGAAGGACTGCCCGAATGGGTGACGGAAGTGAGGGTGGACGACACACCACGCACGAAAGCCGGGCGCCAGGGCGAAAGTGAACTGTACTTTGTCTGCCAACCCTTGCCGGAAGGCGTCGACCGACGGTCGGCCAGCATGACGGTGAAGGGAGTTGGTACGGAAGGCCGCACACCCGTCCACCTCATACAAGACCGTGTCACACTCCATGTCGGCAACGTGCAACTTGGCTCTCCTCGGCATTCCGGACGTTCCTACACCGTGGGAGGACAGCCATGGGGCGGCCATGGCCGCGGCATCGTCGTCCGCGACGGAAGGAAACACGTTGTCAAATGAACAAATTCGGCAGTGCGGCAACGGTGCAGCTGTAGGGGCGGGTCTTGTGCCCCGAAGCAAGGCACCTTGTCTTCAATAAGCAAACAGAGAATATGAGTCTGACAGAAATACATGACGGCAGGCAGGGTGGGAGAGGATTCTCCTTCGAGGTGCTTCCACCACTCAAAGGCAATGGCACCGACGGCCTCTTCAAGACCATCGAGACCTTGCGTGAGTTCTGCCCGCGATACATCAACATCACCACCCACCACAGCGAGTACGTCTACACCGAACTCGACAACGGGCTTCTCGAGCGGCACCGTGTGCGACGCCGTCCAGGCACCATCGCCATCGCCGCGGCCATACAAAACAAATTCGGCATTCCCGTGGTGCCTCACGTCATCTGCAGCGGCACCACCATCGAGAACATCGAATATGAACTGCTCGACCTGCAGTTCCTCGGCATCAGCAACCTGCTCTTACTCCGTGGAGACAAGGCGAAGGACGACAAGGTCTTCGTGCCGATGCAAGGAGGTCATGCGCACACCACCGACCTCATACGCCAGGTCAACAGGTTCAACGAGGGCTTCTTCGCCGACGGCACTGCCATCAAGCATCCGGGAACACCTTTCACCTTCGGCGTGGCGTGCTATCCCGAGAAACATGAGGAGGCACCCAACATGGAGCAAGATATGAAACACTTGTTGGAAAAGCAGCAGTTGGGGGCGAAATATGCCGTCACGCAGATGTTCTTCGACAACCAACGCTACTATGAGTTCGTGGAAAAGGCAAGGGCCATGGGCATCACCATGCCCATCATACCCGGCATCAAGCCTCTCGCCAAGCGCTCACAGTTCAACATGGTGCCAAAGACCTTCCACTGTGACTTGCCGGAAGCACTCGCCTCAGAGATGCTCAAATGCAAGACCGACGACGAGGTGCGTCGACTCGGCGTGGAATGGACCACGGAGCAGTGCCGCGACCTTTACGACCACGGAGTGGAGAACATCCATTTCTACACCGTCTCCGCCGTGGAGTCGGTCAAGGAGGTGGCTTCCAGGCTCATGTGATTGATATGAACACGATAAACCAAAACAAGACAGACTATAAGAGATGAAATTCGAAGAGGTGATAGGGCAGTATGATGCCAAGGAGCGCTTGCGCAAACTGGTGGCCGATGGCCGCCTGCCACACGCCATGCTCATCAGTGGTCCGCATGGCAGCGGAAAGATGGCATTGGCCATGGCTTTCGCCTCATACCTGTTGTGCGCCAACCGCCACGACGGCGACAGCTGCGGTGTCTGCCCGCAATGTGTGATGCTGCGCAAATGGGCGCATCCCGACTTGCATTTCACCTTCCCCGTCATCAAGCCGGCAAACTCTTCGGCAGACTACAAACCCATCAGCGACGACTTCTCCAACGAGTGGCACGAACTGCTCGCAAAAGGGCCCTATTTCACCATAGAGCAATGGCTGGAAGCCATAGGAACCACTTCGCAGCAAGCCATCATGACGGTGAAGGAGGCCGACACGGTGTCGCATAAACTCAGTCTGAGGTCGAGCCAGGGAGGATACAAGGTGTCGCTCGTATGGCTGCCGGAGCGCATGCGCGAAGACACCGCCAACAAACTGCTGAAAATGATTGAGGAGCCGCCTTCACAAACCATCTTCCTGCTCGTCAGTGAGAACCCCGCCGCACTCTTGGAAACCATACGAAGCAGAACGCAACGTTTCGACATTCCGCGCATCGGCACGGAGGACATCGAGAAGGCACTCGTGGATAGAAGGGGGATTGAACAGGAGGCGGCACACCGCATCGCTAGGTTTGCGCAAGGCAGTTGGATGGCTGCACTCGACACGCTCGACGCACAAAGCGAGAACAGGGAATTTCTAGAGGATTTCATCAACCTCACCAGGAAGTCGTTCATGCGCGACGTGGCGGGTATGCGCAACTGGAGCATGGATGTGGCGAAATATGGAAGGGAGAAGCAAAGGCGCATGCTCACCTATTTCCAACGGATGGTGAGGGAAAGCTTCATCTCCAATTTCCATAACCCGGAACTCACCTACATGACGTTGGAAGAGGAGAATTTTGTGAAACGGTTCGCGCCGTTCGTCAATGAGAACAACGTGATGGAGTTGTCGGAACTGATGGAGAAGGCCAGCTTCGACATCGGGCGCAACGTCAATGCGAAAATGGTATTTTTCGACATTACGCTGCAAGTCACCGTACTCCTGAGAAAATAACTCAACTTAACTCCAGAATAACGGACCCACCAGGGGTCTGACAAAAAAGATATGATATGGACTACAAAGACATTACATTCAAGATAAGCACCGGATGTGGAAGAGGCTTGTGCCGAAGAGGAGTAGGCAGGCAAGACAAGCAACTCAACACCTATGACTGGTTGGCCGACGTGCCGGGCAATGCCGACAGCACCGACCTCGTGGAGGTGCAGTTCAAGAACACGAGAAAAGGATATTACCATAACGTCAACAACCTCGACTTGAGGAAGGGAGACGTCGTCGCCGTCGAGGCCAATCCGGGACATGACATCGGAGTGGTCACACTCACGGGACAATTGGTGAAACTGCAACTGAAAAAGGCCAACCTCAAGTCGGCGGACGACATCAAACGCATTTACCGACTTGCCAAACCTGTAGATATGGAAAAATACGAGGAGGCCAAGGGAAGGGAGCATGCCACCATGATACAAAGCCGGCAAATAGCCAAGGATCTGGGACTGGATATGAAAATCGGCGATGTCGAGTACCAAGGCGACGGCAACAAGGCCATCTTCTATTACATTGCAGACGAGCGCGTGGACTTCCGACAACTCATCAAGGTGCTCGCAGAGACTTTCCACGTGCGCATCGAGATGAAGCAAATCGGAGCCAGGCAGGAGGCAGGACGCATAGGAGGAACAGGGCCATGCGGGCGTGAACTATGCTGTGCCACATGGATGAAAAACTTCATCAGTGTCAGCACCAATGCTGCAAGGTTCCAGGACATCTCGCTCAACCCGCAAAAGTTGGCGGGCATGTGTGCCAAACTCAAATGCTGTCTCAACTATGAGGTGGACAACTACATGGAGGCTGGAAAGAGACTCCCGCCGAAGGATGTCATACTGCAAACGGCGGATGCCGATTATTTCCTCTTCAAGACCGATGTGCTCGCAGGGTTGGTGTCTTATTCCACGGACAAACGGACGGCTGCCAACTTGGAAACCATCACCGTGGAGAGGGCTAAAGAAATCATCGAGATGAACAAACAAGGCGAGAAACCTCTCTCGCTACAGGAGGATGGACAGGTGGATGACAACAGACCCAAGGATTTGCTTGAGGGAGAAAGCATCACCCGTTTCGACAAGAATAAGAAGAAGAAAAAGAAGAAGGCAAAGGCCGACAAACAAGAAAACAAGGGAGAGGTGCAACAATTGAATGCCAACCCGCAAGAGACGCAACAGCCCAAGGGCAACACGCCCAAGACGGAGAAAAACGTCGCACCAAAGGCGGAGAAGAGCAACAAACCCTTGGAGAAGAACAAGCAACAAGCAGAGGGGGGCGCACCACAAGGACAACGCAACAACCAGGGGAAGCGCAACAATCCTCGCAAACCAAGACCGGCAAAGGAACAAGGGGGCGCTCCCGTTGAAGGAAAAGTGGCAAAGCCTGCCAACAAAAAAAACAACGAGGGGTGACGCATGCATATGACCTACACCTCTAAAGTCGCTGCATTGGCTGTCGTCTGCCTGACGGCAGCCTTATTGCAGGCTTGCTATCAAAGCACGGCATATTTCAAGTATTTTTCCACCGACATCAATGGGTGGGAGAGGGATAGCGTGCTGCATTATCACGTTCGCGCAGTAAAGGAAAAAGGATTCTACGCTGAGGAAATAGGGGTGAGAACATCAAAACTATATCCTTTCAAGCAACTCTCGCTAGTCATCGACCAAAAAATCATCTCAACCAACGACAGCCATTCCAACGTGGTCAATTCCGACACCATCGTTTTCGACATCTATGACGATGATGGAAACCTAAGGGGAAAGGGCATCGACCTTTACCAACTCGTCGTACCTATCAAGGGCATACGATTGCAAGAGGGCGATTCCATTGAGATGGCTGTACGTCACAATATGCGAAGGAGCGCCATCGAAGGCATCGCCGACGTGGGACTAAAGGTCACCAAGGCGTATGCAGATTAACCGGAGTGGTCGGAGTAATCGGAATAACCGGAGTGGTCGGAGTAATCCGATTATTCCGATATTACTCCGATTCCTATGAAAAAAACCGCATTATGTCCTCACAAAGTTGCGGCTGGCATCTATGCGGAGGAAGATGAAGAGCAAGATGGTGAAATCCCATAGGGAGCTGCCTCCGTAACTGAAGAAAGGCAGCGGGATGCCGATGACAGGTGCCAATCCAAGCACCATCCCCACATTGATGAAGAGGTGGAATAAGAAGATGCTCAACACACAATACCCGTAGACCCTTCCAAACTTGAAGGGTTGTCGCTCAGACAAGATGATGAGTCGCAAGATGAGCGCCAGAAAGAGGAGCAACACACTGGCGGAACCGAGGAAACCCTCTTCCTCTCCCACGGTGCAGAAGATGAAGTCGGTGTCTTGCTCCGGCACGTATTTCAGTTTCGTCTGGGTGCCGTTGAGGAAACCCTTGCCACGCAGACCGCCCGAGCCGATGGCTATCTTGCTCTGGTTCACATTGTAACCGGCGGCACTCTTGTCCTCGTCCAATCCCAGCACCACCAAGATGCGCTTTTTCTGATGTTCTCCCATCACATGGTTGAGCACGAAACTGGCGGAATAGAAAAAGGTGATGGAGCCGATGGTGAACATGGCGATGTAGAGGTAGTTGTTCACACGAGTACTCAATCCTTGATACATGAAGTATCCGACCAAAGAGGCGCACACCACGAGTTGAACCCATACGATGTCGAAGGGAATCACATATTCGGAGAATAGCAGAAACACCATCGTGATGCTCGTCGTGATGCCTATCAGGCGCAAGGCCTTCTCCTTGTCATGGCAATTGAAGTGTACAAGACCGGCGGAGAAGAGTTGGATGAGCAGCAGGACGACGAACTTACCCACTGACGTGGGAGTGTCCCACAAGTTGACTTCGTCGAAAGAGATGCCCACCACGAAATAAATCACCATCGCAACACCGGTGAAGAGGATGCTGCCGGGCATGCCCTCACGGTAGAACATCAGGAAGAAGGAGAGGTATACGAGGGCGGAGCCTGTCTCACGTTGGAGTAAAATGCACATCACCGGAGTCATGACGATGAGGCAGGAGAGGGCAAAGTCGCGAAAACGGTGGATGTTGTAGCCATAGGATGTCATGAACTTGCTGATGGCCAACGCAGTGGCAAATTTGGCAAACTCCGCCGGCTGTATGCTGAAAGAGCCGAATTGTAGCCATGACCTCGAACCTTTGATTTCATCGGCCACAAAGATGGTCACCACCAAGATAACCAGGAGAATGGCGTAAAGCACATAGGCAAAGGTGTCGTAGTAGCGGTCGTCGAGCATCAGAAGGACGAATCCAAGGCATATGGACGTGCCTATCCATACCAACTGCATGCCGGAACGGGTGGAAAGGCTCAGGATGTCGGGCTCGCTGAACGAGTAGCTGGCACCACATACGCTCATCCAGCCGAAGGCGAGGAGCGCCACATAGATGCCTATCGTCCACCAGTCAAGCGACTGAAGCACACCGGGTTGTTTACCTGTCTTTGGTTCCATATTTCAGATGTTGGCTTTGTATTTTGGCGGCTTGGCGTTTCGAACCTTCCGACAACTCTCCCTTGATGAATTGCTCCATCATCAGCGAACCGATGGGGACACCCATGGTGGCACCGAAGCCGCCGTTCTCCACATACACGCAGATGGCGATTTTGGGGTCTTTCATCGGAGCGAAACCCATGAAGACGGAGTGGTCGCGGCCACGGTTCTGGGCTGTTCCTGTCTTGCCGCATACCTCGTAGTCACGGCGGTTGGCCGATTTGCAGGTGCCACCGGTGACAGCGCGACGCATGCCGCGCACCACCAGGTCGTAATACTGTGAGGTGTTGTGCTCAGTATAGGCCATGGTGTATCTCCGCTGGGTGTACAGGGTGTCGAGAGGCTCGTCTTGGATGCTTTTCACCACGTGAGGAGTGATAAACCATCCCCTGTTGGCGATGGTGGCTCCCAGGTTGGCGATTTGCAGCGGGGTGAGCGTCACCTCGCCCTGGCCGATGGAGATGCTGATGACACCCAGGGCGTTCCAATTGTTCTTGAACACCTTGTCGTAATAGGAGGCATTGGGGATCATTCCGCGTTTCTCACCGGGAAGGTCGACGCCGAGAGGATAACCGAAGCCCATGCTTTTCATATAGTCGCGCCACGTGTTCATCGCGGTGTGCATCGTATTGTATTTCTTTTTGTTGGTGAGCATATGGTAAAGTCCCCAGCAGAAGAAACCATTGCAAGAGGTGCCGATGGCGGGGATGAGGGGGAGTGGGGATCCATGGCCGTGGCAGCCCACTTTCATGCCATGGTAGACAAAGCCATGGTTGCAGGGATATCTCGTGGTGGAGTCGATGATGCCTTCCGACAAGAAAGTGAGGGCTTGGCTGGGTTTGAAGGTGGAGCCGGGAGGGTACAATCCCATGATGGCGCGGTTGAGCAGGGGCTTCATCGGGTCTTTGGACAGTTCACGTTGGTTCTTCCCTCGTTGGCGGCCAATCATCAGGCGTGGGTCGAAGGTGGGCGACGACACCATGCAGAGCACCTCGCCGGTGGATGGCTCGATGGCCACGATGGCGCCAAGCTTGCCTTCCATCAGACGCTCGCCCAATTGCTGCAACTTGATGTCCAAGCCAAGGACAAGGTCCTTCCCTGGAGTGGGCTGGGTGTTGAATTTGCCATCTTGATAGTTGCCTTGGATGCGGCCGTAGGCATCACGCAAGAGTATCTGGATGCCTTTCTTGCCGCGCAGTTGCTTCTCGTAATAACGTTCCACGCCAATCTTGCCGATGTAGTCGCCTGGCTGGTAGTATTCGTCCTCGCTGATGTCGTCGGGCGACACTTCGGCAACGTCGCCAAGGAGCAGGGCGGCATTGGGGTATTGGTATTGGCGGATGCTGCGTCGCTGGATATAGAAGCCGGGGAACTTGTATGCCATCTCCTGGAAGACACTGAACTCCTTGTCGGACAACTGCGACATGAAGACTTGCTGAGTGTATTTCGAGTATCCCCTGTTCTTGCTGGGGTCTTGGATTTCCCGCATCCTTTTCACGTAATACTCTTGGGTGATGTTGAGTGCCTTGCAAAGCTCCAAGGTGTCCACTTGCTTGATTTCGTTGACGATGACCATGATGTCATAGGAAGGTTGGTTGAAAACAAGCAAGTCTTCGTTGCGGTCGTAGATGACACCACGTGACGGGAACTCCACCTTTTTGAGGAATGCGTTGCTGTCGGCGTTTTTCTTGTAGTCGTCGCTGATGATCTGCAAAGTGAAGAGACGAATGATGTAGATGACCACGATTGTGGTGGCCACGCCGCCTATGATGTATTTACGCTTGTCGAGTTCGTAATCTTTCATTGATGTCCAATCAATCGTATTGTAGGGTGCTTTCTAATGCTCCTGGTAATCCTTGTGCGGATTTCTTCTAATCTTTCTTGAGTTTGAGGCGGTCGATGGCCAAGACCAGGGCCATGGTGAGCAGGGTGCTTCCCACGACGCATTCCAACCATCGTGTCCAATTGAGGAAACTGAACATCTCGAGTGTGAAAAACACCACGCAATATCCTCCAGTCAGGACGAGGGAGTAGTTGATGAAGGGCTTGATGCCGATGGTCGACATGGAGGGGGTGATTTCATTGTCGCCTTCCCTTGTGATGAAGAGGTCGAGCAGGTAGGGTTGGGCCATGGCGGCGAAAGTCATCGATGCCGCTGTCACGCCTGGGGTGTTGGAGAAGGTGTCGAGGAGAAGTCCCAAGGCGAAAGCCCAGGTCATCATGCCCCATTTCGCCATCCCCTTTTTCATTGTCAGTACGAAGTAGACATATATCAATGGTGATGCGCAACCAAAGAGTTGGATATGGTTGAACACAAACACCTGTATGACGCACAGGATGATGAAGAGCAGCGGCAGTCGGAGAAAATCGTATTTCATGGCGCTCTTAATCTCTTTTGGGTTTGAGAGAGTCGGTGGCTTGCCTGAGCAGGTTCAGCTGCTCCCTTACAGCGGCGTCATCGATGATGCACACGTCGTTGATGTTGCCGAAATTGGTCGACAGTTGCACCTTCAACCTATAGTATAGTCCGTCTTTGGAGTCTTCTTGGTCGAGGATTGTCCCCACTAGGATGCCAGGAGGGAAGAGGGAGGAGTATCCGCTGGTGACGATGGTGTCTCCTTTTTCGAAGGAGGCATGTCGCGGGATGTCGTCAACGTAGGCGATGTCGATGGGGCCGCCGTTCCAGTGGAGGTAGCCGAAATATCCCTTTCCGCGAACGGTGCAGCTGATGTTGCTTTTTATATTGAGTGCAGGGATGACCACGGAATAATGGCTTGAGACCATGTACACCACGCCCACCACGCCGTTTCCGCAAGCCACTCCCATGTCTTCATGGACACCGTCGACGCGACCTTTGTTGATGGTCATCAGGTTGTCGCTTTTGTTGACGGAATTGCTGATGACCTTGGCGGGAATCAGTTTGTAGTCTTTCAGATTGGCGATTTCACCTTTGCCTTGGTAGGTGCTGTCGTTCCTTGTGCGCTCCTCTTGCAGTTGCTCGCGTAGCAGGCTTACTTCATGCTCAAGCATAAGGTTCCTTTCGGTCAGGGTGCGGTTGGCCTCACCTTGACCGGCAAAGGATCTCAGCTTTGCATCTGTCTCAAGGGTCAGCCCGGTAAGGTAGTTGGCCGAACTGAACCATACGCTTCCTTGGTAGTTGTTGTATTGGAATACCATGAAGAGGCTCACCACCTCAAGGAATGCGAAGACAAACCAATAATGGTGCTTCTTGAGAAACTCTATGAGATTGCGCATGGCAAGATGGTTATCTCATAAGGAACGAATATCGGTCTACATTCTTCAGTGCTTTTCCTGCTCCCTTGGCAACGCTGTGGAGTGGGTCGTCGGCGATATGGAAGGGGATTTGTATCTTGTCGTGCAAACGTTTGTCAAGGCCACGCAGCAAGGCGCCGCCACCGGTGAGGTAGATGCCGTTGTGCACGATGTCGGCGTAGAGCTCGGGCGGGGTCTTCTCCAAGGCAGAGAGCACGGCGTTCTCTATCTTCGCCACCGTCTTGTCAAGGCAGTGTGCGATTTCCTGATAGCACACAGGCACTTCCATAGGCAGGGCTGTGATGCGGTTGGGGCCATGCACGATGTAGTCCTCTGGGGCTTCGTCGCCAAGGTCGGTGAGGGCTGAGCCCACGTGTATCTTGATGCGTTCTGCCATGCGTTCGCCAACTTTGAGGTTGTGCTGGCGGCTCATATAGTCTTGGATGTCGGCGGTGAGGTCGTCACCGGCGATGCGGATGGAGTTGTTGGAAACGATGCCTCCAAGGGAGATGACGGCAATCTCGGTGCTGCCGCCGCCTATGTCGACAATCATGTTGCCTTCGGGGGCTTCCACATCGATGCCAATGCCCAAGGCGGCTGCCATTGGCTCGAAAATCAAATAGACGTCACGGCCGTCGGCATGCTCGGCGGAGTCGCGCACGGCGCGGAGTTCCACTTCCGTTGAACCGGAGGGTACGCCGATGACCATGCGGAGGGATGGTGAGAAGAAGCGGCTTCCTGTCTGCACCATCTTGATGAGGCCGCGCATCATCTGCTCGCAAGCAGAGAAGTCGGCAATCACTCCGTCGCGGAGTGGGCGAACCGTGCTGATGTTGTCGTGCGTCTTCTCATACATCAGTTTGGCCTTGGCTCCCACTGCCAGCATCTTGTTGGTGCGGCGGTCGAGAGCGACGACAGAGGGCTCGTCAACCACAATCTTGCCATCGCTGATGATGATGGTGTTGGCGGTGCCGAGGTCCATCGCTATGTCGCGCATGAAAGAAAAAAATCCCATTTCTTAAGTTTTTGAACGAATTCGTTGTTGTTGTGAATGATGTTGTATTGACAGAAATCGTTTGCCGGGGATTATTTGGCAAACCAAGCGTGGATGGCGGTGTCGTAGTGGCTGCTCACGCCAAAGGCGCGTGTGGCGAGCATGCGGCGGTCGGCGAGACTCGTCTGGGCGCCATTTTCGCGGATGATGTCAGTCAGGATGCCATATTCGGCCTTGCTGGCCACGATGACCACGTCGTTGAAATTCTTGGCTGCAGCCCTGATGAGTGAAATGCCGCCGATGTCGATCTTCTCGATGATGTCTTGCTCGGAGGCTCCGCTGGCCACGGTGTCCTCGAATGGATAGAGGTCGACGACGACAAGGTCGATTTCGGGGATGTCATAAGTCTTCATCTGCTCTTGGTCGCCAGCGTTGTCGCGACGTGCAAGGATGCCACCAAACACCTTGGGATGCAGTGTCTTGACCCTGCCTCCGAGGATGGAGGGGTAGGTGGTGACACTTTCCACGGTTTGGCATTCGTAGCCAAGCGACTCGATGAATTTCTGGGTTCCTCCGGTGGAGAGGAATTTCACACCTTCTTTGTTCAAGGCAGCCAGCAATTCTTCAAGGCCGTCCTTGTGAAACACGGAAACGAGAGCGGTTTTTATCTTCTTGATGTCTGTCATATATGCTTGTTTGTAGGAATGAGGATGCAAAGTTACTAAAAAACGATGTACAAAAGATATGTTTATCCTTATTTTTTATTTTTTTCCACATTATTTTGATTTATGTTATTTTTATATGCTAATTTTGCAGATTGGCAGCAAATAGCTGCATTTGCCATCTCATCATATACCTATTATATTGTATGAGACAAAGTTGGCATTTCTATCGAGATAATGAATAATGATATGAAAAAAGTGAAAGTGGCCGTCTTCGTGTCGGGCAGTGGTAGTAATTTTGAGAACCTTGTGCATTACTTCGAAGACTCTCCCTTGGTGGAGGTGACGCTGATGGTGAGCAGCAAGGCCGATGCTTATGCGATGACACGCGCAAGACGGTTGGGCATACCTGCCGTGGTGAGAAACAGGAAGGAATTGAACGACCCTTCGGTCATGGTGCCGTTGCTGCGAAGGCAGGGCATCGGGATGATTGTGCTGGCGGGATTCCTCCCCATGGTCCCTGAGTATCTCATCAACCTCTATCCTCAGCGCATAGTCAACATTCATCCTTCATTGCTGCCAAAGTTTGGTGGCAAGGGCATGTGGGGGCACCATGTGCACGAGGCCGTCAAGGCGGCGGGCGAGAAGGAGTCGGGCATCACCATCCACTATGTCACTCCTGTGTGTGACGGTGGGGAAATCATCGCACAGTATGCCGTCGACCTTTCTCCTGATGACACCGTGGACGACATCGCCGACAAGGGCCATGTCCTTGAGATGGAGCATTTTCCGAAGGTGGTGGAGCAGGTGGCTCGTCAACTGGCGGAGACGTTGGAGGATGAGGGGGCTGCGAAGAAGCAAATCCTGCTCATCAACGACATGGCTGGTTATGGCAAGGTGGCGACGGCTGCCATGCTGCCCATCCTTTCCTATATGGGACTGCCTGTGTATAATCTGCCTACGGCATTGGTTTCCAATACGTTGGATTATGGGAAATTCAACATTCTCGACACCACCGACTACATCACCGGTGTCTTCCCCGTGTGGAAGGAACTGGGATTCCGTTTCGATGCCATAGCCACCGGGTTCATCGTTTCGGAGCGACAGGCGCGCATCGTCTCGGAATACTGCCTGGAACAGGCTGCCAACGGTACGGTGATTTTCGTCGACCCCATCATGGGTGACGAGGGCAAGCTGTACAACGGTGTCACGCCCGACACCATCCGCAGCATGCAGGAGATGCTCACGGTGGCTCATCTTTGCTATCCCAACTATACGGAGGCTTGCTATCTCACCGGTGTGGACTATCACCCGGAGGGTGTCGGTGAGCAGGAGGCTTTCCAACTGGTTGACAGTTTGAGGAAAATGGGTTCCAAGTCGGTGTTGATTACGAGCATGTTGGTGGATGGCAAGCATTGCGTGGTGGGTTACAACCACCATTCCAAGGAATATCTCAAACTGGAATATACGGAGATTCCGGTGCATTTCCCCGGCACGGGCGACATTTTCTCTGCTGTGTTGATAGGGCATTTGCTCAAGGGTGACTCCTTGGTTGCCAGCACGCGCAAGGCGATGGACGCCGTGGCTTTGCTGATAGAACTCAACAAGGACAACGTAGACAAGAATCGTGGCATCCCTCTGGAGAATTACTTGTATCTGCTGTAGGAGGTGATAGGAGATAATAGGATTTTATAGGGGAGGACCTTGTTGGTCTTTGCTCCAATCAGGCTTGCTTTCAAAGGTGAGCCTTTTTTTTGTCGTGGGATGCTCAAAGGTGATGACGGCGGCATGGAGGTGGAGGCGGTTGGCAGCGGTGCCGTAGAGCGGGTCGCCCTTGATGGGGGTGCCAAGTCCTTGAGGATGTGCGCAATGCACACGCAACTGATGTGTCCTGCCGGTTTTCGGATGCAGCAGCACGGTGTCTGGGCCTGTCATCTCATAGTGGGTGATGGCGGGTTTCCCATGTGCCGGGTCCACCAACTGCCGTGGGCGGTCTGTAGGGTCGGGTCTCAATGGCAGGTTGATGGTGCCTTCGTGTGGCTTGCTTTCCGGCAGTGGCGATTGCAGTCTCGCCACATAGGTCTTTTCCACGGCATGGTTCTTGAATTGTGCTTGCAGCCTTTGGTGGGCTTGCTTGGTCTTCGCCACCACCATCAGCCCCGAAGTGTCCATGTCGAGCCGGTGTACGATGAGGGGGCCTTCGGCTTGTGGACAGTGATGCTTCACGAAGTCATAGACGGAGGTGGTGTCGGTTTTTCCTGGCACGGAGAGCATGCCATGTGGCTTGTCGACCACAACGAGGTCTTCGTCCTCGAAGACGATGCAGGGTGCGGCCTCCACGGGAGTGGGTTGCAGAGGCTCTTCCACGTCAAGTCCGAGGAGCATGTGTTGGAGGATGGGCAGGCATTTCCCTCTGCATGCCGGATAGAAATGCAAGTGCTGCCTGACCTCGCCTTCCAACGGTTTTCCCCACCAGAATTCTGCGATGCATCGCGGGTGGAGGTGATGTATGTAGGCGTATTGCAATAGTTTCGGGGCGCAGCATTCTCCCGCGCCTGATGGTGGTACTCCTGCCGTGGTGTCTTTGAAGATGTCGGTGAGGGTGCGCTCCTCGCCCAGGGCGTTGAGCATGCGGAATTGGTCGAAGAGCCATTTTTGCAACGTGTCAGACTTTTGGCGTCTCAGCATTTTCAACTTGTTGATTTCGGCTTCCATGGCTTCCACCTTGCCTTGCAAAAGGGCGATGGCCTGCTCGTGACGTTGCCGCAACCGTCTTGTCTCGGCCTTCATCCATTGGCTCTCACGGAGCATCTCCTCATCGGTCATGGTGCATGGGATGGTGCCGCTTCTCATGGCGTCGCGCCGCTGCTTGGCGGCGGCGGTTTGTGCTTTCCATCTTTTCAAGTCGTCTTCCATGGCGGCTTTCGCTTGTTGAAGGAGGGTGCGTCGCCGATGGAGCAGTGGACTTTGTTCGAGGAGGGTCACTTGGTTGTTGATGTCGGATATTTCCGCTTCCTCGCACTTGAAGTGTCCGCCGGGTTGTTGGAAATCGAAGACGGCGGGCACGAAATACGCCCAGTCGTTGCGGTTGGCCAACAGTCCTGAATAGGCGGCGAGGAATCCCAGGCTTCCTGACTCGTCTTCCACCACGAGCACACCGAACATCTTCCCTTGGTTGGCATCCTCCGACCATTCCTCATGGGCGAGGATGTGCCGTTGCACCTCTTCTGCGGCTGCGATGCAGAGAGGGTGCGGGACATACCCCATGGGGCTGTTCATCCTCGGTGGCAGTGGTGTGTCGCTGTGTAAGGGGTGCATGGGTGGGTGAAAACTTTATGGGGTTTATGGGGTTTATGGGGTTTATGGGGACTTGTAATCTTCCATTGTCATCTGGTGAGCGTGACGGCCATGAGCCCTATGACCACGTCGTTGGAGAGGGTGCGTAGGGTGAGTTTCTTGAGCTTTTTCTCAGGGTTGAGTGGCATCTTGAGTATTTCCGCCGCCCCGCAGTCGATGAGTCGTGGCTCTGCGCTGTCGGGGTTGCCGGGAACGGAATTGCTGAAACTTCCCGTGGATGCCACTTCGCTGATATGCCTTGAGACGGCTCCGCTTCCCAAGTGCACCCTGTATGGTCTCAGCGGTGCCGTTGAGAAGGCGAGTTGGTCGATGTAGTAGTCTTGTTCGATGGGGCACCAGTTGATGGGATTCACCAAGTGGAGGGTGTCGGTGGTGAGGTCTTGGTATTCCACGACGATGATGCCGTTGTCGATGCGGCTTTGCATGTTGTTGGTGCTTCCTGCGAGTAGCAGACAGGCATATGAAGCCTTGCCCTTGAGGTTGACGGTGATGCTGTCGGGGTAGTTGTCCCACAGCGAGGTGTATACAATGTTGTGTCCTTCGGCGGGTGTGCGGAAGATGACGCCGATGCCTGTGTCGAACAATCCCTTGTTGACTTTCGCCCTGAGGCCGTCGTCCTCGATGTGTGCCGTACGGTCGGGCAGGCACCATTGCCCGATGCCTTGCTTGGGGATTTCGAGCGTGGTGTAAGGTGGTCTTGGCGAAAGGTATTCGTTTTTGAAGATGTCGTCGACGTTGGCGTTGAAGAGTTTGCTCAGATCGATGGTGGTTTGCCGAGTCCCCTCGATGAAGTCTGCCAGGCCTGCGAGGTCGATGTCGGTGTCGTCGTTGCGGTAGCCAACGAACTCTTGTGCCGAAGGCTCAGTGGGCATTCCCCATCTGGAGAGGTCGGCGGTGATGGTTTGCTCGTTGCCGTTGGTGCCTCTGAAGTCGACGAACTTCCCTTCTCCCACACCTACTCTGATGATGATGTCGAGGGGTTGCTTGAAATGCTGACACACGTGGTAGGTGAGTCGGTTGCCTTCGCGGTGGAAGTCGTATTGCAGGTATGGTGTCTCCACGCTGGCTTCGTTCCATTCGTCGGGCAGGGAGTATTGTATGATGCATTGTCCGTTGAGTGCGTCGGGGCGTATGCCGAAGAGTCCGTTGACGATGGCTCGTGCCGAGATGCCGATGTTGTCGCCGAAGTCGCGGTAGGCTTCGCTGCGCGCCTTGTCGTAATAGCTGATTTGCCCGAAATTGCCCGGGCACGCGCCGAGGAACATACCATCGAGGATGTCGCTTTTGAGCAGGCGGAACCCTTCGTTCCTCCTTCCGGCGATGAAATAGGCGAGGGCCATGTTCATCACCTCCTCGTGGGCGACGTTGTTGGTGCTCCAGTCATAGGGCAGCCAGTCGCTGGTGCTGAGGGTGTAGTGCTGGTTGTCCGAGTCTGTTGCCGGTGTCTTTCCGTCGCTCCATTCCACGGGGATGTGCGGGAAATGCCTGTCGGCGTACAGCGTGGCCTCCCATGCCTGCCGGTGGGAGCATGCGCCGCAGTCGATGGGGGTGTAAATGGTCCATAGGGCGGCACTGTCGTGCAACCGTTTCAGTCCCATGAGGTCTTGGTATTCAGCCCAATGCCCTTCTTCCTTGACCCATAGCCTCTTGTTCATTGCCTGGAGGATGGCTTCGGCTTCTTGCCGGTAGGGCGTGGGGTCTTCACCGATGATTTCGGCGATGCGTGCCGCCAGCAGGTTGCCTCGATGGTTGTAGGCTGAGGAGTGTGTCACCGCCCCTCCGTTGTAGTAGAGTGCGTCGCTGGCCCATATGCAGCAGTAGGCGTCGTAGAGATGGTCGCCGTCGGGGTCGAAGTTGCGCTTCTCCCATTCCAGGTGGAGTTTGATGTATGGCCACATCTGTCGCATGTACTCCGGGTCTGCGTCGTAGCAGAAATGCCATAGCAGTTCGTCGAAGTAGTTGAGGTTCATGTCATAGTGGCTCATCTTCGTGTTGTCGTTGGGCAGTTTGCAGATGTAGCCGTTGCTGTACATCTGCGTGCCCCATTTCTCCTCTGCCCTTGCGAGGTTGCGGAGGCTGTCTTGCGAGGGGTGCGGCTTTACGGGCGGGACGTTGGTCACCATGCTTCTGGCATAAGCGTCGAAGTGTGAGCGTGCGCGGTCGTCCCAGCCTAATACGTCGGCCACGTATGCGGCGCGCCATCCGGCCAGTGGTGTGCGCCATCCTATGCAGCCGTGGAGCCATGTGTTTCCGTCCCACAACCCGTCGGCGGCGGCTGCGAGGTTGGCTCCCAAGGTGTTGATGTAGGGGTCGGGGGTGACGATGCGCAGTCTTGAGATGAGTTCCTGTCTCGTGGCTTCCTCTTCTTGGTAATGTTGTTCGCCGAGGGTGTCGACGACAAGTTGACGGTCGGGGGTGAGTAGGATGTAGGTGGCGCTGTCGCTGTCGCACACCCAGGTGAGGGTTTGCAAGGGGAGGCCGGCACCTTCGTAACTGCTGCGGGGCTCCAGGCCATAGTCTCCCTCACGGGTCATCTTGGGCTTTTTCAACTTCTTCACCACGGCGTGGAGGGCTGGGGGAGTGGGGAACCCGTCGGTGCGGAATTTCCAGATGGCTCCTTCCTGGGAGAAGGTGGCCATGGCGGTGAGGCTCACTTGTCCGCCTTGCCAGAGCTTGTCGCCGAGAGTGTAGCTTCTCATGCCACCTTCGTATCTGGCTTCGCAGAAGGAGGTGGAGTCGAGGGGTTGCAGCCTTCCGTCGGTTTCTATGAGGAAGGTGATGTTGAGGCTGTTGTCTCTGTCGTAGGAGGCGAAGACGGGTCGGTCGCTGGTTTCGAGCCGCTGGCGTGTGTTGGCACCATACAAGGCCCTGGTGTAGCGGTTGTTGCCGTTGACGCAGACGATTTGCCCTTGGTCGGGATGGTAGTTCATCGCTCTCGGCGCCTTCTTCCCTTTGTCCATGGTCTGGCCGGTGGCGGCAAGTGCGAAAGCGAGTGCGAGGATTGTGAGTGAGGTTTTCATGTCGTCGGTGGGGTGAGAGGTCTTATTCCACCACCTTGTCGGTGAGGCTCCAATCCATGATGGCTGAGATTTGCGGGATGAGTGACATGGCGATTTTGCGCTGGCCTTGGTAGTTGGGGTGCCAGTCGGCGCCCATGTCGTGCTCCACGGTGACCATGTCGCTCAAGGGGTTGGCCATGTAGACATCGGGCATGCCGGCCACTCGCTCCTTGAGCAGTTGGAGGCAGGCTTGTAGGTATCTGCTGGCGGAATGTGGAGTGACGCAGAGGATTTTCACGCCTTGGTATTGGTTTTTGATGGTTTCTATCATCTTCAGGTAGGCGTTGGTGTATTGCTCGTCGGTGGGGATGGCTGTGGGCGAGAAGTCATTGGTGCCGAGGTTGATGATGACCAGTTGCGGGTGGTAGCGGTCGAAGGGGTAGGGTTGTGTTCCGTGGTCATCGAAGACCCTGGTGTAGCGTGTCGACATGTTGATGTCGGAGATTTGCTTGGGGTCGGCCCAGTTGCGCACCATGCCTTGTCCCGAGTGGGCGGTGAGGGCGTAGTCGGCATCGAAATACCTGGCGATGATGCAGCCGTATGCCTTGTCGCAGTTCTCTGTCTCGAGTCGGAAGGGGTCGTTGGCTTTGTTGCTTTCAGTGCCATAGCCGCAGGTGTAGGAGTCGCCATAGACTTCTATCATCCGTTGCTTGCGCTCCACGGGTTGCAGGGAGGCTCCCTTTGCAATCACCACTTGGTGGATGGTGGTGCATCCGTATTGTCCCTCCGTGCATTTCTGCAGCCTGAGTCGGTGTATGCCCTTTCCCAACTTCTCTGCGAGTACGATGCGTTGTGGTGTGCTGCCGGTGATTTGCAGTTTCTTCACCCATTTCCCGTCGATGAAGAGGTTGTGCCACGAAGAGCCTTGTTCGGAGGCTTCTATGGCGAAATACCCACCCGTGAAGTCGGTTTGCATGTAGACGCCTGTCCAGTCATAGCTGACGGAGCCGTCGCTGTTGATGGCCACCCTGCCGGTGTAGGTGATGCCGTTGTCGTTGGCGGGAAGGGTTTTCTGGTCGGCTGCCCATGTGGCGCTTGTGGTGAGTGTGGCGAGAACTGTCAGGATGACGGTCAGGGCCTTTGTTGGGTTGATGGTTTTCATAACATGCTATCTTCTAAGTCTTTCATTTCTTTGTTGATGCTTTCGATGTCTGGCAGTTCGAGTTCTCCTTCGGCAAGGTTGTTCTCGTATTCTTCCATGGTGTCCAGGCTTGATGCCGGGGCGGGGCCTTTGGCTTTAAGAAGTTCGACGTATGATTTATCGTCTTCGAAATAATGGTCTGTTTTGCTCAGTTTGATGTCGAATACCCATGGTGTGTCGCCTTCCTTGACAATGAAAGTGACTTTGTTTTTGCTTGGTGTGAAGAGGTCCTCCAGAATGCTGGCGTCCAATTCGAACAATTCCTTCTTTTTCTTATTGTTGGGTATGAGACCCGGGAAAATGTCGGTGTATATCTCATGGGGAGTTTCAAACCAACAGGTGTCTGTTTCGCTCCATGACAAGGAAATAAGGATGAACTGCGCCAGGCTGTCCAGGTAGATGTTGGATGGTACTTTCAACAGGCGAGCCATCTGATGGAGGGTGCCTTGAAGGGTGACTTGGAGTTGGCATTGTCTCATTTCGAAGTCAGGGTCGAAAAGGAAGTTGAGATTTTCCATGTTGTCTTCATCCAACTCCTCGTCTTCATCATCTTCATCATCTTCATCATCCCAGTCCTCGTCCACGTCCACGTCGCCATCTTCATCGTCTTCATCGTCTTCATCGTCTTCATCATCGTCTTCATCATCATCATCGTCTTCCTCGTCTTCCTCGTCATCATCATCTTCTTCTTCTTCTTCTTCTACTTCTTCATCTTCTTCATCCCAGTCCTCGTCATCTTCGTCTTCATCATCCCAGTCCTCGTCATCATCGTCATACTCCGATATGATTTGGAGTGCTTCGTCGATGGTAGTGGGGGTGATGACTTCAAGTTCCATTTCCATGTTGTTCATGATGTCTTCCACCTCTTCCATGCCGTCAATTTCGATGCTGGGGATATAGAGACTTTCGTATATTTTCCTCAGCAACGGGAGGGTTTCTTTTGCGTGCACCCAGGCAAGGGTGTTGGCGTAGTGGCTGACGTTGGACACATCGCCGCCGCCCAGCCCAATCTGCAAACATCTGTTCAGGTAGTTGTTGATGTGGTGCAAGGCTTTGAGCCGTAGTGCTGGCTCATACTTGTAGGTGAATGCCAAGGCGTCGAAGACGATGGGTTTCGCCATGGGTATGTATCCTGACTCTTGTAGGAAGGCCTCCAGCTTGTCCATTTGTCCTTTGCCGATGTCATGAAGGATGATCGTCCCTACGAAGTCGTTGCCGGAGAGGTAGATATGGTCGAGGATTTTATAGGGCTGCTTTAGTGTCTCAAGCACGTCGTCAAGGAGTTCGGTGAGATTGAGGCGCGAGATGAGTCGGAAAGCGGAGAACAGGCTCTTGAAATTGTCGTAGTTGTCGAAGGTCTCAAGCTCGTCGTCGTAGAGGTAGGCGAGATAGGCATGGATGAAATTCCGCAGGTCGTCAATCACTTGTTGCCGCTCCATCTGCGAAGCCACTTTCTCCGCTTCTTCGCATATTTCGAAGATGCCGGAGGAGTCTTCAAACAGTGCCATGGGCTGCAACCATTCGGCGATGGGTTTGGACAGTTTGCTGTAGTCGGGCAAAGGGTAGTCATGCCATCTGTCATCCATCATATCGGCGACGTTATAATTTCCTTCGCTCATTTTTTGAAGTGCTTCTATTTGCTCTTCGCTGAGATTGTCAATATCAATACCCATCTTTTTCAGTAATTCCTGAAGGGCCTTGAGTAATTCATCATACTTTTTCGACATATGCTTGGCGTTTTGGAAAAGTGAAAGGATTGCAATTGCGTAGGCAAAAATAGTCAAAAAAAAACGAACCTCCAACAAGAGTGCTTTTTTTTTGGCTTGGTGTGTTTTTTTTCCTACTTTTGCAAATGAAAAAATGCCCCTGTCCTTAAGGGTGTAATTCATTGACTCAACTTTCGCAAATTAGGAAAAAACATAGGTGTGAAGAAGGTGTTAAAGAAGTATGGATGACATTATTGTCTACGTGATCATTTGAGCTTTGCTTGATTTTAGGCTGCATCTTGGTAAAGCAAGCAAGTTTGACTTAGCGCTCTATTTGCATGACAATTGTCCCTTTAACTCCCCTTTAACTTCCTTTTAACTCCCCTTTAACTCCTGAATTATTGACAACCATGAATATCGCTATTGTTCTTGCAGGGGGAAGTGGTTCCCGCCTGGGGGGTGGAAAACCCAAGCAATTGTTGGAGGTGGCAGGAAAGACCATCCTGGAGCATACGCTCGATGTTTTCGAGACTTCTCCATTGATTGACGAAATCGCCGTCGTCAGCCGTGCCGATTGCATCCCCGTGGTGGAGGGATTGGTGGCTGCCGGGCATTATCAAAAGGTGGCCAAGGTGCTGCCGGGTGGAAAGGAGCGTTATGACTCGAGTCTCGCTGCGCTGGCCGCCTATGCCGACGATGCCGACAACCTGCTCTTCCACGATGCCGTGCGCCCCATGGTGAACCACCGCATCATCGCCGACTGCATACGTGCTCTTGACACGTGTGGGGCCGTGGGGGTGGCGGTGCCTACGACAGACACCATCTTGGAGGTGGACGACAACGATTGCATCGCCCATGTCCCTCCCAGAAGGATGTTGCGCAATGCACAGACCCCGCAGGGTTTCAAGCGAGGTGTGATACGCCGTGCCTATGACATCGCCTTGCAAGACCCCGGATTTGTCACCACCGATGATTGCGGCGTGGTGCTCAAATACCTTCCCGAAGTGCCCGTGCATATCGTGGAGGGGGAGAAGACCAACATCAAGGTGACCTATGCCGAAGACCTCTTCCTCGTGGAGCACTTGCTGGAAGCGAGAAGACTTTGAAGATTGAAAATTGAAAATTGAAGATTGAAGATTGAAAAATGAAGATTGAAAATTAAATGCGGATAGCCTTTTGCACACGATAATCTTCAAAGTTGCGATTGAGCGAGAGCAGACCAAGCTTGCTTGAAGTCTGCCGAACGTGAGCTACTTCGACCGCAGGTCAATCTTCAATCTGAGCATCTCACGGTCGTATAGGTCTACATAGGGAAGGATGCTCTGGTAGAAGTCTGTTCTCCGTGCTGCCAGGTCGCGGGAGGGCCCTTGGCTTTTTTCTTCACTTCCGCGGTAGATGAAGAGGGCGTCCCTATGTCATCGTTTTCCATCGGTGTGGTGACGGTAACTTCGTCCGATTTGTCATCGTTTTCCATCGGTGTGGTGACGGTGACTTCGTCCGATTTGGGAGATACGGGAGGCACGAGAGATACGGGAACTGCCGTTGCTGAGTCGTGTGCCTTGTTCCATCGCTTGCGACCCGCTTCCCTCCGTTTCTGGCTCACGGCTTCATATCTTTCCTTGTCGGATTCGAATTGGATGCGCCACTCGTTGAAGATGATGGCTATGGTGAGGTTTTGTTCTTCGTCAGGCATCTGACCGTTTTCTGCATAGAGAAAAAAATATCTGACGAGTTGTCCGAGGTCTTCATTGCTCAGATGGGAGGACATTCGGATGATGTTTTGATGCATGATGAAATTCTTGGCATCGCTGACGGTATGGGCAGGCTGACTTTTCATGGCTTTTAGTGATTTATCTTGTCATTATGACATGGCTGATGGAAAACGGTGCAAATATAATGTCCGACATTCGAAAAAGGATGTCATTTTGCCATAGTGCGTCTTTTTGATGGCAAGAAAGTCATTTCCAACAGTCTCATGGGAAGCAGAGTTGATGACAAGATTAAAAGAGTATATAAAAGTCAAAGGCACAGGAGGTTGCGCCCCTGTGCCTTTGATGTCTTTTTTAGGATATCCATGTCTTTACTTTGCAATATTCTTCTTATGGTATGGCTTATTCCTCTTCGTCGTAGTCCTCACCAATCAATTCACCTACGGTGTTGACAGTTCCGTCGTTGTAGTCAATCACGATGTCGGCATCGGAGAAGTCGCGGGAGTCGTCGGCATCTACAATCGTCATATCCACTTCGCCGTCGTCATCCAGGTCGATGTTGGCTGCTTCGTGACCATCAAACTCGTCGTAGGAAAGCACCTCGTCACCTTCGATGAAATGCTCGGGCTCATCTTCATCCAATTCCATCAACTCTGCAATGGTGATGTAAGAACCATCTTCGAGAGATACTATAAGGTCTTCTGCGGACAAGTCTTCGGAGTCGTCGGCATCAACAATCATGTAATCCCCTTCCTCGTCGTCGTCCATATCGAAGACGGCTGCCGTGTGCCCTTCATATTCGATGTAGTCAATGGGGTCAAAACCCTCAAGGAAGTAGTCACTCTGTGCTGAAACACTGGTTGCCATAAAAGCGGCAGCGATAATCGTAAGGAAAAATCTCGTTTTCATAATGGTAGCTTTTTTATTGTTATTGATTTTGATTTTTGCTCTGTTTGACTATAAAGAGCAACTTCATATGCAAAATCTAATACCAATAATAAAAAAAAGGGGAGTTAAAGGGGAGTTAAAGAGGAGTTAATGGGGAGTTAAAGAGGAGTTAAAGGGGAGTTAAAGGGACATATGTTTACTTGTCTTTCAGGAGTTAAAGGGGAGTTCTCCCTCGCCCCCGGCCTGCGGCCACTCCCTCTCGGGCAGAGGGGGAGGAGTTAAAGGGGCATATGCTCACTTTTTTGGGGGTGGAATGATGTGCCACCTTTTGCATACTTCATTTTCCCTTATTTGCGAAACAGGGTGTCCAATATCACGTGTTCAATTTATCCCGCGCTCGGCTTTGCCGCTTGGCTCGTCCAAACCGAGCGCGGGATATGATGAGGTGCAACAGATTGGACACCCTACTATACAAAAATGAAAAAAAAGCCAACACAAGAATATGATATCCCGTTTTTTTCTTATTTTTGCGCAGTAAAACAAAAGCAATAGAAAATGAAACGGTTTTTTGTCATCCTGATAACTTTTGTGATTGTTGTTGCTGCCCAGGCACAAGTGAAGCAACAAGTGAAAATCATATGCCCCGACTCTGTCGCCACAGTGACGATATACCAGATGTCGCCCAATGGAATGAAGCCCAAAACCACGGTGACTGCCACCAAAGGCGAAGCCACGTATACAGTCGACGGATTTTTACATGATGTACTGGCGGTGGGAAACACAGGCTATTATATGCCTTTCTTCAATGATGGAACACCGGTGGAGGTCAATCTTATTGAGCGCTCATTGCAAGGCTCCCCGCTCAACCAACAGATTGCGCAATGCGACAACCGACTTGATGTCATCGACCAGAAGGTGATGGAGGGTATTATGCATCTACAGGAGATTGCCACCCCCGAGAATATGGTTGAGATGCAGCAACAAGCCACACACCTGATGAAAAAGCGCACGCTGCAACGGCTGGAGGTGCTCGACGATTACAAAAACACCTTGGTACCCATTGCCTATCTGCCGGAGATGTGCATGGAACTCAACTATGACCAGTTGGCACCTTATATGAGTGCCTCCGCACTTTACAAAGACCATCCTTATATGGAAATCGTGAAGCAACAATTTGATGGTTTGGAGAAAAAACGTCCTGGGAAAATGTTTGCCGATTTGACAATGAACGATTTGGACGGGCAGCCACACAGCCTGAGCGAGTGGTGTGGCAAAGGCAACTATGTGTTGGTGGATTTTTGGGCCAGTTGGTGCGGTCCATGCCGACAGGAAATGCCCAATGTGGTGGAAGGGTATGTGAAATACCACAAAAAGGGGTACGAGATTGTCGGTGTGTCGTTCGACAATAATGATGCATCCTGGAAATCGGCTGTCAAGTCGCTTGGTATGGACTGGATTCAACTGTCCGACCTGAAAGGCTGGGAGAGTGCCGCCGCTGAGGCATACGGTATCATGGCCATCCCTTCGAATGTGCTGCTCGACCCCGAGGGGCGCATTGTGGCCTGTGACCTTCGAGGAGAAGACCTGCAGCTAAAACTCGCTGAAATCTATGGGCTTTAACCCAACAGTCGCAAGAGGAGATGCAAACAAAGAAGATATTGTTCGTCTCTCCTCTTGATGCTTGGCCCCGAAAATATGTTGATGTCAGAATAGTAAACAATTCATAATCTCATACCATCATGAAAAGAAGTTTTATCTTACTTGTCATTTCAATGCTGTGCATGACTTGCCATGCACAGAAAAAAATATTCGAAAAAGCTCTTGCAGCCGGCCGGAACCCAAATAGTTTCTATGTTATTCATAACAAGGGGGAAAAGAAATTGAAATTAGAGGATTTGAAGGAGTATGCTCGCATTAATGGATATCTTGTAGGTGCTTCCACCGATAAACAGATCAGTCGTTTTGGTGACAAAGACCTGACTGTGGAAACTTTTGAATTTCTCCCTAAAGAGGAATATCCATCGTTTGTATACAGTAATATCAAACAAAACGATGCCGGTTTCTTAACGAAAGTTCAGGCAGAAGGCAGGGGATATTTTTTTATGGGATGGAACAGCGCCAACCTTTTCCAGGCTTTTAATGATGTCAAATGGAGTGGGCTGGTGAGCAACGGGTATATTGACGGCAATGGCGTGGGATACGTCCTTTCTGGTAACAGTAAGATAGTTTTTGTAGAAGGTACATTCCAACATGGTTTTCCTGTTGGTCAAACCACCACAACTATCTATGAGACGGAAAATTTTTCAAGCAAGTTCATTCGTGAGAATGTTGATGAGAAAACAATTACCACGGGTGAAATGTCCGACGGCATGGCTATGATAGAGAAAAATGGTGTCTACGGATTTGTCAATCAAGAAGGAACGATTGCTATCACGCCTCAATATAAGCAAGTATTGCAGGACTTTGCCGATGGGCAGGCCATAGTGATGATAGACAACAAAGAGTCTGTTATCGACCGGAAAGGGACTTTTGTGGATTATAGCCCTCATCAGAAGGAACTCTTCGCTGAGGCTGTGGAAATGACAAAGCAGGGATTGCAATATTACAATGACAATGATTATTCCAAGGCTTTTGAATTGTTTAAGAAAGCGGTGGAGCAAGACAATGCTTCTGCTCAAAACAATCTTGGCAATTGTTATTACTACGGTCATGGAGTAGCCCAGGATTATGAAAAGGCGGTGTCATGGTACAGCAAGGCGATGAAGCAAGGTGATGTTTCTGCACAAAACAATCTTGGCAATTGCTATTATTATGGTAATGGTGTCCCTCAATCCATCTCAACGGCTGTGTCGTATTATCGTGAGGCGGCGGAACAGGGTGATGCAGATGCTCAATATAATCTGGGTAATTGCTATTGGAAGGGTGTTGGCGTGAACCAAAGTTTTTCCAGTGCTAAGAATTGGTTAAGCAAGTCTGCTGCGCAAGGGAATGAAACAGCCATCAATGCTCTCAATGATTTAAGTCAAATACTGAATGTGAATGTGAAAGGTTATAAACTTGTCAAAACCAAAGATTCTTGGTTGCATCTTGATTCTTATTGGTTTGACCGTCTCTTTACAGTTCTTGTGGATGGGAAACAAGTAACGTCCGATATTGGTGAATCTGGGTATGTTAAGATATTAGACGAACACGACTATGATGGCGATGGAAATAATGAATGCTTGATACAAGTGTGGACAGGGGGAAATGGTATAGAATCTACTCAATATAGTCTTGTGTATTATGACATAGCAGAAGAGGAATTGGAACAAATACTGTTGGATGATGATATTTGGAATGAAGATCCTAAAGCCGTCTTAAGAGATGGGAAATACTATATTGTTTGCAAGAGGGGCATCAACACCAAAACGTATGTCTTCAATGATGGTGAAGTACAATTGATTGATGATAGCAATTCTGCCAGTACTGAGGCAGTGATGACTTATACAATGGTCGATATTTTCGGGGTTGATAATGTTGGAGACCTGCCTGAAAGTAGTTTTGAAGAGCGTTCAGATGGTTATGGAGCATACGCAAGGAAATACTTTGATTTGGATGGCGATGGCGTAAACGAAACGCTCGAATTCATATCAGACACAAGTCATGCTTTCAATTGGGGTGAGTCGATGTCCATGACAATTATTTGGTCGAATGGCAGGAGAACAGACGCTGGTGGAGGTGAGAAATGTGCCATCTTGAAATCTAAGACAAAAGGCATGCCCGACTTGCTTTTTTCAGACGTGTATTTATATAAATGGGACGGCAAAAAATATGACCATGTCCAATAAGATATCTCAACTATGCGGTAGCCACTGCGGCATTTGAGATGAGCCATCCCATATAGTCGCAGAGTATACATACAAACACGGCTCCTTCCCAACGCTCGGAGGATGTCGCCCCCTAAAGTTACATCGTGAGCACTATGATGAAGATGACGGGTGTGCACCAACCTCTTGGCGTAGGTTGTTCATCAAATATCAACCGCACCTTAACTTTGTAGGTCGAAAGATTTTTTGAATTTTCTGTGCGCGAGCGTCAAAGAAAAATTATTTTTTTCTTTTCTTCTCCCTAGGAGAAGTTTCTTTTTTCTTTTTTCATTCTTTATAAAAATCATTATCAATAATCATAATCATTATCAATAATCATAATCATTATCAATAATCATAATCATTATCATTATCTGTTGTCTTTGCTATCATTTGCATAGCTTTGTTATCATTTGCATAGCTTTGCTCTCTTTTGCATTCAAGTTTATGCAATTGCTCGACTTTCAAATTTGGGTGTTCAATATGTTGTTTCACTTTTTTGGCACTATTTATCAAAGCCCCACCCTTGCTCCTTTTGCGGTCAGGCACAAGACCTGACCCTGGAGAGGGGAGGGGATTTGCGTACTGAAGTTTCTCTTGATGGCTTTCGGTCTTCAAGGTGAGAAACTGCAGTTATCTAATTTTGAGCACCTACTTAGTGTAACAGTTCCTTAGTTTTGTTTGTTTTTTTCTGCAAGATATTCTTCATATTCCTTGCCTGTGAAATGCATCTGGCTCTTGGCAGAATTCTCTCCTTTGGATAGCAATGAGACCGAGGCTTTCAACTTAAAGTCTTCATATGATTCCAATTCACAAAAAGTGTATCCATGTCCATTCCAAGTATATGTCACGGTTCCATGTGCAGGAATCGGCTTTCCTGTCAACGTCTTGGTTTTGCCTTTCTCTGGAGTATCATAATAATCATAACCATCTGCATAATCATACCATTGTCGATAAACCCATTTCTCTTGTGCATATACTGCGTATTCATCTCCTGCTATATCCCTGTCGCCAAGGTTAGCTACGACGACGGTGCAAATCCTTTCGCCACTATAACAACAGTCTCCCGATTGGTTGGGTCCTTCAACTGATGTTGCCTTTGTTACCTGTATAAGGTCTTTCATGCCTTTCAGCACCTTTTTGTTCATCCAACTGATGAATTCTTTGTCTGATAGGCGCTCTGCGTTTTGTTTGTCGTTGAGGTTTTTGTCATACCATCCTGTCCCTTTTGCCATCGTGAACAGGGTGTCGGGATAGGCGAAGACCCCGTGAGACTCCTTGATGTAGAGTGTTTTGTCTGCTTCATTCTTAGCAATGATGAGTTCTTTGTCCCCAACGCCTGTCACCTTCCATTCGTTCTCATTGTTCTCTATTACCTGCAGGGACTTCTCGTCGTAAGAGAAATTGAGGGAGTCGGCAGATGCCGCATCGGGATAGAGA
>CADADN010000021.1:50630-65126 GCA_902786665.1 uncultured Prevotellaceae bacterium | reverse complement strand
ACAGACCAAGACCCTCTTCCTAACAGATGAACAGCGTGCCATCAAGCCGCTATTTGACCTCAAACGGTATTTTGGGTGACGCATTCCCGAAGTCAGGAGAAGTTAAAGAAGTTAGAGAAGTTAGAGAAGTTAAAGAAGTTAGAGAAGTTAGAGAAGTTAAAGAAGTTAGAGAAGTTAAAGAAGTTAAAGAAGTTAGAGAAGTTAGAGACATTAGTTCCAAACTCAGCAAGGCTAATGTCTTTAACTTCTAGCGAAGCGATAACTTCTTTAACTTCACTAACTTCTTATCTATTTAACTTCATCATAAAAAACCGGTCATCAATCGATGGCCGGTTTTTTATTAAAGTTCTCACTCTTCATCCTCGTCGTCGTCAAAGAAGCCGAAGAGTGCAGGCTCTACAAACGCTTCCATCTGGCGACGGTCTTTCTTTGTCGGACGGCCGGTGCCGCGGGCGCGGTCCACAAAACCGCTGATGCGGCTCATTTCCAAAATCTCGTATTGCTTCGGGTCGGTCACATTCTCATAAATCTCGGGGATGAGTTTGGCGCCAACTCGGTTCTCTATGCATTTCAGGATGCGGAACGAATAGGTCACCGGAGGCTTCTTCACGTCGACCACCTCGCCCACCTTGACGGGGCGGGATGGCTTGACGTTCATCCCGCCGATGGTCACACGACCGTTCTTGCAGGCCTCGGCTGCTATCGACCGCGTCTTGAAGATGCGGGCAGCCCACAGCCATTTGTCTATCCTTGCCTCATTGTTGCTGTTCATTGCTCGTCTCGGATGATGGTGGTGGGGAAAGCTTGCGCTTGTTGTATTGGTTCATCGTGATGTTGACACCCGCAAGCACGAAACTTTTGATGATGTCTACGGCGGTGTCGATGCCGGGTTGGAGGATTTTGCGCTCTTCGTCGCTGAAACACCCTAACACATAGTCCACCTGGCTGCCGCGGGGAAAGTCATTGCCGATGCCCACACGCAGGCGGGCATATTGCTGGCCGATGAGTTGCTGGATGTGCCCCAGGCCGTTGTGGGTGCCGGCACTGCCGTTCGCCTTCAGGCGCAGCGCACCGAGGGGAAGGGAGATATCGTCGACCACCACCAGCATGCGTGACTCGTCGATGTTTTCCTTGTTCAACCAATAGCGTACGGCATTGCCGCTGAGGTTCATATAGGTGGTGGGCTTCAGCAGGTAGAGCTTGCGCCCTTTCAACGAGGTCTCTGCCACGTAGCCGTAACGGCGGTCGTCGAAAACAATATTGGACGCCTTGGCGAAGGCGTCCAATACCATGTAACCTATGTTGTGACGGGTCTCTGCATATTCCCTTCCGGGGTTGCCAAGACCCACAATCAGGTATTTGTCCATTGCTCTTCTTCTTTTCGCAGCTCAATGCGAGTAAGAGATTACTCCTCGGCGCTTTCCTCTTCGGTCTCTGTAGCGGCGGCCTTCGAAGCGGCACGGGTCATCTTCACAGAGCATACCACAACTTCCTTGCTGGTGGCGAATTCAAGACCCTCGAAGTTCAGGTCGCCAACCTTGATGCTCTTGCCAATGCGAAGTTCGGTGACGTCGACGTCGAGTTGCTCGGGAATCTGGCGGTAAGGAGCGGTAACCTCGATCTTGCGGATGGAGAGGTTCATACGGCCACCATCGCGGATACCTTGTGCAAGGCCAACGAGATGTACGGGAATGCCGATGGTCAATGGCTTCTCCTCATTGATCTCATAGAAGTCGATGTGCAAGCATGCATCGGTGGTGGGGTGGAACTGCAACTCCTTCATCACGGCGGTGTGATGCTCGCCGTCGATGTCAAGGTTGATCACGTAGACATGGGGAGTGTAGATCACCTTGCGCAGGTCGGTGGTGGCAATGGCGAATGCTATGGCCTTGGGTTTGCCATTCTCGTCCTTGGTCTCACCATAAAGGTTGCAAGGCACGAAACCGTCTTTACGCAATTGCTTGGTGGCCTTCTTGCCGGTGTCTGCACGCTTCTGGCCTTTCAAACTGATTTCTTTCATTTTCTTTAATTTTGTGTTACTCTAAATTAAGTGATTGGATTGCTTAATTCACCATCACACGATACTTTTAGTGCGTCGGTGTGCAAAAAAGCGGTGCAAAGGTAATCAAATATTTCCGAACAATAGAAACCAAATGATGAAAAAATCCAAAAAACAACCATATTTTAAGAAGATTTCTTGCAAATAACGCGAAAAAACCTTATTTTTGCATCATTGTTTCGCAAAACTAAAACACGCAAACGTCAAATTTCTCATTTTCATATGATAAACAGGGAATTAATAAGGATTAAAATCGTTCAGTTAACCTATGCATACTATCAGAATGGAAGCAATAACCTTACCAAAGCTGAGAACGAACTGATATACAGCCTGTCAATGGCATACTCGCTCTACAACTACATGCTGATGCTCGTCGTAGCTGTGTCAAAGGAGATGAGGCATCGTGTGGAAGTGGCAACCACAAGGGCCGGTAGGGAAGGAACGGAGCCGCCAAGTACAAAGTTCGTCGACAATAGGTTTGCTAGGCAACTGGAAGACAACCTCATGCTGCTCGATTTCGCCGATGAGCAAAAACTCTCATGGGCCGAAGACATCGAGTTTGTAAGAAAATTATGCACCATCGTGGAGCAAAGCCAGATCTACCAGGATTACATGGCCGACGAGGAGGACTCTTACGAGGCCGACCGTGAAGTGTGGAGAAAACTCTACAAAGCCATCATTCAAGACAATGCCGACCTCGACGCATTGCTGGAGGAGAAAAGCCTCTATTGGAACGATGACAAGGAGGTGGTGGACACCTTCGTGCTCAAAACCATCAAGCGCTTCGAGATGGCCAACGGGAAGAGGCAGGAACTCCTCCCGGAGTATGATGATGAAGAGGACAAGGCTTTTGCATGCAAACTCTTCAGGGCCACCATCCTCAATGCCGACCAATATCAGCGTTACATGAGCGACGCATCGAGAAACTGGGACTTCTCAAGACTGGCCTATATGGATGTCGTCATCATGCAAATCGCCATCGCCGAGATGATGACGTTCCCCAACATACCCATCAGCGTCACCATCAACGAGTATGTCGATTTGGCCAAGCTATACAGCACAGCCAAGAGTGGAGGATACATCAACGGCATGCTCGACACCATCGCCAGGTTCCTCATCGACTGTGGAGAGTTGCATAAGGTAATGGACCCACCGAAACCCAGGAAATTCTAGGTTTCCTCGATCATCTAAGGCATCTGGGACTTAAGCATTATAAATAAAGAATACATATTATTATTAGTAATTAGTAAAAATGAACATTTCTTTCGTATTGGCTGCACAGGCCGCAAGAGGTGGAGGCTTGGAGTTTATCATTATGATGGTGTTGCTCTTTGCCGTCATGTGGTTTCTCATGATTCGTCCACAGCAGAAGAAACAGAAGCAAATCAGGGAATTCCAGAATGCCCTCAAGGAAGGTGACAAAGTGGTTACAGGAGGGGGTATCTATGGTACTGTCAAACACATCGATATCCAGACTGGAAAAATAAAGTTGAGCATCGCAAGGGATGTCGTAATCGAAGTCGACAAGTCATACGTCTTCAAAGATACATCTGCAGCGGCCATGCAACCGCAGTAGAAATAACATCCACGCGTTTCCATGAAAGGATCAACGAAGGTTGCCAACAAAATATTCAGGAACTTCTTTCTCTGGATCAGGAGCAAGGAGTTTCTGGTTTTTTTGTTTTTCCTCATTGTCAGCGGCTTCTTCTGGGGGATGCTGGCTATCAAGGAACCGGCGGAGATGGAGATGGATGTCATTGTGCGCCTGGTGGGTAAACCTAAGAGCGTGGTCGTCACCGACATCTGGTCGGACACGATGAAAGTCACGGTCAGAGACAAAGGCTACAACCTTATAGGCTACTATTTCGACAAGGTCAATCCCATAGATATCAGATTCTTGTCGTATGCCAAGGAAGAGGGGAAAATCGTCGTGTCCAATTCGGAACTCACCAAGTTGCTCAAGAAAAACCTGAAACGCTCCACGGAAATCCTCGTGGTAAAGCCTGAAAAACTGGAAGCGTATTACAATTACGGAGATGCCAAAACAGTGAAAGTGGTCTTCAACGGAGAAATCAAGGAGGCCGACAGGTATTTCATTACGAATACAAAAATCACACCCGACAGTGTGAAAGTCTATGCCACAAAGGCCCAGTTGGGCATCATCGACTCCGTCATGACTCAATATTTGCGTATCACCGACATCTCAAAGAGTGAGACCAGGAAGGTGTACTTGAAGAAAATCAGTGGAGTCAGTTGTGTGCCCAATGTCGTGACCGTAGAGGTTAACGCTGATGTCAGGAGGGATGCTTCCACAGAAGTTCCCATAGAAGCCATCAACGTTCCTGACAGCCTTACACTGCATTTTTCGCCAAAATCCGTCACTGTCTTGTATGTCACCGGAGCATCAAATATTGAAGCCATCAGTAGTGAGGACTTCAAAGTCGTGGCCGACTACAAAGACATAGAAAGAGGGATGGCGTCGGACAAGATTCCTCTGAAACTTAACTCTTATCCTGCGTTGGTGAAAAGACCCAGATTGGCCAACGACAGGGTGGAATACTCCATAGAGAAACGTTGACATGGGGAGCGACTTGAAAAAGAAAGTGGCCATCACCGGGGGCATTGGGAGCGGGAAATCCCTCGTATGCAACAAGTTGCGGGATTATGGAATCGAGGTCTTCGATTGTGATGCGTCGGCCAAAAGGTTGATGCGCACGTCGCAGCCTCTCATCGACAGCCTGGTGAGGCTCGTGGGTGAAGAGGCATACATCGACGGGAAGCTCAACAAGTCCGCCATAGCATGCTATATGATGGCGTCGGAAGAAAACACCCGTAAAGTCAACCAGCTTGTCCATCCTGCTGTCGGGCAGGACTTCATCCTTTCAGGAATGACATGGATGGAATGTGCCATCCTCTTTGAAAGCGGATTCCAAAAATATGCCGACGTTGTGGTGTGTGTCACCGCACCAAAAGAAACTCGCATCAAAAGGGTGATGGAACGTGACGGCATACAAAGGGAAAAGGTGCTGGAATGGATGGCGAAGCAGTGGCCGCAACGCCTCGTTGCAAAAAGAAGCGATTTCGTCATCGTCAATGACGGGAAAGCCGACATCGACAAGCAAATCTCACAAATGCTGGCCTTCGTCGGATACGTATGAACCGCCTGGCGATTCTCCGCAGGTGGTGGTTTCGCAGCTGGTCACATAACCGCTCCAAGTTGGATTTATTTTAACTGGGAATATCCCTGATATTCAATATTTTAACTATTAAAAGAAAATGAAAGAAACCATTCTGTCAATAGCTGGAAAGCCAGGGCTATACAAACTGGTGTCGAGAGCAAAAAACAATCTCATTGTGGAAACTGTGGACCAGGCACACAAGAGAATGCCCGTCTTCAATTCCAACAAAATCATCAGCCTCGCTGACATCGCCATCTATACCGAAACCGAAGACGTGCCACTCATGAAAGTGATGGTCGCTGTGAGAGACAAGGAACAGGCAAAGGCTTGCTCTGTCAATTTCAGGAAGGCTTCCGGGGATGAGCTCCGTGAATATTTCGCTGAAGTCCTTCCCGAATTCGATAGGGAAAGGGTGCACGACAGCGACATCAGGAAACTCTTGCAATGGTATGACATCCTCGTCACCAATGGCATCACCGAGTTTGAGGATGACTTGCAACCTACCGAGGGCGACAACATCGATGACAGAAAAGAGCAATAGGATATGGAAAACAAGTTGGTGGAAAGATTCCTTTCCTACACGCAATTCGACACACAGTCGAGCGAGGACTCGCAGACGGTGCCAAGCACGCCCAAGCAACTCGTCTTTGCCGAATACCTGAAGCAGGAATTGGAGCGTGAGGGATTAGAGGATGTGGAGATGGATGAAAAAGGTTACATCTACGCCACCCTCAAGTCGAATATGGAAAAGCAGGTGCCCACAATAGGTTTCATCTCACATTATGACACCAGTCCCGATTGCAGTGGCGAGCATGTCAAGCCACGCATCGTCGATAATTATGATGGAGGGGATGTCATCCTCTCCGAGGGCATCGTGCTGTCGCCGACGAAATTTCCCGAACTGCTCGCACACAAGGGAGAACAGCTCATCGTCACCGATGGAACGACGTTGCTGGGTGCCGACGACAAGGCGGGCATTGCAGAAATCGTGCAAGCCATGTGCTACTTGAGAGACCATCCGGAAATCAGCCACGGCGACATCAGGGTGGCTTTCAACCCGGATGAGGAGATTGGCATGGGCGCTCACCATTTCGACGTGGAGAAATTCGGATGCCAATGGGCGTACACCATCGACGGAGGAGACCTCGGCGAATTGGAGTATGAGAATTTCAATGCTGCCTCTGCCAAGGTGAGGATGCGAGGGGTGAGCGTGCACCCTGGTTATGCCAAGGGAAAGATGGTCAATGCCAACAGGTTGGCGGTGGAGTTTGCTTCTTTGCTACCAGCGGAAGAGACACCGGAATGCACGGAAGGGTATCAAGGCTTCTTCCATCTCATTGGCATGCAGGCGAACATTGAGAATGCACAACTCTCATACATCATACGCGACCATGACAGGGAAAAGTTCGAGGCTCGCAAAAACACCATCAAGCAGTGTGCAAAGGCCATCAACGACAAATACGGAGAGGGGACTTGCGAAATTGAGGTCAACGACCAATATTATAATATGAAAGAGAAGATAGACCCCAACATGCATGTCATCGACCTTGTCCTACAGGCCATGCAACAGTGCGGCGTGCCGCAAAAGGTGATGCCCATACGAGGTGGCACCGACGGGGCGCAGCTTTCTTTCAAAGGGCTGCCATGTCCCAACATCTTCGCGGGAGGAGTTAATTTCCACGGACCGTATGAGTTCGTTTCCATCCAGGTTATGGAGAAGGCAAAGGCGGTCATAGTGAAGATATGCGAGCTTACAGCACAGTATAACGATTGACAACCATTTGGCAGCGACCGGCTTATGCCGGTCGTCGCCACTTTCGTGGATGCCTAAAAGTATAAAACCAAAGTCTAAGCCAAAGTCTAAAGAGCTTTGGAATCAATGGTGTCTTATCTCAACTGTCGCAATTTTTACAAGTAAAGAGAATGAGGTGGACAAGTAAACATATGTCCCTTTAACTCCCCTTTAACTCCCCTTCAATTTCTGAAAAATGGCTGAACTGACACCACTTGTCAAAGACCTCGCCCTCATCCTCGTCGTGGCGGGCGTGGTGACCATCGTATTCAAAAAGCTGAAACAGCCTTTGGTGCTTGGATACATCGTGGCTGGATTCCTTGTCAGCCCCCATATGCCCTACACCATGTCGGTCACCGACTCCGAGGACATCAAGGTATGGGCCGACATCGGTGTGATGTTCACCCTTTTTTCATTGGGACTCGACTTCTCCTTCAAGAAAATCTTCAAGATGGGCGCTGCACCCTTCATCGCCACCATCACCATCGTGTTTTGCATGATGACGCTCGGCATGCTGGTGGGGCACCTCTTCGGGTGGACGAAGATGAACTGCATCTTCCTTGGGGGAATGTTGGCCATGAGTTCCACCACCATCATTTACAAGGCATTCGACGATTTGGGGTTGCGGCAGCAGAAGTTCGCCGGCCTGGTGATGAGCGTGCTCATACTTGAGGATATTCTCGCCATTGTCATGATGGTCATGCTGGCTGCCATCAGCGGCGGTGGAGAAGGAGGCGACACCATGCTCATGAGCATACTCAAATTGGGATTCTTCCTCGTGTTGTGGTTCGTAGTGGGCATCTTCATCATACCGCTCATCCTGCGCTCGGCAAGGAGGTTCACCAATGCGGAGACATTGCTCATCGTATCACTCGGACTATGCTGCCTCATGGCAGTCGTCTCCACGACGGCAGGCTTCAGCAGCGCATTCGGGGCGTTTGTCATGGGCTCCATATTGGCTGAAACCATAGAGGCGGAGAAAATCATCAAGGTGGTGGAACCGGTGAAAAACCTCTTCGGCGCCATTTTCTTCGTCTCGGTGGGCATGTTGGTGCAACCGCAAATCATCGTCGATTATGCCATCCCCATTCTCGTTCTCGTGGTCACCATCCTTCTTGGGCAGGCATTCTTCGGGAGCATGGGATTCCTTTTCAGCGGGCAGTCGCTCAAGTCGGCCATGCGTTGCGGCTTTTCCATGGCGCAAATCGGTGAGTTCTCGTTCATCATCGCCACCATGGGGTTGTCTCTCCATGTCATTGAGGGATTCCTCTATCCTGTCGTCGTCGCAGTGTCGGTCATCACGACGTTCCTCACACCTTATATGATAAAGGCGGCCCTGCCAGCCTACGATATGTTGGAAAGACACTTGCCCAAGACCTGGGTAAGGAGACTCAACCATCTTACCATGAGCCAGTCCACCACGAAAGTGGAGGACAAGAAATGGAAAAGCCTGCTCTCTCAACTGGCAGTATCCACCGTCATCTATTCCATCTTGTCGGCGGCCTCCATCTCTGTCATGTTCACCATCGTCACTCCTTTCATCAAGAGGATGATACCTTTGGCTTGGGCGTCAGATGCAGTGTGCGCCATTCTCACCCTGCTCTTTGTCTCACCCTTCCTCAGGGCAATCATGATGAAGAAGAACCACAGCGAGGAGTTCAAGGTCTTGTGGACGGAGAACAGGCTCAATCGTATGCCGTTGGTGTTCACCATCATCATCAGGATTGCCATAGCTTTGGCTTTTGTCTTCATCATTTGCAAGAAGTTCACAAATTTCTCCAACGCCGTCCTTGTCTGTCTGGGATTGGCTGTCGTGTTGTATGTCATCATGTCGAGAGCCATCAAGCATCGTAGCATCAAACTTGAGAGATTGTTCATCATGAATTTGCGTTCACGCGACATCGAGGCGCGTGTGCATGGTCGCAGACGGCCGCTTTTTGAGGGCAAGCTGCTTGACAGGGATATTCACATTGCCGACTTCGACGTACCTCTTGATTCTCTTTGGACCGGACATACGCTCAAGGAGTTGGCACTGGGAAGCAAATACGGAGTGCATGTGAGCAGCATCCTAAGGGCAGGAAGGCGGTTGAACATCCCCGATGGGGAGTCGGTCGTCTTCCCCGGTGACAAGTTGCAGGTAATCGGGAGTGATGACCAACTGGCCATCTTTGGCAAGGCGATTGCATCAGAAATCGATGAGGGAGACAACGAGTTGGAGAAACGCGAGATGAAACTCCGCAGGCTGGTGATTGATGGAAGTAGCAAACTGGTGGGCAAGACGATGGAGGAAAGTGGCATACGCCCAGTTTTCAACTGCATGGTGGTGGGACTTGAGGAAGGCTTGGAGAATCTCACCCAGGTGAGTCCGTCATACAAGTTTGAGAAAGGGGACATCATCTGGGTGGTTGGCGAGGAAGATGACCTCAACACGCTGGCTCAAGAATAGGAAGAGCTAAATATTGAAAGTCTTATTTCGCTTCGCAATGCCAATTGTTAAAAAACGGTGAGTTCTTTTTGCAAATAAGGTGATTTTCACTATCTTTGTCTCGCGAATTGGTTTTAGCAGAGTGCTTGGAATATGAAAGAGGAAAGACGTTATCCGGTAGGTATCCAAACCTTTTCACGGCTCAGAAGAGAAGGTTATGTGTATGTTGACAAGACCGACCTGATGTGGAGGATGACGAGGGTTAGTCCCTTCGTCTTCTTGAGTCGTCCCCGCCGGTTTGGCAAGTCGTTGCTCGCCACCACTCTATGCTCGTTCTTCAAAGGCGAACGCGAACTCTTCGAGGGTTTGAAGGTGATGGAATTGGAGAAAGAGTGGAAACGCTATCCCGTGCTCCACGTCGACGTGAGCATGGCGAAGGGACAGGAAAACAAGGAGGAGTTGCGACGAGCCTTGATAAGGCAATTGCTACCTCTTGCAGAAGTGTATGGCAACAATCCTATGGAAACCACTCCGGGAGCATTGTTTTCCGGCCTCATCCGCCGTGCCTACCAGCAGACGGGCGAACAAGTGGTGGTCGTCATCGACGAATATGACGCGCCATTGCTCGATGTGCTCCACGAAGAGGAACAGTTGCCCGCCTTCCGTCGTGTGATGCAGGAGTTTTACCAATGCCTGAAAGCCAATGAGGCGATGATTCGTTTCTGCTTCATTACCGGCATCACGAAGTTCTCGCAGTTGAGCATCTTCTCCACGCTGAACAACATCACCAACATTTCGCTTGACACCGAATTCGCAGCCATCTGCGGCATCACTGGCGAGGAAATCGACGAGCAGATGCAACCCGACGTGACTTGGTTGGCCGAACGTTACAAATGCCCTCCTGCAGAGATGCGCCAAAAACTGCGTGATACTTACGATGGTTATCATTTTTCCGGGGAGTCGCCCGACATCTACAATCCCTTCAGCCTGATGAAGGCGTTCAATCAACGTGCGCTGCGCAACTGGTGGTTTGAAAGCGGCACACCCTCCTACCTTTTACGGCAGATGCGTCGTTTCAAGACAGACATCACGAAGTTGGACGACTTGCATGTGCCATCCTCTGCTTTCGACCAACCTACGGAGAATATGCGCAACGCACTGCCGCTGCTTTACCAAAGCGGATACCTCACCATCAAAGGTTATGACTGGGATTTGGAGGAATATACCCTGAGCATTCCCAACAAAGAGGTGCGCGTGGGATTCACCGAGGGACTGTTGCCCGTCGTCACTGGCATCGAAGGTTTTGAAGTGCAGTCAGGCTTTGCTGCTCGCTTCTGGAAGGCTCTTCGTGACAACGACACCGACTTGGCATTGCGTGAGTTGCGAGCTTATCTTGAGGGGCTTCCCTATATCGAGGGCTTCAAGAAGAAATTGGATGAGGTCGTCGTGGCTGAAGGCTTCTATGAGTGGACTTTTTATTTGATATTCTCCATGCTCAACGTCTATGTGCAGACGCAGGTGAAGTGTGCTCGTGGGCGTGCCGACATGGTGGTGTTCATGCCCGGCACCATCTATGTGATGGAGTTGAAACTTAACGGCACGGCACAGGATGCTCTCGACCAAATCAACGACAAGGGCTACGCCCTGCGTTACGCCACCGATGGCCGCAGCATCGTAAAAATAGGAATGGGATTCTCTGTCGAAAAGCGCGCCCTCACTGATTATTTGATTGTAGAGGAATGAATTATCGTTTTTGTGACGGCAAAAGTTTTTTTCTTGACGGTTCTTGTTTCCCACAAAGCAGAATCCACCTTAATAATATAAGATAGTAGCATCATCTCTTCTTCATCAATACCACTGCACGGCATTGCTGTATCCGCTGCGCTTGTCGTATTTCAAGGCGTCGGTGAGGGTGGAGGCGTTGCAACGGAAGGTGAAATTGTAGCTGGTGTAGGGAGCCAGCACCACGGAGCACGACATGCTGAAGCAATGGAGGTCGCGTGACAGGGAGGCCGTCGTCATCGACATCTCCTTGTTCTCGAAGTCATAACCAGATGAGAAACTGATGTTCCATCCCTCGCTCAAGCGGATGTTGCCGCTCACGTTGAGTGTCTGGGTGAACTTGTAGGGATAGCGCATCGTGCGTGTGTTGAACTTTCCTCTTGTGTTCTCGCGCATAGTGATGCCATATCCGAAAGTGAGCGACCAGGGCAGGCTGAACGTCATGTAACCGTCTTCGTCTGTTTCCGCCTTGCCCCCGCTTTTCGACTTGGCGCTATGCTGGCCATTGACAAGGTTTTCGTCAACGTTGGACTCGATGTCGGTGTCTATTCCTTCGTCATCATCCTTGTCTTCGTCTTCATCCTCATCCTTGCTCTTCTTCCAGTCACCGCTCAGCCACTTTTTCAGTTTTTCGGGGGTCAGCGTGAAGGAGACGTTTTGGGACATTCCTTGGAAACGACCGAAACGCCCGAAGCCGTATTCTGTGTGGTTGCCCACGTAGGGTCGGCCGTTCTCGTCCAATTCGTAGGCATAGGTGGCGAAGCGGGCGTTCAAGTTGAATGTGTAGCGCTTCCACCATTTCAAACGAATGGTCATGTCAAGGTCGCTCAGAGGGTGATACTTCGCTGCCATGTTGTAGCCCATGCGGAGGCTGAGTTCGTCGATGAGGCTGATTTTCTTGTAACCTAAGGTGTCGTCTTCCGACTTCACCTTCATCTCCAAGTTGTTGCCGATGTCGAATTGGACGCTCTCCGACAATCCTTTGCCTGGCGCACGCCATAGTGTGTGATCGAAAGGGGAGTATTCCACCAGCGATACATTGCCCTCTGCGTCGGTCTTCTGGTAGGTGGACACGTAGCCATAACGGCTTGAGCCGAAGTCGGGGTGGTAGGAGAAGGAGATGGTGGGTGTGATGACGTGGCGGATGGCTTGGATTTTGTCGCCGAAGATTTTGCGGCTGGGGGTCCAGGTGCCATAGAGCTTCGTGGAGAGGCCCAGGTTTAAACTCCAATCATAAACGTTGTAAAAACCATAGGTGGTGTCGGCCACCTCCACTTGACGGTTCTGGTCCCATGAACGACGAACCTTGCTGGAGTAGGTGCGGTCGGTGAAATTGAACGAAGGGTTGACGTTCAAGTAGTCGAACAGTGTGAAACTACCGCTGATGGGAATGCTGTGCTGCATGCCGTTTTGCCAGTCTTTGATGAGGTTGGATTTCAACACCAGGTCTTCTTTCGTCGTGATGGAGTTGCTGAAATGACCAGTATACGACATTGCAATCTTCTCATACCAACGTTCCTTGCCCACCATCTTCTTTCGTCGGAAGGGGTTGAAGCGGCTGATGGTGATGTTTAGGTCGGGAAGTGACAATGAGAGGGTGGAGTCGCGCATGTTTTGGGAGATGTTGGCCGTGGTGCTCAAGTTCATGCCTAAGCTGGAGAACTGGGTAGTGTAGCCCACCGATGAGGTGCGCGTGCTCTGGGTCACCGTCTGCGGGTTGTACATGCTGGTGAGGTTGTTGCGCTCATAGCTCGACGTGGCGAAGTTAATGCTTGCAGTGAGGGTGCTGAAGGGGTTCGCCTTGGGGTCTTGGCGATGGCTCCATTGCAACTTGAAGCTTTCCTTCTCAGTGTAGTCGGGCATTCCCTTGTCGCCGGTTTTTGTGTCTTGGTAGCTGAAGAAGACGCTTCCACTATAGCGGTAGCGCTTCTTGTAATTGCTTGCAGCAGAGATGCCCCAAGAGCCTTTGGTGTAGATTTCACCCAGGAGTTTGAGATCCCATTTGTCGTTGACGGCGAAGTAGTAGCCTCCGTCTCGCAAATAGAAACCTTGGGTGTTCTCGTCGCCGTAGGAAGGCATGATGAATCCGCTTGAATAGTTTTTGGTGAAGGGGAAGAAGCCATAGGGTATGGCCAGCGGCAGTGGCACGTCGGCCACCACGAGGTATGCGGAACCAAACACCACGTCCTTGCCGGGGCGCACCTTCGCCCGTGAGAGTGCGATGTAGAAGTCGGGGTGCTCTTCATCGCAGGTGGTGTAGCGCCCGTGCTCCATATAGAGATTGCCGTTGGCGTCGCGCTTGGCGTGCTGGCTGAAGAGGTAGCCGTCTTCCTGCTCCGTGTATGCGTTGTCGATGAAGCCTTTCTTGCTCTTGAAATTATAAGCCATGCTGTCGCTCTCATACTCATCCTTGCCCATCTTGAAAACCGGAGTGCCGCGCTGCCCTTTCGCCTCTGTGCTGTCGGGGACGCCATAGGCATACACCAGGTTGTTGTCCATATTCATATGCACGCGCTCGCTCGTGAGGTTCATTTCCTCGTATTCCACTTTGGAAGTGCCGTAAAGGTAGGCATTCTTCGTGATAGCGTCGTAGACGATGGAGTCGTTGGCGGTGAAGGTGACGGGGGAGTTGATGCCATTGGGCTTTGCACGGTTGATGGAGTCGAGGCGCAACGAGTCGTCTATCGCCTTGTTATGGTGGTAGATGGCCAGTTGCAGTGAGTCCATGGAGAGTGTGTCGGGCTCGTTGGATGTAGATACAACGAGACTGTCGCCGATGCCATTGAGACTGTCATTGGATAACACAAGACTGTCGCGGGATGCCACGAGACTGTCACCAGCCACGGTGCGGGGGAGGGTGGTGTCTGGGGTGAGTGTCAAGGGTTTTGTCGGGGGGACGGTGTCTTTCAAGGGGGCGATGCCGGAAGGGGACATAGAATCATCCACCCTATGCCATGAGGGCATGGATGTGGAGGCCAACATGGCCAATATGACTGCGAAAAGCAGTATGACAACCGACTTCGTTCTCATTTTAAGGGCAAAGGTACGAATAAGCGAGTGAAAAGCCAAATTTATTTGAGCTTTTCCGAGCAGAAGTACCTTCGGCGAAGCCAAAGGTACGAATAAGCGAGTGAAAAGCCAAATTTATTTGAGCTTTTCCGAGTAACGAATTGGGCATCACACAAAATGAAGCCTCGAATAACGTTTTTCCCAAGCCTTTGGCTTGGATGATTCACAACCACCCCGCCCCCTCCTTATC
>CADADN010000021.1:0-50602 GCA_902786665.1 uncultured Prevotellaceae bacterium | reverse complement strand
GCTTTTCACGCAACAGAGTTGCGATTTCCTGTGTTCGCTGCGCTCACCTTGGCCTGCCTTTACCCAACCTACTTGCTATGTCAACAATTTTGTTATATGGAAGCGGAAGTACCTTGGGCGAAGCCAAAGGTACGAATAAACGAGGGGAAAGCAAAACAAAAAAACATTTTTTATGTTTTCTTTCCTGGTAATCCTAGTAATCCTAGGGTTTCTAGTCTTCCTAGTAATCCTAGCTTTCCTAGTTTTCCTGGTCTTCCTGGTTTCCCTATGGCCACTTGTTTGCCCTTTTCATCCAAACATCTTCTTCCATTGAAGGAAGCGATGCAGCCCCTCTTCTCCAAACTTGGCGAGGCTTTTTTCCGCTTGTTCCACCGTTTTCTCTCGTTCTGGGTGTGACTTGGAGAAGAATTTGTCGGCGTAGCAGATAAGTTGCTCCTCAATGGTTTCAGGGAGGAAGTCGCGGTGGGGTAGGGGTAGGTCTTGGCTCACGATGTCGGTGAGGGAGAGGCCGGCTCCGGTGTGCCGCTCGCACACGCGTGCATGGCGCTCAAGACCCTCGGCACGCAGCATGGCTGCCCCGAGGATGCCGTGGCAGATGTAAGGATGGGTGCCATGGCAGTGGATGCCGGGTGCGTCGGTCTGGCAGATGCCGATGTCGTGAAGCATGGCCGCCTCCTCCACGAATTGGCGGTCGATGTTCAATTCCGGGTGTGAAACGACAATCTGTAGCGCTTTTCGCGCTACAGATTGGCTATGTTGGAGGAGAAGGCGTCGCAAGGCATTCTCCTCCGGGTAGTATTTGTCGATGATGGGGCGATAGTCCATCTTAGTTGTCGTTGGGCCTCTCTATGTAGGCTATTACGTCGCCCTTCATCACCTTGCTGCCTCGCTTGGCGTTGATTTCCACCAACTTGCCGCCGATGGCTGCCGGCACGTCGACAATCTCTCCCCATGGGGCTTGGATGTAGCAGAACTTGTCGCCTTCCTTGTATTCCTTGCCGATGTAAGGTTCCACCGTGGGAGCGCATTCGCCTTCGCCGTTGAACTCCCAATAGATTTGACCTTTCACGGGGGCGACGATGGCGTCGGCCTTCGCATGCTTGAAAGCGGAGAGTTGCTCCGGGGAGAGTTTCGCACCGAGTTTGGCATCCTTCATCTTCTGCAGGTCGGCGAGGAAATTCTTCTTTGCCTGACCGGTCTTGAAGTTGCGATACTGCTCGGGGTGCATGCCCAACTCGTAGAGTTCCTCGTCGTCCTGGCCATACTCCCAACCGTTCTCGTCCATCTCCTTGCGGAAGTCGTCAAGGGCGTTGGGGATGAGCGTGTGCGGGTCGGCGTCGGTGAACTCCCTGCCTTGCTTGGCGGCAAGCTCTTTCAGTTCGGGTGCAATCTCTCCGGGGATGCGGCCGCTCTTGCCGAGCACCATGCCCCACATGGCATCGTCCATCATCACGTAGCGGCCCTTGCCTTGCTCTATGGTGAGCAGGTTGGTCAGTGCGATGTTCTTCACGTATTGCGAGAACGGGGTCACCAGTGGTGGATATCCCACCTTTGGCCATACATAGGCCACCTCGTCGAAGAGTTTCACCAGCAGGTCGTCGATGCTCAACTCTGGCTCGCCCTTCTTTGCACGCGTCTTGTTGATGATTTGATGGATGCCGCCAAGGTCGGCCATCATCGAGCCCATCATGCCGCCGGGAAGGCCGCAGCCGAGGAGCAGCGAACTCATGTGCTTGTTGCCGGGGTTGATGAAATAGCCGAGCCAGTCGTCGATGAACTCCTGGGTCAGTGAGCGCGCCTTCATATAAGCAGACATGTTGATGTCGGCCACCTCGAACCCTTCGTTCTTCAGCATGCTCTGCACGGAGATGATGTCGGGGTGCACCTTGCCCCATGACAGGGGTTCGATGGCGGTGTCGATGATGTCGGCGCCGTTGTTGCACACCTCGAGGATGGAGGCCATCGACAGCCCCGGGCCGGAATGGCCGTGGTATTGGATGATGACGTCGGGATGCTTGTCCTTGATGGCTTTCGTCAGTTTGCCCAGCATGGCGGGTTGGCCGATGCCTGCCATGTCTTTCAGACAGATTTCAGCAGCTCCGGCGGCAATCACCTCGTCGGCGATGCGGCTGTAGTATTCCACGGTGTGCACGGGCGACGTGGTGATGCAGAGAGTGGCTTGTGGGGTCATGCCGGCCTCCAAGGCCCACTTGATGCTCGGGATGATGTTGCGCGTGTCGTTCAGACCGCAGAAGATGCGGGGGATGTCCACACCCTGGGCGTGCTTCACCTTGTATTGGAGTTGTCGGACGTCATCGGGGACGGGGTACATGCGCAAAGCATTGAGGCCACGGTCGAGCATGTGCGTCTTGATGCCCACCTCGTTGAAAGGTTTGCAGAAGGCGCGGACGGCGGCGTTGGGGTTTTCGCCGGCGAGCAGGTTCACTTGCTCGAATGCTCCACCATTGGTTTCTACGCGGGAGAAGCAACCCATGTCGATGATGACAGGTGCGATGCGTTCCAATTGGTCTTTGCGCGGTTGGAACTTGCCGGATGACTGCCACATGTCCCTATAGACAAGGCTGAACTGGATTTTCTTTTTCATTCGTTATCAGTTTTAAAGTTTTGTATGTAGGCTTGTAGGTGTTTTACAATCCGTATTTGAAAAGGAGTGAAGGTTTCCCTTACACGTGGCAAAGATAGTAAAAAAATGGGCAACTTCAGAGTTTTGCATGTGTTTTTTTCCAAAAAATCGATGTTTTTCCACTTTTCATGCATGAAGGCATTAGATGATGCTGTCATCTGATGTGTATAAAGTAGTTTCTTCGGCATTTTTACATTTTCACTTTCCCATTTCCCTTTTTTATTTTTCATTTTTCATGGTTGACTCGTTTTTTTTGCTTACTTTTGCAGCGAAGATGGCTCTGAAGGAAATAGGAGGAGCCAGGCATCCTTAACGAAAATGTAAGAAAGATGAAACCTTCTTCCTTGTTGATATTGCTGCCCTTTCTGCTTGTGTTCATCGCTTGTGCCAAAAAGAGTGAACTGCAAGAGACGACCGATGAGCAGCCACGGTTTAAGAATTATGAGGAGTCGAAAACCGACAAAAACAATATGGTGTATGGATTGGCATGCGACGACTGCACCGATTCCATATTGGTGTTCCTTCCCGACTCCGGGGGAGATCCAGTAAAATACTACATCTTCGATGCGTGGAGCGAGGGCAAGGTGTTCGGGCGCCCCGAGGTGGGCGACAGGATGGCGCTGCTTCTCGGACCAAAAGATTCATTGGTTGTCATAGGGAAGGATAGTTTAAGGAAGGTCTTGCTTTCCGTCAATATGGAAAAGGTGAAGGGCACTTGGTATTATGAGGAAATGCCAGAACTGCAACTCAACATACCTACTAGAAACGCAGATGAGATGGGAAAGGAGGAAAGGGCAAAACTGCAACAGATAAGAGACTCTTTCATCAATGCGGAGATGGTGCCGAGGGAATATGTCTACACCCTGAAGCGCGATTTTACGGTGAGACCCGAGGGTGGACCGCCTCGCACATCCTCGCTCGACAGGAAGAAACCAGTGGTGTACCCACCCCTCAAGCGATATAGGGAGTGGCATCTGCATAATGGGAAAATCATTTTCTCCTATAATGTCAGGGACACCTTGAATACAGACTCCACGGTATGGGTGAATAAGAACGACACGGCGGAGTTCGTCTTGCTGCGTAGAGACACCATGGCACTGAGATTCGGAGACCGTGTTCAAGGCTTCAAACTCAAACCCGACTCCTTGACGGAGAAGAGAAATTAAGAGGGAGCTCTGATATTTCAGCGAAGCTTAGGGGGAGACGGGAAGACTCCCGTCTCTATAAGTGTGCACACAGTGGTAAAAGTCGTGGTGAATCGTCATGCTGAATGCAGGGAATAAGTGAGCATGTCAAAAACGGCATCCTTCAAGATGGCAGCCAAAGGATCATTTGTCCATATAACTCCCCTTTGACTCCTCTTTAACTCAGAAGGAAGTGATCATATGTCCCTTTAACTCCCCTTTAACTCCCCTTTAACTCCCTTTTAACTCCTCTTTAATTCAGAAGGAAGTGATCATATGTCTCTTTAACTCCCCTTTAACTCCCTTTTAACTCCTCTTTAACTCCTAAAAAACACAACTCCCCAACAGTTTAATATTTGTATCTCAGCAGCCGTTCCTCGGCCATGCGCTCGTATTTCGTGCCGGGAATGCCGTAGTTGGCGTAGGGATGGATGCTGATGCCTCCACGGGGCGTGAACAAACCGGTGACCTCGATGTATTTGGGCTGCATCAATTTTACCAGGTCCTTCATGATGATGTTCACGCAGTCTTCATGGAAGTCGCCGTGGTTGCGGAAGCTGAAAAGATAGAGTTTGAGACTCTTGCTCTCCACCATGCGCTCGCCGGGGATGTAACTGATGACGATTTCGGCAAAGTCGGGCTGGCCGGTGATGGGGCAGAGCGAGGTGAATTCCGGGCAATTGAATCTCACCCAGTAATCATTTCCCTTGTGTTTGTTCTCGAAAGTTTCCAACACTTCGGGGGCGTAGTCAGTGGCGTAGCGTGTCTTTGCGCCTAAGGCTTGCAGGCCTTCTTTCTCTCTTGACTCTTCCATGGAAATGGTTTTAGATGTTGAAGATGTTCAGGATGCCGTAGTCTATGCCGTTGTCGTAGACATCCTCGTTCTCATATTTCTTCACGTAGTTCACCACTTTGATGGTGATTGGCAGTATGATGACCTCGTAGGAGGTCTTCAGCACTACTTGCCACAACATCAAGATGGGCAGTTCCGAGGTGGGAATCACTCCCCAGAAGGCCAGGGGGAAGAACAGCAGGGAGTCGGCACCCTCGCCCAGCAACGTGCTGGCGATGGCGCGCCAGGAGAAATTCTTTCCTTTCGACATGATTTTCATGCGGCTCATCACATAGGCGTTGATGAAACTGCCGGCAAGGAAAGCCACGAAGGAAGCCAGGGCGATGCGGGGTGCAAGGCCGAAGATGGCATGGAACCCTTCATCGTTGTTCCAGTAAGGTGCGCCGGGGATGGCGTCGCAAAGGGCGCAAACCGTCACGAAGAAAAAGTTCATCAAGAAGCCTGTCCATATCAAAAGACGGGCTTTGCGGAACCCCCATACTTCGCATACGCAGTCGTTGATGATGTAGGAAACGGGGAAAATCAGCAGGCCGCCCGTCACGTTGATGGAGCCTAATGCTATCTGCTTTGTTCCCAATAGGTTTGCCGTAATGAGGCAGACGGTGAAAAGCATGCTGAACAAAAGGAACAGCACACTCACTTTTTGGTGGTTCTTTGTCATTTTCTTGTTTTTTAAGAGGTTCTCAAGCACTCTATGGAAAAAATCGGCTGCAAAATTACACTTTTTTTGCAAAATAGCGAAAAAATAAAATAAAAATATTATATTTGCGCGGTAAAATCAAATATATTTGACAATTATGAGAAAACTGATGATATTGGCTGTCTTGACGGTTGCTGCCTTGGTGGTGCAGGCACAAGACAAGATGCATTTGACCGGGATGTGCCCCGAGGGGAAGGACACCGTGTTGGTGGTGGACTTGTCACATGGGTTCATCATGGCCAAGATTCCTGTGAGAGAGGGAAAATTCGACACCACACTCCCCATTGAGAAGGACGGTCTTTTTGGCATTGGAGGAAGGGATTACCTGGTTCCGTTCTTCGCCGACCTTGTCCCTTTGGAGGTCGACTTTGTGGCGCGCAAGGTGAAAGGCTCGGCACTAAACGAGATGACCATGAGATGCGACTTGTCGCTCGACTCTCTTGACCAGGTCATCAATGAGAGGATGAAGGCGTTGAAAGCCCTCGAGGAAGCAGGGGATGTGAAGTTTGCCCGACAGCAGATGGCCGACTTGAAACTTAGCCGCGTGGCTCGACGCATCGAGATATTGAAGCCTTATGCCGACACGATGGTGCCTGCCGCCTTCCTTCCCGACATGTTCATGGAGATGAATTACGAACAGGTGAAACCCTGGCTCGTGGACGACGCCCCTTATATGAGTCATCCCAGGATGAATGTGGCCAAGCAATATGCGAAGGGATTGGAGAAAAAACAACTGGGAAGGAAGTTCGTCGACCTCTCCATGCGCAATCTTGACGGTGGCATTTGCCATTTGAGTGATTGGTGTGGAAAGGGGAATTATGTTTTGGTCGACTTCTGGGCCAGTTGGTGTGGACCTTGCAGGAAGGAGATGCCCAACGTCGTGGAAAACTACGTGAAATACCACAAGGAAGGCTTTGAAATCGTCGGTGTGTCGTTCGACCAGAACGAAGCCCAATGGAAGGCAGCTGTCACCAACCTCGGCATGGACTGGCCGCAGATTTCAGACCTCAAGGGTTGGGAATGTGCCGCCTCCGATGCTTACGGCGTGATAGCCATCCCCTCGAACGTGTTGCTCGATGGCAATGGATGCATCGTCGCATACGACTTGAGAGGTGACAGGCTTGGAGAGCAACTCAAAACCGTTTACGGTTTCTAGGTTTTTCTAGGATTCCTAGTTTTTCTAGTGACCCTAGGGCTTCTAGTTTCTCTAGACCCTAGGGTTTCTAGTTTTTCTAGTGTCCCTAGGTTTTCTAGGATTCCTAGTGCCCCTAGGGTTTCTAGTTTTTCTAGTGACCCTAGGGCTTCTAGTTTTTCTAGTGATTTTAGTGAGCTTGGCTTCTCTAGTTCAGGATTGCTTGTGCCGCAGCCGGTGATACGGCATTGAAAACCAGCCAGACTATGTAGATGATGAAGATGACAGTGAGCACCAAGCCTTCCCAGCGCTCCACCTTGTAACGGGTGAAGGAGAAGAGCCATAGCAGCACCATGCTCAATGTCATCAGGCCATAGTCTTCCATATGGATGTCTTTTGTCTCCATAGGGCAGATGATGCCTGTCAGACCTAATATCAATAATACATTATATACATTGCTGCCTATCACGTTGCCGATGGCGATGGCGCTTTGCCCCTTCTTCGCAGCCACGGCACTGGTGGCCAGTTCGGGAAGCGACGTGCCGCCGGCCACGATGGTGAGGCCGATGACGGCGTCAGACACATTCAGGGCGCGTGCCACGTCGGTGGCGGAGTTGACAAACAAGTTGCTGCCTAAGACAAGACAGGAAAGACCAAGTATTACAAAGAAGGATGATTTCCATATGGGCATCTCTTCCTTGGTTGTTTCCGTGGAGGCTTCAGGCTTCCCTTTCTTCGCTTGCCACAAGGTGTATACCATGAAAAGGATGAAAACGGCAAACAGGATGAATGCGTCGATACGGCCGATGTTCTTGTCGAAGCAAAGGGCGATGAGCAGTATGCCGGCAAGCACCGACCAGGGCATGTCCTTGGTCACCGTGGAGCGCAGGATGGTGATGGGAGCCACCAAGGCAGCCACGCCGACAATCAGCAGCGTGTTGAAGATGTTGCTGCCAACGACGTTTCCCACGGCCAAGTCGGAGGTGCCTTTCAAGGCCGACACGAGGCTGATGCACAATTCAGGCATGGAGGTGCCCAAGGCTACGATGGTGAGGCCGATGACCATCTGTGGGATGCGAAGCCGCCGGGCTATGGATACCGCACCGTCGGTCATGCGGTCGGCACCCCACAAGACCAGTGCGATGCCGGCGATGATGATGATGATGTCTAATACTAATTCCATTTGATGTCGTATTTGTCGATGTCAAGCAAACTGCAGACAGCCTCCAAACCCTCGCGGTCGACGGCATTGAAAGCGCCCAGCTCACGGGAGTCGATGTCGAGTACGCCGGTCACGTTGCCGTGGGCGTCGTGCATGGGAACGACGATTTCAGAGCGTGACTCGCTGGAGCAGGCTATGTGCCCGGGAAACTGTTCCACATCGTCCACGATGATGGTGCTGTCCTGCTCCCACGCCGTGCCGCATACGCCGCGCCCGCGGGCGATGGTGAAGCAGGCCATCGTCCCTTGGAAAGGCCCGAGGCGCAACTTCCCGTCGCTTACCAGGTAGAAACCCACCCAGAAGAAACGCTCGCCGAATGTTTGACGCAGCAAGGCGGTGACATTTGCAAGGACGCCGATAAAGTTGCGTTCACCATCCACCAAACTGCGAAGCTGGGGGAGCAAGGTGTCGTATGTCTCGCGGCGGAGAGAGGTGTCTTCCTCTGAAAGGAGGGGAGAGGTTGTTTGTTTCATGTGGCAAAGGTACTGTTAAGTGAGCGAAAAGCCAAATTTTTTTGAGGAAAAGAACTGAGAGCCTTCGGCAGAGTGAAAAATATCGGCATGTGAGGTTGGTTGATGGGGCAAAGGTGCGTTTGTGTAAAATTTTTCAACAAATGCCTTTTTTCTTGTCATTTTGCAATGAATGATGAAATAATTGTGTACTTTTGCAAATCATTTGGCTTTTGCCACACCATTTGGAAATTCAGATTCAATAATACATATCTTTAGCTTTTTTATGAAACGACAGAAAAGATTCATCCTTCAAGAGAGTGAGATTCCTACAAAGTGGTACAACATCCAGGCCGAGATGCCCAACAAGCCGCTGCCGCCACTGCACCCCGGCACCAAGCAGCCGCTTAGCGCCGAGGACCTGGCACACATCTTCAGCCTGGAGTGTTCCAAGCAGGAACTCGACACCGAGCATCCTTGGATCGACATACCGGAGCCGGTGCTGGAAATGTACAAATACTATAGGGCAACACCTCTTGTGAGGGCATACGCCTTGGAGGAAGCGCTGGGAACACCGGCACACATCTATTTCAAGAATGAGAGTGTCAACCCGCTTGGCTCTCACAAAATCAACTCCGCACTGCCACAGTGCTACTACTGCAAGCAGGAAGGTGTCACCAACGTCACTACGGAGACTGGTGCGGGACAGTGGGGAGCGGCGCTCAGCTATGCAGCAAAGGTCTTCGGACTGGAAACCGCTGTCTATCAGGTGAAAATATCCATGCAGCAGAAGCCCTACAGGTCGTCCATCATGCGTACCTTCGGTGCTACCGTTGAGGGCTCGCCGTCGATGTCGACAAGGGCTGGTAAGGATATCATCACAAAGGAACCCACACACATGGGGTCGCTCGGCACCGCCATATCGGAAGCCGTGGAACTGGCCACCACCACGCCCAACTGCAAATACACCCTTGGGTCCGTGCTCAACCACGTGTCGCTCCATCAGTCCATCATCGGTCTGGAGGCTGAGAAGCAGATGGAAATGGCGGGAGAGTATCCCGACAAGGTCATCGCTTGCTTTGGAGGCGGCTCCAACTTCGGTGGCATCGCATTCCCCTTCATGAGACACAACTTCACAGGGGAAAGGAATACAGAATTCATCGCTGCAGAACCCGCCAGCTGTCCCAAGCTCACCCGGGGCGTCTTCGACTACGACTTCGGAGACGAGGCAGGATACACACCGCTCCTCCCCATGTTCACACTCGGACACAACTTCAAACCTGCCAACATCCACGCCGGTGGTCTCAGATACCATGGAGCGGGAATGATTGTCAGCCAGTTGATCAAGGATGGATACATGAAGGGTGTGGACATACCACAACTCGAGACCTTCGAGGCCGGCATACTCTTCAGCAGGACAGAAGGCATCATCCCGGCGCCGGAGAGCTGCCACGCCATTGCTGCAACCATCAGGGAGGCTCTTAAATGCAAGGAAACAGGTGAGCAACAGGTCATCCTCTTCAACCTCAGCGGACACGGACTCATTGACATGACTGCGTACGACCAATACATCAACGGCGACCTCCGCAACTACGAACTCAGCGACGAAGACCTAGCCAAGGGCATGGCAGAACTGCCACACCTGGTGTAATGGCTTTAGGGTCTTTAGGGCCTTTAGGGTCTTTAGGGATTTTAGGGTCTTTAAGGTCTTTAGGGTCTTTAAGGTCTTTAAAGTGAAGCCTTTATACAAAAGTATATGAGAAGGGGCCCGGCATTTACGCCGGGCCTCTTCTTGTCGTGTGAGGCATTGTCATAGCGTCGCCGCAGAATATTCTTCCATAAAAAATCACCCCGTTTCCTTTGGCGTTTGCAAAATAATGGCTAATTTTGCAAATTATATGCAAGCAACCAACCAACATAATTATAATGTATAGGACGAATACTTGTGGAGAGTTGAGACTTTCCGATGCCGGCCGAGAGGTCACACTGGCCGGATGGGTGCAACGTAGCAGGAAAATGGGTGGAATGACGTTCATCGACCTCAGAGACAGGTATGGCGTCACCCAGCTGGTGTTCAACGACGAGACCGACAGCGAACTTTTCGACCTGGCCAACAAACTGGGTCGTGAGTTCTGCGTCCAGGCCACTGGAACTGTCAGGGAGCGACAAAGCAAGAACCCGAAGATGCCAACGGGTGACATCGAAATCATTGTTGCATCGCTGAATGTGCTCAGCGAAAGCGTTACGCCGCCGTTCACCATCGAGGACAACACCGACGGGGGCGACGACATCAGGATGAAATACAGATACCTTGACCTCAGACGCAACCCTGTCAGGAAAAATCTCGAACTCAGGCACAAGATGACCATCGCCATTCGAAACTTCCTCGACTCCAAGGACTTCATCGAGGTGGAGACTCCCATACTCATCGGTTCCACCCCCGAGGGCGCAAGGGATTTCGTCGTGCCTTCACGCATGAACCCGGGGCAGTTCTACGCTCTCCCGCAGAGTCCGCAAACCCTCAAGCAACTCCTCATGGTGAGCGGGTTCGACCGCTATTTCCAAATCGCAAAATGCTTCCGCGATGAGGACCTCAGGGCCGACAGACAGCCGGAATTCACACAAATCGACTGCGAGATGAGTTTCGTAGACCAAGAGGATGTCATTTCACTCTTCGAGGATATGTGCCGCCATCTCTTCAAGGAACTGCTTGGCGTCTCCCTTCCCGACAAGCTGCAGCAGATGCCATGGCATGAGGCCATGAGGCGCTTCGGCAGCGACAAGCCCGATTTGAGGTTCGGCATGGAATTTGTCGAACTGATGGACGTGTTGCAGACTGGCACCTTCCCTGTCTTCGACCAGGCTGCCTACATCGGAGGAATCTGCGTGCCGGGCTGCGCTTCATACACCCGCAAGCAACTCGACCAACTCACCGATTTCGTCAAACGGCCCCAAGTGGGAGCAAAAGGCCTGGTGTATGTGAAATACAATGCTGATGGCACCATCAAGAGCAGTGTCGACAAGTTCTACTCCAAAGAGACGCTCCTGGCACTCAAGGAGAAGATGGGGGCTGCCGATGGCGACCTCGTGCTCATCCTCAGTGGTGACAACGCCAACAAGACGAGGGTGCAACTCTGCACCTTGCGATTGGAAATGGGCGACCGTCTCGGACTGCGCGACAAGAACCGCTTCGAGTGCTTGTGGATCATCGACTTCCCACTCTTTGAGTGGAGCGACGAGGAGCAGAGGCTCATGGCCACACACCACCCCTTCACCATGCCCAACCCCGACGACATTCCTTTGCTCGAAGACCATCCCGAACGCGTCAGGGCGAAGGCTTACGACTTCGTGTGCAACGGCATAGAGGTCGGTGGAGGTAGTCTCCGTATACACGACGGGAAGTTGCAGGCGAAAATGTTCGACATCCTTGGCTTCACGCCGGAAAGGGCAATGGCGCAGTTCGGCTTCCTTATCAACGCTTTCAAGTATGGAGCACCACCACACGCCGGGTTGGCTTTCGGCCTCGACCGTTTCGTCGCCATCTTCGCCGGACTTGACAGCATCCGCGACTGCATCGCCTTCCCCAAGAACAATAGTGGCAGGGATGTCATGCTCGACGCACCGTCGGAATTGGACCCCAAGCAACTGGAAGAGTTGCAAATCAAAGTAGAATTGCGTGAACAATAAGCTATAGTTACTGCAAAGTCTATAGTTATAAGTTATTTAGAGTCTATGAAAATCATAGGCTCTAAATGTTGTGTGTAAGCAAAAATAGTTGACATAAATCAAGAAATGCATGAAAATGAACATTTTAAGGCTTTCTCGTGTCACATTTTTTGCAGAAAATTAGTTAGGATGAAATAAAAGGTGTAACTTTGCAGTCGAATTTAAAAGATTGGTAATAAATTAGTTCACCAAATATTATTTTGTTTTAACTAAATTATGGCAGAAAAGAAAACTACAAAGGCAGCCGCTGAGAAGAAGGCTACCACAGAGAAGAAAGCAGCCACCAAGAAGACTGCTAAGAAAGTAGAAATCATCATCAATGCTGAGACCGTTGGTTTCAAGGCTGGTGACGTTTATCAAGCATTGTCCGCAGCCGAGAAGGCTCAGACTGTGAAGCAGATTGCCAAGGCCGCCAAAATCACTGAGGAGGAGACTCTGCTCGGTATGGGTTGGCTCTTCAAAGAGGGCAAAATCAAAGAGGATAACGGACTCTTCACGCTCGCTTAATATTTTTATTTAAATACACAAAAAAGGCTGGTGTCTATAGGACGCCAGCCTTTTTGTGTTAAGGTGTTCTTCCTAGGCTATCATTTGCCGGAGGCCGGGAGGTGTTTCTGGGCCATGCGGCGGTAGAAGTCTTGCTGGTTGGCGGCGCTGACAGGTTTAGCATCCGCTAAAGCCCTTTGCAAGTCATTGATTTCTCTTGTGTTGTGGAACCCTTGCTTTTGACGTATGGCGATGCAACGCTCCAATTCGTAGGCGGCGCGGTTGTTGTCGCGTCCCAAGAGGAGTTGTGCCAGTTGAAGGTGGTAACCCGAGCGGAATTGCTCCTGACGCTGGTGGGTGATGGCCAGGCACATCAAGGCGGCACGCTCGCCGGCATCCTCGGTCAGCGAGGACAGTTCGGCGTAAAGCCAGCTGTCGTGGTAGCGTGAGAGCAGGCGTTTGTAGATGGCGACGGCCTTCTCGCGTTCTCCCATGATGCCATAGACGATGGCCATGTAGCGCTGCACGTTCTTGTTGTAGGGCTGACGTTTCGTGGCTTCTTGCAGCAGGGGCATCACTTTCAGCGCGCGGTCCTTGGAAGGCTCCTGCTGAATCTCGTGGAAGGCCAGTGTGAGCATCCGCATGGCGGTGGAGGGTAGGGGGAAACGCTTTGCCGGGAGCTCGTCATCCTCCTTGGCGGTGGGAAGCACGCCTTTCCAGTCGGCCTCGGTGAGGTGCTCCAGGCCATAACTTTCCAAGAAGTCTATGATGCTGAAAGTCTTGCTCTCGTGCCCCAGGCGCACGGCGGCATTCATGATGGCGCCATGGGCCTTCCCGTCGCGGTCGTCGATGGACGGCACCACGCGCAGCAACGCTTCGAATATCTTGCCGGCTTCCTCCTCACGGTGCTCGTCCAAGCGTTTCTTCAGAATATCGCTCGCCGTCCAAAACATGGCCAACGTTGTGTATTTGCCCTTGTGAACGGCATACATCGGACGGATGGCAGCATAGGCCTCCTCCAACTTTCCCTGCTTGCGCAGTTCAAAAACATCTTTCACTTCCATGGTTGTTTTTCCGTATTTTATCTAATGTTGCAAATTTACATTTTTTATGTAAAAGACAAGCCTTTTTAGCATGTTTTTTTTATCTCTTTGCAAAATAATCACTAACTTTGCAATCACTTTACCTAATACAGGTTTTAGAGCTTAATCATCCATACTATGTCAAAAAGATATCTTTTAGGTTTCGATGTCGGCAGCAGTTCTGTCAAGGCATCGCTTGTGGATGCAGACAGCGGAGCATGTGCTGCATCAGCGTTTTTCCCGGAAAGTGAAGCACCAATCAAGGCCGTAAAGGCTGGATGGGCGGAACAAGAGCCTGAGTCGTGGTGGAACTATGCCAAACTCAGCTTGCAGAAAATCATGGCCGATACGGGAGCGAAAGGAGAGGACATCAAGGCCATCGGCATCTCATACCAGATGCACGGGCTTGTATGTGTAGACAAGGACCTCCAAGTGCTCAGACCTTCCATCATCTGGTGCGACTCCAGGGCCGTGCCTTATGGCGAGAAGGCTTTCGAAGCCATCGGCGAGGAAACCTGCCTGGGACATTTGCTCAACTCCCCGGGAAACTTCACCGCAGCCAAACTGGCCTGGGTGAAGGAAAACGAACCCGAACTATTCGACAAGGTCTACAAGTTCATGCTTCCGGGCGACTACCTGGCCATGAGACTCAGCGGTGTGGTCAACACCACCATCAGCGGACTCAGCGAGGGTATGTTTTGGGACTTCAGGGAGAAGAAGGTGGCCGACTTCCTCATGCGCTATTTCGGATTCGACGACAGTCTCGTCCCCGACATCGTACCCACCTTCAGCGTACAAAGCGAGGTGTGTGCGGAAGCCGCCAAGGAACTGGGTCTCAAGGAGGGTACGCCCATCTCATACCGCGCCGGCGACCAACCCAACAACGCCCTTTCCCTCAATGTCTTCAACCCAGGCGAAATCGCCTCGACCGCTGGCACCTCCGGCGTGGTCTATGGCGTGCTGGGTGAAATCAACTACGACAAGAAGAGCCGCGTCAACACCTTCGCACATGTCAACTATACCGAGCAACTCGACCGTCTCGGAGTGCTGCTCTGCATCAACGGCACAGGCATCCTCAACGCATGGGTGAGAAGAACCATCGCACCAGAAGGCATCTCCTATGCTGATATGAACGACTTCATGGCTACTGTGCCCATCGGCAGCGAAGGCGTCACCATCATTCCGTTTGGAAACGGCGCAGAGCGCGTGCTGGAGAACAAGGAGGTGGGATGCTCCATTCAGGGCGTCAACTTCAACAAGCATGGAAAGGCTCATCTCATGAGAGCCGCCCAGGAAGGCATCGTCTTCAGCTTCTGCTACGGCATGGAAATCATGCAGCAGATGGGCATGGACATCCGCAAAATTCACGCAGGCAAGGCCAATATGTTCCTCAGCCCCATCTTCAGGGACACACTCGCTGGGGTCAGCGGTGCCACCATCGAACTCCTGGAGACCGATGGCAGCGTGGGTGCTGCAAAGGGTGCCGGCATGGGCTGCGGCTTCTACAAGGACAACGAGGAGGCCTTCGCATCACTCAAGAGACTGGCTGTCATCGAGCCGGACGAGTCGAAGCGCAAGGAATACCTGCAGGCATACGCCGCATGGAAAGAAAGGCTGACTGCATTGGCAAAATAAGACAAACTTTAAACCATTTATCAATAACATTCTAATTCAATTTACAACAAATTATGGCAAAAGAGTATTTTCCCTTCGCTGGTAAGATTCCATTTGAAGGAAAAGAGAGCAAGAACGTAATGGCTTTCCACTATTATGAGCCCGAGAAGGTGGTCATGGGAAAGAAAATGAAGGACTGGATGAAATTCGCCATGGCATGGTGGCACACTCTCGGTGGTGCTTCCGCTGACCAGTTTGGCGGACAGACTCGTTCCTATGAGTGGGACAAGGCTGACGACCCCGTCCAGAGGGCTAAGGACAAGATGGATGCCGGTTTCGAGTTCATGGACAAGCTGGGTATCGAATACTACTGCTTCCACGACATCGACCTCGTTGAAGAGGGCGACACCATCGAAGAGTACGAGGCTCGCATGAAGGCCATTACCGACTATGCACAGGAGAAGATGAAGCAATTCCCCAACATCAAGCTGCTCTGGGGCACTGCCAATGTCTTCGGCAACAAGCGCTATGCCAACGGTGCTTCCACCAATCCCGACTTCGACGTGGTGGCTCGCGCTATCGTGCAAATCAAGAACGCCATCGACGCCACCATCAAACTCGGTGGTACCAACTATGTGTTCTGGGGTGGACGTGAGGGTTACATGAGCCTCCTCAACACCGACCAGAAGCGTGAGAAGGAGCATATGGCTACCATGCTCACCATGGCCCGCGACTATGCTCGCGCAAAGGGATTCAAGGGCACGTTCCTCATCGAGCCGAAGCCCATGGAGCCTTCAAAGCACCAGTATGATGTCGATACAGAGACCGTCATCGGATTCCTCAAGGCTCACAACCTCGACAAGGACTTCAAGGTGAACATCGAGGTCAACCACGCCACTCTCGCCGGTCACACCTTCGAGCACGAACTGGCTTGCGCCGTGGATGCCGGCATGCTGGGTTCCATCGACGCCAACCGTGGCGATGCTCAGAACGGATGGGATACCGACCAGTTCCCCATCGACAACTACGAGCTCACACAGGCCATGCTGGAAATCATCCGCAACGGTGGCTTCAAGGATGGTGGCACCAACTTCGATGCCAAGATCCGTCGTAACTCCACCGACCTCGAGGACCTCTTCATCGCTCACATCAGCGGTATGGATGCCATGGCACGCGCCTTCATGAACGCTGTCGCCATCCTTGAGGAGAGCGAACTGCCCGCTATGAAGAAGGCTCGCTATGCCAGCTTCGACGAAGGCATCGGCAAGGACTTCGAAGACGGCAAACTCAGCCTCGAGCAGGTTTATGAGTATGGCAAGAAGGTGGGAGAGCCCAAGCAGACTTCCGGCAAGCAGGAGAAATACGAGACCATCGTGGCTCTCTACTGCAAGTAAGATGGAATAATCGCTCCCCTTCGGGAGAAAACATCATCCGCCTGATATTCATGGATATCAGGCGGATTTGTGTTTCTGGGGGGTGGTTTTTCTAGTTTTCCTAGTTTTTCTAGTCTTCCTAGTTTTCCTAGTCTTCCTAGAATTTCCTAGAACTTCCTAAAACTTCCTAAAACTTCCTATCTCTCCTATTACCTCCTATTGCTTCCTCTTCTTCCAATAATGCCTGATGACGAAATACGCGATGGCGAGGACTACAAGGCCGATGATGGTCCATTTGATGTAGTCGCCATATTCCATCAGACGGTCGTTGAGCTCGTTCTCTGGCACGAAGGAGTGCAGATACCAGCCCAGTCCGGCGAGGATGCTGTGCCATACGCCGGCGCCGATGGTGGTGTAGAGCAGGAATTTCAGGTAAGGCATCTTCGAGAGGCCGGCGGGGATGGAGATGAGGTGGCGGATGCCGGGGATGAGACGCCCGGTGAGGGTGGCCGCCACGCCGTGGTCGTAGAAATATTTCTCACTCTTCTCCACCTTCTCCTGATTGAGCAGGCACAGGTGTCCCAGGCGGCTGTTGGCGAACTTGTAGATGATGGGTCGTCCCAGGTAATAGCCTGCCACGTAGTTGATTGTGGCTCCTACGTCGGCTCCTATGGTGGCGAAGAGGATGACCAGCCACACGTTGAGGTGTCCTCCGGCTGCGTGGTAGGCGGCGGGGGATACCACCAGTTCTGAGGGAACGGGTACGACGGTGCTCTCCAAGAGCATGAGGAGGAAGATGGCGGGGTAGGTGAGGTTGCCCAAAAGGGTTGTAATCCAGTTCATTTCATCAATAAGTTGTCTGTGGCATACTTGACGTACTCTTGTGGCTCCATGCCCTCGGGAAACAAGGGTGAGAGCACTGTTAACGATGCTGAGGGAGACAGTTCCACCGCTTTTTCCAGATGGGCGATGAAGGCCTCGTCGAGCCCAAGGTCGTGAGCGCAGGCGGCCATGTAGGCATGTGCCTGTGGCAACTTCTCCTGGTCGGCAGGGTCGAGGGCGCATAGGATGTTGTAGGCCACTTGAAGGAAATTGTTGTCATAAAGCGACACCGCCACGCGGAGCATGACACTCGGCTGGTAGCGAGACTCCACCACGGCTTGCTTGTAGAGTGCCTGGGCTTGGGGGAGGTCGTCGTTCTCGCAATAGATGTGGGCGCGTGTTACCATCAGTTCGTAGGGGTCGGCTTCCACGTGTTGCTCCATCGTGTCGAGGCAGGCCAGGGCGCGCTCTTTTTCGCCGAGGTGGCTGTAGGCGAGGGCCTCTTCCTGGTATATTTCCGACAAGCGGTCGGGATAATGGCGCTTGGCACGGGTCTCTGCCTTGCGCAGTGCTGCCAGGCCTTCGTCGTAGCGGTTGAGGATGAAAAGGCAGTTGGCGGTGTTCAGATAACCTTCCACATTGCTAGTGCGAACCTGTGAAAGTTTTTCGAAGTATTCCAATGCCTCTTCGTAGTTCTTCAGATGGACGAGGGCTTGGCCTTTGTAGAGCAGGGCGTCCTCTTCCTTGGGATTGATGGCTATGGCGTATTCGCTGCTGGTGATGGCGTCGGCAAGGTGGTTTTGTGCCAGTTGCGCACTCGCCAGCACCACCCAGTAATAGGAGTTGTAGGGGTTTTTGTCGATGAGTAGGTTGAAGATGCGTTCACATCCCTTGTAGTCGCCTTCGTAGAATTTGATGCGCCCTTCCACCTCTTGGTAGTCGGCCTCGCCGGTCTCGTCAGACTTCGCCAGCCATTTCTTTGCCAGGTCCACGTATTCGTAGTCGATGAAGAGGATGGCGGCGTCGAGGACGAGGTCGAGGCAGTCCATGTCGTCCAAACCTTCCATGTTCGACTCCAGGAAAAGGTCGGCCTCCTCGCCGCGGTTGGTGGCCACCAGGATTTCCGCACGGATGTAGAAATAGTCGAGGTCTTTCTTGTCGGCAATCTGCTCGGCGAGCTGTTCGGCCTTCTCGAGGTTGTTCTCGTTGAGCAGCGCGATGCGGGCCTTCAGTGCAAGGGGTATGGTGGCTCCCTCGAAAAGGCTCAAGGCGTAGTCGGCGGTGGAAAGGGCTTTCGACGTGTCGCCCGTCCACTGGTAATACTCCGCGATGTCGGAGAGCTGGTCGCAGTCAAGATAGACCGTGGCGCCTTGGGCCACGGCCTTCTCGTATTTCGCCAGCGCTTGCTTGAACGCCTTGCTCTCGTAATAGTCGCTCGACATGTTTGCTTATTCTATCTTACCACTTTGTCTCCCTTAGTCCTACGGTCTTGTTGAAGATGGGGTGCTCGGGTGTGCTGTCCTTGTCGGGAGTGAAATAGCCGATGCGCTGGAACTGCAGGTAGTTCAACGGTGCCATGGTGGCGGCGAAGGGCTCCACCTGGCAGTGGGGGAGCACCGTGAGTGAGTCGGGGTTGAAGATCTGGCGCATGGCAGTCACGGCGTCGCAGTCCTGTGCCTCGCGGATGGCGGCCAGTTCATCGCGGGGGTTCTCCACCTTCCACAGGCGGTCGTAAAGGCGCACCTCTGCTTCCACAGCGTTGTGGCAACTCACCCAGTGCAGCGTCTTGCCCTTGATCTTGCGGTTGGCGCCGGGAAGGCCGCTGCGGGTCTCCGGGTCGTAGGTGCAGTAGATGGTGGTCACGTTGCCGTCGGCGTCTTCGTCATAGGGATGCTCCTCGTCGCATTTCACGATGTAGGCGTTCTTCAGGCGAACCTCCTTGCCCGGGGCGAGACGGAGGAATTTCTTCGTCGCCTCCTTCTGGAAGTCCTCACGCTCTATCCACAACTCACGGCCGAACTCCACTTCATGGGTGCCGTCGGCTTCGTTCTCGGGGTTGTTGATGGCGGTCAACTGCTCATACTGCCCTTCGGGGTAGTTGGTGATGACCACTTTCACAGGGTCGAGCACGGCGGAGACGCGTAGCGAACGGCTGTTGAGGTCCTCGCGGACGGCGCTTTCCAACAGGCTCATCTCGTTGAGTGCGTCGTAGGTGGTGTAGCCGATTTTGTCGATGAATTTAGCGATGCTTTCCGGACTGTAGCCGCGACGGCGGAAACCGCAGATGGTGGGCATGCGGGGGTCGTCCCAGCCGGCCACCATGCCTTCCTTCACCAAGGCGAGCAGGTTGCGCTTCGACATCAGCGTGTAACTGAGGTTGAGTTTGTTGAACTCGGTCTGGCGCGGCCCTTCGTAGGAGTCGAAGATTTCCTTGTCCATGGGGAGGGGCTTGCCCTCTGCCTCCAGTTCGTGCATGTATTCGCGCATCCACTCCACGAAAAGGTTGTAGAGGGGGCGGTGCTCCACGAACTCCAGGGTGCAGAGCGAGTGGGTGACGCCCTCGAGGTAGTCGCTTTGTCCATGGGTGAAGTCATACATCGGGTAGGCGTTCCAACGGTTGCCCGTGCGGATGTGGGGGATGTTCATCACACGGTAGAGCAAGGGGTCGCGGAACAGCATGTTGGGATGCGCCATGTCGATTTTCGCACGGAGCACGAGGGTGCCTGGGGTGGCCTCGCCGCTGTTCATGAACTCAAACAGCCGCAGGTTCTCTTCTATGGGACGGTCGCGGAAGGGACTGTTGGTGCCTGCCTTGGTCGTCGTGCCTTTCTGCTGGGCAATCACCTCGGCGCTCTGCTCGTCGATGTAGGCGCGACCCTTGCGGATGAGCCACACGGCGAAGTCCCACAATGCCTGGAAATAGTCACTGGCATAATAGACGTTGGCCCATTTGTAGCCCAGCCACTTGATGTCGTGCTCGATGCTCTCGATATATTCCGTGTCTTCCTTCGTCGGGTTGGTGTCGTCGAAACGGAGGTTGCATATGCCGCCATAGCGCGAGGCGATGCCGAAGTCCATGGCGATGGCCTTTGCATGGCCGATGTGGAGGTAGCCGTTGGGCTCGGGAGGAAAACGGGTTTGGATACGTCCTCCGTCTTTGTTGTCTGCCAAGTCGGTCTCTACCTGCTTCTCGATGAAGTTCAGGCTGCGCTTCTCACTGATGGGGTTTTCTGCATTTGTTGCCATGTTTTATCTCTATTGGGTTGTTGCTTAATGATGTCAATTTGCAAAGTTAAGATTTTTGCATGAAAACACCAAAAAAATACCTTTTCCTATTGTTTTTTTTCTTATTTTTGCAAAGTCATAGCGTTTTGGGCGGGAAAAAGAGGCCATGCCAAACATCGGGGGCTATAGCCAACTGTAAGTTGGATGCAACGGTAAGCATACGTACCTTTAACTCCTTAAAAGTAATCATATGTCCCTTTAACTCCCTTTTAACTCCCCTTTAACTCCCCTTTAACTCCTAAAAGTAATCATACGTCCCTTTAACTCCTCTTTATCTCCCCTATAACTCCCCTTTAACTCCAGAAATATATCGTTCAACCAAATAATAATGTAAAAGATGAGAAACAAAGGATTATTGTTCGTTTTTTCCGGTTTGCTGGCTCTTGCCTCCTGTGGCGATGGTGGTCAGAAGAAAGCCGAAGTGGAAACCCCTCCTGTGGAGGAGGTGAAGCCGGAGGTGCGCGACACCTTCCCTTCAGACAAGTGGATGGAGGAAAACAAGCAGAAGGAGGGTGTTGTGGAGGCCGACGGCATCCAGTACAAGGTGCTCCAGGAAGGCACAGGTGCCAAGCCCAACAGACGCAAGAGGGTGAAAATCAATTTTGAGTTGAAGACCTATGAAGGAAAACTCGTGGAGTCGCACATGGGGAAGGATGTGGTGGATGTGGCTGTCCAAAACCTCATACCGGGCATGCAGAACGCCCTCGTGATGATGCCGGAAGGCTCCACGTGGGAGGTCTATGTGCCGTGGCGCCTCGGTTATGGCGAGGAAGGTGCTAAAAACATCCCGCCTCATTCAGCACTCATTTTCAAGATAAAACTGCTCGAGGTCGCCAAATAGTGCAAAACTCCTATTCTCTCCTATATCCTCCTAAAACTTCCTAGTTCCTCCTGACTTCTGGAAAAATGAAGAGCTGCAAGGACCATCGTCCTTGCAGCTCTTCTTATTAGGTGCCCTTTGCCCCCTCCTGGAAAGGAAGGGCAAGGGGGAATGCATCAATCATTAGCAGCCTGGTTGGTGAGAACCAAAGCAACCAAGGCTGTCACGTCGGTGATGTTCACGTCGTCATCGCCATTCATATTTGCTTCACTGATGAAGAAATTGTCGGTGGCCTTGGTGAGGACGTAGGCAACGGTCAACGCCACGTCGGTGATGTTCACTGAACCGTCATGGTTCACATCGCCGAGGAGCCATCCGCTGCCGATGGTGACAGTGGTATGGGCGGGAGTCGACTCTTGAGTGTCATACACAGCGGTGACACCGACGTTGTGATTTCCGTCGCTGACCTGGTCGGCACCGATGGTGAAGGTGGTCACATCGCCCTCGACGGTACCTACCAACTCTTCATCGAAGTAGATGTTGTAAGCGGTGGGCTTGGAGGCTGCCTTCTCAAAGGTGATGTCGTCGAGGAACAATGCGAAGACATCTGTGGAAGTGTGGCGGATGGCAAAATACTTAGTGCCTTCGGGCAGGTCTGCGGTGAATTCCTCCCATGTTGTGGCGGTAGTGCTGTAGTCTTGCACCAAAACGAAACTTTCTGGATTATTGTCGGTGGTGGAGGCCAGCACCTCGAAGGATTCAGCACCATAGTTGCCTGTCAAAGCACGTGCCTTGAACGAGATGGTTTGGGCGACACCAGGCAGCTCAGGTGAGATGAGCCAGTGGTCGGTTTTAGAAATCTCATCAGGCATGATGCACATCGACATCAAGAACTGTGTGCCGCTGGCGGGCGGGAAGCTTGTTTCAGCGAAACCGGCTTGTACGGGATCGAACACTTGCCATGCACAGGGTGCTGTTTGGTTCTCGTAGGAAACGCTTGAGTTCCAAGTGTAAACACCCATGCCGGTGGAGTCATAAAGCGTCCAGTCACCGAAAGCACCGTTGTGCTCTTCTGCGGTAATGCCGCCAATGCCGAAGGTGGGGAATATGCTTGTATCCTCAAAGTCCTCTGTCACTGTTTGTGTTCCTGCAGAGGGGGCGTCCCAGTTGAGATCTACACCGTTATCTTCATTGACCTCAGCCACCAGGTTTTCAGGAGCGAGCAAATTGGAAACAGTGATTTTGATTTGCGTTTCAGCCTTGTTGTTTTCGGTGTCCGCGTCTGCATTGTAAGTCACTTCTGCCACAATGGGAAGAGTGCTTGCTTCGTCATAGATGGAGGTCTCCAACTCGGCGGTGAATACCTGGGTTGCTGTTGAAGGCAGTTCTTCATCAACAGTTTCGTTCAACAACACCTTGTCACCTGCCTTGATACTAACAGTGTAGGAGGTGGCGTCGTTGTCACCCTTGTTCTCAACTGTGGCGGTGATGGTGGCTGAATTGCCGGCTTTCACGGATGACGGGGCGTTCACGGTGATGGCAAGGTCATCGGCGAACATGTCGTAGATGCGGATGTTGTCTATCATCAGGTAGTCGTTGATGGTGTAGCCTGTGTTGTTATCGTATTCTGTTGGGTTCTGTATTGGGACGTATACGCCAACTTGGGAGAAATGCTCGCCTACAATGCTGGTCAGAGGCACTTTGATGGTGCTGATGTTTTCCTCATCCACAGAGATCGAACCAAGGACTTCCATTTCTCCATTATCTGCAAGACCTATAATATAGAATTGGCCAACATTGCCGGCCACGTCCATGATCAGGGTGGGGTTGGTGGCGTCCTTGAGGTTCAGCTTGCCTGAGATGAAATATGCATAGCCTTCTTCTTCTCCAGTGAAGATGAGGGAAGTGCCATCACCATCAGTTGACTCGGTGGATACCAGCAGGTCGCCATCGGTGTCCCAGAAATAGTGCAGTGAATTGTCTGCGAAGCCTTCGGTGAACGGGAGGTTGTAGGGGGCGCCAACGAGCAGGCCGTTCATGGTGGCACCTCCCTCATCGGCTGCATTCTCGGCTGCGACAGCCCAATAAGCATACCCTTGGTCGCCTTCCTCTGTGTTGTAGGCAAGGGTGTAGTTGTCTGCATCATGCACCGTGGCAATCTGTTCGTCAAGGTAGTAACCCCAACCCTCATAGTATCCCACGGTATAGATGTTGTAGTCCACGTTGGCGGGATTCACATATCCACCGTTTGCACCTACATCACCCACCTTGTCCCAGGAGAGCAAAACGCTCGTGTATTGGTCTAGTGCAAGGAAATTCGTAGGAGTTGCGGGGATGTCCACACCCACATAGACAGTGGCCGCCTCGCTCTTCTGGCCAGCTCCTTCGGCATTGTAGGCGATGGCATAATAGGAATGGTTGCCATTTGCAAGGTTTTCGTCAACATAGGTGAAGGTGGCGCCAATGGCGACATTGTCCTTCGTGAACACTAATTCGCCGTCGCGATAAAGTTCAACCTTGGTCAGGTCTTCTGTCAGTTTCGATCCATTGATGGCATTCTTCGGAGCTGTCACCTCGACAGTGGCTGTCAACACTCCATTCTCGGCGGCTGTGGCTGTTACCGTCGGAGCGGCGGGGCCGTCGGTGCTGGCACCTATATTCACGGAGAAGGAGTTGAGCCTTATAAAATACTGGTCGGCATCAGAGATGCAGTGGACGGCCACATAGTAGTTGCCGGATGTCGAGGGAACAAAAGAACCTTCAAAGTCTTGGGCGGTTGAACTGCTGACTTCGACAGGTGCGAGAGCGGTGGTGGTGAGAGCAGCTGCTTCAGGAGCCGTGCCTACCACAATCTCAAAACGCTCCACATATGATCCGGTTTGCGCATTGATGGTGATGTTGTAGCTTTTGCCGGCTTCCATCTGAATGGGAGGAGCGACAAGGTAGTCATCGGAGGCCAAGGCGGAATTCCAACGGCATCTGACATAGCTGTTATACCATTCCCATCCCGTACCATCTTCGTTGTTGTCGATGACCAGGAACTCGTTGAACGCCTCTTCACTGTCCAATGTGATGGAGTAAGGGACGCTCTGGACGGTCTCATTATAGCGGAACATTCCAGGCATGTTCCTTTTGCCTGTGTTTTGAATCTTGCCCAGATTCAGGCTGCGGCCTGCGGGTGATGCGATAAATTTGTCGAAAAGACTGTGCATCTTGTTGTAAGGCTTGAGCGTGAAGGCATTCTCAGGGAGTTGTTTTTCGACTTTCGTCTCTTTGGTCTTGAAGGTCCCGGTGACGGCATACTTGCCGGCTTGGGTCTGCGTGATAGTGACGGGAGAACTTTTCTTCGTCGCTTTCTGCATTTGCTTGTCCATCGTCTGTGCATAGCTGATGGATGTCAGCATTAAAGCTGATAAGAAGAATAGAATTCTTTTCATACGCTAAATTTTTTAAGTTGATAAATTATGAATAATTGTTGATTCCTGTCTTGCCAAAGTAAATCCAGCTGGGATTCCCTTATGAGAATAGGGCATGGAAATGGTGTAAACAAAAATTTGCTCAAAATCGCGACAAAATTAATGAAATTAAATGAAAACCACAAAAAAAACTTGAAAAAATGAGAAAAAAGGCAATTATTATGCCAAAATGTTAACATATGGGGTGAGGGATGTCGGAGTTTTTTACATATAATACAAGTGAACATACGTCCCTTTAACTCCTCTTTAACTCCCTTTTAACTCCTAATAAAACTCCCCTTTGAGTCTCTATTTCAAGTAGTCAGTCTTATCGGGGCCGAGATAGAATCCTGTCTCAGGAGGTTGGTTGTAGCCCACGTTCTCGGTGGCCACGGAGAGGCGGTAGGGGATGTCGTGCATGAGGCAGTCGATGCGGTAGTCGGTCGGGAAGGTGGTGGTGTAGATTCGCAGTTCCGTGGAGGTGCCGTTGCGTACAACGACTTCTTCCCGCCAGTCTCCGAGGATGTCGGCAGAGAGGCAGGGGTTTGATTTCGTGCCGTTGTTGAACTTTCCCTCGAAGTGTTGCAGGAGGTTGATGTCTTTCGTCTCCCAGTTGTATTTCGTCACCGTCTCGTGGTCGAGCAGTTCACGCAGCAGGTCGCCGTCCCACCATATTCCGAAATTTATTGATACTCTGGCACCTTTCATCTTCATACTGACGTTGTCAGCCTCCGACCATTGTCCGCTCTGCAGCACGTCGCCCTTGATGGTGCGTATGCCGTAGCTGTCGGTGCTCCACATCTCTACGCCGGGGTTGGTGGGGTCGATGTCGGCTGCCATGGCACGTCCCACGTCGATGCTGCTGGGAATCTGGAAGATGACCTTTCCTGTCGCTGCGTCGCGGAAGTCGCTGCCGTCGCGCTTGTTCTCATGGCAGTCCCACACCTGCAGACTGTCGGTGGTGGGGTCGAAGGCGGTGAGGTGTATGGCATCGCCGTGCCCCATGCCGGTGTTGTAGAGTCCCCGCCCGTTATGGTCCACGGCCATCGAACCGTATGTGATTTCGTCGCAACCGTCGCCATCGACGTCAGCCACGCGGAGGTTGTGGTTGCCTTGCCCCGCATAGTCTCGCCATTCGGGTTGGTTGGTGTCGAAGGTCCAGTGCTCTTTCAACTGTCGTCCGTCCCAGTCCCATGCGGCGAGCACGCTACGGGTGTAGTATCCCCGGCAGAAGATGGCGGAGGCGTGTTCTCCATCGAGGTAGCCAACGGCGGCGAGGTAGCGGTCGGAGCGATTGCCGCGGTCGTCGCCCCATCCCATGAGGTCGCCTCGCTCGGGGTTGTAGGGCTTGGTGTCCATGGCCTCGCCGGTGAGACCGTTGAACACGGTGATGTATTCCGCCCCTTCAAGGATGCGTCCTTCGTTGCGAGGGTGTTGTATGAATGCCGGACGATGCCGCCTGTCGCTAGCCCTGTTGCCGCTAGCCCCTTGTTCCCTGTCGCGCTGCTCCCTGTTGGGTGTGACGGTGTCGACGGGGTGGGCGAGGGCCTCCTTCGCCCCGTGGCGGTAGTCGGCGGTGGAGTCGCCGATGATGTTTCCTTTCCCGTCGATGGTGCCGTCTGAGGTCTTCACCATCAGTTCGGCTTTCCCGTCACCGTCGAGGTCATAGACGATGAAGGGTGTGTAGTGAGCGCCGCTGCGGATGTTGCGCCCCAGGTTGATGCGCCACAACCGCTTGCCGTCGAGGCGGTAGCAGTCGAAGAGTGTGGGGCCGGTGAAGCCGTCATGGGCGTTGTCGTGGGAGTTAGACGGATCCCATTTCAGTATGATTTCGTATTGCCCGTCGCCGTCCACGTCGCCCACGCTGGCATCGTTGGCACTGTAGGTGTAGGAGCGTCCGTCGGGAGTGACACCCCCTTCAGGCCTGTCGAGAGGGATGGTGAGGTGGTTCTTCGGGGCGTCGGCTTTGAGGGTGAACTGTCCGTCTATGCCGCCGCCACGCACCTCGTATACTGCTCCGCTACCCTCGGGCAGGTCGTCCACGTAGCATGTGCCGCCCGTGGTGAGAGGTGAGGCATTGAGTCGCTGTCCGTTGCGGTAGATGTCGAAAGGCTGTCCTGCACGGTCGCTCTTCAGTGTGCGCCAACTGACGAAGACACGCCCGTCGTCCTGACGGACGGCGACGACGCCTCTGTCGAGGTGTTCCACCTTCAGGCGTGAAAAGTCATAACGTGGTTGTGCCTGTAAGGTCGTGATTCCCAGCAATATGCCGAGAGCGGCAACGCTCAATCTTCTAAAAGTATCCATAAGTCCTTATAACTCCTCTTAAATTCCTCTTAAATTCCTCTTAAACTCCTTATTTAAAACCCGAAAGTGAACATATGTCCCTTTAACTCCTTTTTAACTCCTTTCAAACTCCTGAAAGGAGAACGTATCAACTTTTAATCAAAGACCCCACCCCAGCCCCTCCCCTCGAGGGGAGGGGATATGCGCACCGGCTGTTGGACAAGACCTCTTGGCAAAGAAAGCGAAACATAATCTTTATGAAAAAACAGATTGCAAAAAGGACACCCTACTCCCGAAAGAGAACATATGTCCCTTTAACTCCTCTTTAACTCCTCTTTAACTCCTGAAAGAGACTTAACTCCTTTTTAACTCCCAAAAGTGAACATATGTCCCTTTAACTCCTCTATAACTCCTTTTTAACTCCCCTTTAACTCCCGAAAAAGACTAATATTTCAGTCTCTTCAATTCCTGTTGTGGTGCGAGGGCGTTGGAGGTTTTTTCAGTCATTGCAGCCACTTTCAGTGTTGCTGTGGCACGGATGTCGGCCACGCTGGCACCCACCTTGAAGGTGTATGTTCCGGCATCGACCACCCACGCACTCTGACTCTCGTCGAAGGAAGCGAGGTCGCGGCGCTGGAGAGTCATCTTGAGCACTTGGCTCTCACCGGGTTGCAACTCACGGGTCTTGCCGAAGGACTTCAACTCCTTCGCGGGTTTTTCCAACTGTCCCTTGGGAGCTGTCACATAGACTTGAGCCACTTCCTTGCCAGCGCGGCTTCCCGTGTTCTTGATGGTCACCGTCACCTCTATCTGTTCGCCTTTCTGACTCACCGTGGCCTTGCTGTATTCGAAGGTGGTGTAGCTCAGTCCATAGCCGAAGGGGAAGGCTACGGGGCGGTTGAAGGTGTCGAAGAAACGGTAGCCTACATAGATGTCCTCCTCGTGGTTGGTGTATTCGTGGCCGGGGACGGGCACCTTGTTCGCCACCATCGTGGTGTAGGTGTACAGGTCGATGTTGCCGGGGAAGTTCTGTGTCGAGGGGTGGTCGGTGGCTGCTATGGGCCATGTCATGGTGAGTTTTCCAGAGGGGTTCACCTTGCCGGTGAGGATGTCGGCCACGGAGTTGCCGCCTTCTTCGCCGGGCTGCCATGCGCAGAGGATGGCGTCGGGGTATTGGCTCCAGGAGGCTGTCTCGATGACCGACCCGGAGTTGATGATGACGATGACGGGTTTGCCGGCGGCGTGGAAGGCCTGGCAGATGTCGAAGATGAGTTGGCGCTCCTCGCCCGTGAGGTTGAATTCGCCCTCGATGTCGCGGTCCACGCCCTCGCCGGCTTGGCGGCCGATGGTGACGATGGCGGCGTCGGCATCTTTCACCTCGTTGTTCACGGCGATGAGATTGAGGTTGACCTCAGGATATTTCTGCTGCCCGAACTCTTCCCTTTGGTACCATCTTGCCGGATGTCGCTCGGCTTGGAACTTTTCTCGTGCGAAGTCGATGTATTTGCGGTAGAGGCTTGTGAGGCGCTCCGAGCATTTGATGCCCACGTTGTCGAGGCCTTGTGCCATGTCTACCACGTAGGGTGGGTGGACGCATCCCGACCCCGTGCCGCCGGAGAGGAAGTCGTAGGAGTTCTCGCCGAAGAGTGCGACGGTCTTGATGGTGTTACCCTCTGTGTTCCAAGGCAGTGTGCCGTTGTTCTTCAGCAGCACGATGCCCTCTGTGGCACTCTGTCGTGTCACCTCTGCGTGCTTCTTCAGGTCGGGCTTGTTGGTGTAGGGGTATTGGTGGAAACTGGGGGTCTTCACAATGTATTCGAGCATCCGTCTCACGTTGCGGTCCACGTCGGCGATGCTGAGGGTGCCGTTCTTCACCCCTTCGATGATTTCCTCCGACTGCTTGGCCTGGCCGGGTTCCATGAGGTCGTTGCCGGCCATCACCTCGGTGATGGTGGGCAGGCCATCGCGGATGCCTATCCAGTCGGTCATCACCATGCCTTTGTATCCCCAGTCGTCGCGCAGGATTTTGGTGAGCAGGTCGTGGTTGCCCATGGAGAATTGCCCGTTGACCTTGTTGTAGGAGGCCATGACGGTCCAGGGTGAACTTTCCCGTACGGCGATTTCGAAGCCTCGGAGGTAGAGTTCGCGGGCGGCACGTTGCGACACGCGCTCGTCCACGCTGGTGCGGTCGGTCTCCTGGGAGTTGACGGCGAAATGCTTGACGCTGGTGCCGGCGCCCTCGCTCTGCACGCCGTTGATGTAGGCGGCGGCAATCTTGCCGGTGACCAGCGGGTCTTCGCTGTAGTATTCGAAGTTGCGGCCGCACAACGGGTTGCGGTGAAGGTTCATGCCGGGACCGAGAATGACGTCGCAGCGGTATTCCTTCGTCTCGTTGCCGATGCAGGCGCCCACTTGTCTCACCAGGTCGGTGTTCCACGTGGAGGCCAGACAGGTGCCGATGGGGAAGCTGGTGGCATGGAAGGTCTGTGTCGTCCCTTTGCGGGTGGGGTTGATGCGCACGCCGGCGGGGCCGTCGGTGAGCACCGTGGCGGGGATGCCGAGGCGTGGGATGGCTGCCGTCGTGCCGGCGGCTCCGTCCACGAGGTCGGCCTCGCTGCCTACTGCGGCATTGGGGCCGAAAAAGTTGTTGGCACCGCCAACGAGGAGTTTGGCTTTCTCTTCAAGGGTCATGGCGGCCAACACCTCGTCGATGTTGTCGGCTCGCAGTTGGGGGGTGTTTTGTGCTTGCATGCTGGTTGTCATTAGGATGGCCGTCAGGCCGATGAGCATTTTCTTCATATGCTGGCTGTCTTTTTGATGAGGGTTTTTAGGGTCTTTAGGGTCTTTAGAGTCTCTAGGGTCTATTCTTCCATCAGCTTGCGGTATCGGATGCGTTTGGGCTCTTCCAGCCCGAGGCGCTTGGCCTTGTTGGCCTCGTACTCGGTGTAGCTGCCTTCGAAATAGAAGACGTTGCCCTCGCCCTCGAATGCGAGGATGTGTGTGCAGATGCGGTCGAGGAACCATCTGTCGTGGCTGATGACGACAGCGCAGCCGGCGAAGGCTTCGAGGCCTTCCTCGAGGGCTCGGAGTGTGTTCACGTCGATGTCGTTGGTGGGCTCGTCGAGGAGCAGCACGTTGCCTTCTTGCTTCAGGGCGATGGCGAGGTGCAGGCGGTTGCGCTCGCCACCCGAGAGTACGGCGCATTTCTTCTCCTGGTCGGCGCCGCTGAAGTTGAACCTCGACAGGTAGGCCCTCACATGGATGTCGCGTCCTCCCATGCGGATGGTCTCGTTGCCGCCGCTCACCACTTGATAGACGGTCTTGTCGGGTGAGATGTCCTTGTGCTGCTGGTCCACGTAACTGAGTTTCACGGTCTCGCCCACATCGAAGGTCCCGCTGTCGGCTTGCTCCAGACCCATGATGAGACGGAAGAGGGTGGTCTTCCCTGCGCCGTTGGGCCCGATGACGCCAACGATGCCGTTGGGGGGCAGCATGAAGTTGAGGTCGTGGAAGAGCACTTTCTCGCCGTATGCCTTCGCCACGTGTTCGGCCTCGATGACCTTGTTGCCCAGACGCGGACCGTTGGGGATGAAGATTTCCAACTTCTCCTCTTTCTGCTTTTGTTCCTCGTTGAGCATCTTGTCGTAGGAGTTGAGGCGGGCCTTGCCCTTGGCGTGGCGGGCCTTCGGGGCCATGCGCACCCATTCCAACTCTCTCTCCAGGGTCTTGCGGCGCTTCGAGGCGGTCTTCTCTTCCAACGCCATGCGCTGGCTCTTCTGCTCCAGCCACGACGAGTAGTTGCCTTTCCATGGGATGCCCTCGCCGCGGTCGAGTTCGAGAATCCATTCCGCCACGTCGTCGAGGAAGTAGCGGTCGTGGGTGACGGCAATCACCGTACCCTCGTATTGCTGCAGGTGCTGCTCCAACCAGTCGATGGACTCTGCGTCGAGGTGGTTGGTGGGCTCGTCGAGCAACAGCACGTCGGGCTTCTGGAGCAGGAGGCGGCAGAGGGCCACGCGGCGGCGCTCGCCACCGGAGAGGGTGGCTACTCCGCTGTCGCCGGGAGGGCAGCAGAGGGCGGACATCGCACGGTCGAGTTTCGAGTCCATGTTCCACGCGTCGGTGGCGTCGATGATGTCCTGCAACTCGGCCTGGCGGTTCATCAGGCGGTCCATCTTGTCGGGGTCTTCGTAATACTCGGGGTGACCGAACTTCACGTTGATTTCGTCGTATTCGGCAAGGGCGTCATACACGTGCTGCACGCCTTCCATCACGTTCTCCTTCACCGTCTTCGTCTCGTCAAGGGGTGGGTCCTGAGGCAGGTAGCCTACCGTGTATCCGGGGCTCCACACCACGTTCCCTTGGTATTGCTGGTCTAAGCCGGCGATGATTTTCATCAGCGTCGACTTGCCGGCGCCGTTGAGGCCGATGATGCCGATTTTCGCACCGTAGAAAAAACTGAGATAGATGTTCTTGAGCACCTGCTTTTGTGTCTGTTGGATGGTCTTGCTCACACCGACCATCGAGAAAATCACTTTCTTGTCGTCTACTGTTGCCATATGGTGTATTGATTGAGACTGATGGGTTTGGAATTTTTTTTATTTTGGTGAATAATGGGTTCGCCGAAAGTGCTTTTGCTCGCAGAATCGCACTTTTGAGGATGATTTTGCAAATTTAGCGATTTTTTTCGAAATAATCGCCATGAGGAAAAAATATTTTACGCTTGAATGGAAAGCAACTGGGAATGTCTCCGTGGTTGTCATGGAAATCATGGTTGCCATTGGTTGTCATTGTTCCTATGAAAAGTGAAAAACCCTCAAAATGCAAAATATGTCGGGAAAATTCCACGAAAAAATTTTGGGATTTATCGGAATTGTCGTAACTTTGCAGCCGCTTAATAGAAAACAGTTGAATGAAGAACGACAAAAAGACGAATCAATACCGTGTTAATGAACAAATTCGGGTAAGAGAGGTGCGTGTCGTCGGCGACGGCGGCTCCACTGTGATGCCAACACGCCAGGCCTTGGAAATGGCTAGGCAACAAGGGGTGGATCTCGTGGAGATTTCACCCAATGCGCAACCGCCTGTCTGTCGCTTCATCGACTATTCCAAATTCCTCTACCAACAGAAAAAACGTGCCAAGGAAATGAAAGCCAGGCAAGTGAAGGTGGAGGTGAAGGAAATCAGGTTCGGACCCCAGACGGGTGACAACGACTATGCTTTCAAACTCAAGCACGCCAAGGAGTTCCTCCTCGACGGCAACAAGGTGAGGGCATACGTGTTCTTCCGTGGGCGCTCCATCCTCTTCAAGGAGCAGGGCGAGGTGCTCTTGCTGCGTTTCGCCAACGACCTGGAGGAGTATGGCAAGGTGGAGCAACTGCCGCAACTTGAAGGAAAGAAGATGGCCATCTTCATCGCTCCCAAGAAAGCCGGCGTGGCTAAGAAGAGCCAGCAGAAGATGGACCGTGAGCGCCGTGAGGCGGAGGCCAAGGAGGCTGCGAAGCAAGCCAAGGCCAGTGAGGAGGCCGAGACTCCTGCCAATGGCGGGTTGCTGGCCAATGCCAAGATTAGCGAAGAGGCATTGAAGAAACTCACGGAGAAGAAAGATGAACAAGGTGCGTAACGCCCGGTATATGCGTTGCCACCATATAATAAATAACTAAATCATAAAAAAATGCCAAAAGTAAAGACTAATTCCGGTGCGAAGAAGAGATTCCGCTTCACCGGTACTGGTAAGATCAAGAGACATCATGCTTACCACAGCCACATTCTGACAAAGAAGACAAAGAAACAAAAACGTAATCTGGTTCATCAGGCAATCGTCGACCGCTCCAACCTGAAGCAGGTGCGTGATTTGCTCTGTCTGCGTTAACATTGAAGTCAAACATTTTAAAGGAAGAAAATTATGCCAAGATCAGTCAATCATGTTGCTTCAAAAGCAAGAAGAACCAGAATCCTGAAGAAGACTAAGGGTTATTTTGGTGCCCGTAAAAATGTTTGGACCGTTGCCAAGAACACTTGGGAGAAAGGTCTCACCTACGCCTATCGCGACCGCCGCAACAAGAAGCGCACCTTCCGCGCATTGTGGATCCAGCGTATCAATGCTGCCGCTCGCATCAATGGCATGAGCTACTCACAGCTGATGGGCGCACTCACAAAGGCTGGCGTCGAGATCAACCGCAAGGTGCTCGCCGACCTCGCCATCAACAACCCCGAGGCTTTCAAGGCCATCGTTGACAAGGTGAAGTAAACACTGCTGCAACCCTATGATAAAGCCGCAAGTCGTCACGTCGATGACTTGCGGCTTTTTCTTGTCTTTTGCAGTGAATCAGGGGGAGAATCAAGGGGACAGGTTTTTGATTCTCCCCTTGATTCTCCAATCGGTGCGCATATCCCCTCCCCTCGAGGGGAGGGGCTGGGGTGGGGTCTTTGATTAAAAGTCGATACAACAAATTGGCCCCCCGGAATTTCAAGAAATTATAAATTATTAATTATTAATTATCAAAAACTCCTCTCATCGTGAGCGAGATGCGGTTGCGGCGATAGTCTATTTCCTTGACCTTCACGCGGACGTGTTGGTGGAGGTGCACCACGTCGTTGGGGTCTTTCACGTAGTGGTCGGCCAGTTGTGAGATGTGTACCAAACCGTCTTGATGGACGCCGATGTCGACGAAGGCGCCGAAGTTGGTGATGTTGGTCACGATGCCGGGTAGCACCATGCCCTCGGCGAGGTCGTCGATGGAGGTGACATTGGGGTCGAACTCGAATTCCTCTATTTGCTCACGTGGGTCGCGGCCGGGCTTCTCCAGTTCGCCCATGATGTCGGTGAGGGTGGGTATGCCCACGGTGTCGGTGACATAGCGACGGATGTCGATGCTGCTGCGTTTCTCGCGGTTGCTGATGAGTTCATCCACTGTGCAGCCGCAGTCCTTTGCCATTTGTGCCACGATGGGATAGCTCTCGGGGTGTACGGCGCTGTTGTCGAGCGGGTTCTTGGCTCCAGGTATGCGTAGGAAGCCTGCGCACTGCTCATATGCCGCTGGTCCGAGGCGTGGTACCTTCTTCAGTTGGGCTCGGCTGGTGAACGCACCGTGTTCACGGCGGTATTCCACGATGTTTTTTGCCAGGGTGGGTCCCAGGCCGCTGACATAGGTGAGCAGGTGCTGGCTGGCGGTGTTCAGGTTGACGCCGACGGAGTTGACGCAACTCTCCACCGTCTGGTCGAGGCTCTTCTTCAGTTTGCCTTGGTCCACGTCGTGCTGGTATTGTCCCACGCCGATGCTCTTGGGGTCGATTTTCACTAGTTCGGCCAACGGGTCCATCAGTCGGCGGCCGATGCTTACGGCTCCACGCACGGTGACATCCTCGTCGGGGAACTCCTCACGGGCGGTTTTCGAGGCGGAATACACCGATGCGCCATCCTCGCTCACCACGAAGGTCTGCACCTTGTGCTTGAAGTCGAGGCCTTTCACGAAGTCGCTGGTCTCGCGGCTGGCGGTGCCGTTGCCGATGGCGATGGCCTCGATGGCGTATTTCTCCACGAGTTGTTCCACGTGGGCGGTGGCTTGCATGCGGTGGTTGATGGGCGGATGTGGGAAGATGGCCTCGTGGTGGAGCAGGTTGCCTTGTGCGTCGAGGCACACCACCTTGCAGCCGGTGCGGAATCCGGGGTCGATGCCCATCACGCGCTTCTGCCCCAGGGGTGCTGCGAGTAGCAGTTGGCGCAGGTTCTCTGCGAAGACGACGATGGCCTCCTCGTCAGCCTTCTCCTTGCTGAGGGCGGCGAACTCCGTCTCAATGGATGGTCGGAGCAGACGTTTGTAGGAGTCTTCCACCGCCTCTTCCACGATGTCGCAGCATGGCCCGCGGCCGTGCACGTGTTGGCGGATGAGGCGTTCCACGCACTCCTCGTCGTTGGCGGTGATGCTCACGCGTAGGATGCCTTCGCTCTCGCCGCGGCGCATGGCCAGCAGGCGGTGTGAGGAGCAGCGGCGCAAGGGTTCGGAGAAGTCGAAATAGTCGGAGAATTTCGCCGCCTCGTCGCTGTCGGCCTTCGCCTTCACCACTTTCGAGGTGATGACGGCCTCTCGGCGGTAGGCGTAGCGCACCTGGTTGCGTGACCGTTCGTCCTCGCTCACCATCTCGGCGATGATGTCTTGTGCGCCCTTGATGGCAGCCGCGGCATCTTTCACCTCGCCTTTGACGAAACGGGCTGCCGCCTGGTAGGGGTCTCGCTCGCGTTGGAGCAGCAGCAGTGTGGCGAGGGGCTCCAGGCCTTGCTCGCGGGCAGTCTGCGCCCTTGTGCGCCGCTTGGGTTTGAAGGGCAGGTAAAGGTCCTCCAGCGTGGCGGAGTCCCACGTCTCTTCGATGCGCTTGCGCAACTCGTCGGTGAGTTTCCCTTGTTCCTCGATGGTCTTGAGGATGGTTTCCTTGCGCTTGGCTATCTCTTGCAACTTCTCGTAGATGTTGTTGATTTGTGCGATTTGCACCTCGTCGAGGTTGCCGGTGCGCTCCTTGCGGTATCGTGCGATGAAGGGGATGGTGCAGCCGAGGTCGAGCAGGGCGATGGTGTTCTCCACTCCTGTCTCCGGCAGGCGGAGTTGCTCGGATATGAGTTTTGCGTAGATGTTCATGTTATGCTTCTATTGATGTGTCTTTTGTTGATATGTCTTTGCTGATGTGACATTTATTGATGTGACATTTGTTTTCTTATGCAAAAATACGCATTTTGCTCAAAACTCGCAAATGTTTTTCCGATTGTTCTCCCTGATTTCATTCAAAACAACGACGAGCACCATCCCCCTTGTTCTTCCATTTTCTCCTATCATCTCCTATCACTTCCCATCCCCTCCTATCTTGAGGATGCCTCCCTTGATGATGTCCTGGTGTGAGAGGGTGCATGCGTCGTAAGTCTTCCCGTTGAGGGTGGCGCCGAGGATATGCGGGTGCTTGTCGTCCGTCCCTGTTGCCTCGATGGTGAAGGTGGCGTCGTTGGCCTGATTGATGGTCACGCGTTTGAAGAGTGGCGAGCCCAGCACATATTCGGTGGTCGCCGGGCAGACGGGGTAGAACCCCATGGCGGAGAAGACATACCAAGCCGACATCTGCCCCGCATCGTCGTTCCCGGAGAGTCCTCCGGCGGTGTCGTTGTATTCGGTGCGCAGGATGTGGCGCACCCATTTCCGGGTGAGGTCGGGTCGCCCGGCATAGGCGAACATGTAGGGCACCTGGTGACATGGTTCGTTGCCGTGCCAGTAACGGCCCTCGGTGAACATCGAGTCGAGCTTTGCCACGAAGGCCGCCTCGCCGCCCATCACGTCAATCAGTCCTTTCGGGTCGTGAGGGACATACCAGGTGTAGTGGCAGGTCGCCCCCTCGGTGATGTAACTCTTGCGATGCACATGGTCGGTGTTCCCTTCGTAGCGGCCGTCGGCGTGACGGCCGTCGGCGTAGCCGGTGCGGGGGTTGATGACATTCCGCCAGTTGCCGGCCCTGCGCATGAGGACTTGGTAGTCGGACGTCTCTCCCAGCGCGCGTGCCATCTGTGCCACGGCGAAGTCGTCGTAGGCGTATTCCAACGTGCGCGAGGTCTGTTCGTTGGTGTGGAAGGCTTCCGCCACGGAGTCCTCCATAGGTATGTAGCCATATTTGATGTAGGAGTCCAGGGCGCGACGGCCTTTGCCGTTGACGTAGTCGTCGCGTGACGATGGTGTCTCAAACGCATTCTTCCGCATGTATCTGTATGCCTTGGCGGCATCGAAGTCGCGGATGCCTTTGATGTAGGCGTCGGCGAGAGTGGCGGCGCAGTGGTCGCCGATCATCGCCGCCGTGTAGGAGTTCCAGCAGGGGAAGATGGGCAGCCATCCCCCTTCTTCCGACATGTTCACCAACGACTGCATCATGTCGGCCGACTCCTTGGGGGCGATGATGTGGTAGAGGGGATGGAGGGCGCGGTAGGTGTCCCACATCGAGAAGTCGGTGTAGGCGGGGCGTGTGCCGCGCATCTGACTGCCGTCGGCGAAGCGGGGACGCGTGCCGTCGGCGTCGCTCAGCAGGCGGGGGAGGAAGGAGGCACGGTACAGGGCGCCATAGAACTGGCCGACGAGGGCTTTGTCGTCGCTTTCCACGTCGATGGTGTGCAGGCGGGTGGTCCACGCATCGGCTGCCTCGGCCATCATCGTCTTGAAATCCTTGCCTTCCACCTCGGCGGCCATGTTGTGCTCGCAGCCCTCACGGCCGGTGAACGACGTGGCCATCCTCAAGATGATGGGCTGGTGGGCTTTCCCGTTGAAGGTCAGCCAGATGCCCGATTGCTGCTTGTCGCTGACGGCAAGCTCTCCTGCATGCGTTTCGTCGCCTGAAAAGGTGCCTGAGGCCACAACTTCGCCGGTGTATTCCATCAACAGGTGTCCGCTGAAGCCGGCGCGTTCTCCCCACCCTTGATAGATGCGGTGCACGGGGTTGTGGCCATGGACGCGGTGGCTGGCGGGGTCGATTTCCGCCCCTCCCTCTCCCTCGTCGCTGTTGGGTTGGAGGATGAGGTGCACCGGTCCGTCCTCCTCGGGCGTGACGTGCATGATGGCGCCGTGGGCTGACGCCGTCACCTCCATGCGCAGGTGCTCGTCGGGCAGGTTGGCGGCGAAGTAATGGGGGTGAGACACCACGTCGGAGGGGCTGAACCGCGTGGCGCGCTTTTCGGGCGACGTGCGGAGCTGTCCGCTGACGGCGGCGATGGTGAAGGAGCCGTAGTCCTGCGTGCAGCCACCCACCAGCCAGTGGGAGGCGCGGATGCCTTGCATCAGCGTGTCGGCATGGTAGAAGGGGGCGATGCACTTCTGCTCGGTGTCGCGAGTCTGCGGGGTCCAGAAATTCTGACCGTTGGGGGTGAGCACGGCGGGCAGGGTCTGTCCGTGCTCCTCGCTGCCCTTGCCGAAGAGTCCTGCGGTCTGTGTATTGGCTTGTGCCGTTCCTACCATGGTGTTGAGGGTGACGAGGTGATGCTCGTGTTCCAGTTGGTGGATGCGCTCTGCCATGTATGCCTTGACATCGGTCCAGCGGTAGTAGTGCTCCATCACCGGTGCGACGGGGATGGTGAAGTCGCGCTCGTTGTGCAGCAGTCGCACGATGATGTCGCCTTGTGCATTGCGGAAGAACACCATCTGCAGGTTGGCGGCCATGGGGATGATGTCGTCCATCTGGCCGCTTTGTGCCGAGGAGGCTTGCAGCAGCGTCAGCAGGCGGTAGAGGTTGGTGTCGTGCCCGAAGCGGAGGTCGGCGGAGGGGTGGGGGAGGGAGAGTGCCGCGTCGGCTTTCGTCTCGATGTCGTGCCACAGCGAGAGGGCCGAACGGGCGGGTTTGCCTCCCGTGCGGGGGTCGCTGCCGTTGCAGTAGGCCATCCGCTCGTTGTTGCGCTCGTAGATGTCGCGCATCTCCTCGTTGGTGAAGAGCCAGTAGAGGTCGGCGTGTAACGTGGGGTCGCCGATGTCTTGGAGGTCGGAGGCGATGGTGTGCAACTCGCTCATGAGCGTGACGGCGCCTACCACCTTCGAGGGGTCTTTGAAGAGTTGGCGCATCTGTCTATCCGGTGTGCCGTGCATCTTGGGGAAGGGACCTTTCTCCATCTGTTTCAGGGCGGGTGTGGTGTAGGCGATGTAGGCCATGTCGGCGGAGTCGGTGACGCTCTCCACGTGGAGCAGGGGATGGTGGGCATGGATGCCATCGATGAAATGGGCCATGCTGGCGGCGCAGCGGTTCACCACGCTGGAACGGGCGCGGATGACGGCGTCGTCGGAGAACACCTGGGGGAAATTCCTCACCATTCGTTCGGCGATGCCACGGTGCTGCCGTCCGCCGAGGGGGGTGAGTTGGCCGCCGTTGCCACGGGCGTTCTTCCATACCCGTTGCAGTTGCTTGCGGCAACGTTTCCCGTCGCGGGTCAGGTTGCGCTTGTCGGAAAATCGCGCCAACACCTCTTCGTATCGGCTGTCGTTGGGAAGCCATCTCGACCCGTGCCTGCCATAGTGGGAGATGTAGAAGGGGGTGTAGCCCTCGGGGGCGGCGGGGTCGATGAGGACGCTGCCTACGGGGTAGGCATGATAGACGCCGCCCATTTGCTCCAGCGTCTTTTCCTGGGCTGTGGCGGTCAGCAAGAGGAGCAGGAGCAAGAGCGTGCTGAGTGTCTTTTTCATAAAGGCGGTCGGTCTTTCGGTCATGGAGGGTCTTTTGGGGTTGGTTTCGTCTTTGATGTCTAATTCTTCGCAAATATACGTCTTTTTTTCGGCAAATACAAAAAAATACATCGCTTAACTTATTTTAATACTTCGAGACATTATACTATGGTGGGAAAAACATATATTTGCAGCAATTCACCTTGAAATGGAAAACAATGAAGGAAATATGAAATTACTGACCATGAAACCAAAATTGCTCATTCTCTGGCTTGTGCTCCTGGCAGGAGTGTCGAGCCTCCGTGCGGCAGAGGCATACACTTACTTGGATACCACTGATAACTGTCTCTATTTCTGCTACGACGACCTCAAGTCGTCAAGGAATTTCACAACCTACGAGATAAACCCCGCCATTTACGAACCTGGGTGGCATGTAGTTGCAGGCCAGGTGAAGACCGTTTATTTCACCATAGGATTCGCCAGTTATAGGCCTACCTCGTGTTTCGCGTGGTTCTCCGATATGAGGAACCTCACCAATGTGATGTATATCAATAGACTCAACACGGTCAATGTCACCGACATGGGTTGGATGTTCCTTAACTGCAAAAGTCTCACCCGCCTCGATGTGAGCAATTTCAACACTGCCAAGGTGACAAGTATGGGTGGCATGTTCCAAAACTGCTCCAACCTCACCAGCCTCGATGTGAGTCATTTCAACACGGCCAATGTGACATGCATGACATCCATGTTCCACAACTGCTCCAAACTCACAAAACTCGATGTGAGTCATTTCAACACGGACAAATGCACCGTTCTGGATTTTATGTTTGATAATTGCTCCTCGTTGACCTCCCTGAACGTGAGCAACTTCAACACTGCGAATGTGAAGTTGATGAACAACATGTTTCAAGGATGCTCCAACCTAACCACTCTGGATGTGAGCAATTTCACCACGTCAAGCAACCTTATAGCTGTGGATTATATGTTTGCAGGGTGCTCGAAGTTGACAAGCCTGACCCTTAATTTTACGAAGTATGGTAATAGTAATGCGTTGCTCAGGGGATGTTATTCACTGAAGTCGCTGACCTTGAAAGTAACAGATAATATTGCTGACAATGCTTTTGAAGGCGTGGGAACAGCGTATTCGCCCTGCAAGTTGAGTTACAACAAAACTTCCCATCCCACTTTCACCAGGATCACCCCCAACTACGTGGTGTGGCAGAAAGGCTATTTCCAGAACGAGAACATGCGTGCCTTCGCAACACTCAACTCCTCCGGTGAATTGCGGTTCCAGTATTCCGACATGTTTTGGGAGTATCAAAACAACCCCGCCTACACCACCTATGAAATGAACACTGGAACCAATCTGCCGGGATGGTATGCCAAACGCAACAATGTGAAGAGTGCCGTGTTTGAGGAGTCCTTTACCAATGCCCGACCCACCAGCTGCTATTCTTGGTTCTACTACATGGAGCACCTTCAAAGCATCACTGGCCTCAGATATCTACAGACGGAGAATGTGACCAACATGAGTCGCATGTTCTCTCATTGCAACGCATTGAAGAGCATCGACGTGAGCTCGTTCAGAACCGGGCTCGTGACCGACATGCATGGGATGTTCGACTATAATCCCAACTTGGAGAGTCTGGGTGAAACCATTTTCTACACTTATGATGTGACCGACATGGGAGCCATGTTCGCCAACTGCCCGAAATTGGAGAGCCTTGGCGTGAAATTGGTCGGTACCACCAATGTGACCGACATGAGCGGCATGTTCAGCGGCTGCACCAATCTGAAGAGTTTGGAATTGTACAGGCTCAACACGGCTAAAGTGACCAACATGTCGTCCATGTTCTCCAATTGCAAATGTCTGACGAGCATCGACGTGAGCAATTTCAACACCACGAATGTGACCGACTTCTCTAGCATGTTCGATGGCTGCACCGCCCTCACCGTCCTCGACCTGTCGAAGTTCGACTTCTCGAAGGTCTCCACGGCCGCCAGCTCCTCTGCGATGATGCGCAACTGCTCCGCCCTGAAGGAGCTCACCATCCCCGCCACGGCCGACAAGCTCGGGGCCAACGTCTGCACCGGCGTGGGCACGAAGGCGGCTCCCTGTGCCCTTGCTTATACTTTAGGTTTCATTCCGGAGATAACCGAGACGGGCGACGGCTGGTATGTGTGGAAGAGCGGCTATTTCAAGGACAAGGTGCAGTTCCCGCAGGGTGATGTCAACCACGACGGCTACGTCACAGTGGTCGACGCCTCCCTCACCGTGGATTACGTGATGGGCAACATCCCGCCGGTGTTCTTCATCGAGAACGCCGACATGAACAGCGACGGCAGCGTCAGCATCACCGATGTCTCGAAGATTGTCGACATAGTGATGAACGGCAATTATTAAACGTGCGCTCAAAATTGAAAATTGAAGATTGGGCTGCTCTCGCTTAATCGCAAGGTTGAAAATTGAAGATTGGTTTTTGACCATTGACTAATAGTTGGCTGGAGCCTCTGGCTATCCTTGTTTTCAAAGGGAATCTGGAGGCTCTAGTCTTTTTAGGAAAACTAGTATCCCTAGAGACCCTAGAAACCCTAGAGACCCTTGGGACTCTAAAGACCTTAGGAAAACCAGCACTACAGTGACACCCCGAAAGCTCTCGCTGTCCCAAAATCTTAAAAACTCTTATAAGATTTTGTGGTTTGTCTTTTTTGCTGTATTTTTGCATTTTGTATCCATCCCCGTCAATGGGGCACTGTTTAAGGTAAAATGACTCAACTTTCGCAAGTAAGGAATAATGAGGTGTTAAGAAGGTCTTAAGGAAGTTTGGCTGGCATCGTTGTTTCTCAAAAAACACAATGTGAACATATGTCCCTTTAACTCCCCTTTAACTTCCTTTTAACTCCCCTTCTACTCCTGAACATAAAGCGAAAGTGAAACTTGAAAAAGATGATTTCAGTAGAAGCCCTCAAGGTGGAGTTTGGCGTGAAACCCCTCTTCCACGATGCCAGTTTCGTCATCAACGACCGCGACCGCATAGCGCTCGTGGGGAAGAATGGTGCCGGCAAGTCCACCCTGCTCAAGATACTCTGTGGCATGCAGAAACCCACCTCGGGCCATGTCACCATACCCCACGACACCACACTCGGCTATCTCCCGCAGGTGATGGTCATCCAGGACGACACCACGGTGCGCGACGAGGCGCGCAAGGCCTTCGCCGGCAATATGAAAATGAAGGAGCGCCTTGACAGGATGGAGCGCGAACTGGCCGAGCGCACCGACTACGAGAGCGACGACTACAACGCCCTCGTCGCCCGTTTCACACAGGAGCACGACCGCTACCAGATGATGGGAGCCGGCAACTACGAGGCGGAGCTGGAGCGCACACTCACCGGCCTCGGCTTTCTACGCAGCGACCTCGAGCGCCCCACGGCGGAGTTCAGCGGAGGATGGCGCATGCGCATAGAGTTGGCAAAAATCCTCCTCCAACGTCCGGACGTCCTGCTCCTCGACGAGCCCACCAACCACCTCGACATCGAGAGCATACAATGGCTGGAGCAGTTCCTAGCCACCTCGTCAAGCGCCGTCGTGCTCGTCAGCCACGACCGCGCCTTCATCAACAACGTCACCAACCGCACCCTGGAAATCACCTGTGGACAGGTCATTGACTACAAGGTGCGCTACGACCAGTATGTAGTGCTGCGGAAGGAGCGACGCGAGCAACAGTTGCGGGCCTATGAGAACCAGCAGAAGGAAATCGCCGACATGAAGGAGTTCATCGAGCGCTTCCGATACAAACCCACCAAGGCGGTGCAGGTGCAGAGCCGCATTAAGCAACTCGCCAAAATCGTGCCCATTGAAATCGACGAGGTGGACAACTCAGCCATGCGCCTGAAATTTCCTCCATGCCTGCGCAGTGGCGACTTCCCTGTCATCTGCGACGAGGTGAGAAAAGACTATGGCGCTCACACCGTCTTCTCCGATGTCACACTCACCATCAGAAGAGGGGAGAAGGTGGCCTTCGTGGGGAAGAACGGAGAGGGAAAATCGACTCTCGTGAAATGCATCATGGGGGAGATTCCCTTCGACGGAAACCTCAAAATCGGCCATAATGTGCAAATCGGCTATTTTGCACAAAACCAGGCACAGCTCCTCGACGAGGAGAAGACAGTATACGACACCATCGACTATGTGGCGAAGGGAGACATCAGGATGAGAATCAACGACATCCTCGGGGCGTTCATGTTCGGAGGGGAGAACTCGGAGAAGAAAGTGAAGGTGCTCAGCGGAGGGGAGAGAAGCCGACTCGCCATCATCCGACTGCTTCTCGAACCCGTCAACCTCCTCATACTCGACGAGCCCACCAACCACCTCGACATGCCTTCAAAGGACGTGCTCAAAGAAGCCGTCAAGGCATTCGACGGCACCGCCATCATCGTTTCTCACGACCGCGAATTCCTCGACGGACTGGTCACCAAGGTCTATGAGTTCGGGGGCGGGAAGGTGCGCGAACACCTCGGTGGCATCTACGACTTCCTCCGCGACAGGAAAATCGACTCCCTCAACCAACTGGGCACCTCCTCGCCCGTCGCACCAGCCGCAGTAGAGGAAACGCCTCCCGTCGTCTCAGCCAACAAGCAGAACTACGTTGAGCGGCGAGAGCAGCAGAAACGCATCAGGAAGGCTGAAAAGGAGGTCAAGGCATGCGAAGCGAAAATAGAGACCATGGAGAAACGTCTCGCAGAACTAGATGCCTTGCTCTGCACACCAGAGGGGGCCTCAGACATGGTGCTCGTCACTGAATACACTTCCATCAAGAAAAACCTCGACGAGGAAATCTCACGATGGGAGCAACTCTCGGAGCAACTTGAATCATTGATGATTGAAGATTGAAGAAAATTGAAGATAATAATTCTATAGCATCTATAGCATCTATAGCGACTATAAACAGGACAACCAAGATTGAAAACAGAAAACCAAATAACTGAAGACATTATGAAGATAAAAACCATCATCACCATCATGGCACTAACAGCAGCCAGTATTCCCACCTTCGGGCAGGGACTCAAGTCGGGAATACCACTCGACAACCTCGACCGCACGGCACGTCCGGGCGACGATTTCTACCAGTTTGCTTGTGGAGGATGGGTGAAAAACAACCCACTCCCTTCCGCCTATTCACGCTTCGGCAGTTTCGACCGATTGCAGCAAGATAACAACGAGCGCATCAACGGCATACTCACCGAACTCCAGCGCAACCAGTATGGCAAGGGCACCGTGGAGCAAAAACTCAGCGACTTCTACAAACTCGCCATGGACTCCGTCAGGCGCAACAAGGAAGGTGTCAAACCCGTCATGCCGCTCATCAAGGAAATCGAAGGATGCAAGACCAAGTATGCACTGTTGCAACTCCAACAGAAATATGCCGCCTTCGGATATGGCATGCCCTACGGTGCAGGCTTTGGCGCTGACGAGAAAAACGCCAAGATGAACATCCTCAACGTCTACCAGGGAGGACTCACACTCGGCATGAAGGACTACTACCTCGACACCGACACCGCCACCACCGCCATCAGGGAGGCTTACAAGAAGCACATCGTCAATATGTTCAAACTCTTCGGGTTCAAGCAAAGGGTCGCCGTGCTCAAGATGAACGCCATCTTCGACATCGAGATGCAACTCGCCAAGGTGTCGCGCTCGCGCACCGAACTGCGTGACGTGGAAGCCAACTACAACAAGATGGTGCTCAGCGACTTCGAAAACCAATATCCCAACCTCTTCCTCACCGACTTGATGGTCGCAGAGGGGGTGAAGACCGAATTCATCCAGGAACTCGTCGTAGGACAACCCGACTTCCTCAAAGGGGCAAACGAGATTTTTGGCAAGCTCACGCCCGACCAACTCAAGGCATACATGGAGTGGGATGTCATCAACTCCACCGCCAACTACCTCAGCGACGAGGTGGAGGAAGAGCATTTCAACTTCTTCGGAAAGACCATGTCGGGAAGGAAGGAGAACCACCCGAGATGGAAACGAGCCACCAACATGGTGCAGTCTGTCATGGGCGAGGCCCTCGGCAAAATCTACGTGGAGAAATACTTCCCCGCCGCTGCCAAGGAGCGTATGACCAACCTGGTGAAAAACCTACAAGTGGCTCTCGCACAACGCATCGAGGCTCAGGACTGGATGGACAGCATCACCAAGAAGAACGCTCTCGACAAACTCTCCACCTTCTATGTGAAAGTGGGATATCCCGACAAGTGGAAGGACATCAGCGGACTGCAAATCGACCCGGCGAAGTCGTTCTGCGAGAACGTGCTCGACTGCCAGAAGTTCTGGGATAAGTGGACCATCGACTACAAGGCGGGAAAACCCGTCGACCGCGACGAGTGGCACATGACACCGCAGACCGTCAACGCCTATTACAACCCCACCACCAACGAGATATGCTTCCCCGCTGGCATCCTGCAGGTGCCTTTCTTCGACATGACGGCCGACGATGCCTTCAACTACGGGGCCATCGGAGTGGTCATCGGACATGAGATGACACACGGCTTCGACGACCAGGGACGCCATTACGACAAGGACGGCAACATGACCGACTGGTGGACGGAGGCCGATGGAAAGAACTTCGCCCAAAGGGCCGACAAGTATGCCGACTTCTTCTCAGCCATCAAGGTGCTGCCCGACCTCAACGCCAACGGCAAACTCACCTTGGGTGAGAACCTCGCCGACCACGGTGGGCTGCAGGTGGCCTTCTACGCCATGCAGAACGCCATGCGCGACAACCCGCTGCCCGTCATCGACGGATTCACCCCGGAGCAACGCTTCTTCCTCGCCTATGCCGGCGTATGGGCCAACAACATCACAGAGGCGGAAATCAGAAACCGCACCAAGAGCGACCCCCACTCACTCGGGAAATACCGCGTCAACGGTGCATTGCCACACATCGACATGTGGTATGACGCCTTCGGCATACAACCGTCCGACAAGATGTTCGTGCCCAAGGAGCAGCGCCTCAGCCTCTGGTAAGTCCACTTGTAGAGACGGGAAGAATCCCGTCTCTACAAATTGCCAAGGTGGTCCTGCGCTCAGGCGGCGCTCGGGCGGATTTGTAATCCGATTGCATCGAATATTCAACCGCAGGTAAATTTTCAAAGTTGCGATTAAGCGAGAGCAAACCAAGCTTGCTTGGAGTCTGCCGAGCGTGAGCAACTTCGACCGCAGGTAAATTTTCAATTTTCAATTTTCAATTTTCAATTATCTAAATGCCTTTAAGAATTCCCGACCGCTTGCCGGCCATCGACATCCTCAAGCAGGAGAACATCTTCGTGATGGACAACACCCGTGCCCACACGCAGGACATCCGTCCGTTGAAGATTGTCATCCTCAATCTCATGCCGCTCAAGATCACCACTGAAACCGACCTCATCCGACTGCTGTCCAACACACCGCTGCAGATGGAAATCAGTTTTATGAAACTCAAGAGCCACACGCCCAAGAACACGCCCATCGAACACATGATGATGTTTTACAAGGATTTCGACATCCTGCGCCAACAGAAGTTCGACGGTATGATCATCACTGGCGCACCCGTCGAGCAGTTCGCTTTCGAGGATGTGAAATACTGGGATGAGTTGAAGGAAATCTTCGAATGGGTGAAGACCAATGTCACCAGTACGCTGTATATCTGCTGGGCGGCGCAGGCAGGCCTCTACTACCATTACGGCATACCCAAGTACCCGCTGGAAAAGAAGATGTTCGGAGTCTATCCGCAATACCCCATCAGCACCAGGCTGCCCATCTTCAGGGGCTTCGACGACGTCTTCTACATGCCGCACAGCAGGCACACCACCACGAAGAAGGAGGACATACTCAAGGACCCCAGGCTCCAGGTCATCGCGGAGTCGCCCGACAGCGGCGTGAGCATCGTCATGGCAAGGGAGGGAAGGGAGTTCTTCATCACCGGGCACCTGGAGTATGCACCCAACACCCTCGACAACGAGTACCGGCGTGACAAGGACATACGCGACGATGTCGACGTGCCCAAGAACTATTACCTCGACAACAACCCCGACAACCAACCCTTGGTGACATGGAGGGCTCACGCCAACCTCCTCTATGCCAACTGGATCAACTATTACGTCTATCAGCAGACGCCTTACAATATCGACGACATCAGATGACTCGACTCGAATTGCTCGCTCCCGCACGCGACTTGGAATGTGGCATCGCCGCCATCGACCATGGCGCCGACGCCGTATATATCGGTGCGCCGGCCTTTGGCGCAAGGGCGGAGGCGGGCAACAGCGTCGAGGACATCCGTACGCTCTGCGACTACGCCCACCGTTTCCTCGCCAAGGTCTATGTCACCGTCAACACCATCGTTTATGAGAATGAACTGGACGACGTGGAACATCTCGTGAGGCAGTTGGGCGAGGCTGGCGTGGATGCCATCCTCGTGCAGGACATGGCGGTGCTGGAGATGGTGCAGCGCGTGGCTGCCGAGCAGCAACGACCCATCGAGGTGCATGCCAGCACGCAGGCCGACAATCGTACGCCGGAGAGGGTGGGGTGGTTGTTTCAAGAGGGGTGCTCTCGCGTGGTGCTCGCTCGTGAACTGACGCTCGACCAGATGCAGGCCATCCACGAGGCGGTGCCAGGCGTGGAGTTGGAAGCCTTCGTCCATGGCGCGCTATGCGTGAGTTATTCCGGACTGTGCTATGCCTCGCAGCATTGCTTCCGCCGCAGCGCAAACAGGGGCGTGTGCGCACAGTTCTGCCGCTTGAAGTTCGACCTGGTGGATGCCGACGGACAGCTTGTCGACCGACCGCGACATTGGCTCTCGTTGAGGGACATGTGCCGCATCGACTATCTCGGACAGATGGCCGACGCAGGCGTCACCTCGTTTAAAATCGAGGGTCGGCTCAAGGGCGTGGGATATGTGAAGAATGTAGTGGCTGCCTACAGCAGGCAACTCGACCTGGTGGTGGAACGGTCTGGCGGGCGCTACCGCCGTAGTGCGCTGGGGAAGGTGACGCTCTCTTTCAAACCCGACCTGCGGAAATCCTTCAACAGGGGATTCACACCCTATTTCATCGATGGCAGGAACGACAACATCGCCTCGCCCGACACACCCAAGGCGCTTGGGGAGTATGTGGGGAAGGTGAAGGAAATCAGAAGGGAGTCTTTCAATGTCGCCGGGGTGGCTGCCTTCGCCAATGGCGATGGCCTCTGCTTCTTCGACGACAACAAGCAACTCTGCGGCTTTCGCGTCAACAGGGCGGAAGGCAACCGCATCTTCCCGCAACAGATGCCGCCGCAGCTCCGACAGGGCACTCCGCTCTACCGAAACGCTGATGCGGCCTTTGAAAAACTCCTCGCACGTGCCAGCGCCACGAGGCGCATACCACTGCTCTTGAGGCTCGATGCCACGGAGACCGGCCTCCGGCTGGAGGCGGCGGTGCCAGGGGGGGCTTTGAGAGTCGGCGTGGAGATGGAGGTGGAGCGTCAGGAGGCGCGGCAACCCCAAAAGGAAAACATCTGCCGGCAGCTTTCCCGCATGGGGGGCACGGTATACGAGGCCGTGGGGGTGGAGGTCTCCGAGGAGGCTGCCCGTCTGTTCGTCCCCTCAAGTCTGCTCGCCACCCTGCGTCGCCAGTGTCTGGAGGCCCTTGACAAGAGGATAGCCCAGGAAGCCCTGTCTTTTCCAGTTCCCCGTAGGCAGCAGTTTAGTCGCAGCCCTCTCACATCCTCTCCCGTCCCGTCCATTCCCTCTCATTTGCGTCCCGCCCCTTCCTACCTCCAAAACATCTCCAACTCCCGTGCCCGCGCCTTTTACGAGCAGCGTGGCGTCCCTGTCATGGGCGAGGCCTTTGAACTTGCCCGTCACTATGATGAGCCGCTATTGATGCAGTGCAGGCATTGCATCAAGCGCCTTTTGGGATGTTGCACGAAGGAGAGGCACCGCCCTGCACCCTGGAAGGAGCCCCTCTTCCTCCAACTGCCCGACAAGAGGCGGTTCCGACTTCAGTTCGATTGCAAACAATGTCAGATGAACGTCTATGCTGAGAAATAAACCTCTTTTCTGTCTCATGGCCTTTGTCGCGGCCTTGACGCTCTCCAGTTGCTTTCACAAGCGGGAGGACGTCAGGCAGCCCGTCACCGACACGTTGGCCATGCAGCAGGTGGACTCAATCGCCAAGCAGCAATTGGACACCCTCACCAAGCAGCAGTTGGACTCTGTCACCTTCGCCCGCGCCCATCACTACACCAACAACTACAACTTCGTGGTGTCTGCCGACTCCCTCGTGCTCACCATCCAGTTGCCGGAGGAGGCTGTCAGCGACCTGCCCACCGACTCCGTCGCTGTGATGAAGGCTGAGCGCCTCGTGGTGGCCGACATCCTCATCTTGCCCAACGACACCATCGATTCCGTATGGGTGCAGCTTGCGGGTGAACTGGGGCTGTTCGGATGGGTGCATGAGAGTGAGATGCTCAAGAGGGTGGAGCCCGACGACCCCATCTCACAGTTCATCTCCTTCTTCTCCGACGAGCATTTCCTCATCTTGTTCGTCATCTTTGTCATCGTCTTCTTCTCCTACGCCATGTTCAAACTCAACAGGCGACAGGCATACATCGTGCACCTCAACGACATCGCAACCTTCTATCCCACGCTCCTCACACTCGTGGTGGCCATTGCCGCCACACTCTACTCCAGCATACAGATGTTCGCACCCGACAGTTGGAGGGAATTCTATTTCCACCCCTCGCTCAACCCCTTCTCGCAGAGTCTGCTCATCGCCTTGTTTCTCATATCGGTATGGGCCATGCTCATCGTGGCCATCGCCGCCATCGACGAGACATTGCGACATCTCGCCATGGGCGACGCCGTTCTCTACCTCGTAGGGTTGGTGGGTGTCTGCGCCTTCAACTATGTCGTCTTCACCATCTCCACGATGTATTACATCGGCTACCTCCTCCTCATCGCGTACATCCTCTTCGCACTTTGGAGATACCTCCGCCACACCCGCAGCAATTATGTTTGCGGCAATTGTGGCAGACAAATCAAGTCCACGGGGCGCTGCCCGCACTGCGGCGCCATCAATGAGTGAGGAAGATTTTTCTTGTGTGCCGGCAAAGCCGGCACCTACGGAGAACGGGTGGGCTCAAATGGCACCAAGTGAGCATATGTCCCTTTACCTCACTCCCCCTCTGCCCGAGCTGATCTTTATACACAAATCTCTAAGCATTTGGTCAACAAGACATTATTGATTGTAGAAGATTGCAATAAACAAGATGAAA
>CADADN010000020.1 GCA_902786665.1 uncultured Prevotellaceae bacterium | reverse complement strand
GGGATGGAACTGCCGGTAGTAGTCGAGCATCTCACGAACCTCCTCCTCGGTGAAGCCCACCATGGCGTTGAATTTGGCGTTCATAGTGTAATTGGTGCCAATGTTGAAGCCGCTGGTCAGGTCGTCCATCGTCACGGGACTGACACCGGTGATGAAGAGGCGCTTGATGGCGCTGTCGGTGCCGCCCTTGATGGTGTTGAAGAAGGCACGGTAGGCCCCCTTGCCATGGGTCTCGGCCTTGTAGGACTGCTCTATGGAAGGGTCGGAGAGGATGATGTTGGTGAAGTGGTCGTATTCATCAATGAAGAGGTAGATTTGTTGACCTACTTCATTGCAGAGACGCACAAGGGCGGCCAACTGGTTGGCAGCGCCTTTCTCTGCGCGGAGCAACTCAAGGGCGTTGGCCGGCAACAGGCTGTCATAGTCTCTTATAAATCCCTCGAACTGTATGCGGCAATAACCGTCCATACGCTCCTTATACCCTTCCAAATCGCCCGAGAAGACGGAGAAGTTAAGGTATAGCACCAGATAGGTGTTGTGTGCCTCGGTGGGGTGCTGGCCAATCCACAGGTCGCCAAAAAGGCGGTCGAAAAGCGGTGCTTTACGGATGTCGTAGTACTGACGAAGCATGTTCATCATCAGCGACTTGCCGAAACGGCGCGGGCGGATGAAGAAAAAGAAACGGTTGGCCGCCTCTATCTCGGGGATGAAACGGGTCTTATCCACATAGTAATAATTACAAAGGCGCACGTCCTCCCAATTCTGCATCCCATAGGGTATTCGCTTTGGCTTCTGCTGCTCCATAGTTGTCGTCTCTTGCAATTTTTCTGCAAATATAGCAAAAGCCGAGTGCAAAACAAAAAGAATGGCAAAGTTTTTATTTGGTTTTCAACTTCATATTTCATACTCACAATCCTATGACACACAGAAACACAGAGTTTTTCTCTGTGTTTCTGTATTAACAAACAATGGAATGAGTTGAAGTATCATATCCTTTCTGTTTCACCTTGATTGTCTTGCTGCTATTGTTCTGAATGTGCAAATTCACTTCAGGAGGTAAAGCTCCAACAAAAACGTATCAAAAACTCCGTCCCCATGATTCAAGAACTCCGTCCCCATGATTCATTTTCATTCAAGCAAGCATAAAACTTGCAATTTGTTGGGAAAACATCATTGAGTATGGAAATAACTTGAGCCTCTCATCCTCCTTGAACTCCTCGAACCTCTTGAGCTCCCCCCTCCTATGGTGCGTCTGCTTTCCTATTGGCGACATACACACCCACGAGGATGAGTGCACTGCCAAGATAGGCCATGAAGGTCATTGGCTCATCAAGGACCAACGCGCTGGCCAGCACCGTGGTGATGGGATTCAGGTAGATATAGTTGCTGGTGGACAAGACGCCGATTTTCTTCACGGTGGCATTCCACCACATGAAACAAAGGAAGGAGGCAACCAGGGAAAGGAACAGCAAGTTGAGACCTACTGCTGGCTGCAGAAGTCCTTCAAGTGGAAAATGCCAAGGCTTGAAAAGAAACAGCGGAAGTACGGTCACAATGCCATAGAAAAACACCTTGCGAGTGATGAAAGCGGCAGTGTAACGAGAGGAGACTTTCTTGATGATCATGCTATAGACCGCCCAACTGAAAGCAGCGGTCAGGGCCAGCACGTCGCCCAATGGATTCAGTTGCAGTACGAAATGACCATTATAGATGACCATGCCCACGCCCACCAAGGCGGTGATGGAACCTAACACCAGAGGAACCGTAGCCTTCATGTTTTTCATAAAAAAGAAGGCAAGGAGCATCGTAAGGAGGGGGGCGGTGCAGACAATGAACGCCACGTTGTTGACATAGGAGTATTTGATGGCCGTGTTTTCCGCCACGAAATACAATGTCCCCCCAAGAGCCCCCAGGAGAAAGAACAACCCCTCATCGGCCCATGACTGCGAGAGCATCTTCCGGGGAGAGATTGTCCATATGCAGAGATAGGCCACGATGAAACGCAGCAGATAAATCTCCATCGGCTGCAAACCATGTTGCAGCAGCACTTTCGTATTGACAAACGTCACTCCCCATATCGCGATGGTGAGAATCGCCAATAAATGATACCCTATATGTCTCATAAGTGATTACAATGGCTTCTCATGACACCACCTTGATATTTGATGGCCTATGAAACCATTTACCATTCAAGCCTGCACCCGAATTCCAAGTCATGGAACAAGTTACATATCCAGTTTGAATGCGAAGCTATAGGCAGTGTAACGTCCAAATCTTTTCGATGATTCCGACATTTCCACACCTGGTGCACTATAATAGGTTTCTCCTTTTACGGTGCGGGTTTTCTGGAATCCTGCATCGATGGCTTGTTGCCGGAATTTCGCTGCGTTGGCAGCAGAGAAGAAAGCCGTGGCTATAGACATCTCGTCATCAGGGCCGTAGCCTATCAACAGATAGTTGCTTACACCATTTTGTCCAAGACGCACGATGTTGCCATTTACATCACATGTCATATTGAGTGTGTAGAGCGAGAGATAGCCGTTTGAATAGTCATCGCCTATTGGGATATTGTTGACCAGTTTGTAGCCATATCCACGCACAAGCACATTGTCAGTCACGCTGCCCTGTTCTATCAATATGGTGCAGATGTCCATGCAAGTGGCCGCATCCCAATTCGATTGTGCCATACCAAACTGAGGCATCAGCATGCAGAATGCACATACGATAAGTTTGATTGTCTTTTTCATAATTACAATTGCTTTATTGATTCAAAGTGTTGTCTTACAAATCTCTGTAACGTCATATCCAACTGATATCGCATTACTTTGGAAATCTTCATCGTAAAGATTTTGATTTCTGTGCAAATATACATTTTTTTTTGCAATATCTTCTCATATTTCGGATTTTTTTACAGCACATTTTCTCCTATTAACCATTCCCTTCTCCTTTGCACCGTTGATGTAGACCACTATTTTGTTGCCTCAAGCAAAAACTTCGTCTTTTGCTTTGCATTCCACTCGGTTTGCACTATCTTTGCTTGGGCGAAGATAGGCTGCACCTCGGGAATGAAAGCAAAAACTTCGTTTTTTGCTTTGCATTCCACTCGGTTTGCACTATCTTTGCGGTAGTATTACCTTCGATGCCATGAGAATGTCGAGAAAAATCAAAGCCATTGTTCTTTTCCTGCTCGTTGTCCTGACTGCTGCCGCTCAGGAGCAACGTCCTTGGGAAGTCTTGCTCGGCGAACTGTCCACCCAGGAGGATGTGGAGAGTGCGGAATGGGAGGACACCTACGAGATGCTCTGCGACCTGGAGCAACACCCCCTTGACATCAACACTGCCACACGCGAACAACTGCTGCAGTTCCCCTTCCTCACCGAGCAACAGGTGGAGGACCTGCAAGTCTATATCTATTATTATGGTGGAATGAAGACGTTGGGCGAACTGGCGATGGTGACATCGATAGACTACCATACCCGCTGTCTCCTCACCCATTTCGTCTATTGCGGCGAACAGAAGCCTCGCACCACGCCACGTTGGAGCGACGTGCTGAAATACGGGCGTCACGACGTGGTGGCCGACTTCAACATCCCCTTCTATGAGCGACATGGCGACAAGAAAGGCTATCTCGGCTATCCCTACCGCCACACCGTGAGGTACAACTTCAGTTATTCCGACCGCCTGCGCATAGGACTGCTCGGCGCACAGGATGCCGGCGAGCCCTTCTTTGCCAACAAGAACAGCATGGGCTATGACTATTACTCCTTTTTTACAGAAGCCCACCGACTAGGAAAAGTAAAAACCCTCGTGTTAGGACGCTACCGCGCCTCCTTTGGCATGGGACTGGTGATGGGCAACAGTTTCAGCACGGGGAAGATGTCGGTGCTCTCCTCCCTTGGCTACAAGGCCGACGGTCTGCGGGCACACACCGCCCGCACCCCCGGCAATTACCTGCAAGGCGGTGCCGCCACGGTGGAGGTGGCACAGGGGTTGGAACTCACAGCATTCGCCTCCTACCGAAAGGTGGACGCCACGTTGGGCAAGACCGACTCCATCGACACTTCCACCCCCATCTCCTCCATCGTCACCGACGGCTACCATCGCACCGCCACGGAAATGGCAAAGAAGAACAACTCCTCTGAAACCACGGCAGGCGGCCATGTCGCCTACCGCACGAAAGGGTTTCGCATAGGAGCCACCGTCGTCAACACCACCTATGACAAGGCGCTCGCCCCCGACACGTCGGTGACCTATCGCCGCTATTATGCCATGGGAAAGAACCACTGGAACGTTAGCACAGACTATGGCTACACCGGTCACCTCTTTTCCTTCCACGGAGAGACGGCCACGGGTGGCTGCGGCGCCATCGCCACCACCAACGCCCTGGCCTTCACGCCATCTTCACAACTGTCGCTGATGGCACTCTATAGATTCTATGGGAAGAAATACAATGCCATCCGCGCCAACGGCTTCAACGAGGGTGGCAGGGTGCAGAACGAAAGCGGCGTGTATGTAGGGGTCAAATGGCAGGCCACCCGTCAACTGCAACTGATGGCCTACACCGACTACGCCTACTTCCCATGGGCGAAATACCAGGCGAGCGTGTCGTCGGACGCATGGGACAACCTCGTACAGGTGCGCTACGCCACCGACAGGGTGTCGCTCACCGCCCGCTATCGAGTGAAGATGCGAGGATATGACAATACGGAACAAACGGCCATGCTCACGAAGACCACGCATCGCGCTCGCCTCAGTGGCACGGTGAATGCAGGCAACTGGCGCATAGGTGCCAATATGGACTTGGCGTTCTGCGACTTCGAGCAACAGAGCATGGGATGGATGGCATCGGGAAGTGCCGGTTACACACACCATTGGCTGCGACTGACAGGCAACATCGGCTACTTCCACACCGACGATTACGACAGCCGTGTCTACGCCTACGAACAAGGGGTGATGTACGCCTATTCCTATCTTTCCTTCGAGGGTGAGGGTTTGCGGTGCTCCGTGTCGGCTCGTGCCAGTCTCGGAAGCGGTCTCACCCTCGTGGCGCATCTTTCCACCACCAAATACTTCGACCGCGACCACATCTCAAGCAGTTACCAGCAAATCGACCACTCCTCAAAGACAGACCTCGCCCTGCAACTCAGATGGAGGTTCTAGGGAAACTAGAAACCCTAGGGATACCAGGAATACTAGGGATACTAGAAACCCTAGGGATACCAGGAAAACCTACCTTAAAAATTTCGCTAGCGACGACCCTATTTGCTTCAGCCCCGTCTTCACACTCTTGGCATTTTCCTTGGCACCTTTGAGCGAGGAGTGCGTATGGTCATGGTTGAAAAAAGCAGCCACTTTCTTCTCACCCATCTTGTCGTATTTGTCGGCGGTGATGTTGTGGACGTCGATGAACTCCACGCCTGTTTGCTCCACCACCTCACGAAACCATTTTCCATAGGAGTCGTTGCGCCGCTCGATGTGTCCGTCGCGCCATATGTTTCTCGGTGTGAGCGAGACGAGGATGGGCGTGGCGCCTTTCTCACGGACGTCGTTGATGAACTTCCGCAGGTACCATCCGAAAGAATAGACCACCTCGTACCTGCCGTTGGACTTAAGTTTGTAAACATGGCAGGTATCAGCCGTTCCGGTGATGTCGGCCCTTTCCTTGAGGCTGTCGATGGCTCCCACGTCATTGTGTCCGAACTGAATGAGTACGTAGTCGCCTGGTTGTATGCTGTTGTACACCTTGTCCCACCGTCCCTCGTTGAGGAAGGTGCGGCAGGAGCGTCCCGCCATGGCGCAGTTGGCCACGGTGATTTTCTGCGGGTCGAAGATGTCGTAGGCCACGGCCCCCCATCCCCACATGCCATCCTTGTCCTTGTCGGCGTTTTTCACCGTACTGTCGCCGGTGAGGAACACCACCGGCTTGCCTTCCTCCCTCTCCACCTCTGCCGTGGGTGGTTCCACTCCGACGAGGCACGATTTGAGGAAGGCTATCCACGGATGGTCGCAAGCAGCAATTCCCTCGGCGGCACTTCGGGCGTTGAGCACCGCCCCGAACTTGCTGGTGTGTATCTTGTCGCCGAAGAAATGGTAGTTCATCTTCTCCGGTCCAAAAGTTTCGAGTTTGCGTGCGGAGATGTCGTTGAGGTCGATGTACGGCACCTGTTGTTCTTCCGCCACGAGGCGGCACCACTCACTGTGAGGCTTCCTCACCACGTGCCCGTCCTCCCAGGCGTTTCTCGGCGTGAGCGACATCAGCACAGGGAAAGCTCCGGCGGCACGCGTCTCGTTGATGAACCGTCTGAGATATCCTCCATAACTATAGACATCCTCAGCGCGGTAGGTGGTGTCTCCCTTGTTGATTTCCTGCACGTTGACATGTAGCACGGTGTCCTTGTCCACCCCGGGAATGCTGGCCCTCGCCCTTCCTGTGTCGTATGGTCCGTTGTCGTTGTGTCCGATGCTGATGATGACCCAGTCGCCAGGTTTGAGCGCCTTGCGGATGTCGGGCCAGAACACCCGATAGAAAGAGCGGCTGCTGGTGCCCCCCAAGGCTTGGTTTTCCACGGTGATTTTCTCTTTGTCGAAGAAATCCTCGGCATAGTATCCCCAGCCCCACTGTCCGTTGTTGCCATTGCCCAAAGTCCCGTTGCGCATGGTGCTGTTTCCCACGAGGAAGAGCACGGGGTTGGAGCCACGCCGGCTGCTGCCGGGCACGACACGTGCCTGCCTGACTTTTTCAAGGCTGTCGATGGTGTTGTCCACCACTTTGTTCACGTCTTCCACGCCTTGTGGTTTCACCTGTGCGGTCAAGTTGAGGGTGAGGATGAGGGCAAGAGCCGTCAAGAGGAGACTTTTTTTCATAGATTGCGGGGATAGGAGGTTTTTATTATAAGAGGTTTTAGGAGATTATAGGAGATAATAGGAGGATTTAGGAGGCCCTAGGAAAACTAGGAAAACTAGTGATACTAGAAATCCTGGGGCCTCTATGATCACTCAAAAGTGCAGGGCAATGCAAGGAGCTGATACATCATGGTGCGAGCCATGCGGATGTGTCCGTTGTCGTTGGGATGGAGCTCGTCTTTTTCATTATGGCAATAGACGGAATGCTCCTTGACAAGAGGGTAGAAACCGCAAGTGGCGTTGAGGTCGATGACGGGTACGGCCCAGATGTTGGCAGCCTCCTTTACACTCTCCACATAGGCATCAATCCACTCCCCAATCTCGTTGGTGTATGCCTCAGTGGGTTGGATGTTCTTCTCGTTGCCATAGAAATATCCGCGATGGATGGGAGTGATGAGCACCACCTGCTTGGTGGGAAACATCTCCTTGATTCGCTGCATAGCGATGTTGATGCGCCCGCGATAGGTGTCTTTGTTCATCGACGGCGTGCGGTGCCTTCTCAAAGCCATCGCCTTGGGGCGGTGGACGGCAGCCTCCACGGAATCCTCCGTGACGGCATACCATTCCCCTATGGGAACGGCGGCATTGAAGTCGTTGGTTCCGATGAAGATGAGGATGGCGTCGAAGTCGTCGCCATGCTCAGCCTTCAACTTTTCCGCCTGGTTGGGTATGTCGTTCCACTGCCTTCCACTGACAGCATAGACGAAAGGTTCGATGCCGAGCCAGTCCTGCAGCCAGTTCCACCATTTGCGTTGCGACCCGCTGTTTCTCGGGTCAGTGATGCTGTCTCCGAAATAGGCCACTCGTTTTCCCTGCCATGGATGTTGGAACAACGCCTGTGCATTGACGGGAAGGTTGATGGTGATACACATCGTGACCAAGACGAGAGCCATCCTTTTCAATATCGGCGATGATGTCATGGTAACTCAGGTTTCTGTGGTTTTTGTGATGGCGGGTCGATGTCGATGTTGATGTCAGCGCGCCTAACCTCTTCGTTGATGGCTTCCCTGCTGGGCAGTTCTGCTTTCTTGGGCTTGGTCTCTTGTGTGGACTTCTTTGACTTGTTATCTTCCACCTGTTTCTTCGGTATGCTTTCCCATTCAGCTTCAGTCATACCGCTCACCTTGTTGCCATTGGTGTCGTATTTGGCCGTGCGCCCCGATGCTTGCACCGTGTATCCGTCAGTCTCTTGTTTGACAGCTCCCCTGTCGATGTATTCCAACGTCGGGCTGTCAGGGTCGGTGCCCAGTCGGTAAAGTCCGAACTCCGAGTTGGCGGCATTGCGGGCAGCGATGATGATGATGTAGTTCTTGTTGGGGCTGCAATATGCGTTTTGGACTCCGCTTCCTTTGAAATCAACGACAGCCTTGGCGTTGAGTTCATTCAGGTTGACTTCATTGGTAGACTTGTCCTTGGCATCGAAGATGTACAAATGGTTGTCCTGGAGGTAGTACAAGCAATGCTTGTCCTTGTCGGGGAATTTGGCCACGACGGTTGTAGAGCGAAGGATGAGTTTGCCCTCCACGCTGTCGAGCACCTCCTTCATCGTGTTGTCCACGGAGTTGGCAAGTCTGAATGTCCCTTGGTCCATGGAGCTTTTTGCGATGTATAGTGCGAGGACGATGATGGAAAGGATGGTGATGACAGAAGCAATCAAGATGGTGGAGCCGGAATACTTGCTTTTGATTTTCTTCTGGTATTGTTTCTTCACCTTATCCTTGTCTTTCTTGAGATGGTCGATGTATTTGCCCAACCTCCCCTCTTCCTTCTCTTTCTCAGAGGAATGCTCTTCTTCCTTCTTGTCGGAGGAAGATTCCTCTGCTTTCTTGTCGGAGGAGGGTTCCTCTTCCACGTCTTCAGGTTCGTATGTCGGCACCACCTCTTCCTCGATGTCTTCCTGTTGCGGTTTCTCGTCGATGGAAGTGAAATGTGTCTCTGCCTTGCAGTAGGGACATACTTGTGCGTACATGAAGATATCTCGCCCGCAAGCGGGGCATTTCCTTGTTTTGCTCATAGTGGCATTCTGTTGTGTTGCAAGCTATTTGTTGAGTTTCCAAGTCACACCGTCCTTGGTGTCCTTCACTTCGAATCCGGCAGCGGTGAGTTCATCGCGTATCAAATCGCTGGTGGCCCAGTCCTTGGCTGCCTTGGCCTTCGCCCTCAAGGCGAGCACCATGTCGACAACTTTCCCATATGCCTCCTCGCGTGCATCGCTGGAGTTGCCTTTTTCCGGTCTTAGTCCAAGGAGGTCGAAAGTGAAGAGTTGCATGGTCTCAGAGAGTTCCTTCAAGTCCTCGGCGCTGATGTTGGCCTTGTGGTCGAGGATGATGTTGATGTGATGGCATGCCTCGAAAAGGTGGCTGATGACCATGGGTGTCTGCAGGTCGTCGTTCATGGCGTCATAGCACTTCTGCCTCAATGCCGCCACCAGTTTGTGCGTGGCTTGGTCTGACTCTTTGGCGGGTTGTATGCGTGCCATGTCGCTGATGCCATCGAGGAGCCTCTCAAGTCCCTTCTCGCTGGCCTTTAGTGCCTCGTTGGAGAAGTCCACGGTGCCCCTGTAGTGTGCAGAGAGGATGAAGAACCTGATGGTCATGGGCGAGAAAGGCTGTGTGAGCGTGGGATTGTTGCCGGTGAAGAACTGCTCCAGTGTGATGAAGTTGTTGAGGCTCTTTCCCATCTTCTGCCCATTGATGGTGATCATGTTGTTGTGCATCCAGTATTTCACCATCTGCTCGCCCTGGCTTGCCACGGCTTGTGCTATCTCGCATTCATGGTGCGGGAAGATGAGGTCCATGCCTCCACCGTGGATGTCGAACTTGGCTCCGAGATATTTCCTTCCCATGGCGGTGCACTCGCAGTGCCATCCTGGAAATCCGTCGCTCCACTCGCTGGGCCATCGCATGATGTGTTCGGGCTGTGCCTTCTTCCACAGGGCGAAGTCGGCTTGGTTGCGCTTCTCCCCCACCCCGTCGAGTTCACGGCTGGCATTGATGACATTGTCGAGGTTGCGCCCGGAGAGTATGCCGTAGCCATGTTTCTCGTTGTATTTCTCCACGTCGAAATAGACGCTTCCGTTGCTCTCGTAGGCGAAACCATTGCTGAGTATTTCCCTGACGAGTTGCTGCTGCTCCATGATATGGCCTGTGGCGTGTGGCTCGATGCTTGGCGGGAGCACGCCGAGGGCTTCCATGGCCTGGTGGTAACGATTGGTGTAATATTGTGCTATTTCCATCGGCTCGAGTTGCTCGAGTCTTGCCTTTTTGGCTATTTTGTCATCGCCCTCGTCGGCATCGTGCTCAAGATGCCCCACATCGGTGATGTTGCGCACATAACGCACCTTGTAGCCGAGGTGCTTGAGGTATCTGAAAAGAATATCGAAGGTGATGGCGGGCCTGGCGTGTCCCAGATGCGGGTCTCCATAGACGGTTGGGCCGCACACATACATGCCCACGTTGGGAGCGTGTAGGGGCACGAACGGTTCCTTCCTCCTGGTGAGCGTATTGTAGATGGTCAATGTCTGCTGCATAACTTTAAACTGTAAATCACGGCAAAGTTAGTGCATTTATGCGATATATCAAAGAAAACCCGCCAAATCATGCTTTTTTTTCATGATTTTGGCGGAGAAAAATTTTCATTTTTGATTTTTCATTTTTCATTTTTCGATACACTTTTTTGATAATGCGCCGGTATCTTTTTACAAATTTTGTGGTGCTGCTGCATAAGAATTGAAAAAAATACCTATTTTTGCAACTGCATAGCGCAAATGAACAGCAATATTCATCAACCAATCTCTCAAAGAAAATGAACAAGGATATTTTATCTGTTTCCAAGTATTTCAACAAGGTCTCTATCACCTTCATCGTCACGCTCTTTGTTTCGCTCGCCAGCCAGGCGCAGCCCGATGAGATGACTCGTGAAGGCATGGCGCGCATGTCGTGCACCAGCATCATGGTGGGGAAGGCTGCTTCTGCCGATGGTTCCGTGATCACCTCACACACCTGCGACGGATGGTACCGCACATGGATGGAGGTGGTTGCAGCCAAAGACCACGACCCAAACAACCGAGCGGACATTTACAAAGGCAAGAACAACACTGAGAGCGTGGACGACATGACGGGAGTGGAAGTGAGGGGCAGCATCCCGCAAGTGCCCCATACCTTCCGTTACCTTTACACTGCCTACCCCTGCCTGAACGAGAAGCAATTGGGCATAGGCGAGACCACCATCACCGGCCGAAAAGAGTTGCAGAACAAGGATGGGTTGTTCTTGATAGAGGAATTGGAGCGCATCGCCTTGGAACGCTGCTCCACTGCGCGCGAGGCCATCCGCACGATGGGCGAACTCGTGAAGCAATATGGTTACGGCGACACCGGCGAGTGCCTCACCATCGCCGACAAGAACGAGGTGTGGATTTTCGAAATCCTGGGCGAAGGCAAGAATGCCATCGGCGCCGTGTGGGCTGCCGTGCGCATCCCCGACGACGAGGTGAGCGTCTCTGCCAATGTAAGCCGCATCTCGACCATCAACCTCAAAGACCCCGACCATTACATGGCCTCCGACAACGTGTTCGACGTGGCGAAGAAGATGGGATGGTGGGATGGCAAAGAACCTTTCTGCTTCTGGAAGGCGTATAGCGGCGGCAACTATAACAACGAAGTGAAGAACTACAGCGTGAGGGAGCATTTCATCCTCGACGCCCTCGCCCCTTCACTCCACCTGAGCGACACCGTGACCAACCTGCCACTGAGTGTCAAGCCCGACAAGAAAGTGAGCGTGGAACAAGTGATGCATCTTCTTGGCAGTTATTACGAAGGCACTGACAAGAACCTCAGCAGAAGGCTCAAGTCGCCAGTGGCAAACCCTTGGATGCAGTCAGATGAAATCAGGATGTACAAGGCGATGGGTGACTCCTTGATGAACAACATCCGCACGGTCAGCGTACCGTGGTGCGCCTACAGCACCGTGATACAGTTGCGCTCATGGCTGCCCGACGAGGTTGGGGGCGTCGTGTGGATGAGCCTCGACAACCCAGGTGAGAGCCCGCGGTTCCCCATTTTCAGCGGCACGACGAAACTGCCGACAATGCTGAGCATCTGCGGACAGCACAGCGAGCGCGACGATGCCGCATTGTGGCACTACCGCAAGGCCAACCGGCTCGCAACAGTCAGATGGGGCACCTACCGCAAAACGTTGGAACCCTTGCGTGACTACTTCATCGAAAAGGGGATGCGCGAACTGCCTTTCGTGGAACAAACCTGGAAGAAACTTCACGACAGCGACCCCGAGGAAGCCGAGGAGATGCTCAACGGCTACACCGCCGACTTCTTCGGCGCCACCGTACAAAGATGGGACGAGATGGCACGCAAGCTGTGGCGCCAGTCATGGTCCGGATGGTGATGAATGAAGGTGCCGGTGTCATCAAAAACGATAAATCAGCAACGTTACATTTCTGTAAGTTGCTGATTTTCCTTGTGGACCAGGTAGGGCTTGAACCTACGACCTCCAGATTATGAGTCTGTTGCTCTGACCAACTGAGCTACAAGTCCGAGATACAAACGTTTGACGTTTATTTTGAGGTGCAAAGGTAATCTTTTACGTTGAAACCTCCAAATTTTTGGTTGATTATTTTTTTAAACCACCAAATATTTGGTGATTCAAACGGCATTGATTACCTTTGTTGGCTGTTAATACGGTTGCTGCGACCAACATCATAGGGCGGTCGGCTATTCTGTGCGCTCCGTCACCATTGTCGGATAGGAATGCAGCACCCAAGGAGGAAAAACAATCCATGGAAGAAGATTTTGACATAAGGAAAGAGCGCGTGTCGCCAGCAGAGAAGGATTTCGAGAATGCCCTTCGCCCCCTCAGCTTCGCCGACTTCAGCGGCCAGCAGAGCGTTGTCGACAACCTGCAGGTCTTCGTGGAGGCCGCCAAATACCGTGGCGAACCCCTCGACCACACCCTGCTGCACGGACCTCCCGGCCTGGGCAAGACGACATTGAGCAACATCATCGCCAACGAGTTGGGCGTGGGATTCAAACTCACCAGCGGTCCGGTGCTCGACAAACCGGGCGACCTCGCAGGCATCCTCACCTCTCTGCAGACCAACGACGTGCTGTTCATCGACGAAATCCACCGTCTCTCCCCCATCGTGGAGGAATACCTCTATTCTGCCATGGAGGACTACCGCATCGACATCATGATCGACAAGGGACCTTCGGCACGCACCATACAAATCGACCTCAATCCCTTCACCCTCGTCGGCGCCACCACGCGTAGCGGACTGCTCACCGCCCCCCTCCGCGCCCGCTTCGGCATCAACATGCACCTGGAATACTACGACCCTGAGACCATCACAAAGATTCTCAAACGGTCGGCAGGAATCCTCGGCGTGCCGATGGAGCAGAAAGCGGCTGAAGAGATTGCACGGCGGAGCCGTGGCACGCCCCGCATCGCCAACGCTCTGCTCCGACGCGTGCGCGACTTCGCACAAGTGCGCGGCAACGGCACCATCGACCTCAGCATCGCCAACGTGGCACTCACCGCCCTCAACATCGACCAGTATGGCCTCGACGAGATAGACAACAAGATTCTCACCACCATCATCGACAAGTTCCGTGGCGGCCCTGTGGGCATCACCACCATCGCCACCGCCATCGGCGAGGACGCCGGCACCATAGAGGAGGTCTACGAGCCTTTCCTCATCATGGAAGGCTTCATCAAGCGCACCCCACGAGGACGCATGGTCACCGAACTGGCCTACCGCCACCTGGGGCGCAACCCCTACCACGGAACACCACAACAAAGAGACCTTTTTGAATGAAAACCACCGCCATCTTTCCAGGGAGTTTCGACCCCTTCACCATCGGGCACGATGACATTGCACAGCGCGCGCTGGCCATCGCCGACCGCCTCGTCATCGCCGTGGGTGTCAACGAGCACAAGCACTACACCCAGACCACGGAAGAGCGCGTGGAGACCATCGCCACCCTCTACGCCGACAACCCACGGGTGGAGGTGATGGCATACAGCGACCTCACCATCGAACTGGCAAGGCGCGTGGGGGCGCAATTTGTGGTGAAAGGCGTGCGGAGCGTGAAAGACTTCGAATACGAGCGCGAGCAAGCCGACATCAACCGCCTCGTCAGCGGACTGGAAACCATCATCCTCTTCGCCAAGCCGGAACTGGCATGCGTCAGTTCGACCATGGTGAGAGAACTCTCCCATTTCGGGCAAGACACCACGCCCTTCCTCCCAAAAAGAAAACAAGAATAACCAAAGACTAGAAAAACCAAGAATACTAGAGATACTAGGAAAACTAGGAAGACTAGAGATACTAGAAAAAAACCACACCACAATGATCACCTACAACACCGACGGAGTGAAAATGCCCTCCATCAAGAAACGCCTCACCACGGCATGGGTGAAAGCCGTTGCCGCCACCTATGGGAAGAAGGTCGGCGAGATCGGATACATGTTCGTCGACGACGAGAAAATCCTGGAAGTCAACCGCGAATACCTTGGTCACGACTACTACACCGACATCATCACCTTCGACTACTCCGAGGGCGACACCATCAGCGGCGACATCGTCATCTCACTCGACACCGTGGCATCCAACGCCCAGGAGCAGGGCACTCCATACGACGACGAACTCCATCGCGTCATCATCCATGGCATCCTACACCTCTGCGGCATCAACGACAAAGGCCCTGGGGAGCGAGAGGTGATGGAAAGGGCGGAAAACAAAGCCCTCGACATAAGAAAAACCTTATAAGACAAAAATCCCTCCCTAAAAGTTGCAACCATCCGCAAAAATCACTATTTTTGCACAAAATTGACGAGAATGACCGCCACAACGACACCCAAGAAGCTTTGGCTGCACTTCATCTTCATCCTGGCCGCCCTCCTGGCGACCGGCATGACAGCCATTGCCTCCAGTCCGGAAAAAGCTGACGACGGATACCCCATCTGGAGTGCCGACAACATAGAAATGGTCTATCTCAAAGACTCCACCCAGTATGTGTGCGACCCCGACAATATTCTCGTCAAAGAGTACAAGGACTCTGCCAACTATTACCTCAACCTGCTCAACCATGAGTTTGACATCCAAACAGTCTTCATCGTCGTCAACCACGTGAAGAACGCCGATGCCTTCCGCATGGCACAGGATGTGGGCAACAATTATGGCGTGGGATACAAGGACACACGCACCGGACTCGTCATCGTGCTCGCCGTCCTTGACAGGCAGTATTTCATAGCACCCGGAAAAGGATTGGAGGAATTCCTACCCGACATCACCTGCAACCGCATCGCCACCAACTTCATCAAACCCAACATGCGGGCGAACAACACCAGCCTCGCCGTGGCGCAAACCTGCCAGGCCGTCTATACACAAATCAAAAGCGGAGAACTGCCACCTGCCACTTCCTTCGTGGCCTCTGATGATGATTTGACTTTCAATGACATCTTATTCCTCATCATTCTTCTCATCATCATCATCTATCTTTGGAAAAGTGACGGAGGAAGAAGAGGAAGCGGTGGCTCAGGTCGAGGAGGAAGCATCTTCATAGGAGGTGGCGGCTTCGGAGGAGGTGGCGGCTTCAGTGGAGGTGGTGGCGGCAGCTTCGGAGGCGGCAGCTTCGGAGGCGGCAGCTTCGGAGGCGGAGGCGCCGGAGGAAGCTGGTGATAATTAATAATTTATAATTGATAATTTATAATTAGGAATTGACAAGCGAGACATTGAAATATATTCACTAAAAACAGATAAGAAGCATGAAAAAAACAACAATGATTATCATTGCCGTCATCGCGGTATTGGTATTATGGTGCATCAGCGCCTACAACGGAATGGTGCGCGCTCAGGAAGATGCCACCAATGAATGGGCCAACGTACAATCTACTTACCAACGTAGAGCTGACCTCGTTCCAAATCTTGTGGAAACCGTGAAAGGCTATGCCAAGCACGAGGAAAACACACTCAAGGAAGTAATAGAGGCACGTGCCAAGGCAACAAGCATTAACATTGATCCGAGCAACTGCACACCTGAGCAACTCGCTGAATATCAAAAAGCACAAAACGAACTTGGTTCTGCTTTTAGTTCAGCCCTCGGAAGACTCATTGCCGTATCGGAGAGCTACCCTGATCTAAAAGCTAACGACCTCTTTAAAGATTTACAAGCGCAGTTGGAGGGCACGGAAAATCGCATCAACTCAGCCCGAGACAAGTTCAACGATAAGGTAACCGTTTATAACAAGGATGTCCGCTCCTTCCCCAACAACATCTTCGCCGGCATCTTCGGCTTCCGCCAGATGGAGAAATTCCAAGCCGACGCTGAATCCCAGAAAAACCCAAAAGTGCAATTCTAAGCCTACATTTTCATACTTACTCACCATGATCACCGCCTGCTCCTTCTCAGAAGCAGGCGGTGACCATCAATAACAACAAAAATGAAAAGAATACTGCTCGCAACCATCATCCTCATAGCTTGCACCAGCCCAAAAGCTGACAACCCAAAATTGACAAAGAATGCAGAACCCGAGGTCACCAAAGATGCTGTGGACACCAACAGCGCCAAAGAAATGGCAGACGCTCCGGAAACCGTACAGTCCGACACCCTCAGTGCCACGGCACGCTCGATGGAACGTCAAGGGATGGTGAACATCAAGTCTGTCGACCCCACCATCGAGGTCAGCCTGATGTACAGTCGTCCTGACAACTTCACAGGCAAGGTGCTCTACAAGGAGCTGCGCGAAGGATACCTCCACCCCAAAGCTGCCGCCGCTCTCGCCAAAGCGCAGAAAAGACTCAAAGAACTTCATCCCGAATACAGTCTCATCATCTTCGACGCCACACGCCCCATGAGCATCCAGCAAGTGATGTGGGACGTGGTGAAGGGCACTCCCAAAAACATCTATGTGAGCAATCCTGCCAACGGCGGCGGCATGCACAACTACGGCATGGCGGTTGACATCTCCATCTGCCGCGTCGGGGGCGACACCATCCCCATGGGTGCCAAGGTGGACTACATGGGCACGCTCTCACATACCGACATCGAAGACCAACTCGTGGCAAGCAAGCGGATGACCAAGGAGGCACAAGCCAACCGTCAACTCCTGCGCGAAGCGATGGCCGCCGGCGGCTTCAAGGTTCTGCGCACCGAATGGTGGCATTTCAACCTCTGCACCCGTGCCGAGGCAAAGAAATACTACAAGGTCATCAGATAGATTTGAGATTTGAGATTTGAGACTTGAGACTTGAGATTTGAGGCTTTAGTTTTCAGACTTTAGACATGGGCATCAAAGCCTTCATCCTCGCACATCGCAATGATGACACGCGGACGCTGGCCTTGCAGGCGTCCAAACACCCCGACTTGGACATGGCCTTCGCCATCGACCAAATCAGGGGTTGGCAGAAAGCAAGAAACAAATTGCCGTCTTGGGCAGCCTGCGAGGACATCACCTACCCTCCCCCACTGGCCATGGAACAGTGTTCGTCGGAACAGACGGCACGTTACAAGGTCGACCTATGCCAGAAAATCATAGGCGGCAAGGAACGCCACATCCTTGCCGACCTCACTGGCGGGGCCGGGGTCGACTTCTCCTTCCTCGCCCCACTCTTCACACAAGCCATCTACATTGAGCGCCAGGACACGCTTTGTCAACTGGCACGTCACAACCTGTGCGCCTTGGGCCTCGACCATGCCGAGGTGCGCGAGGGCGACGCCATTGCCCTGCTCGACTCGTTACCCCATCTCTCCCTGCTTTTCATCGATCCGGCAAGGCGTGACCAACACGGTGCACGCACCTTCGCCATCAGCGACTGCACCCCTGACATCCTGCCCATACTGCCCCGACTCCTCGAAAAGGCCGACCATCTGATGGTGAAACTATCACCCATGCTCGACTGGCACGAGACACTCAAAAGCCTTGACAATGCCTGCCCGAACACGGTGAGGGAGATACACATCGTGGCCGCTGCCAACGAATGCAAGGAACTGCTCGTATGGCTCAGTACGCATCACGGCAACACCAACACCGTCGTCTGTTGTGCAAACGACCGACAGACCTTCATCACCGACTCGGAAACGGAACAACACGCCGGCTCCACACCCTGCATCAACGAGATACCCCTTGTTCCCACAAGAATCATAGACCCCGCAAGTCCCATTGGCTCCACATACTGGCTCTACGAGCCCAATGCCGCCATTATGAAAGCAGGCTGCTTCGCCACATTGGCGGAAAGGTTCTCCCTGCAAGCCATCGCCCCCAACAGCCATCTTTTCCTTTCCACCCGGCACATCCCCCATTTCCCCGGGCGTGTCATGCGCATCATCGACACCACCACGATGAACAAGCGGCAATTACGTGAGACGCTCAAGGGCATCACCAAAGCCAACATCACCACTCGCAACTTCCCTCTCACCGCCGACCAACTGCGCAAACGCCTGCGACTAGCCGACGGAGGCGACACTTATCTCTTCGCCACCACCACCAGCGACAAGCAACACCTGATTTTCATCTGTAAAAAAGAATTGTGACGACGGGATAGCGGGTTGACGGAATAGCGGTATTCCGGTATAACTTTATGACGATATTACAATGTTTTTGTAATGATGCCTCAGCAAAAGGGGGGTGACCGAATAGTCACCCCCCAATCCTAATTCAATAACTTAAGAACTAATTTCTATAAGCTGGATTCTGGTATGCAGCTTTCTCTTCGTCAGACATTTCCATACCGTCGAGCTGTCCCTGTGGGATAGGACGGATGTAATATCCGGCAGGAATGTCGCGCTTGAACTCCTTGAGGTCCTTGTCGGTGTATCCATCACCGGCAATGTGATAGACGGTGGAACGCTCTGCCCACTTCTGTGTGCGCACGAGGTCGAACCAGCGATATCCCTCGCCCCAGAACTCACGGCTGCGCTCATCGAGGATGTAGTCGATGGTGATGACGGCCGGTGTGGCAGCCAACATCTCAGCAGTATGGTCGACAGACACGGCCACGTTGTCGTTCTGGCTGAAGGTCTGCTTGCCAGCACGGGCACGGAGTACGTCAACAAGGCGCTTGGCCTCGACGTTGTTCCCCAACTTCACAGCAGCCTCGGCGGCGATGAGATAGAGCTCAGAGAACTTGGCGATGTTGTAAGGACGTGGGCTTCCGCCATTGACCTTGCTGCCAAGACCACCGGCGTTGTCGGTGCGGTAGATGCCGAGTTTCCAGTTGATGGGATACTTCTTGCGGCTGATATGGTTGACAGCAACCACGAAGTCCGGGCGGCCGGGAATCTCTCCGAAACCAAGTCTTCCGTCGGCACCGGTGTAGTTGATGTTGCCATCCTCGCTCTCAGGCACCCAGCTAAAGTAAACCTCGTTGGGCAGCACCTGCATGCCATTGGCGCCAAAGACATAAGGCTCATTGCTGCCAGCCTTCTGCCAGTTGGTGTGGTAGCGGAGGGTGAAAGTGGCGTCGTAGCGAGAGTCGATGGCCTTGACATCGTCTTCCCAAACACCACCCTTCATGAAGTTGTCGGCGATGGGAGCCATACGTGTCCAAGGACGTCCGAGAGCCTGCACAGCCTCACGCTGGATGGGGTTGATGGTAGCACCTGAAGCAGCCTTCGCTGTCATCTCGGTGTAGTTCCAAGTCTCCATCCAATAGGCGAAGTTCTCAGGTGAGCCACCACTACCCCAACCGTAGCCGGCACCACCGTTGCCAAACTTCTCGTTCTCGTCGTGGTCGGCATAGAGCATGATTTCCGAGTTGCGGTCGTTGGTGGCGACGTTCACGTCATAGAAAGTGGGCTGCAATCCATAAGGCCCAGGATTGTTGATGGCCTCCATGGCAGTCTGATAAGCCTTCTGGAAGTAAGAGTTGGCTTGTCCGGCATCGCGTGTGCACTCAGGATAAGTGGGAATCTGTTTGGGGTTCTCCAACCACCAAGCATAGGTCAGATAAGCCTTTGAAAGGAAGAGACGTGCAAGATTCTTGGTGGCGGTGCCTGTCAGACGAGGATTGTCGGGCAGGTCGGCGACAGCTTTCTCCAAATCGGCGAAGATGGCTGCATAGACCTCAGGCACGGTGTTGCGCTTGGAGGTGCGTATGGTGGAGGTGTTGAACTTCAAGTCTCCAGCACCCAGGTCGAGTGGCACGCCACCGAAGGTCTGCACAAGGAGGAAGTAGTCGAAAGCACGGAAGAAGTAAGCCTCTGCGAGCAGGGCGTCGCTGATGCCGGCGGCTGCACCATTCTCAATGATGCCGCTGGCGGTGTTGATGTTGGCGAATGCCGTTCCCCACAAAATGTCAGAGCGGCTGCTGGTGGAAGTGAGGGAACCTACACCCGAGAGGTCGGCATCCTTGAAGTTGCCGTCGGCCGACTGAGCATAGGTGTACTCATCGGTGCCTGTCTCACAATGATTGAGCCAATAGCCGTTTCCATAGAAATAGCGCAGGTGTGCATAGAGAGATGTCAGACCACCCTCGATACCCGTCTTCGTGGTGAAGAATGTGGGGTCGAACTGGCTGCGAGGCTGCTCGTCAAGGATATCAGAGCAGGAGGTGAAGGTGGTGGAAAGTCCACAGCACAACAAACCCGCAGCAAGGATATATTTGATATTTTTGGTTTTCATATTATTATCTATATTAAATTGTCAATTCTTTGTTTTCAATTGTCAATTAGAATGTTACGTTGATGCCGAAGAGGAAGTTGCGCGTGGCAGGAGTGTTGTAGCCGATGATGGGCATCCTGTGCTTTCCGGAGTACTCGCCGTAAGCCACAGCCGTGTTCTGGTTGGCCCAGGAGTTGGTCTCTGGGTCAAGACCGCTCTCGTTGGTGTAGGGTGAGAAGAGCACGAAGGGGTTCTGCACGGTAGCATAGAGGCGCAGGCGGCTGATGCCCAGGTTCTTGATGACACTCAGTTTGTCGAAGTTGTAGCCAAGGGTGATGGCACGAATCTTCAGGTAGCCGGCATCGAAATAGCCAAGGGTTGAGCCATACTTGGGATTGTCACCACTCTGTATGCCACCTGGTTTCGGATATTTTGCACCCGTGTTGTCCTCTGTCCAGTAGTCGATGTCGAGCTGTCCACGGCGACCGGTGAGCATGTTCAGGTAGCCGTTGGAAGAGTGGATGGCGCTGATGAGCTTGCCGCCCACTTGGAAGGCACCGATGACGGTGAGGTCGAAATTCTTATAGCCCACGGTGGTGTTGAAGCCGCCAAGGAGGTCGGGCTCCATGCTCATGATGCGACGGTCGTCAGGACCGATGGCACGGGTGGGAACACCATTGGCATCGAGCACATCGTCGTTGTATTTCACCTTGATCATACCCAGGTTGCCGCCGGGCTCGAGAATGGCAAAGTTTGTGGTCTCGGTGGTTGTGCCATCGTCGTTCTTTACTGTTACATTATAAACATCTTCTGCATTCCACAGACCGTCGTACTCGTAGTCGTAGATGACATCGATGGGGTGTCCCACAAACCAGCGGTTGCCTTCGTCGCGGTCTTCACCAGAGGCGAGAGCCACCAGTTTGTTCTTGTTGGCGTAGAGGTTGATGCCAGCCTCCCAATGCCATCCATTCTTGTTGTCGAGGATGATGCCGTTGAGGGTGAATTCCCATCCCTTGTTCTCCGTCTTTCCGATGTTTCCGGTGAAGCTGCTCACACCTGAGGAGGAAGGCAGAGATACGTCGAGGAGGATGTCGTTGGTCTTTTGGATGTAGTATTCCAACGAACCAAAGAGACGTCCATGGAAGAAGGAGAAGTCAAGACCGACATTCCAAGTCTTGGAATATTCCCATCCCAGTTCTGGGTTGGGCAGTGCATTGACATAGTATCCAGCCATATAGGTGTCGCCGAAGTTGTAGTTGCGCACTGCCAGTCCACCGAGTGTGGAATAGGGGCTGATGCTCTGGTTGGAGGTTTCGCCATAACCGACACGCAGTTTCAGGTTGTCCACCCATTTGACAGGCTCCATGAAGTTCTCACGGAAGATGTTCCAACCTGCGCTGACAGCGGGATAGGTGTGCCACTGGTGTCCCTTGGCCAGGCGTGAGGAGGCGTCGGAACGGATGGCTGCGGAAAGCATGTACTTGTTGTCATAGGAATACATCACACGACCCATCCACGACATCAGGCCGCTCTGCCAGTAGCTGTAGTTGTTAAGGTTCACCTCGCCAGTTGCCTTGTCGAGGGCGTAGTATTGGAAGAAGTCGGCAGGTATGCCTTGTGCGGAGGCACCTGTTGACTCGTAGGTGGTCTCCTCAGCAGAGTACATGCCGACGATGTTGAGGTTGTGCTTCTCTGCGAAGGTGCGGTCGAAAGTGACGATGTTCTCAATAGCCCAGTTGCGGGTCTGGTTCTCGGAGACGCCGCCGCCGTTGATGGCTTTCTCATCCTTGTTGTTCACACCTGTGCCGGTGAAGTTGCCACCCTTGGAGGAACGGAAGTTCAAACCGACGTTGATGCGGTAGCTCAGTCCTTCCACCCACGGGCATTTCACCTCTCCGAAGAGGGTGTTGTAGGAGCCGATGCCCTTGTTCTCGTTGAGCCAGATGGCCTTGTCTCTTCTCACCGTCTCCTTGGTGACCACGGACTGGTCGTCGGCGGGGAGGGTGACATAGCGTTTGAGGTTGCCATTCTCGTCATAGGGGCTGGCCAGCGGACTCTTGCTCAGCACGCCATACATATCGTTCACACCCTGGTTTATGCGATAGCTGTTGTTGGTGCTCAGACCGAAGCGGAACCATTTGCCCACCATCTGGTCGAAGTTGCCACGAACGGAGATGCGGTCGTACTCCTGTGTGGGAACGGGCGACTCGTCGTGATAGTATCCAGCGCCGAAGCTATAGCTGCCACCATTGGTGCCGCCGGAAACGGTCAAGTCGTGATTGTAGCTCACACCGGTCTGATAGTAAAGGTCCTGCCAGTCGGTGTTGGTGTTGTCGTTCTCGTCGAGGGAGTTCTCATACTTGCCGGCATACTTGCGGAACTTGGCGAATGTGGGTCCGTCCATCATAGGGTAATCCTCAAACACGGTCTTGAAATTGACATATCCGTTATAGGAAACCTTTGCAGGAGCACCCTGATAACCCTTCGCGGTGGTGATGATGATCACGCCGTTGGCACCACGCGAGCCATAGATGGCCGTGGCTGATGCATCCTTGAGAATGTCCATCGACTTGATATCAGCGGGGTTGATGTCGGAGAGCTGACCCATGAAGGGTATTCCGTCGAGGACGATGAGCGGGTCATTGGAAGCGCTCAATGAACGTTGGCCACGGATGCGGATTTGCATCTCAGCGCCCGGTTGTGAAGATGTCTGTGTCATCAACACGCCGGCGATACGTCCCTGAAGGGCTTGTGCTGCATTGGTGGCGGCAACCTGGTTGAGTTTCTCACCATTGACATTGGCCACCGAACCGGTGACTGCCTCACGGCGCTGCGTACCATAACCGATGACCACCACCTCGTTGAGGCTGCCGCCTTCGGCATCAAGCACGATGTTCAAGTTGCTTTGGTTGCCCACCTTGATTTCCTGTGTGGTGTAACCCACATAAGAAACAACCAGTGTGGCACCTGGATTCACATTGATGGTGAAGTTGCCGTCTACATCGGTGATAGCACCGTTAGACGTACCCTTTTCCATCACAGTAGCACCAATGAGTGCGCCATCGGCATCACTCACCTTTCCCGTCACTCTCTTGGATTGTTGCACCTCGTCGGTGGAAGAGACCCCGGCAGGCGCTGCAATGGCTTGCGGTGCACTCAACACCCCAAACAAGGAGCATACACCCATCAAGAAGATGGTTTTTTTCAAGTTAAAATGCATGATAATAATTTTTAAGTTATTAGATAGTTATTTGGGTTATGAAATTACATAGTGTAACAAATGACGGTGCAAAGATAAAATATTATTTACAATGTGTGTTTTGATTTCGTTTCAACGACATTCAATTTTGTTTCATCCCTAAAATACCTTTAATTAATGTAAGAGACCTTTAAAAATGACTTGGCAAAAAAAGACACGAATTATTCAATGCTTTTGAAAACCTAGCAATACCTTGGCAACGCTCGGATGTTGCTCGCCAAGACAAGCTTTGTCGTAACAAAAAAATCATTCCGACACCATAAGGTGATGACACCCCCAATGAAAAATCCGCCCAGACATTCTGAACAGGAGACTGGGCGAACTGATGAGTGAGAAATGATGGTCGACCATTCCATCACCTCGAATTGTCACGAAGCATTGCCGTTATAGGTGTTTCCAGAATTAAGAGCTTTTAACAGTCAGAATGAGGTGGGTAACCACTCTGCGAATATCATTAAAACATATAATTCTTGCTTGGGAAAGCGTCTCTTTCGTCGCCGAGCGACCATACAATTGTTTAAAACTTTTGTTAAAATTTTTGATTGATTTATGGAAATTCGTATTAAAAACATATTTTTAACAGCACTTGGGCTTATGGGGTTAATGGGACTTATGGGGCTTATGGGGCGGACTGTGCAGATAAGCGTAGAAAAATGTGTGGTAATTTGGTTTTTCGCTCACTTAATCGTAACTTTGACTGCGTCGAAGGTACTCACGCTCGGAAAAACTCAAAAAACTTTTGGTTTTTCGCTCACTTAATCGTACCTTTGACTGCGTCGAAGGTACTCACGCTCGGAAAAACTCAAAAAACTTTTGGTTTTTCGCTCACTTAATCGTACCTTTGTCGGATGTATATTAATATGTAGCAATTTTCATCCCAAATCAAGATATCAAGACCCATGTCTGAAATCATCATCAAGCGAGTGGAAACGCGCAAGGACCTTCAGCGCTTCATCGAGTTCCACTACGACCTGTACAAAGGAAACGAATACGATGCCCCCGTCCTCTTCAGCGATGACCTGAAGACACTCAGCCGCGACAAGAACGCCGCCTTTGAGTTTTGCGAGGCCGACTATTTCCTCGCCTACAAGGACGGGAAGTTGGCTGGACGGGTTGCTGCCATCATCAACCACAATGCCAACAAGAAGTGGGACCGTCGAGTGGTGAGGTTCGGTTGGATTGACTTCATCGACGACCTCGACGTATCGAAAGCACTCCTCAAGGCTGTGGAAGACTGGGGAAAGGCGAAGGGAATGACGGAAATGGTGGGGCCGCTGGGATTCACCGACATGGACCCCGAAGGCATGCTCATCTGGGGTTTCGACCAACTAGGGACGATGGCCACCATCTACAACTATCCCTATTACCCTGAGCACCTGGAGCGCATCGGCGGTTTCGAGAAAGACAACGACTATGTGGAGTACAAGATTTTCATCCCCAAGGAAGTGCCGGAAAAACTATCCAAAATCTCCAACATGATAGAGAAGCGCTACAACCTGCATGTGAAGAAACTCACCAGGCGGGAAGTGTTCAAGGAGGGTTATGGCAAACGCGTCTTCTCCATCCTCAACGAATGCATGCAGGACCTCTACTCCTTCTCCGAACTCACCGAGCGGCAGGTGGACCAATATGTCGACATGTATCTCCCGTTGGCCGACCTGAACCTCATCACCATCATTGAAGACTGGAACTTCGAACCCCACAAGATGGTGGGCGTGGGCATCACACTTCCCTCACTCACCAAGGCATTGCAGAAATGCCACAAGGGAAGACTCTTGCCCTTCGGATGGTGGCACCTGCTCAGAGCCATCAAATGGCATAAGACCAACATCGTGGACCTCTACCTGGTGGGAGTCCTACCTGAATACCGCAAGAAAGGCGCCAACGCCCTGCTCTTCTCCGACCTCATACCCCAATACGTGTCCTACGGCTTCGAATGGGGCGAGAGCAACGTGGAGATGGAGTCGAACACCAACGTTCAAGGGCAATGGGGCTTCTTCGAACACGAGATGCACAAGCGCAGACGCTGCTTCAAGAAAAACATTTAGGAAAAAGGAACATGCAAGAAGAAAAAAAAGACATTTTCGAGTCCGGACAACAAGAACAGGTGAAATACACCGAGGACAACATCATACACCTGAACGACATGGACCATATCCGCACCCGCCCCGGCATGTACATCGGACGCCTGGGTGACGGTTCACTTCCCGAGGACGGCATCTACGTGCTGCTCAAAGAAGTCATCGACAACTCCATCGACGAGTTCAAGATGAACGCCGGCAAACGCATCGAAATAGACATCGAAGACAACCTCAGGGTGCGTGTGCGAGACTATGGCCGAGGCATCCCGCAAGGCAAACTCATCGAAGCCGTCAGCATGCTCAATACCGGTGGCAAATACGACTCCAAGGCTTTCAAGAAAAGTGTAGGCCTCAACGGTGTCGGCGTGAAGGCCGTCAACGCCTTGAGCGCACGCTTCGAGGTGCGCTCCTACCGTGACGGCATGGTGCGCAAGGCCACCTTCACCCGTGGCGTGCTGCAAACCGACACCACCGAGAAGACCGAGGACGAGAACGGAACATACATCTGGTTCGAACCCGACAACACGATGTTCAAGAACTACCGTTTCCAGGACGACATCGTGGAAACCATGCTCCGCAACTACACCTACCTCAACACCGGTCTCACCATCATGTACAACGGCAGGCGCATCCTCAGCCGCAACGGCCTGGAAGACCTGCTCAACGACACCATGACCAGCCAGGGCATCTACCCCATCATCCATATGAAAGGCGAGGACATAGAAATCGCCTTCACCCACACCAACCAATATGGAGAAGAATATCACTCCTTTGTCAACGGGCAACACACCACGCAGGGCGGCACGCACCAAAGCGCCTTCAAGGAGCACATCGCCAAGACCATCAAGGAATTCTCTGGCAAGGCTTTCGAGTATGGCGACATCCGCAACGGACTGGTGGCGGCCATCGCCGTCAACGTGGAAGAGCCGATGTTTGAGAGCCAGACGAAAATCAAACTCGGTTCGCTCACCATGAGCCCCGACGGCGTGTCGGTGAACAAATACGTGGGCGACTTCATCAAGACCGAGGTGGACAACTACCTGCACAAGAACCCCGACGTGGCGGAAACGATGCTGCAGAAAATCGCCGAGAGCGAGAAGGAGCGCAAGGCGATGGCCGGCGTCACCAAACTCGCACGCGAGCGAGCCAAGAAAGCCAACCTCCACAACCGCAAGCTGCGCGACTGCCGCATCCACTACAGCGACACTAAAAACGACCGCAAAGAAGAGAGCTGCATCTTCATCACCGAGGGCGACTCCGCCAGCGGCAGCATCACCAAGAGCCGCGACGTCAACACCCAAGCCGTCTTCTCCCTTCGCGGCAAGCCGCTCAACACCTACGGCCTGACCAAGAAGGTGGTCTATGAGAACGAGGAGTTCAACCTCCTCCAAGCGGCCCTCGACATTGAAGACGGCCTCGACACCCTGCGCTACAACAAGGTGATCGTGGCCACCGACGCCGATGTCGATGGCATGCACATCCGTCTGCTCATCATCACCTTCTTCCTGCAGTTCTTCCCCGACCTCATCAAGAAAGGCCATGTCTACGTGCTTCAGACCCCGCTCTTCCGTGTCAGAGCGCGTAGGACGAAAATCAAGAACAAGCAAGTGGTGGCCGAGGCCGACGAGAAGCGCGCCCCAGGTGAAAGGAAGAGCGACTACATCACACGCTATTGCTATAGCGACGAGGAACGTCTCGCCGCCATACACGACCTCGGTCCCAACCCGGAAATCACACGCTTCAAAGGCTTGGGAGAAATCTCCCCCGACGAATTCGTGCATTTCATCGGCCCCGACATGCGCCTGGAGCAAGTCACCCTTCACAAAAACGACCAAGTGGCCCAACTACTGGAATACTACATGGGGAAGAACACCATGGAGCGCCAGAATTTCATCATCAACAACCTCATCATAGAGGAAGACATCCCAAAAGAAAACATTGACGAAGCATCATGAAAAAATCATTCTTCATCGTCATCGCCTTGCTGATGGCATGGCATGGCGCACACGCACAAATAAGGTACAACTCCTCCACCCCGCTCAACAAACTCAACATGGCTGTGATGGCCATCAACAACCTGTATGTCGAGGAGGTGGACCAAGAAAAACTCACCGAAGATGCCATCAGGGGCATGTTGGAAAAACTCGACCCCCACTCCACCTATTCCAACGCGAAGGAAACCAAACAGATGACCGAGTCGCTGGAAGGTAGTTTCGAAGGCATCGGCGTGCAGTTCAACATGATGGAAGACACCCTCGTGGTGATTCAAACCATCTCCAACGGACCATCGGAGAAAGTGGGCATCATACCCGGCGACCGCATCGTTGCTGTGAACGACACCGCCATTGCCGGCGTGAACATGTCGAAAGAGGACATCATGTCACGGCTGAGAGGGCCAAAGGGAACAAAGGTCAACCTCAAAATCGTGCGCCAAGGCATCAAAGGACAACTGCCCTTCACTGTCATTCGCGATAAAATCCCCGTCTATTCTCTCGACGCCTCATACATGATACGCCCGGGCATCGGATACATCCGCATCGGCAACTTCGGCGCCACCACCTATGAGGAGTTCATGACCGCCATGGCCAAACTCCAGGACGAAGGGATGAAAGACCTCATCATCGACCTCCAGGACAACGGCGGCGGATACCTGCAAGCCTCTGTCATGGTCATCGAGGAGTTCCTGGAGAAAGGCGACATGATTGTCTACACCGAGGGACGCCGCTCACCAAGACGCGACTACCACTCCTCCGGCTCCAACACCTTCGACGGCCGCGTCGTGGTACTCGTCAACGAATACAGTGCCTCTGCCTCGGAAATCACCGCCGGTGCCTTCCAGGACCAAGACCGCGGCATCATCGTTGGCCGCCGCACTTTCGGAAAAGGCCTCGTGCAACGCCCCATAGAATTCGACGACGGCTCGATGATACGCCTCACCATCGCCCACTATTACACCCCCTCCGGCCGCTGCATACAAAAACCCTACACCAAGGGTGAAAAGAAAGACTATGCCGAAGACATCGAGAATCGTTTCCGCAATGGTGAAATGACAAATTCAGACAGCATACACTTTGCCGACTCCCTCAAGTTCTACACCTTGCGCAAACACCGCGTGGTGTATGGAGGCGGAGGTATCATGCCCGACTATTTCGTGCCACTCGACACGGTGAAATACACCAAGTATCATCGCCAACTCTCCGCCAAGAGCCACATCATCAACGCCAACCTCAAGTACATCGACGACAACCGCAAGGCTCTAAAGAAGAAATACAGCACCTTCGAGGATTTCTACAACAACTTCGAGGTGCCTCAAAGCCTCATTGACGGCATCTTCGAGAAAGGAGCCGCCGACGACATCAAACCCAAGGACGACGAGGAACTGGCACGCACCATCCCCTATCTGAGAACCCAACTCAAGGCACTCATCGCCCGCGACCTATGGGATATGAATGAGTATTTCCATGTCTTCAACGAAACCAACGACATCGTACTCAAAGGAATAGAAATACTGCAACAGTGACATGCGGAAAGCCATCCTCATCACCGTCCTGACCACCCTCCTTGCCGGATGTTCACAAAAAGAGGGTGACATCGTTGACGAGAAGGTGAAGCGTTTTCACACCGACGTACTGCTGCGCACCACTCCGGTAAAAGACCAAGGCAACTCCGACGCCTGTTGGGTTTATGCCATGCTCGCCACCATCGAAAGCGAACACCTGCGCGATGGCGACTCCGTCAACCTGTCCGCCACCTACCTCTGCCGCCACGCGCTGGCAGAGCAGGCACAACGGCGTTATGCCGCCGCCGGCACACACTCCGTCAGCCTGAGGGGGATGGCTCCCATGACCCTCGACCTGTTGCAAAGCCACGGTGCCATGCCCTACGACTCCTACAAAGCAAATGACGTGGACTTCAAGTCGCTTGCCACACAACTCACCCGACTGGCCGACAGCAGTCGCGCACACCGCAAAGGCATCGCCCACCTCGATGAGAACGCAGGAAAACTGTTCGACGACGTCTTGGGCTTCGTTCCCTCGTGGGTATTCATGCTCGGATGCCAATACACCCCGATGGAGTTCGCACACAGCATCTGCCAGAAAGACGAATACGTGGCCATCACCAGTTTCACACATCATCCTTTCGGTTCGACGTTCGCACTAGAAGTGCCCGACAACCAACACCTCAGCCGCTTCCTCAACCTCCCCCTCGACTCCATGATGACGTATATGGAAAATGCACTCCTGAACGGACATCCGGTATGCTGGGAAGGCGACATCACCGAACCAGGGTTCAGTGCCAAGAGAGGTTTGGGTGAACTCACCACCGGCCAGACAGTGACTCAAGAAAGCAGGCAGCGCGACTTCGACCATCTAAAAACCACTGACGACCATTGTATGGAGATGGTGGGCATAGCCCATGACGACCAACAACACAAATACTTGATCTGCAAGAACTCCTGGGGCAAGAACAACCCCTATGGGGGCTTTGTGTTCCTCTCAGAAGAATACGTCAAGTCAAAAACCATCTGCATAGTACTACCCAGTGCAGCACTATGACGAATAAGCATGATGACGCCATGACGTAATAACGTAATAACGGTATAACGGTATAACGAAAAAAAACGTGATAACAAAAAAAAAGAGAAATCTTAAAAAAGTTTAACAAAATGATATTTTTCTCTTTCTTGGTATTAAATTTGTAGGGCATATTGTTTCAAATGAATCCATGGCCAAGCAAACCATCAAACAAGGACTGAAACAGACGCAGAAGCAACGGCTCACCCCCTTGCAGCTGCTGATAGGGCAAATGATAGAGAAGCCCGTAGACCAACTGCAGGAGTATGTCAGCCACCAGTTGATAGACAACCCTGCCCTGGAAGCCACACCCGGGGAGGAACCCGCCTGGGAGGCGCCTGCCGTCTCCGACGACCTCCCCACTTCACCCCCCGATGACTACGACGCCCTTCCCAGCATCCCCGTGCAGACCCAAGGCCCGCGTCAAGACCCTTCGGACAGCCTGTCGTTCTACGACCAGCTGAAGGAACAAATGAGACAGACCGAACTCGACGACCATCAGCGCTACATCATGGAATACCTCATCGGTTCGTTAGACACCGACGGCCTGCTCCGCAAAAGTTGCGAAACCATCTGCGACGAGATGGACATCTACCACAATTTCGCATCCACCCCCGAAGAGGTGGAAGAGGTGCTCGCACTCCTTCAAGAATTCGACCCACCCGGCATAGGGGCACAAAGTTTGCAACAATGCTTGATGCTCCAAGTGAAAAGGCGAAAGGACGGTTGGATGAAAGACATGCTCACAAGCATCATCGGCAGCCATTTCGACGACCTTCTCAAAAACCATTGGGACAAGTTGCAACGCTCGCTACGACTCACCGACGAGGAAAAGGAGGAGGTGAGAGCCGAGGTGCGCAAACTCAACCCCAAACCCGGCTCCTCCCTTGGTGAAGTGATTGGTGGCAGCAAGCAACAAGTCACCCCCGACTTCATCGTGGAAAACAACGAGGAAGGCGACATCACCTTCACTCTCAACAGGGGAAGGCTCCCTCAACTGGAAGTGTCGGAAACCTACATGGACATCATCAACAGTATGAAAAACCTCTCACGGAAAGACAAGGAAGCCTTGCCGCTGCTCAAGAAGGACATGGAAGGAGCCAAAATGCTCATCGAGGCCCTTCAGCAACGCCAAGTCACCCTCGCCAAAACCATGAGCGCCATCATCAAGCGACAAAAGAAATTCTTCCTCGACGGCGACGAGGCAGACCTCATGCCCATGACCCTCAAGGACGTGGCCTCAGACACCGGTCTCGACATCTCCACCATCTCAAGGGTCACCAATGAGAAATACGCCGAGACACCATGGGGCATCTTCCGACTTCGCTTCTTCTTCAACGACCGTTACGACAACGATGGCGACGAGGTGTCGACCCGCAAGATAAAAAGTCTTCTGAAAGAAATCATCGACAAGGAAGACAAGCGGCATCCACTCACCGACATGCAGTTGGAAGAAGAAATCAAGAAAAAAGGCTACAACACGAAACGCCGCACCATCGTGAAGTATCGAGAACAAATGAACATTCCAAAATCAAGCCTTAGGAAACAATGAAAGAAAAGTACCTCGTCAGAATGTCGAAAGGAGTGAGCATCTTGTGCTCACCCTTCCTCATGCCCGTGATGGGATTGCTCATACTCTTCATCTTCAGCTACCTCAGCATACTGCCATGGGAAGCGAAACTTTACATCTTCATCATCTTCCTGCTTTTCACCGTCATGCTGCCATTGACCCTCATACGAATGTATTGCAGATTCAAGGGTTGCAATATGAAAGAGTTGAAAGACAAAGGCATGCGCCTGGTGCCTTTCATCATCTGCATCTTATCCTATGTCGCAGGGTATTATTGCTTGATCATCAACCATATCCCATACGAAATCAGATGCATCATCATCTCGGCAATCGTCATACAAATACTCTGCGCCATCATCAACAGATGGTGGCACATCTGCGTGCATTCCGCCGCCATCGGTGGAGTATTGGGAGCCATCATCGCCTTCTCAAGGATATTCTCCTTCAACCCCGTGTGGTGGATGTGCATCGTCATCCTCATCGGCGGACTGGTGGGCACAAGCAGGATGGTGCTCAAGAAACACACCTTGGAACAGGTGGTGGCAGGATTCCTGTTAGGCACCTTTTGCACCATCATTGTCGTCTGACACTACAAAAAAAGATATATTATGAAACCAATGGTAAGCATCATCATGGGCAGCACCAGCGACCTGCCCGTCATGGAAAAGGCCATGGGCTTGCTCGATGAAATGGAAATCCCATTCGAGGTCCACGCCCTCTCGGCACACCGCACACCCACTGCCGTGGAAGACTTCGCACAGAACGCCAAAGGGAGGGGGATAAAAGTCATCATCGCAGCAGCCGGCATGGCAGCAGCACTGCCAGGAGTCATTGCCGCCGCCACCACCCTCCCGGTCATCGGAGTACCCATCAAGGGCATGCTCGACGGACTCGACGCCATGCTCAGCATCATACAGATGCCCCCTGGCATACCTGTCGCCACCGTAGGTGTCAACGGAGCCCTCAACGCCGCCATCCTCGCTGCAGAGATGCTCGCCCTGACCGATGCCAACATCGCCCAAAAAGTGGAGGACTACAAGTCACGCCTGGGGGAAAAGATAGTGAAAGCCAACCATCAGCTGGCAGACATCAAGACCTACAAGCACAAGACCAACTGACCCATGGACAACCTCTTCAACTATCACCGAAGGAAGTCTTCGGAAATCCATGTCGGCGACTGCCCGATGGGAGGCGACAATCCCATCAGGGTGCAGTCGATGGCCACCAAACCCACCACCGACACCGAAGGTTGCGTGGCACAGGCACGGCGCATCATCAACGCCGGAGGAGAATATGTCAGGTTCACCACACAAGGGACACGGGAAGCGGAAAACCTGAAGAACATACACGACCGCCTTCGCGAGGAAGGACTCACCACACCCTTGGTGGCCGACGTGCATTTCAATCCCCGCGTGGCAGAAGTGGCAGCCCTGTATTGTGAGAAAGTGCGCATCAACCCCGGCAACTATGTCGACCCCGCACGCACCTTCAAACACCTGGAATACACCGATGAGGAATACGCACAGGAACTGAAGAAGATAGAAAACACCCTGCTGCCCCTGCTCCGCATCTGCCGCGAACATGGCACCGCACTCCGCATCGGTGTCAACCATGGGTCACTGTCCGACCGCATCATGTCGAGATATGGCGACACTCCTGAAGGCATCGTGGAAAGTTGCATGGAATTCCTTCGCATTTGCAAACGCGAGCAATTCGACAACGTGGTCATTTCCATCAAGGCTTCCAACACCGTCGTGATGGTGCGCTCCATGCGCCTGCTGACACATCAGATGGAAAAGGAAGGCATGGCATACCCGCTCCACCTCGGTGTGACAGAGGCAGGAGAAGGCGAAGACGGACGCATCAAAAGCGCCGTGGGCATTGGCGCACTGCTCGCAGACGGAATTGGCGACACCATCCGAGTGTCGCTGAGCGAAGAACCGGAGTATGAAATCCCCGTGGCACGACACCTCGTGGAACATATCTCAAAACGAGAGGGGCATCCTGTCATCGATGCACACACCTTCAATGGGTTCAACTACCTGAATCCAGAAAGGAGAAAAACCAACGACCTGCGTGTCATTGGAGCCAACCACGTTCCCGTGGTCATCACTTCCGGCAATGCCGACGACACCTTCTCCGGAACGATGAAGCCCGACTTCATCCACATCGGGAAAAAGGCATCCATCCATACTGCTGAATCTGGCATCCACCATATCGTAGACCATAAGGAATGCCCTTCACTCCCCGGCAACTTCCCACTATTCCAACCCGGCGAAATGGGAGAAATCGACCATTCAAACCATCCCGTGAAATTCCTCATCGTGGAATATGGAAAAAGAAGAGAGGAATACCTTGAATGCATCAGGAAACACCCTGAAGTGGTGGTGGTGAGCGTGAGCCACCATCCCAACCCCGTGGGTGAACACAGGGCACTCGCACATGAGTTGATGAACCAAGGCTTGGGAAACCCCATGGTGATACGTCTTTTCCTTGCACACGGAAAAGAAGAGAAGGAGATGTTGCAACTGGAGGCTGCAGCCGACATGGGGCCATTGCTCATAGACGGACTGGCCGACGGCTTATGGCTCACCAACGAAGGAGACATCACAAACGACATCCTCTCCGACACCGCCTTTACCATCCTCCAGGCAGCAAGGCTTCGCATAAGCAAGACTGAATACATCAGTTGCCCGGGATGCGGACGAACACTCTATGACTTGCAAGACACCATCGCACGTGTCAAAAAAGCCACCCAGCACCTGAAAGGACTCAAGATAGGCATCATGGGATGCATCGTCAATGGTCCTGGAGAAATGGCCGATGCCGATTATGGATACGTAGGAGCAGGACCGGGAAAGGTCTCCATCTACCGCCGCAAGCAATGCGTGGAGAAAAACATCCCAGAAAGCCAGGCTGTGGAAAAACTACTTGAACTCATCAAAAAAGACATGCAATGAACTCCCTGCAACAAGGCGGTTAACACCATATTAATATATTAAAAATAGTGAAAAACCGCCTTTTTCAAAAACTTTGGGTTAAATTTGCAACTCCATCTCTACCGTCTCTACACAAAGAGAGGAAAAACTGGAAGAAATGAGCATTACAAAGATTGTCAACAGACTCTTTTTCCTATCGCGACAAAAAGAACTCGACCTCCATTATGGCGAGCATGCAAATGACTTGCAAGAAAAGGTGTTACGTCATCTCGTAGACCGTGCCAAAGACACGGAATACGGGCGTCGTCATCTTTTCAGCACCATCACCGACTATGATAGTTTCGCACACAACATCCCGTTGAATTCTTACGAAGACCTCAAGGGCGACATCGACCGCATGCGCCATGGGGAGTCGGATGTCTTGTGGCCGGGACGCGTGAGATGCTTCGCCAAGTCTTCTGGCACGACCAACGACAAAAGCAAATTCATCCCCGTCAGCGACGATGGGCTGCAACGCATCCATTACATAGGAGGGCAAGACACAGTGGCACTCTATCTCAAAGGGCGGCCCGAAAGCCAACTCTTTGACGGCAAAGCTCTCATTCTTGGAGGCAGCCACGCCACCAATTACGACATCACAGACTCACTGGTGGGCGACCTCAGCGCCATCCTCATAGAGAACATCAACCCGTTGGTCAACCTGGTAAGGGTGCCGAAAAAAAAGACTGCACTGCTCTCCGATTTCGAGGTCAAACGCGAGCGCATCGCACGTGAGACACTTCATCGCAACGTCACGAACCTCTCCGGAGTACCCTCTTGGATGCTCTCCGTGCTCACACGCGTTCTCGAACTGTCAGGAAAACAATTCATCAACGAGGTGTGGCCCAACCTGGAAGTGTTCTTCCACGGAGGTGTGGCCTTCACACCCTACCGCCCCCAATACGAGCAAATCATACGCAGCAGCAAGATGCAATACATGGAGACGTACAACGCCAGCGAAGGATTCTTCGGCATACAGGACGACCTCTCCGACCCCACCATGCTGCTCATGCTCGACTATGACATCTTCTATGAGTTCATACCCGTGGACGAACTGCACATGGACCATCCCAACATCGTGCCTCTTGAAGGAGTGGAGACCAATGTCAACTATGCCATCGTCATCTCCACCTCATGCGGACTGTGGAGATACCTCATAGGAGACACCATCACCTTCTCGTCGAAAAAACCTTACAAGTTCACCATCACCGGCAGGACAAAGCACTTCATCAACGCCTTTGGTGAGGAACTCATCGTAGACAACGCAGAGAAAGGATTGGAATACGCCTGCAGCCGCACTGGAGCCGAGGTGCTCGAATACACCGCAGCCCCTGTTTTCATGGATAACAACGCCAAATGCCGTCATCAATGGCTCATCGAGTTTGCCAAAGAACCCGACAACCTCGAACACTTCTCCGACATCCTGGACAAGAAACTTCAGGAAATCAACAGCGACTATGAAGCCAAACGATACAAGGACATCACCTTGCAGCACCTCGAAGTGGTGAAGGCACGACACGACCTTTTCAACCAATGGCTCAAGTCACGCGGCAAACTGGGAGGTCAGCACAAAGTGCCACGCCTCTCCAACAGCAGAAAAGTCATTGACGAACTTCTTGAGATGAATGTATGAGAAAAACTTTCGTCCTGCTCGCAACAGCTTTGCTCATCTTGACAGGCTGTGCCAAAATGGGGCAGCCCGACGGTGGATGGTATGATGAAACACCACCACACGTAATCGGTGCCATTCCCAATGAAAAGTCCACAGGCGTCAACACCAGAAACATCAGCATTTTCTTTGATGAATTCATCAAAATAGACAACGCCACGGAGAAAGTGGTGGTGTCGCCACCACAAATAGAGGCACCGGAAATCAAAGGTGCAGGAAGGCGCATCACCGTGGAACTCAAAGACTCGCTCATACCAAACACCACCTACACCATCGACTTCTCCGACGCCATCTCCGACAACAACGAGGGCAACCCCTTGGGCAACTATGCCTATAGTTTCTCCACGGGAGACCACATCGACACGATGGAAGTGGCAGGCAATGTCGTCGAGGCAGAAAACATGGAACCCATCAAAGGCATCCTCGTAGGACTTTACAACAACCTTTCCGACACCGCCTTCACCACGACACCCATGCTGCGTGTGGCACGCACCGACAGCCGCGGACGTTTCGTCATCAAAGGAGTGGCGCCAGGAGAATACCATGCCTATGCGCTGCAAGACAACGACGGCAACTATTTCTTCTCCCAGAAGAATGAGAAAATCGCTTTCTCACACGACATCATCATACCCTCCAGCAAACCCGATGTCAAGCAGGACACCATCTGGCAAGACTCACTGCGCATCGCCGACATCATACCCACCGGATACACACATTTCCTGCCAGACAACATCGTACTCAGAGCCTTCACGGAAGTGCAAACCGACCGCTACTATCTGAAAAACGAGCGCAAACAAGCAGACAACTTCACACTCTTCTTCACCTACGGAAGCGACCAACTCCCTGAAATCAAAGGTTTCAACTTCAATGAGCAAGAAGCCTTCCTCCTCGAAGCGAGCGAACATCTCGACACCTTGCGCTACTGGTTGAAAGACACCATGCTCGTCAACCAAGACACGCTGAGCATGCAACTCACCTACCTTGCCACCGACTCCACCGGCATGCTACAACCCAAAACCGACACCCTCCAGATTCTCTCAAAGGAAACCTATGCCAAACGAATGAAGGACAAACAGAAAGAGATGGAAAAATGGGCCAAGAGCCAGGAGAAAGCCAAGAAAAAAGGCAAAGAAGTGCAAACAGAAATGCCACCAACACCACTGGAGGTCGTCGTCAACATCAAAAGCGACATGACACCCGATGGATACATCACCATCGAGTCGCCAACGCCCATTCTCCACATCGACACCACAAAGATACACCTCTCGGCACGACGAGACACGCTCTTCGACGATAAACCTTTTCACTTGGAATGCGTCAAAAGAGAAACGGAAGGCATGGAGACAGCCAAACGCATCTTCATCCTCACACCTGACAGCACCGACCATCTCTGGACGATGGGAAAGCAATACTCCCTCGTTCTCGACTCTGCCGCCTTCACCGACATCTACGGAAAGGTGTCCAATGAAATCAAGAAAGGAATGACCATCAGGTCGGAAGAAGACTTCACCTCCATCACCATGCAAGTGGCACGATTGGAAGAGGCTCCCTATGTGGGGCAACTGCTCGACAAGCAAGACAAAGTGGTGAGACAAGCGACGTCGACCGATGGAAAAATTGTCTTCAACTACGTGAAGCCGGGAGAATACTATGTAAAAGTGTTCGCCGACAACAACAACAACGGGCGATGGGACACGGGCGAATATGCCTCCAACCAACAAGCCGAAAACGTGTATTACTATCCGGAGAAATTGGAATGCAAGGCCCATTGGCCAATAGTGAAAAATTGGAACCCAGCCACACAAAAGACGCTCAAACCCAGCGAAATCACCAAGCAAAAACCTGACAAAGAAAAGAAAATAAGAAACCAAAACCAAGAAAGGGCCCGCAAAATGGGCATCATATACATACCACCAAACAGTTACAATAACAACCCCAAGAAATGAGAAACTTCATCATCACATTATTTCTGCTGTTGGCCACCAGCGCATCAGCACAATGCCCATTGGAGAACAAAGCCTTCTCCAGTGGTGAATACCTCTCATACAACCTCTATTTCAATTGGAAATTCGTATGGGTGAAAGTAGGCACAGCCTCTCTCTCCACCGTCTCCACCAACTACCAAGGCAAATCCGCCTACAGGACAAGCCTCATCACACGCTCCAACGGAAAACTCGACAATGTGTATGCCATCCGTGACACGCTCACAGGATATGTGACAACCTCGCTCTCACCTCTCTATTTCAGAAAAGGCGCCCGTGAAGGCGACCGGTACACCGTGGACGAAGTGTGGTACAGCTATCCCAACGGCAAATGCAAGGTGAAGATGCATCGTAAAAGACATAACAACACACACAACAGAAGCGAAAAGACCGTCAACGATTGCGTCTATGACATGCTCAACATCTTCACCCGAGCCAGAAGCTACAGCAGCTCGGGATGGCAAAAAGGACACACCATCAAGTTCAACGTGGCCGATGGAAACGGTGTCACTACCGGAATGCTCAGATATGAAGGGAAGGAAACCGTCAAAGGAGAAAACGGAGTGAAATACAGATGTTTGAAACTCACCTACTCCGAATGGAGTTCCAAAAAACAGAAATACAAGCACTATGGTTCCTTCTTCGTCACCGATGATGCCAATCACGTGCCCATACGCCTTGACATCGTACTCAACGTGGGTGACGCAAAAGCATATGTTTCTTCTGTGAAAGGACTAAGGAACCCCATCACATCGGTGGTGAAATAACAACTTTTTCACCACATATGACATAGGGACGCCACAATGTGGCGTCCCTATGTTTGAATAATAGGTTGTCCATTTTATTACCTTTTTTCACGAAGATTCCGTTTCGCTTTCTTCGCTTAGATGTCTTGTCTAACAGTCGGTGCGCATTTCCCCTCACCCCTGTAGGGTCAGGTCTTGTGCCTGACCGCAAAGAGGCAGGGGTGGTGTATTTGATTAATGGTGCTAAAAAGTTGATTCAAAAGATTGTACACCCTATTTTTTGTAAAAACGAATTATGGCTTAAAAAATCGGTATTTTTCAGTCACACAAGTTGGTGTGACACAAACTTGTGTTATTAAACAAAAATGATTATCTTTGTGGCGTAAAACAGTATAAGTCCTATGAAAGAATCCTTTGGGAAACGCAGTTTCGTCTTTGGAGTAGCTGTAGGTTCTACTTATGTTTTAGACATCACTTAGCATAACACTATAGAGATGCTATTTTGTAAAGATCTCCAAGAGCATCCGTATTGATGGCGGATGTGACGTTGCGACGCATCCCAGCGTCGCCTCCAAAAATACCACGGCTGTAAAATGTATGAATTTCTGGCGCAAAGTCAGAAAAAACATACGATTGCGCCAACTTTTTGCGAGATTATTGGCGCAATCACTGATTTTTTTTAGCGATTGCGCCAAAAATCTATAACAACTCGTATATGTTCATCAAAAGGTCATAAGCCCTGACCTGATATCTTTTTCAGCTTGGTTCGATACATCGAAATATGGTGAAAAATGGTGATTCTTCAAAAAAAATCACCCAAAATAAAAACTATTTTTTCATTACGCAAATACATTGCGGAGTACCGTTGTACCTTTGCATCAGAAATCAGAAACAAAGGAAAAATCCTTATTCTGACAAACAAAAACTGGGGTTTAGGTCAAACGGCTAAGATGTCTGCCTGTCACGCAGTTCGGAGCGGGTTCAACTCCCGTAAGCCCCGCAATGAAAACGGTCTTTGAATGAATGATGAAGAAATGGTCTCTGAGTCTGCATGGTGTGGATAATTGACTGTCACTCAAGAGAGACGGGTTCGATTCCCGTAGGGACCGCAAAGAAGAATAAAAACGGACTTGTAGCTCAGAGGTAGAGCAGTTGGCTGTTAACCAACAGGCCGAGGGTTCGAACCCCTCCGGGTCCTCCAATGAAAAAATGCAGTATTGGTGTAACTGGCTTAGCACCCCTGCCCTCCAAGCAGAAAGGTGAGCGTTCGAATCGCTCATACTGCACAAAAAAATATAAAAAATGGCGCCTTAGTCGAAATGGATAAGACACCGCTTTCTCAAGGCGTGTGATTGTGAGTTCGAACCTCACAGGCGCTACAAGAAAATATGGACCACCGATGAAAAAATGCCCATATAGATTAATAGACAAATCGTTGCCCTTTCAAGGCAGAGACCACGGAGCGTAACCGTGCTTGGGTACAATAAAGAGGCGAGATGGAGTGCACTTTTTCAAGTGTACTCCATCTTGCACAATTCAATTTCACATTCGTGGATTTTCTTCTCCTTGTCATAATTGATACCCACAAGGAGGAGTTCGCCACAATGTTGAGCCACCTTGACGGGATATTGCCGACGATGGATTTGGTTGATGGCACTGTCGGCATCTTTGTCATATTTCAGTTCAAGGATGATGGCGGGAGAATCGACATTCTTTCTTGGAAGCAATACAAGGTCGGCAAAGCCCTTTCCCGAAGCCAACTCACGATGGATGACATAGTCGTTGCGGGCGGCAAAATAGGCGATGCTTAACACACAAGCCAGCGAATTCTCGTTGTTATAGGAAAGAATGCTTGTGTTTTCATCGTGTGCGGCATCAACCCCTCTCGCCACCGCCTCAGCATCGCCCTCGAGAGTTGCCTGAAGTAGTTGTTCAGACTGTTCCAATGCCTTCACTACATTGGTCCATCCTGTTTCCTCTACGGCATTGGATAACTCACCTGACACTTCAAAATTGGGCACGTAACAATCTTTTTTGCGCCAATTGAAAGAGAGATAACCTAAGTGGATGAGCACGGTAAGCACGTCATCCTTGCTCTTGACAATCGACATGTCATTCTGAAACTTGGTAGTGTTCACCTTCACACTTCCTCCAGCGAGCATTTTGATGACATCATCCTTCAGTCCCTCGAAATTCATCTGGATGTAATGAGCCACGGCATCGAAAGCACCCGTACTCGCCCAATAACTTTCGCACCATTGACGATCAATGGCTTTCATCACTGAATTGGGATTGAATATGGATGGTTGTAACCCTATCTGATAGCCATCATACCACTTCTCCAACTCATCGAAATCCATATCATACTTTTCTGCCAAAGCACGCACCTCAGCCTTGGTGAAACCGAAATAGCAAGCCATGCCACCCGGAGACACCATGGAATATTCAATGAAATTATTCAGTGCCGACTCGGTCTTATATTTCTTGATAGGCAAAATGCCTGTTATATAAACGCCTGCAAAAACCTGGCTTGCATTCACGCTCTTGAACATCCGGCGCAACCAGTTGACATAGCGGTCCATAGCCGACGTGCCATACTTGAACTCACGGCAGATGGCATCCCACTCGTCTATAATGAAGACAAAACGCTCTCCTGTAACTCCGGCAATGCGAACAAGACAGTCCATCAAATCCTCTTTTTCCCTGACAGAAACGTCGGGATAAGATTCAAGAATGTCGGATTTCAGTTCCTCCTCGATATGACTTACAATGTCTTCATCGTGGTATCTTGTCACAAAATTGGTCATATCAAGGCAGATGACGGGATATTTGTTCAAATGATGCTCAAATGAAGGATGACCAGCTATTTCCAAATCAGCAAACAGACTGCGAGAGTCACACGAATGGTCATAGTAGGCACATAGCATCTTCACCGCCATGGACTTTCCAAAGCGGCGGCAACGGGTGACACAACTGAAACACTGCTCTGTGAACAGCGTCTTGTTGACAACAGCTATCAGTCCAGACTTGTCCACATATTCGCTGTTGCGGATTCTTTGAAATCCTTCATTTCCCAAATTGATGTATTGACCCATAATAAATAGTTGGTATGAAATTATGGTTTCACGCCTCACTTCAAAACGCAAAGATAACAAAAACCAAGGAAAAAGCAAAAAAATCACCCAATGCTTTCAATCTATGGCGCTTTTTTTCTAATTTTGCCTTGTCATATCACAAAAACCATAAAAACCATATAAAGACAAAGGCATCCTCAAAAGGCCACTTCTCAAAAAAGTGGCCTTTTGCTTTTTTATAAGGTGAGATTATTGTAACTTTGCACGCAAATTGCGTAAAAGCGCACAGATTATAGACATTCCAAGCAACAAACGATTAAAAAAGATATGGAATACAATTTCAACGACATCGAGAAAAAGTGGCAGCAACGCTGGGTTGAACGGAAGACCTACAAGGTGACCGAAGACCAAAACCGTAAGAAATTCTATGTGCTCAACATGTTCCCCTACCCCTCCGGGGCAGGCCTTCACGTGGGACACCCGCTCGGATACATCGCATCCGACATCTATGCACGTTACAAGAGACAACAAGGCTTCAACGTGCTCAACCCCATGGGATACGACGCTTACGGACTGCCGGCAGAGCAATATGCCATACAAACCGGCCAGCACCCCGCCATCACCACCGTCAACAACATCGAGCGCTATCGTGAGCAACTCGACAAGATAGGTTTTTGTTTTGACTGGGACCGCGAGGTGCGCACCTGCGACCCCGGTTACTACAAATGGACTCAATGGGCCTTCCAAAAGATGTTCAACTCCTATTATGACAACAACGAGCAGCGCGCACTGCCCATCGAGCACCTGGTGGAGCATTTCACAAAACAAGGCACCGACGGCCTCGACGCCGCCTGCACCGAGGAACTCCATTTCACCCAAGAGGAATGGAAAGCCATGGACGACAAGCAGCAGCAAGAGACACTGATGAACTACCGCATCGCCTATCTCGGAGAGACGATGGTGAACTGGTGCGCCGACCTGGGCACCGTGCTTGCCAACGACGAGGTGGTGGACGGCATCAGCGTGCGCGGCGGCTTCCCCGTGGTGCAGAAGAAGATGATGCAATGGTGCCTCCGCGTGTCGGCCTATGCCCAACGCCTGCTCGACGGTCTTGACACCATCGACTGGACCGACTCCCTCAAGGAGACCCAGCGCAACTGGATTGGCCGCTCGGAAGGAGCAGAGGTGGTGTTCCATGTCAAGGACAGCGACATAGACTTCACCATCTTCACCACACGCGCCGACACGATGTTCGGCGTCACCTTCATGGTGCTCGCACCGGAAAGCGAGTATGTGGAGAAAGTGACCACCGAAGAGCAGCGCCAAGCCGTGGACGACTATCTGGCAGCCACCAAGAAACGCACCGAGCGCGAACGTATAGCAGACAAGAAGGTCACCGGCGTCTTCACCGGCTCCTATGCCATCAACCCCTTCACCGGCGAGGCCATCCCCATCTGGGTGAGCGACTACGTGCTTGCCGGATACGGCACGGGAGCCATCATGGCCGTGCCAGCCCACGACTCACGCGACTATGCCTTCGCCAAGCATTTCTCACTCCCCATCATCCCCCTCATCGAAGAATGCGACGTGAGCGAGGAGAGTTTCGACGCCAAGGAAGGCATCGTATGCAACTCACCAAGAAAGGATGTGAAGCCCTACTGTGACTTCTCCCTCAACGGCCTCACCGTGAAAGAAGCCATCGAAGCCACCAAGAAATACGTTGCCGAGCAGCACCTTGGCAGGGTGAAGGTGAACTACCGCCTGCGCGATGCCATCTTCTCACGCCAACGCTATTGGGGCGAGCCATTCCCTGTATACTACAAGGACGGAATGCCACAGATGATTCCCGAAAGCAAACTGCCCATCGAACTGCCTGAAATAGACAAGTACCAACCCACGGAAACCGGCGAACCGCCACTCGGAAGAGCCACCAAATGGGCGTGGGACACCGTGAAAGAGGAAATCGTGGACAAGGCGCTCATCGACAATGTCACCGTCTTCCCCATCGAACTCAACACCATGCCTGGCTTCGCCGGGTCGTCGGCCTACTACCTCCGCTACATGGACCCGCACAACGACCAGGCACTCGTGGACAAGGCCGTGGATGAATACTGGCAGAACGTCGACCTCTACGTGGGAGGCACGGAGCACGCAACCGGACACCTCATCTACTCCCGCTTCTGGAACAAGTTCCTCCACGACTATGGCTACTCCTGCAAGGAAGAACCCTTCCAAAAACTCATCAACCAAGGCATGATACAGGGGAAGAGCAACTTCGTCTACCGCGTCAACACCGACGACCACGACAAGAAACCCCTCTTCGTGAGCAAGGGTCTCATCGACAAATACAAGACCACCGAAATACACGTGGATGTCAACATCGTTGACGCCAACGTGCTCGACATCGAGGCATTCAGGAAATGGAGACCAGAATTCAACGATGCAGAATTCATCCTCGAGGATGGCAAATACATCTGCGGCCAAGCCGTGGAGAAGATGTCGAAATCCATGTTCAACGTGGTCAATCCCGACATGATCGTGGCACGTTTCGGAGCCGACACCCTGCGACTCTATGAGATGTTCCTCGGCCCGGTGGAGCAAAGCAAGCCCTGGGACACCAACGGCATCGATGGCTGCCACCGCTTCCTCAAGAAATTCTGGGCACTTTTCTGGGGCAACGACAGGGATAACGACCAACTGACCGTCACCGACGAACCAGCCACTCCCGAAATGCTCAAAAGCCTGCACAAACTCATCAAGAAGGTGAGCCAGGACATCGAAGCTTTCTCCTACAACACCTCCGTGGCCGCCTTCATGATCGCCGTAAACGAACTCTCCCAGCAGAAATGCCACAGCCGCGAGGTGCTTCGCCAACTGGTGGCCCTCATCGCCCCATTCACCCCTCACATTGCCGAGGAACTGTGGGAGGCACTTGGAGAGAAGGGGTCGGTATGCGATGCCGCTTGGCCTGCATACGATGAGAAATACCTCGTGGAGAGCCAGATGCAACTCACCATCTCCTTCAATGGAAAAGCAAGATTCCAGATGCAATTCCCCGTGGATGCCAGCAACGCCGATATCGAGCAAGCCGTACTCGCCGACGAGAAGGCTGCCAAATACATCAGCGGGAAGAAGGTGATGAAAGTCATCATCGTACCCAAGAAAATCGTCAACATAGTGGTGAAATAAAATAGGCATATGCCAACCAACACAAAAAGCAAATTCTTCAGAGAGGCCGAGGACTACTTCTTCATCACCCTCGGTCTCCTGCTCTACACGGTGGGATACACCTGCTTCCTGCTGCCATACGAAATAGTGACAGGAGGCGTGACAGGTATCTCGGCCATCATCTTCTATGCCACCAACGGAGACGGACATGGCATACCCATCAACTACACCTATTTCATCATCAACTTCATCCTGTTGGCATTGGCGTTGAAAATCCTGGGATGGAAATTCATGATGAAGACCATCTATGCCATCTTCGCCCTCTCGCTCACGCTCGGCGTCGCCCAGGAGGTGATGACCAACAACGACGGGACGATGATAAAACTCCTTGGCGACGAGAACTTCATGTCGCTCATCATAGGATGCTGCATGACGGGCACCTCGCTTGCCATCGTCTTCCTCCACAACGGAAGTACGGGAGGAACAGACATCGTGGCGGCCATCGTCAACAAATACCACAACATGTCGCTCGGCACCGTGCTCATCTTTGTCGACCTGGTCATCATCGGCTCCAGCTTCCCCATGTTCATCTTCGCCCGCGACTACACCGTCACAGAGGCTTTGTACAAAATAGTCTTCGGCCTCTGCACCCTTGTGGTGGAGAATGTCATGCTCGACTATGTGATGAACTCCAGAAGGGAGTCTGTGCAATTCTTCATCTTCTCCAAGAAATACCAGGAAATCGCCAATGCCATAGGCACGGAGATGAACCATGGCGTCACCATCCTCGACGGCCATGGATGGTATACGGGACAAGACATGAAGGTGCTTTGCATCCTTGCCAGGAAACGTGAGAGCGTCAGCATTTTCCGACTCATCAAGACCATCGACCCCAACGCCTTTGTCAGCCAGAGCAGCGTCATCGGCGTCTATGGTGAAGGATTCGACGAAATGAAAGTGAAAGTAAAAAAGAAAGACAATGAAAATAGTATTCGCAACCAACAACCCACATAAACTCAGTGAAATCAGGGACATCCTCGGAACACAATTCGAAGTGCTGTCGCTCAACGACATCGACTGCCACATCGACATACCGGAAACCTCCGACACCTTGGAAGGAAACGCCTTGCTGAAGGCGTTATACATCTATGAACACTATCATATCAGTTGTTTCGCTGATGATACCGGACTGGAAGTGGACGCACTGAATGGTGAGCCAGGCGTGTTTTCCGCAAGATATGCAGGCGAAGAACACGACAGCGAGGCCAATATGCGAAAATTATTGCACAAATTAGGAGAAAATAACAATCGCAATGCAAGATTCCGCACCGTCATCGCGTTAATCATCATAGACGAGTGCACCCACGAAGCGAAAGACGTGAGAACCTTCGAAGGCATCGTAGAAGGACAAATCACCCGTGAACGGCACGGCAGCGAGGGATTCGGCTACGACCCCATCTTCCAACCTGAAGGCTACGACACCACCTTCGCACAACTCGGAATGGACATCAAGAACCGCATCTCACACCGGGCCAAGGCTGTGGAAAAACTCGCACAATACCTCAAGGAATAGACCCATATGAAGAGACTGACCACAACACTACTGTTCATCGCCATGCTCACCTTTGCAAAAGGCGGACCCATCGGCTCATGGACCAGTTACCTGGCCTATGGCGACATCACGGAAATAGTGCCTGTCGATAAAATGGTGTATGTGCTCAGTTCAAAAGGCCTCTTCTCATACAACACCAACGACCACAGCGTGGAAACCTATGACAAGATGAACACGCTCAGCGATTGCAACATCTCGCACATCGCTTACTGCAAGGCGGCAAAACGACTGGTCATCGTATATGAGAACCACAACATCGACTTGCTCGACGACAAAGGCAACGTGGTGAACATCTCCGACTATTACAACAAGTCGATGACGGTGGACAAAACCATCAACAGCATCAAGACAAGCGGCACCTTCGCCTTCGTGGCCACCAATTTCGGCATCCTGAAAATCAATGTCGCCGAAGCTGAAATCACCGCCACCTACAACCTGGGGCGCAAGGTGAAGGAAGCCATCATCTTCGGCAACCACATCTATGCTGCTTGCGAGGAAGGCATCATCAAAGGCAACACGAACGACAACCTGTTGGACAAAAGCAATTGGACGAATGAAAGCAACATCCAAGTGGACCATCTTTTCGACTTCGGTGGCAAATTGCTGGCGGCCAACAACGGAAACATCTATTGCAAAGATGGTGACGAATGGAAACTCATCCAGCAATATGCCTTCAACTCGTGCAATATCTCCGGTGACAAACTGCTCTTCGTGCAAGACCACGGCGTGATGGTGCTCAACTCCATCAACGACATCACTTTCATCCAACAAGAGAACATCACTTTCAAAACCGCTGCTTACGACAACAAGAACCACTGCTTCTGGAGCAACCAAGACAATGGAAAACTCTGTTCCTTCGCTTTGGATGACAACAATGAAGTAGCCTTGCAAACCACCGACATCAACCCCGATGGACCCAAATACAACTATTTCGGCGTATTGAAATATGTCGACAACACACTCTTCACCTGTGGAGGAGGTTTCGACTCTGCCGCCGAACTATTCAGAAAGGCCGTCACACAGACTTACAGCAATGACCAATGGACCATCTACGAAGATGATTTGAAAGACATCGTAGGCAACCGTTTTGAGGATATGACATGTCTTGACATCGACCCTAAAGACCCCAAGCACGTCTTCGTGGGTGGAAGGACTGGACTCTACGAATATATGGATGGAAAATTCGTCAAGCACTACAACCCCGACAACAGTCCGTTGGGATATGCCTTGGACAGTGAAAGCAAGAATTATGTTCTCACCTTAGGTATCAAGTTTGACAAGCAAGGCAACCTTTGGTGTCTCAACAGCCAAGCCTTGGAAAAATCCATCCTGGAACTCAAGACTGACGGCACGTGGGAAGACCATCACAAGAAAAATCTGATGGAAGACACCCGCAGTTTGGGCAACATGAGGGGAATGATATTGGACAGCAGAGGACTGTTGTGGTTTGTCAACAACCATTGGGATACACCTTCATTTTATTGCTTCGACCCTTCCAACAGTGCCATGAACCATTACACCACCTTTGTCAATGAAGATGGCACCCGACTGGAACCCACCGGCGTGAGGTGCGTGGCGGAAGACAAGGACGGCAACATCTGGATAGGCACCAGCGTAGGACCGGTGATGCTCCCTGCCAACGACATAGACAACGGTTCCAACAGCGTCTTGCAACAAATCAAGGTGCCACGCAATGACGGCACCAATTTCGCCGACTACCTTCTGGGAGGTGCCGACATCAACTGCATCGCCGTGGATGGAGGCAACAGGAAATGGTTTGGCACCAATGGCAACGGTGTCTATCTCATCAGTGCCGACAACATGACCCAACTGCAGCATTTCCTTTCATCAAACAGTCAGTTGCTCTCCGACAACATCGAAGCCATCACCATCAACGACGAGACAGGAGAGGTGTTCTTCGGTACCGACAAAGGGTTGTGCTCCTATATGAGCGATGCCACCGCCACCAGCGCGACGATGAACAAAAACACGGTGTATGCCTATCCCAACCCCGTCAAACCAGACTTTACAGGACTCATCACCGTGACAGGACTGACGATGAACGCCGATGTGAAGATAGTCACCGCAAACGGCACCCTCGTGGCCGAAGGCACAAGCAATGGCGGCACTTTCACGTGGGATGGTTGTGACGACAGCGGAAAGAGGGTGGCCTCAGGCGTCTATATGGTACAGACAGCCACCAGCGATGGCAAGAAAGGAACGGTCTGCAAGATAGCCATCGTCAGATAACCATGCGAGACACCAAAATCGACATTGCCAGGGGACTCTGCATGGTGTCCATCTTCCTCCTCCACACCGAAATATACTACACAGGAGAGGAAATCATCCCTTATGCCTGTCATGTGGACAACTCACTTCTTGCCTTTGTCTTCATTTCAGGATATCTCTTCATCAAGCCTTCAAGCAACACTTTTGACCTCCGACACAAACTCCTCTCCATCCTGAAAGGCATCACCCTACCCTATTTCATCTTCACCACTGCCATCGCCTTCCCGAAAGCCTTCGTGAGAGAAGACACCTCTTTGGTTGAAACTTTGACGTCTGTCGTCACAGGACATGCTTCCTGGTTTCTTGCCGCACTGATGTTGGCCGAGATACTTTTTGCAATCATCATCCATTTCTCCTCAAAAAGCAAACATCCCACTTTTTGGCTTTTCATCTGCTCCACCCTACCCTATCTCCTCATCGCCGCCATCTACCATTTCGTTCCCAATGACTTCCTGCACGACACCAACATATGGTGCTGGCAAAACGCCTTGATGATGCTGTTGTTCCTTTTCGCAGGGATGATGTGCAGGAAAAAAAAATTGCTATCTCACCTGCAACAACCAAAAATACTCATTATTCTTGCCTTGGTCATCGTGAGCATAAAATGGCTGGTGACATCCACAGATATGACATTGACCATGGAACCCATCAACATCAGTTCATTTACTTTGCTTTTGGTGGACGGACTGGCGGGAGCCATGTTGATCGTGGGTGTCTGCCGTCATCTGCCCGACAACGCACTCTTGCAATTCACGGGAAAACACTCCTTGATATACTATTTCATTTGTGGAGCTACACCCATGGCAGTATGCCTCGCACTCAACAAAATAGGATTTTCCTACTCAGGGCATTACTGGCAGGTCATCGTGACATTCATCCTCGTTTTTCTCACAGCAACTGTCATCACATACGGAATAACCAAAATCAAAGAAGGGGAGTTGAAGAGGAGTTGAAGGGGAGTTAAAGGGACATATGTACACTCTTTTAGGGAGTTAAAGGGGAGTTAAAAAGGAGTTAAAGAGGAGTTAAAGGGACGTATGTACACTTTTTTAGGGAGGTAAAGGGGAATTAAAGAGGAGTTAAAGGGGAATTAAAGGGACGTATGTATACTCTTTTAGGGAGTTAAAGGGGAGTTAAAGAGGAGTTAAAGGGGATATACTTGATGCCGAAGCTTGTGAAATTTAAGTAAAGTTATCCACACTTGATTGTGGATAACTCACCAATAACTTCATAATAACTACATACTTTTCCATAGTCCCTGCATCAAGGCAGAAAAATGTGCATAAAAGTGTAAACAAACACTCGTTTATGAAAACTTTATCCACAACAAAAATAGTAGAAAGTCATCCACAACGTCTTATCCACTTGTCTACAAAATTGTGGATAAATATGTAAAAAGCATATAATCAATAGATTATTATCAACAAAACAATGTTGACAACAGATAATAAAGTGTGATAAGTGTGTTATCAACAATTTATCCACTTTTCCTCACCATATCATCATCATTTTCTTTTTTCCTTTAAAAGAATAAAAAAAAGAAATAATGATGAATGGGATGGGGAAAACAGATTTTTTCATTACCTTTGCAAAAACACAACTCATTCTATGGCAAAGAAAGAAAAAGGACTGACACCTATGATGCAGCAGTTTTTCACGCTGAAGGCGAAACACCCTGATGCGTTGATGCTGTTCAGATGTGGTGACTTCTATGAAACATATTGCGAGGATGCCGTTGCAGCTTCCAAAATCCTCGGCATCACGCTTACCAAGCGTAACAATGGTGGCCAGACAGCAGCCACCGAGATGGCTGGTTTCCCACACCACGCCTTGGACACCTACCTGCCGAAACTCATCAGGGCGGGGCGACGTGTGGCCATCTGCGACCAATTGGAAGATCCCAAACTCACCAAGACATTGGTGAAGAGGGGTATCACCGAATTGGTGACCCCCGGTGTGGCGATGGGCGACAATGTGCTTAATTACAAGGAAAACAATTTCCTCTCTGCCATTCATTTTGGAAAGACCGGTTGTGGTGTGGCTTTCCTCGACATCTCCACCGGTGAGTTCCTTGTGGGTGAGGGAACTTACGACTACGTGGAGAAACTGATGGGCAACTTCCAACCCAAGGAAGTGCTTTACGACCGTGCTCATAAAGGTGATTTCGAGAGGTATTTCGGTTCGAAATACTGTGTTTTCGAACTCGATGACTGGGTGTTCACGGAGTCAACAGCCAGGCCCAAGCTTCTCAAGCATTTCCAAACCAAAAGCCTCAAGGGTTTCGGAGTAGACCATTTGAACAACGGAGTGGTGGCCGCAGGTGCCATCCTACAATACCTTGAACTCACCCAACACACCCAGATCAGCCATATCACCTCCATCTCTCGCATAGAAGAGGACAAATATGTGAGGCTTGACAAATTCACCATCCGTTCGTTGGAACTGTTGAACACGATGCAGGACGATGGTATGTCGCTGCTCAATGTCATCGACCGCACCATCACCGCCATGGGTGGCAGAATGCTTCGTCGTTGGCTGGTGTTTCCCTTGAAAGATGAGAAACCCATCAACGAGCGACTCGACATAGTGGACTATTTCTACAGGGAGCCGACATTCCGCCAATGCGTCGACGAGCAATTGCATCTCATAGGCGACTTGGAACGCATCATCTCCAAGGTTGCCGTGGGGCGCGTATCACCCAGGGAGGTGATTCAACTGAAGGTGGCGTTGCAAGCCATAGAAGTGGTGAAAAGTGCGTGTATGAACGCTGACAATACAGTGCTGAAAAGGATTGGCGAGCAACTCAACCTGTGCCATTCCATACGTGACCGCATAGCAAGGGAAATACAAGCAGATGCTCCGTTGCAGGTGAACAAGGGGAACGTCATCAGCAGCGGTGTGAACGAACAACTCGACGAATTGCGCAACATCGCCTACCATGGAAAGGAATACTTGTTGAAAATACAGGAACGTGAGGCTGCAGCCACCGGCATAACATCGTTGAAGATTGGATACAACAATGTCTTCGGCTACTATCTGGAGGTGCGCAACACCTACAAGGACATGGTGCCTGCGGAATGGGTGAGAAAACAGACCTTGGCGCAGGCGGAGCGGTATATCACTCAGGAATTGAAGGAATATGAGGAGAAAATCCTTGGGGCTGAGGACAAGATTCTGTCGTTGGAGACACAATTGTTCAATGAATTGGTCATGGCCATTCAGGAATACATTCCCGCCATCCAAATCAACGCCAACCTTTTGGCTCGCATCGACTGTCTCTTGTCGTTTGCCAGCGTGGCGGAAGAGAGACGTTACATCCGCCCCGTCATCGACAATACTGAAGTCATCGACATCAAGCAAGGCAGGCATCCGGTGATTGAGACACAGTTGCCCTTGGGTGAGAAATATGTGCCCAATGACATCTATCTCGATAATGAAAGGCAGCAGATCATCATCATCACAGGTCCGAACATGGCTGGTAAATCGGCGCTGTTGCGTCAAACAGCCTTGATAGTACTAATGGCCCAGATAGGGTGTTTCGTGCCAGCAGAGAGCGCGAAAATAGGCTTGGTGGACAAAATATTCACCCGTGTGGGAGCGTCTGACAACATCTCGGTGGGTGAATCTACTTTCATGGTGGAGATGACCGAGGCAGCCAACATTCTCAACAACGTCTCTCCCAAGTCGTTGGTGCTTTTTGATGAACTGGGTCGTGGCACATCAACCTATGACGGCATTTCCATCGCCTGGGCCATCGTGGAATACCTGCATGAGCATGCCAGGGCGAAAGCGAGGACGCTCTTCGCCACACACTATCACGAACTCAATGAGATGGAGAAGAACTTCTCGCGCATCAAGAACTACAACGTGAGTGTGAAGGAGATTGACAACAAGGTGATTTTCCTACGCAAGCTGACAAGGGGTGGTTCAGAGCATTCCTTTGGTATCCATGTGGCGGAGATTGCCGGCATGCCGAAGAGCATTGTAAGAAGAGCCGGTGTCATCCTGAAGCAACTGGAATCAGAGAACAGCAATGTGGGCACTGTGGGAAAACCCTCGGCACAGTCGATAGGCAGGACAAGGGAGGGTATGCAACTCAATTTCTTCCAACTTGACGACCCGGTGCTTTGCCAGGTGCGTGACGAGATTTTGGGTATCGACATCAATCATCTCACACCTATGGAAGCACTCAACAAACTCTTTGAAATCAAGAAGATAGTGAGTGGAAAGTCATCTTAGAATAGCATAAATTATGGGTTCACTTGAAAAAGTGAACCCATAATTAAATATTATCTTCGCTGATTTTTGTCGCGACTCGGCAGAGTTCAAGCAAGCTTGACTCTGCTCTCGCTGCTCCAAAAATTCAATAATGATTATCCGCTTGTATCCGAAGGGCGGCCTGAAAGGCCTGCAAGCACATAGCCCAAGGCAACGCCTTGGGTGTCAAGATGTTCATAGTCGCCC
>CADADN010000019.1 GCA_902786665.1 uncultured Prevotellaceae bacterium | reverse complement strand
AATGCCCTTTCTTGTCATTGCAAACACCTAAATACGTGGATTTTTGATGGATTGAGGTCAAAATGTATAGTACAACCTATTGGGAAAGTTTTAATTAATGCAAACGGTCTGATGGCGTCATGCAACCATTTAGCGATTATCAGAAGAATTAGGGACAAAATGAAAAATGGTGTTTCAAAATTTTTGAGATTCGCATAAAATTGCTAATTTTGCTACGTCAATACGCTGGATGGTTTAGACATCTGGGATAACAGAGACACTTTGAATGTTCTATAGCGGCAATCATTAGATATCAGAAGACACGACGACTATGCAAAACAGCAAATACTTAGTAACCAACGACCGCGATGCCATGTGGGGGCTCACGGTGAGTACAGTGGGGTATGACGAAGTGGGGGTCAACGAGCCCTATCCCACCAAAGGTCATGCCGACGGTTATTTTTTCGATATGGACAAAGGACGAGAGCTGAACGAATACCAAATGCTTTACCTCCTTGAGGGTGAAGGATTCTTCCGCAGTGCGGTCACTGGCGAGACACGCATCAAGGCGGGCGACATCTTCCTCCTCTTCCCAGGAGTGTGGCACAGTTATGGTCCTTTGCCCCATTCCCATTGGAAAAGCTATTGGATTGGTTTCAAGGGACGCAATATGGACGACCGAGTGCAAGGTGGCTTCCTGCGTCCGGAGAAGCCCATCTACAGGATAGGATTCTCTGCCGAAATCGTCGAACTCTACAAAAGAGCCTTGAAAGCCGCCCAAGAAGAGGCAGCCTATTCACAGCAGTTGCTTGCAGGCATTGTCAACCATCTCATTGGCATGATGTATGCCTTGGAACGCAACATCGTGCTGAACAAGAACCAGTCGCATGTGGAGATGATCAGTCGCGCTCGACTACGCATCCGCGAGGCACTTGAGAGCGACCTCACCATTCAGCGGTTGGCAGAGGACATGGGGGTGAGCTATTCCAATTTCCGCAAACTATTCAAGGAATATACAGGGTTGTCGCCTGCCCTCTACCAGCAAGACTTGAGGCTTCAACGAGCAAAAGAGTTGCTCTCGACTACAAAAATGAGTATTAAGGAAATTGCCTATCGCCTGAATTTTGAATCACCGGATTATTTCTCCTCGAAATTCAGGATGAAAACAGGGCAGAAGCCAAGCGAGTTCAGGGAGCATAACTCCTGAGGAGTGGAAAGTGTCTTTGGCTTCTATGGCAATAGGAAAAACTCGGTTCTTCTGGCTTTCTTTCGGCGAGATGGAAACAATCCCGTTTCCATAAATCAAAATGCTTGGGAAAAAAGTCAAAATGCGATGTGTCGGTTGATGGAAAAGCTTTACCTTTGCGTTCAAGAAAAACTAAAAAAACACCCATAAGTTTACAACAAGTATGAAAAGTATTTTAGAAGGCCGTCCCGCCTTGCAAAAAGAGGTGGAGAAGATAGCAGAAGTGGCCGGCTATTTGTGGCAAAACGGTTGGGCCGAGCGTAATGGCGGCAACATCACCGTGAACATCACCGCGTTTGTTGATGACGAAGTGAGGAACCTTCCCGCCCTCAGCGAGGTGAAGGCCATCGGCACCGCCCTGCCCCACCTGAAAGGTTGCTATTTCTACTGTAAAGGCACCGGCAAGCGTATGCGCGACCTCGCCCGCTGGCCGATGGACAATGGCAGCGTCATCCGAATCCTCGACGACTGTGCCAGTTATGTAATCATCGCCGATAACCTGGTGCAACCTACGAGTGAACTGCCCTCGCACCTCACCGTCCACAACCATCTGATAGAGAAAGGTTCAACCTACAACGCCACAGTGCACACCCACCCCATCGAACTCGTGGCGATGAGTCACAACCGTGCGTTCCTGGAGAAGGACGTACTCTCCAATTTGCTGTGGAGTATGATTCCTGAAACGAAAGCTTTCTGTCCATTAGGCCTGGGCATCATCCCTTACACCTTGCCAGGTAGTGTGGAACTTGCCGATGCCACATTGAAGGAACTTGATGACTACGACGTGGTGCTTTGGGAAAAGCATGGCGTATTCGCCCAAGGCCTCGACGTGATGGATGCCTTCGACCAGATAGACGTGTTGGTGAAAAGCGCAAAGATTTATTTCAACGCCAAGTGCATGGGCTTCGAGCCGGAAGGAATGAGCCAGGAGCAGATGAAGGAAATGAGCGTGGCTTTCAACCTGCCAAAATAAGCATAATCGACTATTAGGATTATCAATAACAGCCAAGAATGTTCTGACGGATTTGTCACCAGGACATTCTTGGCATCTTTTTATCTTTCTATCTCATAGGATGAAAAAGATAGAGGATTGAAAATTGGGCCATTCTCAATCCTCTAAATTATTAATTATAAATTATTAATTATCAATAGTCTTCCCCGTATCGCTCTTTTGCAATGTCATCGAGCTTGCGTCCACGAGTGTTGGGGCAACCGATGAAGCCGACGATGAGCGAGATGGCCAAGAGTGCGATCATGCAATATGCGGCAATGGTGAAGCCCTCACCGTGCTCACCATAGATGCGTGCGAACACAAGTCCCCACACAGCCGACAAACCGCGCACGATGAAGAACATCAAGCCTTGTGCACCGGCACGGAACTTTGCGGGGAAGAGTTCTGAGCCCCAGAGAGCATAGAAAATCTGCGGTGAGGCACCACCCTGAACACCCCAGAGGACGGCAAACAGCCAAAGTCCCATAGTGCCGTTGACACCCACTGTGACGATGATCACCCACGCCAATATGGCCACAAGCAGGCCAAAGGTGTAAATGCCCTTGTGGGATGTCTTGTCGATGATTTTCGAAACGACAAACGTCACGCCGACGATGATGGCCCATTGTATGCAGTTCATCCAATTGGCTTGCTCGTTGCTCACCCCGCCAGCAGTCTCGTAGATGTGTGGTTGGAAGAATCCCATGACGGAAGCCACCAGGTTCCAGGTAAGATAGATGGTAGCCAGGAAGATGACGGTGCGGACGGCTATCTTGTTGGAGAACAACACTCCGATGGCGTGGAGCAATCCCGTGTCCTCGCCCTTTTCCTTGGCTGCAGCCTTGGCAGCCTTCCACTCGCTGCTCTCATCAAGCTTGCGCTGCAGGTTCCATGCGATGAACGCGATGACGAAGAGCGAGAAGAACACTATTCGCGAACTGAACACGTTGACAGCATTTGTAGTGAGTGCATCGCCACCTATTGCGTGTGCCACACTTTCCACCCATCCGAAGAGGTATCCCCCTGGGGCGAAGAGCATTCCCAACAGCAGGATGACCATCGGGCCGAATCCCCATGACATTTGAGAGATGCAGATGTTGCGTCCACGGTTGTTCACCTCGGAACTTTCAGAGATATAGGTCCAAGAAGCTGGAACACCTATGCCGACAGAGATTCCCGTGATGAGGAACCCGCAAAGCAGCATGGGGAAGTTGACGCTGCTGATGACGAGCGCCACGCCCAGCATGTAGACCAACAGGTTGTAAGTGTATATGAACTTCCTACCAAACTTGTCAGCAAGGAACCCTCCGATGATGGCACCTATGGCGGCACCAAGACAGTTGGCGCTGATGAAGTTCAACCATGCGAGGTGCATCTCCTTCAAGTCAAGGTAGTTTTGCCAAAGCGAGAGACCACTTGCCCCCGCCACGATGGCCCCGGCATCAAGATAATTGGTGAGAGACACGGCAATCGTGCTTCTCAAGCTTCCTTCATTTTTTGCCATGACACTTATGTTTGGGGTTAACGCTTGGATGTCACCTCGTCTTCATAACGCTGGATGGCAGCGATGAACTCCTCTCCCACCGGCACATCGTTCTTGAGGTTGAAATAGTCGAATACGGCACCAAAGGGCATCGACTTGGCCTCTTCCATAAGTGCGAGCCTCTCGAAATATTGTCCATTGTCCTCATATTCACGGAGTTTGGCAACAGGTTCGAGCAAAGCCTGCAGGATGCACTTTTGAGTGGCCCTTGCACCAATGATGTAGGCACCGATGCGGTTGATGGAAGCGTCGAAATAGTCGAGTCCCACATGTGCCCTGTGAAGTCCTTCGCTGCGTACGAGTTCCTTGAAAAGGTCGAGCGTCTGGTCATTCATGATGGTGACATGGTCGGAGTCCCAGCGCACGGGACGGCTGACATGGAGCATCAATTCAGGCACGTACATCAACAAGGTGGAGACAAAGTCGGAGACGTTCTCCGTCGGCTCGTAATGTCCGGTGTCGAGGGTGTACATCTGCTTGCGTGTGGCGCAGTATGCGGTGTAGAAGTCGTGTGAGCCCACGGTGTAGCTTTCCAATCCGATGCCGAACAGTTTGGCCTCGAAGCAAGCCTTCATGTCAGGCAAATTCTCCTCCATGATTTCATCGAGTGAGGCAGCAAGGATTTCACGATATTTCTTTCTCTGCACGGGGACGTCTTTCGAACCGTCGTGCACCCAGATGTTCATGATGCAAGGGTCGCCCTGGGCCTTTCCCATAGCGTCGGCGATGCGGCGGCAACGCTTGGTGTGCTCAATCCAGAAGTCGCGTATGGCTTTGTCGGGGTTGGAGAGCGTGAGGTTGCCACTCTTGGGGTGTGAGAAGGAAGTGGAATTGAAGTCAAGCTTCATATTGTTCTCTTTAGCCCATTCCATCCAACTGAGGAAGTGCTCCACATCCACTTGGTCGCGGTCGACGAACTTTCCACCGAAGTCGCCATAGATTTCGTGGAGGTTGAGCCGGTGGTTGCCAGCGAGGAGGGTCTTGACAAATTCGATGTCTTTTCTCACCTCGTCAATATTGCGAGCGCGCCCTGGGTAGTTACCCGTGGTCTGTATGCCACCGGAAAGTGCCTCGTTGCGCTCGAAGCCAACCACGTCGTCGGTCTGCCAGCAATGGAGAGAGATTTGCTGCTTCTCAAGTTCGGCAACTACTTTGTCGGTGTCAACACCTATGGCTGCATAGCGCTCTTTCGCCACGGCATAGGCTTTTTCAATCAATTCTGCTTTCATTTTGCTTGTTTTAGTTATGAGGATTAAGATTTTTTAGAAGATACCAGGTGGTCTTAGGAGATGATAGGAGGTCCTAGGAATACTAGGAAAAACAGGGATACTATGAGAGCTGTTTTGTCACTTCAAGATAGTGTTGGAAAGCCTCGTCCCATTGCTCTTTGTCCTGGGGTGTGAAGCGCTTCATCAAAATGCTATCGGCGATGATTTTGCGCATCTCCCAGATGTCGCTCACTACGCCACACGCCTTGGCTTGGAGCATGATGTTGCCGATGGCCGTGCATTCCTGTGGGCCGGCGAGCACCTCCACCCCTGTGGCGTTTGACGTGAACTGGTTGAGATAGGGGTTGAGCGACCCGCCTCCGATGACGTGCAGGGTTTTGATGGGGAATGAGGCGAACTCTTTGAGCCATGTAAAGACCTGCCTGTAACGGAGCGCGAGACTATCGAAGATGCACCTGCATACCTCGGCATAGCCCTCCGGCACATATTGGTTGGTCTTGCGGCAATAGTCCTGTATGGCCTGTACCATGGATACGGGATTGGCGAAAGAGGAATCGTCAGGGTTGATGATGCTTTGGAAAGGTTTCACCTCCATTGCCTTTTTCTGCAGCTCGGGGTGCGACTTGGGTGCATCAGTCCACTCTTTCCTGCAACGCTCATAGAGCCACATGCCGCAGATGTTCTTCAAGAATCGTGTAGTGCCCTCTATGCCACCCTCGTTGGTGAAATTGTAGGCAAAACTTTTTTCGTTGATGACAGCTTCCTTGGTCTCGATGCCCATCAGGCTCCAGGTCCCGCTGCTGAGGTAGGCAAATTGCTCATCACATGCCGGCACGGCAGCCACGGCACTTGCTGTGTCGTGGCCTGCGACGGCGATGACTGGCACCGCACCCAACCCCGTGAGGGCCTGCACCTCCTCGGTAAGTGTTCCGATGACGGTGGCGGGGTTGACCATCTCGCCAAACTGCTCTCGCTTGAGTCCTACGCTTTTCAGAAGACTGTCGTCAAGTTCCTTGGTGCGCGGGTCAAGGATTTGGGATGTAGACGCGATGGTGTATTCACACACCATTTTGCCTGTAAGCATGTAGCTGAGGCAGTCGGGCACGAAGAGCACCTTTGCGGCTTGCCGCATGGCTGAATCCTCGTTGCGACGCATGGCATAGAGTTGGAAGAGGGAATTGAAATTCATGAACTGTATGCCAGTGATGTCATATACCTTTTTCTTGTCCATGCATTTGTCGAAAAACTCCTCCATCACGCCCATGGTATGTGGGTCGCGGTACGCACGGGGATTTCGCAGGATGGCACCATCGTCACCCACGAAGACGAAGTCCACCCCCCATGTGTCGATGCCAATGGAGGTGATGGGAATGTTGTTTTGTGCAGCGAGTTTCAGACCCTTGATGATTTCGAGATAGAGGGCGTAGATGTCCCAGTAGAAGCGTCCTCCCGTCTGTATGAGGTTGTTGTCGAATCGGGTGAGTTCCTCTAATGAGAATTTGCCATCGGTGAGTGTCCCGATGATGGTGCGGCCACTGGTGGCTCCTAGGTCGACCGCGAAGAAGCATTTGCCATTTTCCATGTTCCTAAGGTATTTTTTGCAAATTTAGGAACAAACTCACGATGTCACCCTATAAATTTGACAAACCGCCTAAAAGATTTGGGAAGGGGGAGGAGGATTAGAGAAGTTGGAATTGTAGAAGTTATAGATGCTATAGATATTATAGAAACTATAGTAACTATAGAAACTATAGAATCTATAGAAACTATAGAATCTATAGAAACTATAGAATCTATAGAAACTACAGAATCTATAGAAACTATAGAATCTATAGAAACTACAGAATCTATAAAAACTATAGAAACCATAGAGACTATAGACTCTATAGAAGCCATAAAAGTATCTTAAACATCCTCAACCTATTCTGAAACGCCGAGCATGCGGAGTATCCAAGGCGCTATGTCTGTTTGGCGGATGGAATCCTGGCGGCTTGGGGCGATGCCGGCTCCATAGGCGATGAGTGTGGTGGCGTCTTGCCCGCTGACGAAGCCGTGTGTTCCGCCCTTTTGTTGCCTTACAGGTTCTTCTATGCGGTCGTTGGCGACGGCAACTCCCACCATCGGCTCCAAGGCCAGCACGGCAGCCGGGTCGGCACCCTTGGCCGTCAATTCCTCTTTCTCCACCACACGGAAGAGTTGGCGTTCGTTGTAGGGAAGTTGGTCGAGCAAGCGTCGTATGCGTTTGATGGTTTTCTTGTCGTCGCCTTTGTGCAGATAGAGGAAACTGGTGTTGCCCCCGCCATAAAAGCAGGCTTTCCATTCTCCACCGGGCTTTTCACTGAGGAGACCTGCTCGCGTGAGCCACACATTGGGACTGACGACCTGCGAGTAATCGCAGAATCCGTGATCGCCACATACGATGACCACCGTACTGTCCATCCTGTGTGTGAGTCTTAGGTTTTCAAGGATGCTGCCCACGGCATGGTCTACGCTGCCTACGTCGAACAAGAGCTGTTGACTCATGGTGCCATGGTCGTGCTGGCTGTAGTCGGTGGTGATGAGATGTATGGTCGTCAACCTGGGTTGGTAGTGGTTCATCAGGTAATTGGCCATGGCGGCTGTTCGTCCGTCTCGCTGCATCGACCCCGCCTGATAGGTGATGGTGTCAAGTTTTCCACAGGCGTTGCTTTCCAACTCATCGAGGATGCCAATAGGTGTACAAAAAGGTTTGATATACTCCATCTGGTCGCAACTGTAGTCGAGCGACCAGAATTCCGGCACGTTGTAGTCGATATAGGGGGAACCTGTCGAAACGGGCCAGAAGAGCGAAGCTGTCTTCATCCCCGCCTCGTGAGCCTTTTGCCAAATGGTGGACACGGCGATGCTGTCGGCATACCAATAGCTGATGCGCGCGGTGTCCTTGTTCCACAAGAAAGGCCGATTGTAGAAGACGCGGTGCTTGGCAGGCACCTCGCCTGTGACCAGTGTGGTATGCGAGGGATAGGTGGCTGCTGGCGGTATGCCAATCACTTTACTGATGCGCATCCCTTCCCTGCTCATCATCTTTAGGAAGGGTGACGGCATCAATGGGTCGTCCACCATCTCGGCACGCATCCCATCGATGGTGATGAGTATGACATACTTGGGTGTGGCTTCTGTTTGTGGCTGTGCGGCGATGTTCATATTCCACGCCAGAAACGCCACTGCCAAAAACACTTTATTGCACATGTTTCTCTTCATCTCCATTTCATTCAAAAGGCATGACCTCGGCGGCACGTGCATGCTCCACCAACACCTTATTCATATTATAAGTGATGGTCACTGTCTTTGCCTCATCGTTGATGGTGAAGTCATCGAGTCCTCCATTTTTTGGCACGAAAGACGGGATGAAAGCCTCTGTGTATGCATCTGCGTTGCCCAAACCGACCGCCTCCACCTCGCAGAGCGGCAGACGAATGCCAAGGTCTGCCGGCCTTCTGCCTTCTGCGAAAAAGATTTCCTGTCGCATGAGGTAGAGCAGTTCGAGGGCACTATCGTGGTTGTCGAGTCCGTCGATCATGTCTTGTGTCACAGAAGTGCCTGAGATGTAAGGGATGGTGACGAGGAAAGGCGGGCGTCGGTCGATGATCAACGCGTTGCGGAGGGAGTCTTCGGGTGATGCCTGAACGCGATAGAAAGGGTCATTGGGGAAGGCCTTAAGTCCTCCATTGTAACGTCCCTCCAATTGGTCGTTGATGTCCGCTTGCACGGGGCGAGACTTCACCAGTCGCAGCAATGTGGTGAGTTGTGCCTTGGCTTCGGTCAAATTGTTTTCCGCCAATGCAGCCTCGGCCAGGATGAGCAGGTTCTCTTCTGCCTTTGCTATGGTGATGGGACACTGGTCTGTGCTGCTCATCTGGAAGTATTTGGGGTCGAGGAAATCGAGCCTTGGCAGTGGTTGGAACCAGTCGCTCCATATTGCCTCTTGCGCCCTGTTGAGCACGCCGTTCTTGCTGTCGAATTGCACTTGGCGGTAGAAGTCTCCCGAGCAAGCCAAAGACTGCCTGGCATGAGCCACGGCCTTCTCACGATCGCCGAGTCGGTGTGCCGCCCTTGCGTAAAGGGTGTGTATGAAAGCCTTCTGCTCATCGTTTTGCGCCAAAGGCAATGCCTGGTCAAGCACCTCCATGGCGGTCCTGAGATGTCCTTCCCATTCCACCACGTCACCTCCATTTTTCACTGGCAGTGCCCTGAAGAAGTCACCTGCCAGCAAGAAGGAATAGGCCTTGATGTAGAGCAGGTGGAAGCGTTGCTCGTCGTTGGTGTTGCGGTCTGCCTTTGCCACCGTCGTCAGTCCGTAGTCGGCCATCTCCCTCAGTGCGCCTACATGGCGTTGAAGGTTGGTGACATCGGCATCGGTGTAAAGGAGTTGCGGGACGTCGAACACCTTGCTCGACCGCGTATAGTTGTTGAAGTAATTGTCGGAGAGGATTTCCATCAGTTCGACAAAGTCGGACATGCGCAATGCGAATTCTTTCTCCGTACCGTTCACCCATGTTTCCATAGGGTTGTCAGAGCGCAGGAAAGCGTCTTCATCGACATTCGGGTTGACGATTTCGTCGGGTGTGACAAGGTCGCAGCTTCCCATCAGCAGCGCCGCCACCATCAGTAGTCCATATTTCAGTTTCATAATGTCTGTTTTGAAAATGATGCACTTGTGTTAGAAACTCACTTTTGCGGTAAGCACATACTGCCGTGGCTGGCTGTAACTGCTGTAGCTCAGTCCTCCTGTTGCCACCGCTCCTTGCGTCCTTGCGCCGCTGAGCACCGCCTCCGGGTCGACGCTGCTGCTGGTCCATGATAGCGGGTTGTATACGTTGAACGCCAGACTGAGGTCGTGCACGATTTTGTCTTGGAATTTAAATATGTAGTCTATACCAATGTTACGTATTTTCAGGAAGTCGGCTTTTTCTACAAAGAAATTGGTGAAATTAAGCCATGATTTCGCCTGTGTGGTCCCTTGCAATGCCGCCTGTGGTATGGCATTGTCGGTGATGCCTTTAGCAAATCTGAACTGCCTGTCGAAGGAGTGCACGTATGCACCAGACTGATAGTCGCCTATGAGGGTGAAGTTGAGTTTCTTCCAGCGGGCAGAGATGGAGAAGTTGCCATACCAAGTGGGGATGGTGCGTCCCAGGTCTTGGTTGTACAGTGTCTCTTTCACGGTGTTGTCATCGTTGAGTATGGTGGCGGTGCCTCTGAGGAATCCCACCGACTTTCCCTCTTCCACTACGGTGACGATGGTGCGTGAGGAAAAGCCGCCGATGGCGAAGGGTGCGATGCCTGCCGTGGAAATCACCTTGTTGCTGTTGGTGTTGAGTGACGCGCGCATGCTCACCCCCCATTCCTCGTTGTCGACGATGGTGGCTCCAACGTACATTTCTATGCCCCGGTTCCTGATTTTGCCGATGTTGGCGAGGTAGGAATTGTTTTGCCCGGATGAAGGCAATGTTGGCACGTTGAAGAGTGCGTCTTTGGTGAGCGCCCTGTAGAAAGTGAAGCCGAAGTTGAGGATCTTATGGAAGAACAGGCCTTGCACGCCCACCTCGAAGGAGTGTTTCTTCTCCGGTCCGAGGTCGGGATTGCCGTTCTTTCCGAAGGTGTTGGCCTGCTTGTCAAGATATGAACTGACCTCAACGGTGCGTTGGTACTCGAAAGCCGGGGGATAGCTTCCCGCCACGCCATAGTTCGCCATGAACTTGAGCGAATTCACCCATCCGCCATAGACGAGGTTCTCCATCCAAGGCTCGTCGGAGAGGATGTAAGACACTCCTACCTTTGGATAAGCCTGCACCCCCACATTGTCGCCAAATGCGGTGTTATAGTCGAGTCGCAGTCCTAGGTCGAGATAATAACGGTTTCGCCATCCGAAGTTGTCTTGCAGGTATCCACCGTAACTGTGCAGATAACTATGCCACTCGTCAGCGTAGATGGTGCCGGCGCCCGACATGATGCGTGCCCCGTCGCGTACGTTTTGTCCTTTGTAGAGGCTTTGGTGGTCGTTGGTGCTGAAGTATTGGAATCCTCCTGTGAGGATGTTGCTGAACAAGTTGTCCTCATGGAAATACTTCCACTGTCCGTTCAGTTCGCCGGTGATGCCGTAGTAGTTGCGGTCGTAGTTGGCCACACTTCCGGCATCAGTTGTTCCTGCGGGCTTCATCTGTGTATGGATGAGGTATTTGTTGGTCTCCACCAGTTTGTCGGTGTTGTAGCGGTAGTCCATTCCGAGTGTGGCGTGGAAAGTGAGGTCTTTCAATGGTGTGAATTCCAGTTGCTGCGAGGTCTGGAATCGCTTCACATTCTCCTTATGATCCTGCAAAGCCTCCGCCTGCGACACGAAAGCCTTCATCTTGGCAAATTCATATGGCGTAGCAGCGTCGATGTTGGCGGGAAAGTTGTGCTGGTTGCCATCCTCGCCTGTGTAGGTGAAATTGGCTGCCGCTGCTCCCTCAGCAAACCATAGTCCGGTATAGTATCCTTGATTGCCATTGCGGTTGCGTCGGTATTCTTCTTCCACAAAACCGAAGGAGTTGACATACTTCAACATGGAGTTCACACGAATGGATGAGCCGAAACGCAAATCATATTTCTTCTGCTCGTTTCCATCATGGATGATGGTGCCGGTATTGTGCATCATGCTGGCTCCCAACGAATAGCCCATGCGCTCCGTGCCTCCGGAGAATGCAAGCCCATACTTTTGTTGAAATCCTGTCTGGTGCAGCAACTCCTTGGTACGGTTGAAATGATAGAACTGAGAGTTGGCCACATCCACGCCCAACTGGGTGGTGAAGGAAGCATTGAACCGTCCTGCTCCATGGTTCTTGGTGAAGATTTGTATGACACCATTGGCAGCATCGGAGCCATAGAGTGTGGTGGCGGCTCCGCCTGGTACATATTCTATATGGTCGATGTTCTCCATTGGTATGTCTCCTATGGCACTTGACGCTGCTGTCTGCCCATTGATGTCTCCATAAGCATTGTTCATGACATTGAAAAGCGATGAACCGGTGTTCATATTGTCCACCCGTACACCATCGACGTAAATCACAGGTGTAGAGTTGGTGAAGGCGGATGAGAGCCCACGCGACTTGAACATGGAAGTGGTGCCTGGCTGTCCGTTGGTTAAAGTGATCTGCACGTTTGGCAGCGCATTCTGCAACATCTGGTCGATGCGCATGGTGGGCAACTTCGCCAGTTCTGCAGATGAAAGCTTTGTGACGTTGGAGGAGAGCCGCCGCTTGGAAACAGCTCCACCCTGCCCCGTCACCACCACCTCGTCAAGGCTTTTGTTCCAAACAAACTGAGAGTCGACAGGATTGTCAGACAAAGGTACGTCGTCATCTGCCCATGCACAAAAAGGGAAGAGCAGAAACGCCGCACACAGAATGTTCAATTCTTTCATCCTTTTCTTTTTACTTTAAAAATTAAAACCTAATATAGTTTGTTATGTCGTTTCAGCGTGCAAATGTCGCTATTTTACTTGAACTGTACAAAAACTTTGCCATTTTTTTAGCATACGATGAAAAACAAGGGGAAAAGAATAAAAAAAGATGAAAAATGAGAGAAGGAAATGAAGAATAGAAAATGTAAATTCTGGAAAATAGCGAATGAAAAATCAAAAAAAAGCGCATTTGTTTTATTTTATGCCATAAAAGATATAATTTTGCATGAATAGAAGCATATTTAGACCTCTATCACCACACTGAACGCGTAACAACATATTTATGAAGAGAATACTGACGGCATGGGTATGGCTGATGATGCTGGCCGCCCTACCCGCTTACGGCCAATCCACAGGGAAGAAATGGACGCTGCAAGAGTGCATCGACTATGCCTTGCAGAACAACATCCAACTGAAGAAGAGCCAGATTCAAAGACTATCCGCCGAGGAAGACATCCTGCAGTCGAAAGCCGAGCTTCTTCCCTCAATGAACGCTTCCACAAGCCAGAACATCGTGTACCGGCCATTCATCAATGCCGGGAAGAGCACCGTAGCCAACGGTTACGTGCAGTCGAGCATCGACAAGGTCTATTACAGTGGCAGTTACGGTGTCAATGCCAACTGGACGGTGTGGAACGGCAACCGCAACAAGAACACCATCAAACTCAATCAGTTGACCGCCCAACAGGCACAAGTGGACTCTGTAGTCATCGCTCGCAGCATAGAGGAACGCATCGTGCAGCTTTACGTGCAAATCCTTTATGCCACCGAGGCCATCGCCGTGACCAAGCAAAGTCTCGAGACCAGCAAACTGAACGAGCAGCGAGGCATCGTCATGGTGGAAGTGGGTAAGATGAGCCGTGCCGACCTGGCACAACTCACTGCGCAACGTGCTCAGGACGAGTACAATATCGTAGCTGCTGAGAGCAATGTGAAAAACTATTTGTTCCAACTCAAGCAACAGTTGGAACTCACTGAAGCTACCGACTTCGACATCGCCATCCCGACATATGCAGATGCACAGGCATTGGAAAAAATTCCTTCCCTCTCTTCTGTCTACTTAACCGCCCTCGACAACCGTCCCGAAATCAAGAGTGCCCTGCTGGCCATTGAGAGCAGCGACATCAGCCTTGACATCGCTCGAGCGGGAATGAGTCCCACGGTAAGTCTTTCGGGTGGCTTCTCAACCAACACCACATCGATGAGCAATGACAACTGGGGCTTTCAACTTAAGACCAACCTCGATTTCGCCGTTGGTGCCACCTTGAGCATCCCCATCCTCGACAACCGGCAGACCAAGACTGCCATGAACAAGGCTCGCCTGCAACGCGACAATTACATTCTCGATTTGAAAGACAAGCAGAAGACACTCTACAATTCCATAGAGACTTTCTGGATTGATGCCACTACCAACCAGAGCAAGTTTAAAGCGGCGAAAGAGGCTACGGCAAGCCAGGAAGCGAGTTATGAACTCCTCAGCGAGCAGTTCCGACTAGGGCTGAAAAACATCGTGGAACTGATGACTGGCAAGACCAACCTCGTGCAAGCTCAACAGAACGAATTGGAAAGCAAATACTTGACCATCCTCAACATCTACATGCTCAAGTTTTACCAAAGACCGCTGATCACCAATAAATGAGCATATATGTCAAAATGAAAAAAATGAAAGTCTGGGTTGCATTGTTGTCACTTCTGACACTACTTCCTACTGTGGGGAGTGTGGCAAGTGTCGTAAAACGGATTGATGTCAAGGCCGTTCTCCACAAGGATGGTACGGCAGCCATAGAGGAACGTTGGCTCATCAACTTGGACAAAAGTGACGCAAAAACGGAGTGGTATGTGATACATCGCAACATCGATGGGATCATTGAAAATCTGACGGTAGAGGGATATGTCCCGGGGCATTCTGGCCTTGTGCCGTTTGAGACCCTCAACAAGTGGGATGTTGATGCCAGCCGCAAAGAGAAGGCAGGCAAGTGCGGACTTGCCAACAAAGGCCAGGAAGTGTGCTGGGGCTTTGGCGACTGGGGTGAGCACGAGTACGTGGTGCGTTACAATCTGACCAACCTTGTGAAAAGCTATGATACGAACGACGGGTTCAACCACTGCTTTGTTGATATGGATTGTACTGTGGAGCAGGCACGGATAGTCATTACTGCAGCCGACGGTATTCAGCTCTCTGAAGCCAACACACGCCGTTGGGCTTTCGGCTATGAAGGAAACATCGTGTTCGAGGGTAACAGCATCGTTGCTACTCCCAAAGGTCCAATAGGCAAAGGCAAGCGGATGATTGTCATGCTCGAGTTCGATAAGGATATGTTCCAACCGGCGTCAGCTGCTGACGAGAGTTGGGAGAGCCGCAAGCAGAGGGCACTCAACGGCAGCGACTTCCTGAAAGACAATGCCGAGGACGAGGGCATGGGCTTCTGGGAATGGGTGTTTTGTGGCTTTGCTTTTTTGTTTGCTATCATAGTGTATTTCTGTATGGACCTGGTAGTCGACCTGTTGTTATCCTTGTTATGGTTGTTGTTGTGTGCAGCATGGTGGGTGGTGTCGCTTGCACCGTTGCGCAAATGGCATAAGCGAAAGAAACTCGGCATTGTGAAAGGCAATTATTTCCGTGACGTGAAGAAAGATTGGACATTGGTTAAGAACAAGATGGTGATAGACGACCTGTCCTATTTCTACGGTATGAGCGACCAGAACGTCATTGGTGCGTTGCTGCTGAAACTCATGGCCAAGGGGGACGTGACTATTGTTCGCGAGGAATACAAGGAGAAGGAAAGGGAGATGCTGAAAATAGTCCATCCTTTGAAAAAGATGGACCAAAATGCCAAAGGCGACGACCGCTTGGCTTGTCATGTGTTGATGTTGCTCACACTGGCGTCGGGCGACGACCTGGTGCTGCAACCAGACGAATTTGACAACTGGTGCAGGCAGAAGCGCAACAAAACCGATATCCAAAACTTCTTGAAGGCGTTGGAAGGCAAGCCCGACGATGAATACACAAAACAGAATGCCGCACATCTCTATGGACTGAAAGCTTTCTTGCAGGACTTCACCTTGCTCAACGAGCGCGGAACAATGGAGGTGGGGCTTTGGGACCAATATCTGGTATACGCCGAGTTCTTCGGATTGGCAGACCAAGTCAGGAAAGACATGGAGACAATATGTCCGGAATATCTTAAGCTTTCCAACATCACCAAGAGCCTTGATGAGTCTATATCAGTAAATAGTGGCGATGTCATCTATATGTTCAGCGACTCCATTTACACTGCCACGACCACTGCTGTTGAGCGCATGGCGGAACGTTCCACATCTTCCTCTGGCTTCTCAAGCCATTCGTCAATCGGAGGCGGCGGTGGCTTCTCCGGCGGCGGAGGAGGAGGAGGCAGATAAAAACTGCCGGACAAGCTCAAAGAAGATGAGAATGCCTATTTTGACTCACCCCTTTTGAAATCAGTCCCAGACGTAGATCCAGTAGTCGGTGAGCATCGTCATCCACACCGTGCCCATCTCGCGCAAGATGGAGTATTGCACGCTCTCTCCGCCATACTGCCGCACGTAGAGTTCCATCCCCTCGTCCGTAGCCACGATGCAATGGATTTCGGGCGCATGCTCCATGAAGTCACCCTCGTCGTCGACAAACCATATCGACTGGTAACCATCGGAAGCGCCAGGCTCCACTTTGCCCAAAAATTCCCATGTGGAGACCACCTCGCCATATTCCAAGCAAACCATCGCTGCCAATGCTCTTGTGCCCTGGATCTCGAACTGCACGGCATAGAACGAGCGATCACCCGATTCGGTAGTAGCGAGCCAACGGGTGTCCTTTATGCGCCATCCTTGATAATAGTCGGTGATGGCCCTGCAAACATCCTTGCTGGCTTTCTTCACCGGTTCGCCCTCCTTCCACCTGCTGTACTGCAACAGGGTGTGGTTGTCAAAGAAGTTGGATTTCACCACCCAAGGGGAAGCCTCGTTGTCTTGGTATCCGCGGAACATCTTGTTGACCACTGAAGGGGTGGTCAGTTTGAACTCATATTCCTGCCGTTTCTCGGTGATGTTGCCATCATCATCAGTCTCCCTCACCACGTTTTGGCTGGCAAGCCTCACAGCGTTCTTGTGCGGCTTGAAAATCATCTGGTTGTATGCCTTGATGTCGGGAATCTCCTCACCTTCCTCAATGACGACCTCGAAAGCGTTTTTACTCTTGCTGAGCGTCCTCACAGGCAACGGTCTGTCCTTGAGCGTGATGTCGGTGGAATAGGTACAGTTGCGTCCAAGATAAGTGATGGATTCCCAATATAAATTCTCCTTTGGCAGCACATCCTTGTTCACACTTTGCGCCTTGATGCCATCACCGTCAGGAGTGAACATGACCATATCGCTCTCGTCGGACGTGGATACCACCATGGCATATCCCAACGGTTTCGCCTGTGCATAGGAGAACACGCAATACTTCTGGGGAAGAATGCCAGAATGGGAACGGAGCCCCTCGAAACGCAGGATTACTCCGTTGCTTCGGTCGGCGTACCAATGCACCGCCTTGTTGTGGGCGTCCCAATCATCTTGGGCAGAAACATAAACTGCTACGACCATCAGCATGGTCGTCATCGTCAAAAATCGTTTTATTTTGTTCATTCTCGTGTGGAGTGTTGTTTCAATGAATACCCATGGGAACTCTTCTATTCCATATTTGAAAAGTTCACTTCAATTTTCTCAATTTTTCGATGGCTGAATCGTAGCCTTGTGCGGCCGCCTTCTCATACCAAGCCTTGGCCTCGGACAGGTCTTTTTCCACCCCCAAGCCATTTTCATACAAAAAACCAATGTTGTACTGTGCTTGTTCATCACCCTGGTTTGCCGCTTTCTTATACCAAAACATGGCCTGAGGTAGATTTTGAGCCACACCTTTGCCATGATGGAACATATGCCCAAGACTGTTTTGTGCATAAGCATCATCTTGCCCGGCTGCTTTAAGAAACCATTTCATAGCCTCGGCATAATCTGTCGAAATCCCCTCGCCGTAAAGGAACAATCTTCCAAGTTTGGACTGGGCATCGACATATCCCTTGTCTGCCGCCTTGCAATACCATTCTATAGCCTCTTCAATGTTCTTGTCTGTGCCCAAGCCCGATTCGAATAATTCACCAAGCTCGTATTGTGCTTCCATATCACCATTCTCTGCCGACATGAGAAACCATTTCACAGCCTCATGGTAATCTTGAGCCACACCTTGGCCAGATTGATATAGATTTCCGAGGCTGAATTGGGCGTCGGCATCCCCCTTCTCTGCCGCCTTGCGATACCATCCCACAGATACCTTGTAGTCTTGAGTCACACCCAAACCGTTTTCATACATATACCCAAGACTGTTCTGCGCATCAACATGCTCCTGCTCCGCAGCCTTCAGATACCATTTCACTGCCTCTGCGTAATCCTGGGGCTTCCCATTCCTGCCATAATAAGAATCTTCACCCAACTCGTACATCTCGTTGGCAGACAAGGTTTGGGGTGTTTCCGGGTTGGGTTCGCAAACAAGCTCCCCCGACACATCTTCCAAGTCAGAATTCTCATCTTCTTGAGCAGGAGTGTTCGAAGCCACTTCTCCCATGCTTATCATATCGATGAAATCCCTTACGTCCTTCGGTCGGTCGACGACCTTGGGTTGCATTGCCATTTCTATGGCCTTATTGATGTTTGGAGAAATGGTGTCGGGCATGTGTGGCACCCCGTCGTTGAGGATGTCGGAAGCATCTGGTGGTGTGTCGCCGGTAAGCAGTTTGTAAAATGTTGCTCCCAAGGAATAGATATCCGCCTGTGGTGAGAATTTGCTCACCCCGCCTCGTTTATATTGCTCAAAGGGAGAATATCCATGGCTGACCCCCGGCGGCGTGGTGGAAGTCTGGTCTTTTTGTTCGTCATACTGCTTGGCCACACCGAAGTCGATGAGGATGGGCATGTCATCTCTTTTCCTCACCATGATGTTCGCTGGCTTGACATCGAGATGGTTGACATTTCTCTGATGGATGTATTCCAAAGCCTCCGCCACATTCAACACGTAATGCAAGGCTTTCTCTTCGGGCATGGGACCCGTTTTCTTGATGATTTCAGACAAGCTTTTTCCTTCAACAAACTCCATCACATAATAAACCGTTCCGTTCTCCTCGAAGATGTTGCTCACCTTCACGATGCCGGGATGGTCGAGTTGGACAATCATCTGTGCTTCCTTGATGAACTTCTGCCGATAGCGTCCCACCATGCCAGGCTGCGTGAGGGTATAGACTCTCAATTGTTCATCACGGGCACAAAGGTTTTGGATGAAGAATTCCTTGATGGCGAAAGATTTCTTCAGCATGCTTTGTTCAGCAAGATAGGTGATGCCAAACCCTCCTTGCCCGAGGACACGTGTGATTTTGTATGTACCTCCGAGAAGCTGAGTGCCTCTTTTCAGAACGTTTTGTTGCTTGTCGTTTTGCATGGGATGGAGAAGGTGATTTCAAGATGTTCAGTCTTCGTCCCAGAGGCTTCTGTTGACAGGATTGGACGTGTCATCATCATCACCTCCCACAACAACAGGGTCGCCAGGGTTGAGAGGAGCCACGTCATCGCTTCCTTTAAGAAGCAGGTTCTCGGCTGTTACAACAGGAATAATCTCGGCAAATGGTTTCATGTATCTTTTCATTGTCTCATTCATCTACTTGATTGTACCATCTGAATTGAATATTTTCTGCCCATTGGCGTCCAACAAGCCAGTACCTATCTTGACGATGATGGGATATGCATATCCACTTTGGAGTGTATTCGCAGTAGTGAAGGGAATGTAAGCCTTGCCTCCAAAACTTTTGCTGTTATCTTTGGGTGTGATTTGGCACTCCAATTCAATATATGAGCCAGATGGATTGGTTGAGATGGGCGACTTGTCCCAAGGTGTGAACTCCTGCGGAATGAAGAAATAATAGTCACTATTGGGATTGGTGGAAGAGGTCAGTTGCCACATCTCCGAGGTATTATTCGTATAAGCTGGCACTGCTGTATATCCACTGCCATCCCACAGCGTATATTTTACCCGATTATCCTCATCATGGTGCTTTACGCCACTCCAAGAGCCTGGACTGTTCATATCTGAGTTGAAAAAATATTTACCATCGTTCATGACATTATAGAGAACAGCTTTTTTCACCATGACATCCACATTCTCTAGTTTCGAAGTCTTTACAAGGAAGAATTGCGCCGCAGCACACGCGTGCTCGAAATGGAAGAAGATGTGACCTTTACAGTTTTGCCAATTGTCAGCCTTCTTGGCCACCAATAAATCCTTGGTCTCTGGACCGTTCTCATCCATAATGAAATGAATGTATGGCATGCTGACATCCCTATTGGTATTTTTATATCCATCACAGAAGAACATCACGTTCTGGTCATAACTCGAATTGCTGATATTCACATTGGCATACGCATAAAACGACACATCTATTATATCCCAATTATCTTCTGAAATGTTTGGCCAGTAGCCGTTGCCTGGTGTAGTCTCGTCGCCAACCAACCATTTTCCTTGGTCCGTGCCTTCAACAACAGCCCAATAGGTTCTTAACTCAGGTGCACTATACAGGCCATAACCAGGTTCTAATTCATAGGTGGAGTTGATATAAAACTCATTCAAGCTTTCAATAGTGGTGACGGGAGTCTTCCTCCTGGTGGAAGCAGGACCATCAACATATACGTAAGGTTTTTGGTCAACACTGAAAGTCAATTGGGGTGGTGGATTCTCCTCGCCCAGGATTTTGTTGACTAGGAACGTGACATCCGTCACATTGACATCTCCATCTTTGTTGACATCATAATTGTACCATTGTGCTTGAGCATTGAGCGACATAAGCGACAAGGCTATCAGAATTGATTTTATTTTCATTCTATATTGGGTTTACATTAATTAAATAAACATCTCAAATTGAAATCTGTGTCTGCTTGCTGCCAGACTTGGTGGTGACGTTTGTATTGATAATTCTTATGGCCTCCTTTTTTGTACTGTAATAACGCAGTGTGATCTTCTCGCCTTCTTGTTTGGAATAGACAGTGATGTTCGCATAGCTGTCGAACAATTTGCCACCCAGTATGGTAGTTCCCCTGCACTCGCCTCCCACAAATGCTGCCAACAAATCGCCTGGGTCAGGTTCGATAGGTTCCTTCTGTCCCTGGTCGATGTTTAATTTCAACGACCAAAACATCACAACGGGATATTTTGACGACCCTAAGAGCAGTGGCGGCACATAATCATGGCTCACCCCTAAATCGCCTTCGGGAACAAACTTCTCCTCCTCATCAACGACGAAGAGTTGATGCAGTTGACTGCAGTAATACCTGATACTGAATTGTTCACCCTTACTTGAGGCGTTTCCGTATGTCTTTACGATGAAATAGGTATGTTCCACATCCAAATTGTCTTTCTCGTTGAAGGCCGTTGCCACGGAAGACAGCCCTCGTATCTCATCATTGATGAATACGGCCATCATATCATCATTTGATACAAAAGGAACTATTGGTTCAGGAACTTTTACCATGATGATCATCCAACTCTCGTAAGTGCTGACATCGGGATCCACCCAGTCTGGCCTTGGATCATTGGAACTCCAGTCGATATCCCATTCGGGCCTCACGTTTACCGAGAGCCATGGACTTTGCTCATTGGGATTCGGTATAGGAACGTCCGGGTCTGGGTCGGGTTCGGGGTCAGGAGTGTTGCCGGAGTGGTGGCAGCTCCCCAGTATAACGAGGGCTGCCACCATCATGGCCGTCATTAACAAATGTTTCTTCATTGCGTTCAATCTATTACGTATTTCTTTCCATTATAGATATATACCCCCTTCTTGGTGGGACGTCCCTGCAGCTTGTAGCCGTCAAGAGTGTACCATCCGAATTTGGGAATGTCTCTTACGGTGAAGTCAATCTTTGTCGGCGCATCGGGTTTGCCCACCACGGCGTTGGCCTTGTAGGTGAGTATTTCTGGCGTGACGGCAATGATATCCCCTTCACGCTCGATGGCAAACGACAACGGTTGCTGCATGTCACCCTCGATGCTGATATAGAACACACTGTCTTCTGCAGCAGTCACGGCTCCCCTCAGTTCTCCCTCGGCAAAGGCCAGCAATTGGTCACCAGGCATGAGTTCCACGCCACTGGTGATGGCCGACACAGACATGGTAGAGGCTTTCCCGGCATTCACGTGCTTGGCCGGTGCCCTGGTGCCCACATCATCGAGGAAGGTGCTCCCCGGCTCAAAGAATGGATAAACAAATGAAGCACGTCCATCCCCGTTTCTGAGAAGCATATAGCCTTCACCCGGTTTCATATACTGCAAACTACCCTTCCATGTTCCTCTGGATGAATTAGCAGGTTTACTGAATACCGCGAACTCATCATGACTCTTGATGATGTCGCCATCTTGTGCAAAGTTGGAGTAATCATCAAGAGCGGTTTGCACGGTCAAATTCATCAACGGAGTGTATCCTATGCCATTCCATCCATTACGCAAGTTGATGGTACGGTCATCTTTTTGTCGGATGATGGTTCCATCGATAGTGAGAGTCAAGTCTTCCTGCACCTTGATGGCATAAGATCTCTGCGGCATGAGTTTGAAGCTCCCCACGTCTTCGGAAGACATCCACTGGCCTTCATTATAGACAAATGTTGTCTTGCTATTGTTGTCGGTCAATATGTCATCTTCTTGCCATGGGAAAATGGAAAGGAGTTTGTTGATGTCGAAGAACCTCTCGCCATAGACATTGAACGACACCCAGTTCCAACCTTGCTTCAGGTTGACGGTTTGCACAAATTCTGTGCCACCCTTGAGGATGATAGGATTTGTTACACTGCCAACCAATCCGGAAGCCTGGAATTGTATTGGCTCATCGGTGTGGAGCAGCAACATGTTGCCTGTTGCACTGTGCCAAAGTCTAAAATGAAGATCCTTCTTTTCACCAGTATCGCTGAAGACATTGATGTACACAAGGAATTCGTCGTCTCCATTGCCGATGTTGGCGACTCCATGGCACACCCCATTGTCATCGAACACCCCGACGATGTCGTTCTTGTCAACATCAATGGTGTTGTTGATGGCCACTTGACCGATGACATTCATGGTATATTGCCTCAAGGAGCCGTCCACATACCACATAGGCTCTTCTCCTTCCACAACGATGGTGACACCGAGTGGTTCGCTCAAACCGTTCTCATCGACAAGATAGATGACCTCGTCGTAGGTGCCCACATTGAGGTTCTTGCTGATGGTGGCCTCAAGCATGATGGTTTGCCTCGGTCCGATGATGTCCGTCTGTTTGTCAAATTTCATCCACCTCGGGCAGTTTTCTATGCGGTAGGTGTGGCGCACAGGACTGTTGTTGACAACGTCCACCATGAACCACCCTTCATCACCCTTTTCGATGTGGTTTTCCGTGTATTGCTGTCCCCATCTTAGTGGGTTGCAATCCACAAAGTAGTAGGCAGTGGCTGGCGACGCCATGGCATTTCCATTCTTGTCGGGAATCTCCCTGACGGTGATATAGATGTTGCGCTTGTTGATGCGTTCGTCCGTCTCGTTGAGGTTGAAGAAGATTTGATTGCCCTTTCCGACATAACTATAACTGACGTTGGTCAACTCCTCGTATGGTCTCACGGGTGCAGAGATGTCTTGGTCGATATGTTCGACAATCATCTCCGGAGTGACCCCATCGCCAAACAGGAAGTCGCGCTGCGGAATGCCGGTGGACTGTCCAGTGCTCTCATCCAACTGATAGATGATGTTGCCGTTTTGATCCTTGTAAATCTTGGAACTGTAAGGATAAGGGCTCGTCACGAGTTGATTGTTCTGATTCCTTTCCTGCCTGTTGAAACAGAGATAGGAGTCCAGTCCAGTCTCATCTCCATGCGGGCTCTTGGTACTATAGCTCTTGATGAGTGTCTCGGGCAGTGCTTGTTGGAAGACGCAGATTTCATCGAGGTAACCTCTGAAGTAGTTGCGGGTGTCGGCGACGACAAGAGTGCTGTCCACCATCCTCGCATAGACTGCAGAACCGAGCATGGGATGACCTCCAGAGATGCCTCCCAACTGGTCAGCTGTAAACGTTGCCCTGAGGGTGTTGTCAACGAGGATCTTGACCATGTTGATTCCCCTGTTGACAGTCATGGCATAATGATGCCATTGATTGTCGCTGTACTCGCCCGGTACGTTGACCACGAGTCCATTCGACTTGAAATTAAGTTGATCGGCATCGAATCCAATGTAGAACTGATCCTTGGCACCATTGTCTTCGGCTTCTCCCGAACCGTTGCTGATGAGCACTCCACGTCCTTCTGTGTCGGTTCTGAACCAGAACATCAGTGTGTAGTCCTCGAACTCGTTCCGATTGATAAAGTTCTCACTGAGCGGTATGCCCTTGTCCTCGAAGTCGATATGTAGCGACATTCCTCTTGGCACCATCCATGAGGCATCGTAGAGAGTGGCATGTGCACCCTGTGCGAGGTCGGTGGCATAGTTGCCTGAGCCATCGTTCATCGGGTAGTAGTCGATGAGTCCCAACTCATAGCCTGTTAGCCGTTTGTTGGCATAAGTGTTGCTGAGTTGGTCTTGTGAGAGTGCCCTGTACCACAAACGAGCTTCCATCATATTGCCTTGGTAGAATTTGCTGGTGTTGCGATCCACATCGTTGGTACGTCCGAAGACGAGGGTGCTGGTGCTGGTGTAGGGCTCCTCCAATTGTTCTTCGAGGAGTCTTGTCCCACCGTTGTAGAGTTCAATCAAGCAGGAGTCTTCCTTTGACTCGGTAAGATGTCTGAGCACCAAGGCAACCGGTGTGAAGACATTGGGCTTGAGAGTGGCAGCAGTTGTAAAGACCTTGTCATCGACCACAGCACGTAGCTGGTGTTCCTTGGTATACCATAGTTGCAGTTTCTTGCCACCGGTGCCATGGGAGAAGATGGGCATGTCTTTGCCTGTGTCGTCGGGCTTGATCATCACCTCGAGAGTGATATCCTTGGCGTTGAAGTTGCGCCGGGCAGAGGTTTCAAGGCTGGCCTTGTTGTCAAATCTGATGGAAACATCCTCGGTGAGGTAGTTGTTGTTGACTTCGCCCTTGACTTCAAAATTGGCAGTGTTCAAGTAGTTGTACTCGATGTCCTCTGAGAAATTGAACACGATGTCGTCTCCGATGTCGATGACGCCATCCTTGGGTTCCGGTGTACCGAAGATTTGAGGTCTCCTGGTGTCCTTGATACCGCTGAGCACCTTCGACGAAGAGGTGAGGAAACTATTGCCGTTGCGGCAGAAGAGTACGGCCCTGAGGTCGTATGCCTTCTCCATAACAATCTTCTCTCCGAAGAACTGCGTGGTGATATGTCCGTTTTCAGGTATCATCTCCTTCACGCCATTGGCCAATGAATAGAGTGAGTCGCTGGCATAATAGGAGCATAGGTTGGTCCAGTACTCGTCTCCACGAGTGGTTTCCTTATATTGGAACTCGATGTGGTCGAAATTCTTCTGATGCTTGTCGAACCCGTCGATGACCACGGGAAGGAAGTAGCCGAACTTCTCGTCGTACTGTGCATCGGTGTTGAGAATCCACTTGTCACCCGGTGTCGAGATGTTGACATAACCTGCTTCACGGAGGTAATGCACGTCGAAGGAAGCTTCGCTGTCAGCGAATTTCTCACCTTCCACGCTACTGAGGCCGATGACGATGTTTTCATAATCGAAATCTTCTCCTGCATATACCTCAAGCACTTTCTCAGTCACCTCTCCGGGCAGCACCTTGACGACACGTCCGGTGCCTGTGAGCGGCATGCCGTCAACCATGAGTTTGGCACCCTTGGGATTGGTTGCCTCCTCCATGTAGAGATGGTAGTAGTCGTAGGTGTTTTCCGGCTGCTGTGTCTCATTTGTGAGGTAGATCTTGAATCGTGCCGGTTCGTTATGTGGCACACCACTGATGGATTGTTTGTCGAGCTTGATGCCCGGGTTCTCTATCTTCTTGGTGGCCTCATCGAGAATTTGTCCCGGCTGATAGAAGAGTGTCCTGCGCTCATCCTCCCATGGACGGCAAGTGGCACCACCGCGTGTGCGATAGACAAAGCCCCTGGAGTATCGTAAATCGTCCATGTCGAGATGACGCTTGAGGTAGTCTTCATTATATTCCACCTGGTCGTAGAAGTTATCGCTGGTGCACACATCCAAAGCGCCATTCGCCAAGTCTTTGGGCGGCTCGTTCTTCACGCGATAGACATCTACACTCAGATGACTCTTGAGGTCCATGCTGATGGAGAAGCTCTCCTTGCGGCTGTAGGAATTAGTGGTCTCCCATTCGGGTTTGACATCATAGGAGAGTGCTGGTACGAGACCGAACTCGAAGAGTGCTCCTATGAACTCCACTTTCGCTCCCACTTCAGAGCCGGTGTTGATTCCACCCGTGGAAGTGCTTAGGATGCTGCCAAGGAATTTGGCTACGACGGGTCCAACCACCTGTACGACTGTAAGGGCGGCGTTTGCACCCGTGCTGTCGAAATATTCATCGGTGAGTCCTGATACGGGCCACACCATCGAGTTCATGCAGGAGTATTCGCTGCTGTATTCCTCTTCGTAGTTGAGTCCTCCCACGCCGCCATCGACGACATAGTTGCTGACCAGTTCCGTAGCGGATAGTTTCTCACCTTCGTTTTGAGCTATCATGCCTATCCAAGACTGGAGGCTTGCGCAATACTGCTGCACCTCATCGACGAGTTCATCGGGATTGGCGCCGGATGGCATCACAATGCGGTAGTTCATGCCTTCCTCATCAGGCATGGTGCTGGTGTAACGGTAATATTGGCCGTTTTTCTTGTTCATCACTCCGAAGTGTTCCTCATCATCCGGGCTGACGAGAGCCAGATAGACGGGTTTTCCAGTGTAGTCGGCTTGTGCCTTGGCCTCTGCCAGGGTTCCTGTGAACATCAACGACTTGCATTGGTTGACCAAACCAGGAATGAGGGTGGAGATGATATACATTTGAGAGTGATGGAAGGATGAATTGATGGTCGGTCCATAGGTAAGCGATTCATCACGCACGAGGTGATAGATTGAGTCGTTATCATCCTTACCCTGTGCGATTTCCACCATGCGGTTGGCGGCCAACTGTCCGCCCATCTGCTTGAAGTGGCTGTCAGGGATGGCCCTAATGGTGTAAGCAGGCTTCACGACGATGTTCTGTTCCACGCCGATATACACGTCGCCGTCGGCGCCCACCACATCTCCCGAGCCACTGGTGGAGATGTCTTCGGTGGCAGTCATGGAGTACTCGAAAGCACGCTTGCCACTACCCGAGAACACGAGATTGATTCCTGTTTCGAAGGATGTTTCTGCCCCAGTGTTGACACCTGATGTCACACCGGCACCCATCGGTGCCGCAACAGCACCATAGAAGGAGGCCAAGGCTGTACCTTTCTTGATGGAGAACTCCAGACCTGCGGCCCAACTCATATCCATGGAATAGGAGTACTTGAGTGTGGAGCCCTTGCTGAGAGTGGCGGAACTGCCGCTTCCCGGTGGGTCGCGCAGGATATCGACAAGTACGGGTTGGTTGACACTGAGAATGTCGGTACCGTTCTTCATTGGATAAATGTTGAAGACGTAAGCCCTCAAAGGTTCGGCCTCATAGATGGTGCCATCCCTTTCAAGAGTCATGTTGACGGTGCGCAGGGCGTCCTTCTGGGTGAGCAGATAAGGTATCTTCTCCGCACCAATCTTGACGATGGCCTGTCCGATGGAGTCGAGCTCCACAGTCTCGTTATGTGTAGAGCTTACCATGCCATTGTGGATGGTCACCTTGCCACCACTGAGTCTGACGACATCAACCGTGTCGCTGGAGAGATTGTTGTTCCAATAATACTTCTCCACGGCAGCTATGCGGAAGGGGTACTTCTTCTCGATGCTGAAAACCGGATAGTCGAAGGTGTACTTCGTCCGCATGACGACAGTGGTGTCATTGGGGTAGTTGGGGCGTGTTTCCACCTGATAAACCAAAGGGACTGTCACCTTGTCGCCCGACATGTTGCGAGCGACATAATTCAGGTCGCCTAAGTAACCGAAATTATCCATGCCCATCTGCTTGTAGGTGAGCAGCGTGGGCGTATGGTAGATGCAGTTGTAGATGGCATTGCACACCACCATTGGGTCATGGATGATTTCCTTGCCAGAGAGGATGGGGAAGTCTCCTTCCACGATAACTGTATCCTTGTTGAGCGCGTCGGTGAGGTCGATGACGTCGCTGATCTTCCCTTCTGGGAAGAGCGTGGAGTAACCGGAACACGAGAGGTGTTGCACTTTCCATTTCACCGGCGGGAGATATGCGACATATTCACCCGTGGTCTGGTCGGGATGAATGGTGATTTGCCGGCGTGTGGTGTGCATGGAAGTCTTGTAGGTCTTCCCGTCGTGGGAATTGTGGACAAACACCGTGTCGCGCTCACTCTTGGAGGGGTTCAGCACGTCATAGACGAGTTGCGAACCATTGTCTCCTTCCAGAGCGAGGGTCATCGTAAGGTTGTCGCCCAGGTTGTTGCGTGAGAGGCTGTTGTCGAGAGGCAAGCCTCCTTGGTCCATACCACCCACCATACGCCCGATGAGTTTCACCTTGGTGTCGTCATAGAAGAAATACTCATCCACCTTTTGGGTGAACAGATGGTTGTAAACCTGTGTGTCTTCGAACTTATGTCCAGCCATGACAGGTTTGATTTCCAAGTCGATGCCCGTGGGCACATAGAAGGAGAATTTTCCATCGTGGTCGGTCTCCAGACTTGAACCAGATGCAGTGCCCACCTGCCTGTTGTTGACCATGAAGTTAACACCCCTTACAGGAATCTTGGTGCCCTCGTAGAACACATATCCCGAGAAAGTCACACCAGAGGTGACTACGAAGTCTGGAAGTTCTGTATAGTTGGACTTTTCGTTGAAGGTGACTTGGTATGAGCCTTTCTCAAATGTGACCGATCCATGTATCTGCGGGTTGCTGATGGGAGCAACGGTGTAGGTGATAGAAGGTTGTCCATCGTATGGAATGTCATCAATCACATAGTGTCCGTTAGTGTCAGTGTAGGTATGCGCCACCGTCTGCCCGCCACGTTGGACAATGATTTCCATTTCGGAAACGGCGGTTCCATCCATGTAACGCAGGTATCCTTCCACTTTTCCGACATGCTTGCAGGCACCTGGCACCGAATCGGTCTCTTCATAGTGTGTGCCCTCGCAGTCAACAGCGGAGCGCACCTTATATATATAATCGATAATGGGCGACACGGATGTGTCTTCATAGGACATCTCGGCAAGGTTGGGTTCCACTATGGTCCATGATTTACTGTTTTTCTCTCGACGCATGACCTGGAAATAGTCTATGGGGCCACCGTCGGTATCCCAAGTGAGATAGACACTGCTATGACGGGTCTGGGCGACAAGGGAGTTCTTCAACACCTTGCCAGAAGATTCAAAGTAGAATTTATCATTGTCCCAGTTGAAAACCTCGTATGAAGTACCATCCATGTTCCTTGACAGGGTCATGATGGGTTTGACGCCCGGTTGCTCGGCGCATTCCATCCAGTCTTTACCCAGGAAACTTAAGAGCACGTTCACGTCTTCAGGCAGTTCTGAAGCGTCCTGATGGTTCATCTGTGATGTGGAAGAATAGAAGCAATTCTCCATAGTCAAATTATAGACACTTCCATATTGATAGAAGTCAAAATTGCTTGGTCCTGCATTACACTCTTCCGGTGCATTCACACAACTGTAGAAACTGGTTTTGGAGTTTGGTTTTGCATCAAAGCCATACCAGTAGTAGACATCTGGAATCTTTCCTGTGAAAAGGCAGTTGCTGTATTTCACATCATAAGATTCCATGGAGAACACAGAGAGGGAACTAGGTTCATAAGTTGAAGAAGAGTAAGGATTCTCGTTGGTGAAATTCACCTTTACGATACAATTCTTGATCTCACTGTTATAAATCTCTTTGGCCAACGCCGAGCCCCTCATGCAGGTGAAGCGTCCGTCGATGATAAGGTTTTGCACGGTGATGTTGTTGGCATAGGTGATCAGCGGCTTTTGTGCATCAATGGTGATGGTGAATCCATTGCCATTGATTGTTCCTTCGAAAGGAGTATAGAAATCCTTTCCTAAAGGCGTGAAATTCTCAGGCAACTGGATGTTCGAGACAAGCGACACCTTGATGTCTTTGTCGCCATTGAGCACCCTCTTCGCCACGACTTCCCAATCCTCAGCAGATGCCACGGGCACAAATCCTACATAAGGGATGGGCGAATCGCCTTTCTTGGTGTGGAAGAACAATTTATATGTAACACAAGAGCGAGGCAGTGTAAGGTTGATTCTCTTTGCAGCCTTTTCACTTTCGGAAATATCATAGATGATGGAATCGACCAACTCATTATCCCGGTTGTACATCAACACGGACAATTCGAATTCCGCCCTGTCGTCCCACACGAGGTCATAAGCATTATCGGTGGCATATTGCCATTTGACATATATCGTGCGTTCATCCTTGCTAACCCAATTGGTGGAAGCGTCACTCACCTCCATTAGTTTGATAGGTCGCTGGCCTTCCAGGCTTGCCTTGGCCACCGTGGGGTTGTAAGCCCTCCCCCATTCCCAGCCCCAAAGGCTGGAAACGCCACGTCGGATGCGGTAGGACACATCGACCTTTCCTGTTGCTTGGTCGATATTGTAGGTCCGAAGTGCTTCAACAAGCGTGGAGTCAACATAAGCGTATTGTCCCTTCCCTTGCTCGTACATTTCGAAGCCCAAGTCCACAAAGTCTTCATCCCTACCGGTCATGGACCTTTGTATTTGGAACACATCTCCTTCCATGAAGTCTTCATATTCCGTCTCTTTCACATTCCATGAAATGTTGACGGTGGCCTTTGCGTCATTCTTCGCCTTTGCCTTGAAATCTTCCGCCCTGTGTATCATGGAGATGTCCTCGGGGTCGCTTGCAATACCAGTCATCTGGTTGCCTTCGGTGTCAATGTAATCACAGATGACCTGGAACTCTCGGTAGGCATCGTCAGGATACAATTTGGCAAAGCCGGAAGAATTGGTTTCCAAATCCTGTGTCCTGTAGTTACCATTGCCATTCTTGTATTTATACCACACTTTGGTGACTTTTGAGGAATCTACGGGGATCATCCAAGGCACGACAAGATAGCCTTGGTACTCAGCATCCTCCATCACCATGGCCTGTGTCACCATGGGTTTCATCACTGTGGGTGCAGCCATCATGTCGATGGTCTTCTGCGGTACGTTGATGGTGTAGACGTTTTGATAATTTCCATTTCCCTTGCCTTTCACGTCGAAAGAAAATGTCAGCGTCTTCCCCCTCAACTCAAGTGGCACCTTCCAGTTGAGCACCATGACCATGTGCTCAGTTTGTGCATAACGCCATGTGTTGAAGTAATTTTCAGCGCCTTTTTGCAGTTCGACGTCGGTATCGGGATACGAGGAATTCTCAGAGCGTATCACCGTAGCAGTTCCATCAACCTGCAAATTGACACGGGTGTTTGTATATTTCTGTCCGGAAGGTATGTCATTGTTGTAGTTATGGGCATACCATTCGATAAACTGACTTTTCGACACCCCAGGTCCTTCAAAGTAAATCTTTCCAGTAGTGATCCAGGTGTCGGAGCCCTCCTGGTCATAGACCGGAAGTTCGAATCTCAACACGCCTTCCGCCTCTTGCCGGATGGTGAAATTTCCGGGCTGTCCGACCCAGTTCTCAGCATGGATGCCGCCGGGCCAAGCAGTGGCCAAGATGGTGAGCAACAGGGCAAACCATCCGGCCCGTAAATGTTCGTGATACATTTTCTTCATAAATGTCATATTTTGATGTTAATCTTTCAATTCCAGAAGGTGACTTTTCAATTTGGTCACCATATTTCCCAAATGCCATTGATACGGGAATAAATATACCATTTAACGCGACCGACGCGGTGCTTTCTACAAGTGGTTTTAAATTGCAAATTTAACTGTTTTTGAACATAAATACTACTATTTTAGAAACAAATTAGACATTTAGTAAAAAACAAAACAATTAAAGAGAAAAATGGAACAATTTGAATATTGATGTTTTCATAATAAAAGGGGGCAGAAGCCCCCCTTATATCATTGAACAAACTACTGGAACTTATTTCCCTGAGTCGACTAACCATTTGTCATCAACCTTCTTCAGTTTCACAGTATTGTTCGCGGTGCTGTCGTTTACGTATACGACCTTGAAATTCACGACTGCAGTGCCCTTGTCCTCGTCCAGGGTCTCATCGACAAACTCATAGCTCTTGATTTTCTTGAATTGCTCAGGCTTATTGGCTATTTTCTCTTTCACCATCGCCTTCATGCTCTCCTTGGTTGACTGTTTCTCAAAATACATTATATCGAACATGCCATCGACATCCTCTTTCTGGTTGAGTTCCATATACTTCTCAGCCACCTTTTGGGTTTCGCTGCCTTTCTTGCAGCCCACGAACATCATTGTCAGCATGACCAAGCATGCCATCCACATCATTTTTTTCATTTTCGTAATTCTTTATTGGTTAAACATATATGATTATTTCATCACCATCAATGGAACTTGCCTGCAACAGATTCCAAGTAGTCGGAATTCAACAAGTCAGAGGGGAACATGCATTCCACCTCCAATATGGGAACATTCACCCGATGCCTCTCCTCTCCCACCAGTTCCACCCCGGCCTTACGGAAGGCGTGCACCACCAATTCCGTGCAATACATGCGTGTGGTATCGCTGTCATCATAGTCATGGTCGAAGAGCGTATGGCGGCGATACACCTTCAACGCCTCCTCCGCCGCCCTGACAGCCGACAAGAAGTCCTTTGGCCGGCACACCTCCCCCAATTGTGCATAAAAAGAGGAGAAGAATGTTTCCGGGGTGTCCATCTTCACACGGTCGGGATCACCTTCGAAGTCAGGTTCGCCAGGAACGGCATGCACCACCATCTTCACCCCAGCGGAATCCACCACGATGCCCACGTGGGAATATTCGCCCTTTTGGTCAAGTGCGATAACGGTGCGGCTGGTCACACCACTTCCTCTTCTGAACACCACGTCGCCGGTTTGCAAAATGCAATCTGCAGGCAAAATGCATCGCGGAGCAACGTTATCGGAACATGCACCAACCATGGTGACAGTCACCAGAATGGCTGCAAGGCAAAAAACAGCGAGACGCAGAGGAGTTGTTTTCATCCGTTGCAAATATAAGGAAAAAAATCAAACACAGCTGTGTAAAAGAGCCATTTTTTTGCCTTACCACAAAAAAAACTTAAATTGTGTCTTCGTCACGTTCATAAATGCACTTTTTTATTTAATTTTGGCTCCACCAATGGAAAATGAACAAAACCAATTCGTCATGACCTCAGAAGACAACCTGTTATTGAACAAATGTGCGATAGTAAGTCGGAAGATATCGCTGATTGCCGAGCAGTACAAGCCGAAGACAGGAAATTGCCCGGTTGTCACCGCCCAATTGTCAAAGACGGAGAACAGAAGCAAAGAGTATGAAAACGGTTCTTTCATCGTCTTGGTGGTTGGGCCTGTGAAATCAGGCAAAAGCACTTTGGTCAACCTCATTGCCAATGCTTATGTCAGCCCAACACATTTCCTGGAATGTACCGTACGGCCATCCATCATCTCCCAGCGTCGTGAAGGCGAGGAGTGCAAGATCACGGTGTTCACCAGCGAGGACGCCTCGAATCACACGGAGCAGATAGACGCCATCATCGACTGCATCCGCGGCATCGAGAAGGAGGAAGAGTTGGTCGGCATCAGCAAATCCGAATATGCACTGACACCAGAGAACATCAAGAACAAGGTGGAGTTGAACCTCGACGAAAGCCTTACCTCGTCGACGCTGGTGACCTCCATCACCACACCGGGCGGCAAATTGATGAAGCAAGATGTGTTCATCATCGACATGCCAGGGTTCGACGGAGAACACGCCAACATAGACAACCCGGTATATGACACCATCGCCCAACGCGCCGACCTCATCATCTTCGTGCAAAGTTCCAACTCTGCCATTTCAAAGGTGTCGTGGCAATTCCTCAAGATGTTGTCAGACAACAACAAAGACGTTCCGGTGTGCTTGATACACAACGTGTTCGACTCCTCATGGTGGCGTCCGGAGGAAGAGCGTGCGGCCGCTGTTGCCATTCAGAAAGGAATCGCAATCAAGGAAATACGCAAGCAAGGTTTCCACATCGATGAAGACCAATGCTTCTGCATCAACCTGGGGAAAGTGGAGGACGGCCGCAAACAAGCCTATCAGGAAACACCAGCCCTCCAGCGCGAGGTGGATGAATACGAACGGATAGAGGACATTCTTTACAACAGGGTCATCAACTGCCGCGACGCCATGCGTCTGAGCGTCTGCTTGGGAAGAACCCGTCAACAGATAGAAAAGTGTATCAACGTCATCGATATCGAGTTGGCAAATCGCGCCCAACTGACGGAGCGGTATCAAAGCGTCGTTAGTGAGTTTGCCAAGACGGAAACCTCTGATGATGACCTCTCCCGACACCAACCACTGACCGCCGACTATGCGTCTTTGAAACAACTCATCCGAAACGAGGCCAAGAGCCGCATCATGCTGGTGGAAACAGACAACAACCACAAGAGCAACAGCGAAGCGAGAAGAATCGTCACGAACTTCGTGGAGGATTGCGAGAAAAGCATCACCGCCTCTTTCGGTAGAAGCCTGTCATTGAGCAACATCGAAGAAGGACTATTCCTGGAATGCAAGAAACGCATCGGAGAGATCAGGGAAACCGCCATCCGGTGTCAATCACAGCCCTTGCCTATCACTGTCAACCGACTGCCCATCAAAGAAATGCCCGACATCTCGCTTGCCTCAGGGATAGATTTCGAACTGCTCATCCCACGCAAACCCATGTACCCGCTGTTGTTCGCTCGTTTCGGAGGCCATTCCGCTGAAGACGTGGTGGGGTATATCAACAAGGCGGCAGAGCGGCTTGCCGGCTCACAGCCAGGCGACGCCCAGAACCTTGAAGGATATTTGGAAAAGGAAGGAGGAGCCCTGCAGCCGCTGCTTGACCAAGCCAACCAACTCATGGAGGAGGTTTCGCAAACGTATGCCACCCTCTGCAAGGAATACTGGAAGCAAAGCCGCAACACCATCCTGGCGAGCATCATAGCCGACAAGGCTGCCTTTGATGCAGAAACCGAACAGCTGAAACAACTTAGACAAGAGTTAACCAAAACCAAAGACATCATATGAGACGCAATTTGATCATCATCGCATGCATCTTCCTCGGCATACTGGCCTTGATGGTGTCAGGCAACATCATCATCATCGGTGAAAAAATCGCAAGTGTCACCCACCTGTGGTGGTTGGAATGGGTATTTTATGCCCTGTTGCTCGGCATCTTCTCTTATTACATCCTGCTGCCCATCTGGCGTGTGCATCACTGTCCTGCCTTCCCCGCACTGGCCGTCGACGAGGAAGCCAGCGAGGAGCAACTCAGAGCATATGGACAAAGACTAACCGAGCATTGCGACTTCATAGAAGATGCACAACGGCGAAAAGAGCACCAAAAGACGTTGGAAACCAACCTGCTGCACGCCTCCGGAAGCCGTTCGCAATTGCTGGAGGTCCTCAAGCAGGAAATGGCCCTGCGTTATGATGGCGACAAGGCTCATGGCATCCTCGGCATCAACGGACAAATCAAGGAATGGGCGAAAACCGTCTTCATGATCTCGGCCATATCCCAAAACAGCCGTTTCGACACCGTCAGCGTGATGTGGCTCAACTACAAGATGATAGAAAGCCTGGTGCTCGCCTCCGGCTTCCGTCCCAACAACCGCCAGATGTTCAAAATCTACCGAGACATCCTGACCACCGCATTAATCACCTACGCAATGTCGGAGGCTTTGACAAAGACCGGTGCCATCGCACCCTTCGACTTTGGAGACCTCCACGATAGTGGAGCGGATGCCGCAAGCGACGCTGCGAGCGATGCTGCCGATGTCGATGCCATGGAGGGGGCCACGGCGGGCATAGACCCGGATGATGTCGGTTTCGACGAACAGTTGACCAATAGCGAGGGACTGTCGGTGTATTCCATCCTGCGCCGCATCAAGATTCCTGGTGTCGTGGTAGGTTCTGCCCTTGACGGCACGGTGAACGCGCTGATGACACTACGCATAGGATACATCACCCGAACCTACCTGCAGCAGGGTGAACAGGCACTGACCGGCATCAAGAACAAACGGGCGGTGAAATGGCAGGCGATGAAAGATGCACTTGTCACCATCCCTGTCATCGTGGCATCGGGAAGCTCCGTCGTGGGAAAGAAAACCTCCAACCTCATCATCAAACTCATCAAAAGGAAGGACTCTGCAAAAGCATAGTCTTTTCTTTTCCCTCCTATTATCTCCTATTCCGTCCTATTTCGTCCTATTCCCTCCTATTCGTGAAATAAAACTAAATCTTTGCTGTTTCTTTTGTGCTTCACCCTTCTTTAACTACTTTTGCATAGAAAACAAAGACGTATTATAAACTATTCATTATGAAGACAAGACTTATTATACTCATTACACTCTTGCATGTGGGCATTGCCGCACATGCAGACGACAAGCACGAGCCCCCCATCAAGCACGTGACCGTTTTCACCACCGGGGCACAGGTGGAGCGGTCGATGTCGCTCAATCTCACGGCGGGTGAACAAGTCATCACCTTCACCGGCTTCTCCCCTTATACCGACACGAAGAGCCTGCAACTGAGGGCTCACGGCAAACTGACCGTCATCGGTGTGAACTACCGCAAGGCCCATCCCGACAGCACTAAGCAGGTGCAGATATGGAAGGACGCTGAGAAGAAAGTGAAGGCTGCCGACGACAAGATACACCAGCTGAAAGCACAGCGTGAAGTGGTAGAATCGCAACTGGAGATGGTGAAAACCAACTGCTCCGTGGGCAACCGCACCGCTGTCACCCCTCTTGCCGGCATCAAGGAACTCAACGACTACTATTCGCAGGAACTTCTTGCCCTAAAGAAGAAAATCATCTCCATCGACGAGGAAATCCAAAAAGCCAACGAGGAAAAGCAACGTCTGGCTTTCTCCGCCGACTCCATCGCTCACCTGAAACTCACCACCGTCACCGAAGTGGACGTGAAAGTGGATGTTCCCCAGGCTTGTCGGGCGGAATTCGATTTCTCCTATTATGTGAAGAACGCCGGGTGGTATCCCACCTACGACGTGAGGTCGGAAAGTACCTCGCACCCCCTGCAACTCTCCTACAAGGCCAATGTCTTCCAAAACACCAAGGAGAAATGGGACAAGGTGCCGGTGACACTCTCCTCTGCCAATCCCAACCGCTCGAATATCGCTCCCGAACTACGCACCTATTGGCTCGACTACGGCCGTTCTGCTCCTCGGTATGACCAAAGCGATGAGGACAACGGTGTCTCCGGCATTGTGACAGACGAGAAGGGAGAACCGCTCATCGGTGCCTCGGTGCTCGTCGTGGGAACAAAGCTCGGCACGGTGACCGATTTCGACGGCCGCTACTCCATCACATTGCCCAAGGACAACAAGCAGTTGAAATTCTCCTATGTAGGATACGTCCAGCAAACCAGACGGGTGACCGGCCCCACGCTGAACGTCAAGATGAAAGAGGACAATGCCGTACTTGATGAAGTTGTTGTCGGATATGGCACCATGGACGCCTTGGAAGGAAGGGTTGCAGGGGTGCAAGTCTCCAACACTTCATCTAGACGAACTGCAAAAATGTCTGCACCGATGATGAAAGCCGATGAGGAAGAACTTGCCGAGAGCGAAATGATGGACGTGGAGGAGCAAAAGGCACAGTTCGGATATGAGTTCGAAATCAAGCAGCCACTCACCCTGCTCTCCAATGGGAAGGTCACCGTCACGGAAATCGCACGATACCAATTGCCCGCCAACTACCAATACGTGGGCGTGCCCCGAGCCGACAAGGAAGCTTTCCTCGTGGCCGACGCCACTGGATGGAGCAATTACAGCCTGCTTGAAGGCGAAGCCAACATCTATTTCGACAACTCCTTCGTGGGAAAGACCATCATCGACCCCAACGTGCCCAGCGACACCCTGCACTTCTCTCTCGGACGTGACAACGGCATACGCATACAGCGCACCAAGGTGGCAGACAAGTCCACTCGCAAACTGCTCGCCTCACATCAGGAACAGACCATGACATGGCGCATCACCTTGAAGAACACCCGCAACGAGGCCATCAACATGACGCTCAAGGACCAAATCCCCGTCTCCCAGAACTCGGGCATCACCGTCACGACAGAAGAGTTGAGTGGTGGCAACCTCGACAAGGAAAAGGGCATCGTCACCTGGAACATCAACCTCCAGCCCAACGAGCAAAAGGAGCTTTTGGTGCAGTATCGCGTGAAATACCCCAAAAACCGCCGCCTGGTCATAGAATAGGACCTAGCTGCCAGGATTGCTAGTTTTCCTAGAAGTCTTAGTTTTCCTAGAACTTCCTATAGCCTCCTAGAACTTCCTATAGCTTCCTAGAACTTCCTATAGCTTCCTAGAACTTCCTATAGTTTCCTAGAACTTCCTATAGCCTCCCATAAAATAAATACTTTTCAAATATCAAAACATAATGAAAACCTTATTATTATCCATCGCAATGATGACAGCCTTCGGCACTTGCCACGCACAGAAAACGCTTGTGCTTTACTATTCAGAGTCAGGAACGACAAAAACCGTGGCTGAAGAATTTCAGAAACAGCTCAATGCCGACATCGAAAGCATCGAGTGCGTCAAACCCTATACGGGCAACTTCCAAGAGACCATTCAGCGCGGTCAGAAAGAGGCGCAGAGCGGCGAATGGCCAGAGCTCAAGCCATTGAAAAAGAAAATCTCCGACTATGACGTCATCTTCCTCGGCTACCCCATCTGGTTCGGCACTTGCGCCAACCCGATTTTCTCCCTTCTGAAAGACAATGACTTCGCAGGGAAGACCATCGTTCCGTTCTGCTCCTTCGGCAGCGGCGGTCTGAACACCTCTACCGATGCCTTGAAGAAAGCCTTGCCCAAAGCAAAGTTTGTAGAAGGTTACGGCGTGCGTCAGGCAAGAGTTGAGTCTGCCGCGAAGGAAATCGACAGGTTTCTCAAGGTCAGTGGTTTCAAGAAAGGCACCGTCGCTCCCCTACCCGACTTCTCGGCACAACAACCTGTGAGCGAAGAGGAGAAAGCCATTTTCAGTGCCGCCTGCTCCAGTTACCAAATGCCACTTGGCACACCGTCGACCGTGGGAAAGCGTGAGACACCCGACGGCACGGAATACCAATTCACGGTCAAAAGCCGCGGCTTCGACGGCCAGGAGGCCACATCCACCATCTATGTGATAGCTGGCAAAGAGCCTGGGGCCAAGCCGGAATTCACACAAGTAGTGAGATAGAGACGATAAAGACCCCTCACCAAGAGTTTGTTCGCTATGCTGCAACATCGTTGCAGCCATAGCAAATAGAGACAGAGAAGACTCGTCACAGACGAGTCTTCTCTTCGTTTCCAGCACCTGTGCCCTTGTATTTCGAGCGGGTGGCGTTGAAATTGTAGTTCAAGGTCACCCCGACACACTGCGTGTAGCTATAAACATCCTGGGCTGTCAGGCCGATGGCATAGTAAGTGGTGACCTTCGTCCTGGAGGTGCGGAAGATGTCGTTGGCATAAAGCGTTGCCGCCAGGCGTCCTTGCAGGAAACTCTTTTGCAGCCGGGCGTTCACCGCGAAATTGCTGCCACGATACATGAATCCCCAATGGTTGCTGCCGGAATAACTGACTTGCAGCAGAGCCTTGGTCGGGGATGGCGAATCCCCTCCAAACACGAACCAAGATTTCAGGTCGAAGCTGAATTCGGGCTTGTTCATTTTCTTCGGTGCACCATACTTCTCGGCATCAAACATCTGCTGATAGTAGTGCAGTGTGGCGGAGGGCTGCCAGAAGCCGAACTTTGGTGATGCGACAAGTGTGGCATAGACACGGTCCTGGTGGTCGAAGTTGTCGGGTTGGAATATGCCTATCTCTTTCTCCTCGTCATACACATTGCCGACATGGGTGAAGAAGTCGTTCTCACGGGTGAAACCTGCCATGAAGTTGAGCCACGAATAGGTCAGGTTGAAGTCGATGCTCTGACGAACGGAAGGGCGCAGCAACGGATTGCCTCCTTCGTATAGCATGCGGCTGTCGTAAATCACGATGGAACTCAACATACTATAAGGTGGTCGGGTGATGCGCTTGCCATAACTCAGTTGCGCACTCCACTTGCCCTTCTGCCAAGCGGCTGAGAGGTTGGGGAACCAGTCGTTATAGGTACGGCTAGGCTCAGGCTGCCAGATGCCAAACGAACTGTAATCCGTAGATACATGTTCATAGCGCAGGCCTGCATTCAGGCGCCATTGTCCCAGTTGCAACTCGTATTGGGCGAAGCCGGCGATATTCTTTTCGTCCATCTCGTTGTCGGCAGTGGGTATGATTTCCTCGTCGTTATGGTTGCGGCCATGGCTCTCCGTGCTCGTCACCTCCGAACCGCCGCTCAGCATGCCTTTCCATATGGGATAGGTCAACACTAGCTTTCCAGCCACCATCCTTCGGTCTTCATTGCTATGGGTGGTGATGGTCCTGTCGCCCAATTCCTTGCTCATCTCTTGTCCGAAGATATGGTCTTCCGATGCACGTCGCAGCAATGTGGCATTCAGGTCGATGCCTAATTTCCCCACTTTTCCTACATAGTACGTATTCAGTTCCCAGACGGGTTTGTCGTTTTCGTTGATATCCGTTTTCAGATGCACGTCGCCATAGAATGCCCCGTTTTTCAGATAGTTCTGCCTCATATCTGAATAGAAGTTATTATAAAGCAAATGCTCCGACGAGAAACTCAGTCCCACGGAATGGTCGGCGTTGAAGTCATAACTCATCCCTGCCATGTACTGAAAACTTGTCCAGGTGCTTCTTACCGGCAGGTCCACACTGGCATTGAATATATCCTTGCTGATATGCAACTCTTGGTCGAGGTCTTGGTCGTTGCTGTGATTACCGTTGTCGAGTGCCACATTGGCGAAAGCCTCCAGGCCGCCTTGGCGGTACTTCACTGTCAGGTCGTCGTAGTTGCTCAACTTGTTGTTCTGCTTGGCATCAATGGTAGTCATCACACTCAGCCCGTCGCCTTGTGCCTTGATTGTCTTGATGCGGATGACGGCATCCACCTCGGCATTGTATTGTGCCCCGGGGGCGGTGATGATGTCAACGCTCTTGATGTCGATAGACTTCAACTGCTTCAGGTCCTGGACGTTGTTCACCTTCTTGTTGTTGATGTAGATTTCCGGCTCCCCTTTGGCCAGCACCACGAACTTGCCATCGCGCCCTTGCACCATGGGCATCATCGAGAGTACGTCGTCGGCATTGCCGATATCGTGGAGGATGGAATGCTGCACTTCGACGGTCATTCCGCCCGGCGTCATCTTGTATTGTGGGATCTCCCCCTTTACCGTGACTCCTTGTATCAAATAAGTGTCGGGATGCATGGCAATGGTGCCGAGCCGCCCCACGGGTGCGTTCCTTGTCACGGTCTTGTAACCGACATAGGTGAGTTTGACGATGAGTTGGCGGGGTTGGCACGGGATGACGAAGTCGCCGTTCTCATTGCTCACACCTCCTGTGATGAAGGCGGAGTCGTTGGGAGCGAGGAGCGACACGGTGACATAGGGCAACGGCTTTCCGTGCTCGTCGACGATATGCCCCGTCAGTTTGGTGTCAGCCTTCTGCATGCATTCCACGTAGATGTCCTTGTCCTCTGAGGTCACACGCATGGGATAGAAGCCCACCACCTGCTTGACGGCATCCTTGACCGAGGCGTTCCTCAGTGAAGTGGTGACGGTGAAGTCCTCCAGTTCGTCGAAGATGAAGTTGATTTTGTAACTGCTTTGCGCGTTGTCTATCCAGATGAGCGCCTCGGAGAGGGAGGTGTTCCTGAAGTCGTGTGTGAGTTGCTGAGCCCCTGCCGTCGTGGCGACGAGGCACAATATGATGATGAAAAGATGTCTCATGATGATGTCCTATTCGATGGTGATGGTTTTTTCGGAAAGCGTGAGGTGTACTTTCTCGAAATGGTTGATGCGATTGAGGATGTCCTGGATGGAATCGTTGGCCTCCCATTTCAGGTAGAATCGCAGTGTGCGTGTGGCTTCGTTCTTGAACACCACCTTCACTCCGTAGTCACGACTGAGTTGCTGCATGATTTGTTGCAGTTCCACGTTGTTGAACTGTTGGTCTTTCCTGATGGAGTCATTCCTCTCCACAATCGGCGCCACGCTGTATTCTGCCTCTTGTTGTTCCGCTTCCTGCACCTCCGGGGTTTGTTGGGGAGCAACGGTCGGTGTGTCCTCCTTCACGTCGCTGGTCTTGCTGAAATGCTGGATGGCTGCATAGGTGATGCCAGAGAGAGCGGCCACGGTGACGATGATGGCGGCCCATCGCATCATCGGGCTTTGTCGTCTATGGTGCTGGCGCTTAGCCTTGAATTGCTGCCACTCCTCCTCCACATCGGGGATGGGGACGTTTGTCTCATCGAGCATTTGGTCGAGTTGCTCGTCGGTGTATTGCTCCGGGTGGAGGAGCATCCTGATTCGGTCTTTGTTCTTCATACTTCTCGTTTGTTGAATTGTTGACGCAGTTTCCTCAGTCCTTGCACGATGTGTTTGTTGACGGCGGAGAGACTGATGCCGAGGGAATGTGAGATGTCCTTGTATGACTTCTCATCGTCGAAGCGCATTCGGATGACGCGTCCTGTCTGGGTCGTAAGCCTTTCGTCGATGTATTGTTGCACCATCGTCGTCAGTTCTTCGTCAGACTTGTCCTGCCAGGTCTCTGTTTCGCCCCTGGCGGGCTCCGTCGCTAGTTGCGCCGTGGCTTCTTGCTGTCTTTGCCGTTGTGCAATGATGTTGAGGCAGCGGTTTCTGACGCAGGTGAGCAGGAACGCCCGTTGCGACTCCTCGCGTAGAGTCACGCTGCCATCCCAGAGTCGCGCGAACACGTCCTGTACGGCATCTTTGGCATCGTCGTCGTCGCCCAGCAGGATGTGGGCGGCCCTGTACATCCTGCCGTATTCCGAATGGAAAAGTCGTTCAAACTGTCGTTCTCTGTCTTGCATCTTTTGTTCGCTGTTTTATCCTATATACAGCCGAGTATGAAGAATCATCACCCCAGAAGGCAGTTTTTTTTGAAAAATATCGAATAGCATGCAAAATTAGCGAAAAAAAGTGACATCGGGTACGGTAAGATAGCCCTATTACATTTTTGCGTATAAATATTCATCACAACTGCAATTTTTCACATTTTCATACAGAAACTTTCTCCAATTTGACGAAATGATAATTTTATTTCACGAAATGATAAGTGGGAAAATGGCTTTCATACCTACCTTTGCATCACCAAAACATCAATGATATGCCCAATGTAGAATACCAAAACTCAGCCATGGAATATGCGATGTGGTATCAAGAGCATCTGCTCAAGATGGAGAGTGTCATGGGTAAAAGGATTGAGGCGAAAATTGAGGAAATCATCGACATGAAATTTGATGAATACATGAAAAAAACAAGAAACGAGAAATAACTCAACAACAATCATCAATTCATTTATTAACATTTCAGACAGTTATGAAAAAGACTATTTTCAGTTTCGCCATCGCAGCTGTAGCAGCTGTAGCAATGGTATCATGTGGAAACAAGACCGACAACACCGGTAGCGGAGAGGCAACCCCGGAGGATGAGCAGGCTACGGAGCAAAAGGCTGAGACAGAGGATGCCAACACGCTAAGCACCGATGCTTTCAGCATGGCCACACCCGAAGATTTTGAAATCAATGGCAAACCTGAGTATTTGCAGAAGAACCATGAAATCAGTTTCCGCACCAAGGCTGGTGTGACACCCACCTATGAGATCAAAATCAACCATGATGCCAACATCACTTTCGACACCCGCCAGTCAGACATCGCCAAACTGAAGGCTATCGACCCCATCAAGGTGGGCGACGTGTCTTTCCAAGGTGGATGGCAACCCGATGGCAAAAGCCTCGTCCTCTATGCCGACCTTGGCGACAAGGGCACGGCAAGGGTGTTCCTGCCTAAGCCTAGTGGCGTGAATGCTCCCGACGATGCTGCTGTCATCGCAAAGTTGGCCGAACTGCTTTCAAGCCTCAAATTCAAATAAGAAAGGACCATCATCCTCATGCTTCAGTAAGTATGTGATATCCATCGACTCTCTTCGGAGAGAAAGATTGTCTACGGAGTCGGAGAGCAAAGGAGAATGCGCCATAGGTGTAAGAAACTCCCAAACTCCTCAACTCCGTAGACCGATTCAATAGCATGGAATCGTTTGAATGGCAGAAAACGGTCAACCTTGGAGTAAAGGAGCATGCGCCATAAACATATGAAAATTCCCAAACTCCTGTGTGGCTGCAAACATCGTTCTTCAAGTTTTCCTGCCGGGATTTTTCTCGCATGCACGCGCGCTTGTGTGGTTGTTTTTTCTTTTTTTATTTTTTTTCTTCTTAAGGGGGTGCAGGGGGAATATCTTCTTTCTTTTGTTTTTTTGTTTTTTTCTTTTTTACTTGTAACATTTGCTGTCACAAAGGACGTCACAACGAACGTCACATCAAGCGTCACATTGAGCGTCACACCCTCAAAAGAACCGCATTCACATCTGACTGAATCACAGGATGTTGAGACTGGTTTGTTCGTGTCATAAAACGTCACAACACCCGTCACACCATCCGTCACATCCTCTGTCACATCCTCTGTCACATCACCCGTCACAACACCCGTCACACTGTCCGTTGATGTTGATAGTTTTTCCGCTGTCATCTGATGGGTTTGACATCCTTCTGGTGAGACGGGAAGAATCCCGTCTCTACATCGTGCGCACTGTGTCGATTGGCACATGGTTTTTCTTGGCTTTTCCATCTTCTTCATTATTCAAATTGGTCTTTACAACTTATTATCACATGCTTTTCCATTTGCAAAAATATGTCATTTTCATTAGTCCTTGTTGCTATTTTAATATAGGTGTGCTGGAATATTTGGAGAATTCGTTTGAATTGCTTATCTTCGCAGCGAAAATGCAGGGCCTTCCGGCTTGGCAACCAAACGATAAACCATCATCAAAATAATGAGACACAATATGAAAAAGACATTGGCAATACTCTTGTTCTGCCTTGCCTTACATGCACAATGGGGCGTGGCTCAAAACACGATGGCCAGCATCAGGCAGCGCTATGCGGCTATGAAGGAGTATATCAACACCCACAATGGCACCAACGAAAACGATGGCGCCGAATGGATGGAATGCTACCACGTGGAAGCACGCCATTTCCTACCAGCAACAGGCGGTCACAAGGAAAATGTATATATGTATTTCGGTGAGAAGGAAAATCCCGACGACCTCATCTATGCAAAACATTGGCTGAAATTCGTCACAACGAAATACAATTATGCCGTGCGTGAGTATTACGAAGAATATCTATACGATGAAGACGGCAACATCGCCTTCATCTATGCCTTTCAACCCTGGCTTGACATCGAGGACAAGAGTGAGGACATGGATTATGAGTTCAGATTCTATTTCAACAAGGGCAAGTTGATCAACACTGTCGTCAAGAAAAGTCCCTTGGGCGAGAATGCTTTCGTGGAAGATTATTCCGGCGCCACCGTGAAAAAGGCCTACCAGGAGTTTTACCAAGGTTTCATCGCCAGGTCGAAAGACTTTATGAAGTTGTTCTACTCTATGGAGAATGCGATGTACAACTTTTCCGATTGACCCCTACCCTATTATCAAGCTGTGCTACAGATGGTGCGGCTGAAGGGGGCATTTCCAGCATATTTTTCCACAAGTCAAAAAAACGTGCATATACATTTAATTGAATCGCTGTTTACAATGAGAAAAGCGACATTCATAGTGATGATGGCAGCTGCTGCCATCACCCTTTCCTCATGCAAGGAAAAAGCAAACGACACCCCGCTCCCATGGGTGGAAACAGAAAACTCTGAAGGAAGCGAAATGACAACCCCTGAGGGGGCGGAAACATCGGGGACATCGGCCAAGGATGCAAGTAAGGCGATGGAGACAAGGGAAGCACAGGCTGCTGCAGCTGCTGCCAAAAGGGCTGAGGGAAGCGCCGGGTTGAAGAACACCTTCTACAGCCATCGTTTCACCATCGGCTATCCCGAAGCCTTGAAGGAGAGATTCACCGACGAGACCACGTTCACTGCCGAGACCAACGACAAGGACAGCCGTATGAACGTGAGATACGAGCAAGACGGCACCTTCGCCGACCTCAACGAATGCGCGGAGAAGTTCAAGCAGGAAGGCAGCGAGGATGAGGTGTTTGAGAAAGCAAAGGTCAACGGCAACGTGATGACGATGAAGTCGACCAATCTTGGGGAGACCTGCATGTATTTCATTGTTAAGAAAGACGCGATGACCGGCGTGGTGGGCAAATATTATTTCAGAAGTTCGAGAGCGAAGGACTTCGAGAAATATTTCCCCTCCATCGTCAATTCCGTCGATATCAAATAACACGCAAATCGATTACCAACAAATATGAAACGCTTACTGATCATTTTCGCCATGGCCCTGTGCCTTCTGTCTTTGTCGGCTGAAAGCATACGCGTGGGCCAATTGAACCGTAGTTACATCACCTACGTACCAAGGAACCTTGGCACCAACCGGCCGCTGCTCATCTCATGCCACGGTATGAACCAGGATGCCAACTACCAGAAGGGGATGCTGAAGATTGAGACCGTGGCCGACACCGCCAAGTTCGTCACCGTCTTCCCCGAGGGCATCGACAGGTCATGGGACATCTCTGGCAACCGTGACATCAACTTCATACTCGCCCTCATCGATGAGATGGTGGAGAAGTATTCCATCGACCCTTGCAGGGTATACCTCTCTGGTTTCTCCATGGGTGGCATGTTCACCTACCATGCGATGAACAAAATTGCCGACCGCATCGCCGCCTTCGCTCCCATCAGCGGCTACCCGATGGGGGGTGCCACGGCCAACCCCAACGTGCGTCCCATACCCATCATCCACACCCACGGCACGACCGACGACGTGGTGTCGTTTGCCAACGTGCAGCGCAACCTGAACGTCTGGATTCAGCACAACGGATGCCCGACGACCGCCACCGTGACGCGCAACTACCGTGGTACGCCCCACATCACCCGCCATGTATGGGGACCGGGCAACGAAGGCGTGGAAGTGGTGCTGATGGAGATGGCCAACAAGGGTCACTGGATTTCCAACGACTTCGGCGTGCTCACCGGCGATGAGATATGGAAGTTCTGTAGCCGCTATTCGGTGGATGTCACCTACCCCATCGAGAAACCCGTGGTGCAAATCGACCAAAGGTTCACAAGCCTCAACGAGGCGAAAGGCAAATCCTTCGCCATCGTCAACGAGGAGGAGGGGTTGGCATTCCACGGCATCGACAACCAGAACCTGGTATACAGCGAGTATTCCGATGCGTTCAGCGATGACAATTCCGGCTACCACTTCAAACTGGTGAACAGCAGCGTGGCTAATAGTTGGCTGCTGCGCCTGATGACGCCCGACAACACTGAGTATAGCATCTGGGGAAATCCCGGATACCTCAACTCACAACCTGTCGACGGCTGGTGCTGCTTTATCCTCGGACTGAACAACCAGAACGGACAAGATATCAGGAACGGTGCCGTGTGGGAAATAGAATATGTGGATGGAAAAGGCTTCTCCTTAAAGAATGTTGGCACAGGCCTCTATCTCCACGACAGTTCCCCGGCGAAATACGACACCCCGAAATATTTCACCTTCTGCACCACGGAGAAAGTGACCGGCATCACCACCGTTCCCTCTTCATGCAAGAGAGATGACGGAAGCACATACGACCTGCTCGGCCGCCGCGTGGATGGCAACAACCTGCGTCCCGGCATATACATCAGGAGCGGAAGGAAGTTTGTCGTGAAATAACATCATCACAGATTACACTATTCATCATAAAAGACTAAAAAAGTGAAACGATTAGCAAGAGCAATTTTCAGCATGATGGCAATGGCTATGGCGATGCCTGCCATCGCCCAGGACAACAACACCTGGCCATGGGATTTCCCCCAACAAGTGAAAGTGAAAATCGTGGATGGCCAGACCGTTCTCAGCCCCTACACCTACTATCCCCAAGCCGTGAAGGAGGGCAAACCACCCAAGGAAGCAGTGCTCATCTTCTATGATACCACGGTCAAGAATGTAGGTGAGGAGAAATCGACACTTGCCACCTACAACGGCGAAGTGGAGATGCCCAACGCGCTCATCATCCCATTGCCCAATAACGCCAAGGCAAAGAAAGGCGACGTGGTGCTCACATGGTGGCAGAGCGGCAGTGGATTGGAGAGAGCCATCGTCGTTGACGACAGCAACCCTCTTGAACCCAAGGTATGCTACCTCGACCAGAGATGGCCCGACAATCCCGAAAGCCCCAAGTTGGCTGAGAAGAAAAAGGGTGAATCCTTGAAACCGTCATCATTCGCCGTCATCAAAGACAAGCAATGGCAAAGTGGCGCCCAAGTTGCCATCCACAAGGACAATGAATGGCTGGCAGGGACGCTCATCCACGTGGAGGGCAGCAAGGTGCTGGTGCTGGGTTTCGGCAGCAAGGTAGAGGCATACGACAAGGCCGATGTGCGCCTCATCCCCTTCAAGGAGAAAATCAAGGTGGGCGACGAGGTCTGGGCGACTTGGGTCAACACATATCGCCCCGGTTATGTTGTCACCCATGTGGACAACGAGGCCGGACGTGTCTATGTGAAAGGCAAGAACAGTTCTAGTGTCGAAGCTAAAAGCATCGCCGAAGTCACCAAGATATTGGAATGACCTAGGCTCATCCAAGGCTATGACGATGGAGGCTTACTGGAATCTGTATTCCACGATGGCCTCCATCGCCACGTATCAAGCCAATCACAATTCGTCATACCTCCATCCCATCCTAAGGCATCATTCATATCATTGTGGCCAGAGACTTACCCCAAAAGAGTCATCTCATTCAAAAACTAGTGAAAAAAGTGACTAAAAATTTGCACACCCCAAAAAAAACAAGTAATTTTGCACTCGCTTTCGAAATCACCACTCAAGGAGAGATGGCAGAGTGGTCTAATGCATCGGTCTTGAAAACCGACGTACCGAGAGGTACCGGGGGTTCGAATCCCTCTCTCTCCGCAATAAATGCTGACTACCAACAAGTTACAGTGTTTACGCACACTTTCACGCGCACTTCAAATGGTGTGCGTTTTTTTTGTCAAACGGAATCTTTCTGTATTCTATCACTGATTTCATCTGGCCAACAAAAGAGAACTACAGGAAGCCATGAAGACCAAGTTCGGTATCAACCTGGTGTTCTTCGGCTCCAAGGATTCCCTCTACGGCTATCTGATTGTTGACCACCATACTAAGACCGTCTTCAAGGGCAGCGACGTGGTGAAAATCAAAGAACTCCTACAATTCCAGTCCAAGGAAGACCGTTTCCGGCAGATAGATGCTTTCATCGACCAGATGCTCGACGACAACATCAACCTGACCACCAAGGAACTCAACCAGCTCCTCCGTCGGCAGTTCGGCACCAAACTCTTGAACGGCAGCGTCCAATATGCTGGCAACACCTATCGACTTCCAGAATATATCCTGACCACGCTGCGCTCCAACGACCGACGCGCCTGGCTCCAGTCCTTCTGCCCCACCAACGAACTGGAACGAAACATCCTCTGTCAAATCGGCAAGTACTATCATCCTGAGCGAATCTCTCTGGCATCAGACTCCGGACAGAACGTCAGCAAGACAGTGTCACAGCTGCGCCACATTTTCGATACCACCACCGACGAAGCCCTCCGCGAAAAACTCCACGAGGACGGCTATTTCATCACCCGTGTCGATGACCAGTACTATTGCATCGACTTCGCCAACCGCACCATCATCAACATGAAAGACCATGGCCTTGATGTCAGTCGCCTTCAGGCCAAACAGGTGCAGAAACAACAAGACCAGAGACGTCAAATCTCTGGTCCTGGAATCGGTCGCGCTATCGACAAGGTCGCCAAGCAGCGTGGTGGTTCAAGTGACAGCAACCGGGAGTGGGAAGTCGGCGTCAACAGCCAGGATGATGGCCATTCATTGAAACGATAGTTTCATGACCTAAATCTTGCCTTCCTTATGCATCTTGTAATGTTGCGTGCAGTAGCCATTGTTCTTGGCAGCCCTTGAACATCTATTGCCTTCTTTTGTCTTGGCCTTGCATTGCTTCACTTTCGAGTCTTTGGCCTGGTGAACATCGCAAAAACTAGCTGTTGGGCTCTGCTTCTCTTTTACAACGTGTTCCTTTTTGAGTGGTAGCCTGACATTGCTTGGGCTTTTGTTGTGCGAAAACATCCTGACCAGGTGTGCCCAGGAATAACATAGATGTGAGTAATAGAAATTTGATCATATCGTTATAGATTTGGTTAGTCGTCTTCTTCCTGTTCTTCATCAAATTGGGATTTTCCCTCGTTATATCCATCTTCATACCCATCTGCGTAGCCCTCTTCATACCTTGTTGCATAATAGTCATAGTAATCATTCGAATCATCATAGTTGCTCTCATAGCTATAACCATTGCGCCCATCTTCCAGTCCTTGTTCATTACCATCTTCATATCCCTCGTCATAAGCGTCATCTGGTGTGAAACTGGAAGATGAACGTTCAACAGGCTGCGATGGAGTGCTTTGAATCGGTGGATAATCGGGCAATGATGAAGAGGATACTGGAAAGGGATTGGACTTCACTGGTGTCGATGGCGTATATTTGCTGGAAGATGGTGAATACGTGTTAGACGGAGTTGTATAGTGACTTCTTGACGAACTGCCTTTGCTCCCACTATTCGCAATAATGGCAATGACAATAATACCGGCGATGATGACAAGCCACCATCCACAGCCACATCCAGAGTTATTTGTATTGCTCATAAACTCGCCTAATTACTTAATGCTCCAACAAATATAGCCTCATTTCTCTTCATCTCATTGCAGAAAACCTCATACGAGGATGTTGCCTTACTAATTTCAATGCCATAGATTGACATCATCCCCTTACTTGATTTGAGACGAGAAGATGGAATGATGAATTGTTTGTTTTCCAAAGGAGCGACAAAGCCACCCTTCATGGCATTAAGATTGTTCATGTAGGTTATCACCTGATGGATGTCATTCCTATCTACTTGCGATACCCTTTCATACCCTCCCAGCCGTTTATATTTGGCATCCAGCACAAAGCCATTCTTGTAGAAGTCAGGATAGCGCACACCACTACGGTCTTCAAAAAGATAGATACCGCCCCTATGAAGTTTGTTTTCGGGATGGATAAATCCCATACTGTGCTCTTCAAGTATGACATTGACATATTCCTCCCACAGCCATGCTCCTTCAAAAAGGATTCCACATATTTCATCATCACTCTCTCCATACTTCACTTCTTCCATACGAAGGATCTGAAGACATAGACACTGCAAAGGGCGGTAATCCGTATAATAAGGGTGGGCTTTCAGTCTGAGATTTTTGCTGACAATGCTGCTTCGCTCATTCCTGTCGTAAGTCTTGGTGTGCTCGTTGATTATCTTTACGCAATCTTTCGTCTCTCTGTCAATATTCAACACGGCCATGCCATACTTTCTTGTTTTCATAAACTCTATGGTATGACGAATGAGTTGGGTCATGTCGTTGTCGTGGGTATATTCTCTCGTTGAATATGCGATGTTCCCTATAAAGGGGATGTTGCGAGCGATATGTCGGCCAATGTCAATCGGACCTTTCACATTGGCATCATTGTGCTTGAAATGGCGATATTCTCTATACACCCCCTGACGCATGGCGGCTTTGAGGAAATATGGGAACATGAACATGATGAAGTCAAAGACATCCTCCTGCTCGTTATCATGGCTTAGGTCGAAGAGATTGAACAACAAGACTTTTTGCAGCATGTAGTGCAGCAGATAGTCATCCCGTCCCTTGTCGAATCTCGATTTGATTTTAATTCTCAAATCATCAATGCCAATGAAGCCCATCACATTGCCGGTAGAAATTCGCACAATGTCGGGATTGTCTGTGTTGAGGATGCTCATCACAGACGAATCTCCAATCCTGTCATCGGTTGCATCGATGCTGTAAGGGAATATGAGCAGATTCTCATTCTCCCTGCAAAGCTGCGCCACGGTTTTGTCTGCTAAAGGAAACAAGGCGGTCACCTCGTTTCTTTTGTACTTCCCGTCATCAGGCTGCCCGACGTTATTGTCAAATAGATTAATTCTCATCAAATAAATCCTCTGTTCCAGATAGTGTTTCCTCTATTGCTTTTTCGCCGAAATATGCCTCCCGGTATTTACTAAGAATCTTATCATTCTTCCGGAATCCACGCAGATATTCCTTCAACAGAGGCTCGATATTCATGTCCCAAAGTTTGCGGAAGTCACCACCATTCTTACCCAGCTTAAGAAAATACGAGGGGCCGATGCTGTAAGCGGCACCCAAGCCCTCTGTTTCTGCAATTGCGGCATTCAGCCTTTTCATAGTGGCCTTGGCTTCTTCTGCCAATGCTTCTCCCAAATCATCAAGCATATCCTGGGTGTCCTCTGGCTTCACTTCAATCCATGTAAACCGGCGGCGCATGGCAAAATCCATACTCTCCACGCTGCGGTCAATATCATTCATGGTGGCAAGTATATACACATTCTCTGGAACATAGAATCCTTTGGCGAACACATCAGTCTCCTTCACAAGATTTTGATATTGTGTCTGCACCATCTTGTCTTTCTTGCCTCTATACCCGGGATCGATAGCATAGAACAATTCTCCGAAAATCTTGGATGCTTCGCCTCGGTTGATTTCATCAATAATAAAGACAAAGGGGCGTAATTGTATTTCTTCTTTTTGATTTAATTGAACGACCTCTGAATCTAAAATATCTGGATGCGTTACAGTATTTATCTTAGAACCAAGAATTATCGTTGATTTTGACCTGTTAAGCATTTCTTGAAGGATCCAGTTATATTCGATGTAATCTATTGTCTTTGTTTTTCCGTTAGTCAATCTGTCGATTAAATCCCAATAACCACTCCTATCATAATCACTCAAATCATATATATTATTGCTGACAAAATAATCATATAAGAGCTTAATATTATTCTCATTTTCTGTTCGAGCATTCCTGCTTTTCGCACGGAAAACAATCCTATCATTTTTAACAGAAAGCCCCTGTACTTTATAAGGTGTCGGATATGAAACCAAACGACCTGATTTAATATCTGCTACTATCTCCTTGTATAAATACCAGAAATCGACTTTTCCCGTTTGATTTGTGGTTTGAGTGTCTAATTCTATATTCTCTACCTCTGTTCTCAATGCGACTACTGCGCATTTACAAAACTCTTTGAAGATGCCATCTCTCCGCTCAAATCCCATCTGCCCGTCACCTTTTTCTCTTGGACGAAGTCCTTCTACGAAGTCTGTATAGTCGTATGATGGGTGGAACTGTACAAATTTCGTTACAGCCCCCATTTCCTCCGCAATAGCATATGCCATATATGTTTTGCCTGTTCCGGGAGCACCTGTTAGAACAAGATTATAATTCTCTGTCAGTAGTTCGATGTATTTTTGGTATTTCTTTGGTGCCATATTATTCTTGAACAATATACTGTATACATAATCAATGAGGTCTCTCAGTTTGTTGTCTGCTTGGTGAATAGTCTTTCTGTAGGAGCCATATATTGGCCCATCAAAATCTTTCTCGTCAAAATTCACGTATTCCACATTGCAACTGCACAATGTTGCTCCTTCTGCTTTTGAGGTTTTGACATCACTTGTCACCACACCGATAGCCTTGATTCTCATGAACGGCTGATCATGGTTGGTACCCTTGGTCGATGTGGATTTCAAAATGATGACATCCTGCTCTGAAATGTTTTTAGTTATGGAAAGGAGTTTCTGATCACTTGAATTATCGTCATTGAGCCTGCACTCCCAAATGCCTTCATAAACAAACCTATCTAATTGTGAGTTATTGCTTCCAAAGGAATAGCCTGCCAGCCAGTATCGCTTGACACCCTCGTTGCCGGCACTTTCTTTTGTAATTCCAAGCAGTTCCATTATCTCCTTCGCCTGTGCGTCAGTAGTTTTATGGAAGAAAAGAGAGTTCTTGACAATTCCCGAAGTTATCGGCTCCTCTAAAATTGCCTTCCATTCCACAAGCCTTTGAAGTGGATTCTCGCTTTCCGTGTCATTGATCAACTCTGAGGTAAACACCCCCCATCCCAACATCGTGTGATGGTTGGCTTTACCTACACGCTTGTTTTTGAAAACGACAACAATATCTCCGACGTTCACGTCTTTCATGAATTTCCAATACGCATCAGGAACAGAAACGTCTGTATTGCCATGAGCTTTCTGAAAATCAGCCCTCATGGTTTCATAGTCCTTATACTCACCGTAATCCTTCATCTGGTGTGAGACGCTGCTGCCACATACAAGCCGGCCTTTTTGGAACGTATCAGCTTCTCCTCCCCACATCCAAACTTTAGCTGTCCTCTCATCTGACTTTCCTCCGTATTCGTTCCAAATATTGTGCAGCATTTCCGCATATTCGTGAACATCTCTTCCCTCTCGTTTGTCAATCAGAAAGTGTTGTATATCGGCGATGGATGCGTTCTTCGTTCCTTGCATCCCTAAATGCTCAGCAATCACCCTTAGTCTTTCAAGGCTATAGTATGGGATAATCGATTCGTTTGAATACAAGAAAGCTATTTTCCATTTGATGACTGGCCACAGCTCTTTTATATCTTCTATGACTTCCAAGTTGCCGTCTCTACCACACTCGGCAAGACGTATGATGGTTTCCTTCACTTTCAGGAAAGCTTCGTCTGCTGTTTTCCCAAGAGACGAATTCCAAGCATATCGGTCATCAAAACTTCCGTCAGACAGATCTCCCTTAGGACTGTTTTTATATTGGTAAATGCCGAATTTGTATGAAGACCCACCCCAGACAGAGCCAAGCTCATAGGTCTTGCTCTCTATCCAATAGCAGAAAGAGTCCGAACGATTTAGGTTCGTGTATTGCTCTATGGTCATATCTTTCAAGGATTCCAGTGGGAAAGCCTTGATGAAGTCGGCATTGAGTTGATGTTTTTCTGTCGTAGTCATATATGTGCAAAGGTAAAGATGATTATAAAACGAACAATTCGCAATGACTGTCGCACCAATTTTGTGCAAAGATAATCATTTTCCCAAAAATTGCCGGATTTGGCATTCCTTAAAACGATGATTCGTGATATTTTAGTAATCGTAAAAAAATAACTTGGTACGATTATCATTCTTCAAAAGAGGTTTTCTCACCATAATAGAAATTAATAAAATAGTTTACATAATCCAT
>CADADN010000018.1 GCA_902786665.1 uncultured Prevotellaceae bacterium | reverse complement strand
GCGTGGAGTCTCGGACCTGCCTTTCTTTATGTACCGATGCATGATGATTTTTGGTTAGGCTGCGGTGGGGCCATCCACGGACAATCCCCCCTGAGCCAAAAAAGATTTATGGAGTGGAGGAGTAAGGGAGATGCCCTACTGTGCATGAAAACTCCACAACTCCTTGCCTCCATAGACCATCCCGTTCATTAACTTTGGATGAAAAAGGCGATGAACCCGCAAGGAGGGCTGGTACGCCATGAGTGGTCGTAAAAATCGACAACAAGCCTGCTGCAAGAGGGATGTACACCTGCAATGGCGAGAAGGTGTTTGTGCAATAATGACAAATATCCTAATAGCAAGACACGACCCGGTGGATTCCTGTTCCCGAGTCGTGTCTTTGGGTGTCAAATGATTCCAACAAGTATATGAATATCAGTGTTTCTTGTTCACTCGTTTGGTGATGCCGATGGCTCCGGTCGGACAGACGAGGCGGCAGAGATGGCAGCCGACGCACTTTGTGCCGACGATGCGGGGCTGGCGGGTTTCTTTGTCGAAGGTGATGGCTTGGTGTCCGCCGTCCAGACAGGAGACATGGCAGCGGCCACAGCCTACGCAACGGTCTCGGTCGATTTTCGGATAGGTCATCGTCTCGCGGTCGAGGTCGGAGGGAAGGACGAAGTTGGGCAACTGCTCGCCCACTAGGTCCTCCAGATGCTCTACACCGCGCCTTGCCATGTATGTCTGCAAACCTAATACGAGGTCATCGATGATGCGGTAGCCGTATTCCATGACAGCGGTGCATATTTGTACGTTGCGGCAGCCGAGTTGGATGAATTCCAAGGCGTCGCGCCAAGTCTCGATGCCACCGATGCCGCTGAAGTCTACATTCTTGCTCTTGAAAGGCTGTCCGTCACTACTTGAGGAAGATTGGGCAAACCTTTCTCTGCTCTCCCTGTCCTGACCAGTAAGGATGGGGTTCTTGGCCATTTCGAGAATGTAGCGCAGGGCGATGGGCTTCACGGCGCGTCCGCTGTAGCCGGAGAGAGTCTGCTTGCCGCTGACCTCGGCGTCGGGCGACATGGTGACGCTCTTGATGGTGTTGATGGCTGAGATGGCATCGGCGCCGGCGAAGTAGGCTCCCATGGCGGGTTGGTTGATCTGTGTGATGTTGGGGGTCATCTTCGGGATGACGGGGATTTGCACGCTCCGCTTCACGTAGGCGGTGTAGAATGTCACGAGTTCGGGGTCTTGTCCCACGTCGCTGCCCATGCCTGCCAGGCGCATCTGAGGACAAGAGAAGTTCAGTTCCACGGCGTCGCAACCGGCATCCTCGGCCATCTTGGCCAACTCTATCCACTCTTCCTCATACTGTCCCATGATGGAGGCCACGACAATCTTCGTGGGGTAGTTTTGCTTCAGTCGTCGCAGGATGTCGAAATCCACCTCGTGGGGATTCTCGCTCAACTGTTCCATGTTGCGGAAGCCGGCAAATGATGTGCCGCTCTTCACTGCGTCGAAACGGGGCGACACCTCGCGGATATCTTGCTTGCAGATGGTTTTGTAGAAGACGCCTGCCCAACCCTGGTCGAAGGCTCGCGCCACCATCTCGTAGTTGGTGCAAATGGCGGAGGAGGCGAGGAAGAAAGGATTCTCGCAATGGATGCCGCAAAAATCGATAGACAGGCTGGGGGGCTCCGTGTTATCTTTCTGTTCAGCGGCCGCTGCCTGCTCCTTGTTGCTCTCTACCTTGACGGCAGATAGCAGTTCCTTGATTCTGACGGGGTGGTCGTAATGGATGCAGGCTTGTTCGGCTCGCTCAAGGTCTGCGTCGCTGCAACCCTCAATCCACCGCCAGGCATTCAAGGCATTGTCAAATCGGATGGCACGGATGGCACGGGCCGGGTCGCCTGTCTTGCACGCTTTGGTGCAAGGGGCGTCCTCGCACAAAAGGCAGCGTGCCGCCTCTTCACGGATATGTAACGTTCTTTTCATAAGGGTGTCGTAGTTTTATAGTATATATTTTTAACCAATTGATGGCATTCACGATGGTTGTGAATGACATATAAACAAAGATTTTACAAAAATAGTCTTTTTTTTGTGCGAAACAAAATAGTTAAAGGAAAAAATGATGAAAATCAGTTTTTTTACCTATGAATGCTTTTGTGGAAAACATTTCGCTCACTTAATCGTACTTTTGAGCTTCGCCGAAAGTACTCCCGTTCGGAAAAGCTCAAATAAATTTGGCTTTTCGCTCACTTAATCGTACTTTTGCACTAATGAAAGCGAGTTTTATGATAGCGGCACCCTCCAGTGGCTCCGGCAAGACCACCATTGCCAGGGGACTGATGTCTTTGTTCGTTTCCAAGGGGATGAAGGTGCAACCCTTCAAATGCGGCCCCGACTACATCGACACCAAGTTCCATGAATTGGTCTGTGGCAGACCGAGCATCAACCTCGACACATTCATGGCCTCGCCACAACATGTGCAAGGTCTTTTCGCCCATTACGGGAAAGACGCCGATGTGTGTGTCGTTGAGGGTATGATGGGATTTTTCGATGGCTATGACCGCGATCTCGGTTCTTCGTCGGAAATCGCACGGACACTGGGCCTTTCAGTCGTGTTGGTGGTCGATGCCAAGCGGTCGGCCTACTCCTTGGCGGCATTGCTTACCGGTTTTGTCCATTTCAGGGAGGATGTGCATGTCTGCGGCGTGATTTTCAACAGGGTTGGTTCGGAACGCCATGAAAGGATGCTCCGCCAGGTGTGTGATGACATCGGATTGGAGTGTTTCGGCTTTTTGCCCAATCATCGCGACTTGGAACAAGGTTCGCGCTACCTGGGACTTGACTTTTCCGAGATGCCTGAAGCACATACATTGGTCAGCTTGTTGGAGGAGCATGTGAACTGGAAACGGTTGCTTGAACTCGGAGCTCCAACGTCCATCCAGCAGTCGGAGGAAAGTGCTTGTCGAAACGCACCGGGGCCAAAAGTCCAGAGTCAAACCTCCCCCGAAGTCGTAGGGGCGGGTCTTGTGCCCGCCCGAAAGCCAAAAGTCCAGAGTCAAACCTCCCCCGAAGCCGTAGGGGCGGCCGCACGAAAGCTTGTCGTGGCACGCAACGAGGAGTCCTTCTCCTTCATTTACCAAGAGACCTTGGATGCCTTCCAAAACGTGGTGTTTTTCGACCCCGAGACAGAGGTGCCGTCTCTCGAAGACAGCGACTTGCTTTATCTCTCAGGCGGTTATCCGGAAAAGCACCTCGATGCATTGACCAAAAATGTGGCGGCCCGGGAAGCCATCCGACTCTTTGCCGAACGCGGAGGATGGGTCTTTGCGGAATGCGGCGGTATGATGTATCTCTGCAAGAGCATCCTTGACGACACGGGCGAATATCCGATGTGCGGCGTGCTGCCCTACGTCATCACGGCAAGGAAGGAAGACCGGAAGCTGTCGTTGGGCTACCGCCGCTTCACGCTCGATGGCACGGAATACCGTGGGCATGAATTCCACTACACACGGTTCCTTGGGGAAACCCCGAAAAGCATCACCCAGGTTTATAATGCCAAGGGCGAACCAGTCGACACCCCCGTTTTCAGACACAAAAACGTGATAGCCAGTTACACACACCTTTATCATATCTATGAAACAGATTTATACCAAGACCGGAGACAAGGGAACCACCAGCCTGAGAGGAGGAACAAGGGTTCCCAAGGATGACATCCGCATTGAAACCAACGGACAGTTGGACCATCTGAATGCTTGCCTGGGGATGGCGCGTTCGATGATGGGCAAGGATGACGCCGACCGGCAGCTCCTGCACCGTGTGCAACAGGAACTGATGGTTGTCATGAGCCATGTCGCCACGCCGGAGCAAGATGTCAACCCACGGCAGTTGCACACAGCGGAAATGACCTCGCTCATGGAGCAGGCCATCGATGCCGCTGCCACCCCCACGGGCTTTGTCATCCCCGGCGACGGTGGCACACTCTCCGCTTGTTTGCATCTGGCGCGCACACAGGCCCGCACCGTGGAAAGGCGATTGTGGACGCTCCGTCGCCGTCACCCCGTGGATGAGAGCATCCTCGTGATGCTCAACCGCTTGTCCGACTACCTCTTTATCCTGGCGTTGAAATATGAAAACAGATAAGTTGCATCCCATCATGTTCGTCGGCACCGGCAGCGACGTAGGCAAGAGCATCATCGCCGCCGCCTTCTGCCGCATCTTCAAGCAAGACGGCTATCATCCCGCACCTTTCAAGGCGCAGAACATGGCGCTCAACTCATTCGCCACCCCTGAAGGACTGGAAATCGGAAGGGCGCAGGCAGTGCAGGCCGAGGCGGCGGGCATACCCTGTCATACCGACATGAACCCGCTGCTGCTCAAGCCGCAGTCCGACCACACCTCGCAGGTGGTGCTCAACGGCAAACCCATCGGCAACAAAGACGCCTATGACTTTTGGCGAAAGGGAACGTCGGACATCGACTTCAGGAAAGAGGTGCGTGATGCCTTCGACCGCCTGGCTGCCAGATACAACCCCGTCGTCCTGGAGGGAGCTGGAAGCATCTCCGAAATCAATCTCAGGGACAGGGACCTTGTCAATATGTCCATGGCCCGCCATGCCAAGGCCGACGTCATCCTCGTTGGCGACATCGACCGTGGCGGCGTCTTCGCATCGGTCTATGGCAGCATCGCCTTGCAGACACCCGAGGACCGACAACTCATCAAGGGCGTCATCATCAACAAGTTCCGTGGTGACATGAGGCTGTTCGACGAGGGAAGGAAGATGATGGAGGACATCTGCCATGTTCCTGTCCTTGGCGTGGTGCCTTACTACAAGGACATCCATATCGAGGAGGAGGACAGCGTGGCGCTGGCTCAGAAATCCATGGCGGCTGAAAGGGGAAAGGTGAACATCGCCGTGGTGATGCTGAAGCACCTGTCCAACTACACCGACTTCGACTCGCTGGAACAAGACCCTCGCGTTCATCTCTTCTACACCAACAACGTGGAGGACATCGGCACGGCCGACATCATCATCCTGCCTGGCACGAAATCCACCCTCCACGACCTCTATGAACTGCGTCGCAACGGGTGTGCTCAAGCCATCGTCAGGGCTCGGCGCAATGGTGCCACCGTCCTTGGCATCTGCGGCGGCTACCAACTGATGGGTGTCGAGGTGTGCGACCCCGAACACGTGGAGGGCGACATCGACCGCCTGCCAGGACTTGGACTGTTGCCCGTCACCACCAACATGGGTGGTGAGAAGACCACCAGGCAGGTGACGTGCGAATATGGTCGAGGCTATGAGATACACATGGGGGAGACACGTCCCTTCGGCGATGCCAAACCCTCGCCACTGCTCCATCTCGACAACGGCAATGTCGATGGCTATAGGGTAGACAGCAAATGCATGGGCACCTACGTCCACGGCATTTTGGACAACGCCCCGTTTGTCGATTTCCTGCTCTCTCCTTTCTCGGAAAAACTCGAACAGATGGGGAAACCCTTTGACTATCAAGCCTTCAAGGAAGAACAATATGACAAACTCGCTCTGCATGTGCGCCAATATGTGGATTTGGAAAGAATATACCAGATACTGACCGATGACTAAGACACTGTCGCTCCTTGTCGGTTGGCTGCTCGACCTCGTGTTGGGAGACCCCCGGCAGTTGCCGCACCCCGTGGTGGGGTTCGGCAAGATGATAGCCTTCGGCGAGCATCGCCTCAACAAGGGCAAGAATCGCAAGGTGAAAGGGGCGTTGATGGCCATCACACTCATCATCCTGGTGTTTCTCGTCGGATGGGCCATCCGACATTTCCTCTCGCTGGCGAACATATGGCTGGGTGTGGTTTTCGATACCATCATTGTGTTCTACTGTCTGGCAGGCACCACCCTCGTCCGTGAGGTGCGTGCCGTTTTCGTCGCCCTCGACCGTTCCTTGGAGGATGGCCGTCGGCAAGTGGCTCGCATCGTGGGACGTGACACCTCGGAGTTGTCGGCACAGGAGGTGCGCACGGCTGCCCTCGAAACCCTCGCAGAGAACCTGAGCGACGGTGTGACGGCACCCCTGTTCTGGTTGGCTGTTGCCGGAACGCCCGGAATGCTCGCCTACAAGATGGTGAACACGCTCGACTCCATGATAGGCTACCGCACGGAGCGCTACAAGGACTTCGGATGTTGGGCGGCGCGTATCGACGACGTGGCCAACTATGTCCCAGCCCGCCTCACCGCACTGCTGATGGTCGTCGCCTCAGGAAGGTTGGGCTTGCTCTCCTTCGTAGCCAAATACGGACGCAACCATGCCAGTCCCAACAGCGGGTATCCCGAGGCGGCACTGGCCGGCATCCTTGGCTGTCGTTTCGGCGGTCCCCATTACTATTTCGGACAGTTGTTCGACAAACCCTACATCGGAGAAGAAGACCGCCAGCTCTCCACCGCCGACATGGAGAAGGCGGTCCGCATCAACCGCATCGCCGAGATGCTGATGGTGGCATCGACAGGCATCGTTGTATATCTTATCCATTATCTCACATAAATTCCCATAACACCCATAGACCATGAAGAAAATCATCGTTGCTGGCATAGGACCGGGCAGTCGCGAAGACATCACGCCCGCCGTGGTGGAAGCGCTTCGGCAGGCCGACGCCGTCGTCGGCTATCATTATTACTTCCAGTTCATCCAACCGCTTCTCAAAGAGGATTGCATCTGTGTAGACACCGGTATGAAAAAAGAGCGGCAACGGGCGGAACAGGCATTTGAATTGGCTGAACAAGGGAAGGTCGTGGTGGTCATCTCCTCTGGCGACGCGGGCATCTATGGCATGACGCCACTCGTCTATGAGATGCGCCGTGAACGTGGTTCTGATGTGGAGGTGGAATCACTTCCCGGCATCTCCGCTTTCCAAAAGGCAGCATCGTTGTTGGGCGCACCCATCGGACACGACATGTGCATCATCTCATTGAGCGACCTGCTGACGCCATGGGAAGTGATAGAAAGGCGTATCAAGGCTGCCATCACCGGCGATTTCGTCACCGCCATCTACAACCCGAAGTCGCATGGACGCTATTGGCAACTTTACCGTCTGCAGGAACTGTTCTTGAAATGGCGTTCACCGGAAACTCCCATGGGCTATGTGCGTCAGGCCGGGCGTGACGAACAAGAGGTGAAGGTCGCCACGATTGCAGATTTCGACCCGGAAGACGTGGACATGTTCACCGTCATACTCATCGGCAATTCGCAGTCATACATCAGCGAAGGCAAAATCATCACCCCCCGTGGCTATTATGCACAGGAGAAGGACGAAGAGGTGAAACCCGGCCAACAGATCATGATGAACTCCTTCCGTACCATTGCCAGTGAACTGCGCCGCAAGGACTGGCCTCTCGACCACAAATGGGCACTGCTCCATGCCATCCACACCACCGCCGACTTCGAGATGGAGAGACTGCTGAAAACCGATGATAACGCCGTGGAGACCTTGTATCGGAAAGTGGCAAATGGCGAACTCAAGACCATCATCACCGACGTGACGATGGTGGTGAGCGGCATACGAAAAGGGGCCTTGTCGCGCCTGGGCTTGGAGGCCAAATGCTACCTCGGCGACCCTCGCGTGGCTGAGATGGCATCCAAGGAAGGAATCACAAGAACGCAAGCGGGGATAAGACTGGCCGTGGAGGAACATCCCGATGCGCTCTTCGCCTTCGGCAACGCCCCGACGGCGCTGATGGAACTGTGCACGCTGATACGCAAGGGTAAGGCACGGCCGGCGGGCATCATAGCCGCTCCCGTGGGCTTCGTCCATGTGAGGGAGTCGAAACATATGGTCAAACCTTTCAAGGACATTCCAAAGGTTATCGTGGAAGGACGCAAGGGAGGCAGTAACTTGGCTGCCACGCTGTGCAACGCCATACTGACCTTCGACGACGCCGAACAACTCAAACCAGGAAGGGATTTATGAAATTCACTGTCATAGGCATCACGGATGCACCAAAACCGTTTTTCCCACCAGAGGTGATGGAAATCATCAGGGCGGGTTCGGTCTTTTCGGGAGGAAAGCGCCACCACGAAATCATGGCTCCGCTCTTGCCCGAAAAGGCGTTGTGGATCGACATTACAGCACCTCTCGATGCCGTTTTTGAGCAATATGGGCAGTTGGATGCCGATGTCATCGTCTTTGCTTCCGGCGACCCCCTCTTCTTCGGCTTCGCCAACACCATCAGGCGCTTACTCCCCAAGGCGGAAATCGAGCTCTTTCCGTCATTCAACTCACTGCAGATGTTGGCACACCGACTGGTGATGCCCTATCACGACTTGCGCGTAGTGTCGCTTACAGGACGTCCCTGGCCGGCTCTCGACCAAGCACTGATAGAGCGCACGGGAAAAATCGGAGTGCTCACCGACCGCAACCACACCCCGGCCGCCATCGCACAACGGATGCTCGACTATGGTTACGACTATTACACGATGCATATCGGCGTTCATTTGGGCAATCCCCAACGTGAACAAGTGGTGACGCTTTCACTTGAGGAGGTGGCAACTTCCAACTTCGACCATCCCAACTGCCTCATCCTCTCCACACGACAAACGCCACCTGCAAGAACCTTCGGCATTCCCGATATGCAGTTTGACCTCCTCGACGGAAGGGAGAAGATGATTACGAAGATGCCCATACGACTGTTGACACTGCAAACCCTCGACTTGCCTGAAAAACAAGTATTTTGGGACATCGGTTTCTGCACCGGCAGCGTGTCCATCGAAGCACGTTTGCTCTTCCCACATCTGCAGGTGGTGGCTTTTGAGATACGGCCAGAGTGCGAACAATTGATGCGCCATAACAGTCGCCGTTTTGGTGCACCCGGAATCGACGTGCATATCGGTGACTTCCTGAAAACCGACATCGACGACCTGCCTCGACCCGACGCTGTGTTCATTGGCGGCCACGGTGGCAGGATGAAGGAGATCATGGCCAAGGTGTGTGAAGTGTTGCCGCCGGGAGGATGCATCGTCACCAACAGCGTCTCTTCGCCTGTCGTACAACGGATGACCAGCCACCCGAACAGCAAGGACCTCTTCCACGAAGCCTGCGAGCAACTCGGCTTGAAAGAGGACGTTCCCACACATGTCCAACTCAACGACTACAACCCCATAGACATATTGAAATGCAGAAAATAGCCATCATCCAAATCAGCGAGGCGGGGGCAGGAATCGCCCTCGAACTCAAGAGACAATTGAATGCGACAATCGTCAGACGCAGCGACGTGGAAAAGCGATGGAAGGATTTCGACGCCTTCGTCTTCATAGGTGCCATGGGCATCTGCGTGCGCACCATAGCGCCTTTCATCAACGACAAGCACGAAGACCCGGCGGTGGTGTGTGTCGACTCCTTGGGTCGGAATGTCGTCTCCGTGCTCTCTGGACATGTCGGCGGTGCCAACGAACTGACAAGCACCGTGGCCGGGATATTGGGAGCGAATCCTGTCATCACCACCCAGAGCGACAACGCCGGGCTATGGGCGCTCGACACTTTGGGAAACCGGTTTGACTGGTCCTGCCCGAGCCAGGACGATATGAACAACTGCATCTTCGCCTTCGTCAACCGAAAACCGACCGCACTGCTGCTGGAAGTGCGTGACCAAGGCACCGACTATATGGAAAGGACGCTTCCCGACCATGTCTCCCTCATCGATGACATCAGCCAGGCCGACCCGAAGAAATTCAAGCTGCTCATCATGGTCACCCCCTTCATGCACGACGCTCCCAAAGGGATGCTGACACTGCATTTCGTGCCGATGATAGGCACGATAGGTTTCGGCCTGGCTCATCGACCAGACGACTATGAAGACATCTTCGAACAGATGGACGCGGCCTTCCTCGCCAGAAAAGTGTTTCCTTGCGCATATAATTACTGCACCATCGATGTGAAGGCCGACGAACCTTTCGTCAAGATGGTGCAGAGAGAATACAACGTGCATGTGTCATTCTTCACCGCAGAGGAGTTGGCTGCCGTCGAAGTGCCTCATCCCAGCGACGTGGTGGAGAAGCATGTGGGAACGCCGAGCGTGTGTGAGGCGGCGGCCATCCTGGGTTCCAACCATGGCCAACTGATAGTGGAGAAGATAAAGGGCAAGCACTGGACGGCCGCTCTCGCCATCGACCGCAAGTATCTGCGCCACAAGAAAGCCCATGTGGAAATCGTGGGCGCGGGGCCTGGCGACCCCGACCTGGTGTCGGTGAGGGGGCGCCGGATGCTGGAGAAGGCCGACCTCATCCTCTATGCCGGCTCTTTGGTGCCGCGTGAATTGACCGCTTGTGCCAAACTCGGCGCCGTGGTGCGCTCGTCGGCGGGAATGGCTCTTGAAGAACAATGCCGGTTGATGAAGGAGCATTATGACAAGGGACATTTCATCGTGCGCCTGCATACCGGCGACCCTTGTATCTTCGGAGCCATCCAGGAGCAGATGGCATTCTTCGACGCCAACGGCATGGACTACCACATCACGCCGGGCATCTCATCTTTCCTCGCAGCAGCGGCCGAACTGAGGAGCCAGTTCACCATCCCCGAGCGCACGCAGACCATCATCCTAACCCGTGGCGAAGGGCGCACGCCCATGCCGGAGAAAGAACAACTCCACTTGTTGGCGAAAAGCCAAAGTACGATGTGCATCTTCCTCAGTGCCGCCATCGTCGATGACGTGCAGCGGGAATTGCTGCAGGAATACCCCGAAGACACGCCCGTGGCGGCCTGCTACCACCTGACCTGGCCCGACCAGAGAATCTACCGGGGAAAACTGAAAGACCTGGCCCGTATCGTGCATGACAACGGTCTCACCTTGACCACGATGCTGGTCGTGGGCGAGGCCATCGACAACCGCCAGGGACTGTCTGAGTTATACAACAAGCATTTCACACATCTGTATAGGAAAGGGGAATAGCCATGGTGCTCGTTTTCGGAGGGACGACGGAAGGCCGGAAGGCCGTGGAGGTGCTCGAGGCAGCGGGTTCACCCTACTATTATTCCACCCGTGGTGATGAACAGCAGGTCGGCCTCACACATGGCGTCCATCTGAAAGGCGGCATGGACTTGCAGGAGATGTCGGCGTTTTGCAAGGAGCACGGCATCCGACTCATCATAGATGCCGCCCATCCCTTTGCAGAAAACCTGCACAAAAACCTGGTGTCGCTTGCCCTCTGCCTGGATTTGCCCCTCATCAGGTTTGACAGGATTTACCCTCCTCGTTCCAATGATGTCGTATGGTGCAAGGACTACCTGGATGCCATGCGATTGATGGAGGAGCATGGGGTGGGGCGCTTGCTGGCGTTGACAGGTGTCAACACGGTAGGGAAACTCCAACCCTTTTGGAGCTGTCATGAGTGTTGGTTCCGCATCTTGCATCGCGAGACTTCCATTGGCTTGGCCATACAGGCAGGCTTCCCCGCCGACCATCTGGTCTTTTATGAGGAGGACGCAACAAACACGCTCATCGACCAACTCCATCCTGATGCCTTGCTCACCAAGGAAAGTGGTGTCAGCGGGGGCTTCTCCCAAAAAGTGGTGTCGGCGAAAGCGGCTGGTGTCAAGGTCTTTGCCGTGGAAAGGCCTGCTTACCCTCCACAGGGTGTGATTCCTCAGGACAAGACCGTAACAATCGACAATGTCGACGGACCCTATGGACTACGGCGTGCAGTGGAAAAACGCCTCCCCGAGTTCTATCCTTTGCACAGCGGACTGACCACGGGCACTTGTGCCACGGCGGCGGCTGTCGCTGCCGCGACTGCCTTGCTGCGAAAGGAGAAGCCCGATGTTGTGCCGGTCGTCCTGCCCGATGGAGAGACCATCCTTGTTGCTGTCTCTTATGGAGACGGTTTTGCTTATGTCATCAAACCCGGTGGCGACGACCCTGATGTGACCAACGGACTTGAGGTGAGGGCGACCGTCTCCCGTCTGGAGGGAGGCAACCCACAGGAAGTGGTCATAAGAGGCGGGGTGGGGGTGGGCACCTTCACCTTGCCCGGCTTTGACTATCCACCGGGCGAACCTGCCATCAACAAGTCGCCAAGGCGGATGATTCGCGACAACCTCGCATTTTTTGACACGCCATTGCAGGTGGTCGTCTCCGTGCCTGAGGGGGTGGAAATTGCCCGAAGAACCTTCAATCCAAGGTTGGGCATCGTGGGTGGCATCAGCATCATCGGTGTTTCAGGCATCGTCATGCCGTTCTCGGAAGATGCTTTCATCGAGTCCATCAGGAAATGTTTGAAGGTGGCGAAGGCGAGCGGGGCGCCAAGGGTGGTCATCAATAGCGGCGCGAAGAGCGAGCGGTTCATACGTTCTCGTTACCCCGACTTGCCTCAGCAGGCTTTCGTGGAATATGGCAACTACATCGGCGAGACGTTGAAGATGGCCGACGAATTGGGGGTGGAAAAAGTCTCCCTCGGCATCATGTTGGGCAAGGCGGTGAAACTGGCTGCCGGACAATTGGACACGCATAGCCGGAGGGGAACGATGGACAAAGCGTTCATCGCACAAATGCTGACGGAGGCTGGCATCACCGCTGACATCTCCAACCTCACCCTCGCAAGGGACTTGTGGAACATCATACCCGAAGAGAAAATCCTTGATTTCAGCAAAGTGGTCATCGGCCATTGCCGTGAGCATTGCGCCTCGGTCGTCAATGATTGCGAACTCACCATTCTTCTCATCGGGGAGAATGGTGAGGTCTACGGATAACTTCGGACGAACATCGTCTACGTAGTAGAGGAGTCAAGGAGGATGTGCCTGGAGAAATTGTCATTGAATAGTCACACCGAGCGTAACAATAAAAAAAACTAAAAATGTAGTATTTGTATGCCAAACAAAGCCAAAAATGTAAAAAAATGCTTATTTTTGCAGCATATAAGTACAGCCTAAAATGAGAACAACAGCTATTCTCCTAACATTCCTGCTCACCGCAGCCATCCCGTCCATGGGGATGGAAAACCTTGCCGCCACCCCAATGAAAGGAGACATCAACGGCGATGGCTCGCTCAGCGTCAATGATGTCGCCCTGCTCGTGGAAATTGTCCTGCAAAACAAAGAGGCTGGCCCCACCGCCGATATGAATGGCGACGGAGAAGTCAATATCACCGACGTGACGCTCTTGCTTGACACTATCCTCGAATCCAACAACAATGGGCCACATGCACAGGATGAGGATGCCAACCCCAACTTGCCCGTACTCTCTCCAAAGGGCAAATAACGAGACTGCAAGCTTGCTATCAAGAAAGCATCCCGTCCGAAATAAAAGACAAGCACCCATCCAATGAAATCATCCACCACCTCATTGCATTTACACCACCGGAAACCTTTCGGCATCACCTTGCGCTTGGTACTGACACTTCCAGCCATACTCCTCTCCCTCTACCAAGCCATGGCACAGGCAACCTTCAACGAGTGCATACAGTCGCGTGGTCTCGCCGACATCATAACCGATTGGAGTGACAGTGTCACCATCACGCTGCCCATGCCCACATGCGCCTATGTCAACATCACCGGCACGAAGACCAACATCCCAACTCGGAAAGACGTCAACTATTTCCGTTGGCTGGAAATATACGACGGCAATGGCAACTATTTCAAGAAGCGCATCATCACAAGCGTGCAAGGACAAAACTCCACCACCTACCCGAAGAGGAATTTCAAAGTTGACTTCTGTGATGACGAATGGGTGGGCGACGAAACGCCCGAAATCACCTTCGGCGACTGGGTGTCGCAGGATGCCTTCCACCTCAAAGCCTTCTACAACGACTTGTTCAAAGGCACTGGCATCATTGCCTATCGCACCTACGACCTCATGACACAAGGACGCGGAGAGACAGGACGCCTTTGGGAGCGCGCCGACATCAAGAAACCCGACCCACGCGCACTCTGCCACCCCGACGCCTTCCCGGTGAAACTCTATTTCAACGGTGAATATTATGGGCAATATTGCTGGCAGCTGAAGAAGCACCGCAAGAACATGAACCAGAAGAAGAACACACCGGAGCATATTCACATCGAGGGAAAAGGGCCTTATCAACTCAACCGCGACAATTTCTTCTTGGGAACCATTGCATGGAAACACATTTCTGTGAGAACACCAAAAGACCTTTACGATATGGACGGGAATGTCTACGACGATGACATAGGTGGGGAACTGATGGACGAGACCTCGCCTTATTACAATTTGGAAAGCGACGACGAGAAGACTCGCGAGCGGAAGCAAAACTCTGCCAAGGTGAAGAAATACCTGCAAGATTTCGCAAATTGTTACAAGGAGGTTGAGGCATTGGTCAACGCCAAGGCAAGCAATGAAGAAATACGTGCCAAATTGGAGGAACACCTCGACGTGACAAGTGTCATCGACTACATGCTGCACAACCTGCTCACCGTCAATTGGGACGGTGTGTCAAAAAACTATCAGTGGTTCACATACGATGGAAAGAAATGGTTCGTAGTACCTTACGACCTCGACAACACTTTCGGATATGGAACATACCGCATCCTTCAAGGAGGGTACTATAATCAAATGAGACTTTTGTCAAAGCAGACTTTCATACACTGCCCCACACGTTGGGTATATCCATACTTCAAAAAAGAGATGTGGGAGCGATGGGCGTGGCTGCGCGACCAAGGCATCATCAATGCAGACAACCTCTATGCCCTCTTCGACGATTGGTACTACACCATAGGAGAAACCTCCCTTGCCGAAGACTACGAGAAATGGCCGGGAAGCCATAGCCTCACACCCGATGTGGACAATGAGCCTTGGCACCAACTGCCCTTCAACTACAGCACTTTCTCCAAAGCCCCGGAATGGGATGCAGAAACCACCTTCGAGAAAAACAGCGTGGTGAAAACAAGATACCGCCTCTACCAGAATTCGGAAGAAACCACGGGCGTACGGCCCTTTAAGCAAACAGGCCGTCTTGACAGCCTGGGACGCATCCATCCCTATTTGGTGGCTCACATCGCTGCCATGGACCGTCTCACTGGCTACACCTTCACTTCCATCCCCATATCCTATGTCCTCGAAGTGAGTTCTGCTGGATGGAGCACCCTTTGCATACCTTTCCGCTTCGCATTGCCGGAGGGAATGACGCTTTATGCCGTGGACGGGCGGTGTGGCAATGGCTCGCTCATCCTAAGGCGTGTGGATGAGCCGGAAGCATACAAGTCCTACTTGGTGGAGGCTGCACCAGGGAGATACCTCCTCACCGGCTACACCGAGGAACCTGTGGAGGATGACAACACCGGCATCCACTGCGAAGGTTCGTTGTGTGGCGTGCTCGCAGCTCGCTTCGTGCCTCAGGGTGGCTACGTGCTGCAAGTACACAATGGCAAGACCGGCTTCTACCGCGTGAAGGAGGATGGACAAGTGAAGATGGGTGCCAACAGGGCGTGGTTGGAAACCGACGACAACCAGGCCAACTACCTCACGCTCGATACCTTCACCGATGGCATCGCCACCACGGAGGAGGCTCCCGCCATCACCGACATCCACGACATGAGGGGTGTGCGCATCGACGGCATCCAAAAGGGACTCAACATCATCCGTTACAGCAATGGAAAGACCCTGAAGGTGATGCGCTGACCTTGGAGAACATCCTCCTATCACTTCCTATCACCTCCTATTCTCTCCTAAAACCTCCTATAAAAACACATTCGGTCTTACCTATAAAAAATACAACAATGAAAATCATGCATTTCATCAGCGCGATGATACTTCTGATGGCGGCCGCCATCCCGGCCTTTGGACAAGCCGACATCGAGGAGTTAGAGATAGTGAACGAAACAAACACCGATGGAGGCTTTATCCATGATGGCTTGATAAGAGTGCAGGACGACAATGTGAAGTTCGGCTTCATCGACAAGACCGGAATGGTGGTCATACCGTGCAAATGGGAGGAAGCCAAGGATTTCTCTGGAGGCCTGGCTGGTGTGCAGGACGATAATTACAATTGGGGCTTCATCGACAAGAGCGGAAAGGTGGCCTGCCCGTGCAAGTGGGAGGACGTCAGGGATTTCTCCGAAGGACTGGCTGGTGTGCAGGACGACAATGACAAGTGGGGCTTCATCGATACGACTGGAAAGATGGTCGTACCGTGCAAGTGGAAGGATGCAGGGGACTTCTCCGAAGGGTTGGCTGTTGTGCAGGACGACGATGGCAAGTGGGGCTTCATCGACAAGACGGGAAAGGTGGTCGCAACGTGCAAGTGGGCGGATGCCTGGGATTTCTCTGATGGCTTAGGCCTGGTGAGGGACCACAATGGCAAGTTGGGCTTCATCGACAAGAGTGGAAAGGTGGTCGTCCCGTGCAAGTGGAAGGATGCCTGGAGATTCTCTAAAGGTCTGGCCATAGTACAGGATGACAATGACAAGTTTGGCTTCATCGACAAGACTGGAAAGGTGGTCTTACCGTGCAAGTGGAAGGATGCTTGGAATTTCTCCGAAGACCTCGCCATGGTGAAGGGCGACAATGACAATAGAGGCTTCATCGACAAAACAGGAATGGTGGTCATTCCGTGCGAGTGGGATTTTGCCAATGATTTCTCCGATGGATTGTCCAAGGTGAGGGACGAATATGGCGTGGAGAACTTTATCGACAAGACTGGGAAGGTGGTCATACCGTGCAAGTGGAATATTGCCAGTGATTTCTCTGAAGGCCTGGTTCGTGTGAAGGATGACAATGGCAAATGGGGCTTCATCGACAAGGCAGGGAATATGGTAAGCCCATTTGAGTGGAATGATTCCGATGATTTCTCCGAAGGCCTGGCTCCGGTGCAGCACGACAATGGCAAATGGGGCTTCATCGACAAGACCGGAAAGGTGGTCATACCGTGCACGTGGTTGAATGTCGCAGACTTGTCTTTGCGGGAAGCCATTGAAAGGTAGGGTGACAATGGCAAGCGAGCCGCCATCCTAAAACTTTCCTATTACCTCCTAATTCCTCCTGTCAATATTGCTCGTCGTTCTTGCTCCTCCGGAACAGCACGCTGGCGATGACCGGCGCACCGACCAGGGCGGTGACGGAGTTGACTGGCAACGCTCCCTCGAAACCTGGCATGCGGGCGATGAGATTGCAAACCAAAGCAAGGATTCCTCCTGCCAGCATCGTCCCGGGCATCAATATACGGTGGTCGCTGGAATGGTAGATGGCGCGTGCCAGATGGGGCACGGCTAGACCGATGAACATGATCGGACCGCAATAGGCGGTGACGATGGCGACCAACACTCCCGAACTGATGATGACCAACAAGCGCGAACGTTGGATGTTGAGACCAAGGTTCTTGGCGTAGGCGTCACCCAGAAGCAACAGGTTCATGGTCTTCACCAGCAGCATGCTCAGAGGGAGAAGGATGGCCATCAGGGTGACGAAGAGTACCATCTGGTCGCCTGACACACGGCCGAAAGAGCCAAGGCCCCAGATGACAAACGCCTTTACGTCCTCCTCGGCGGAGAAGAACTTCAACACCCCGATGATGGCGGTGGCCAGATAGCCTATCATCACGCCGATGATGAGCAAAGTCACGTCACCCTTCACTTTCTGGGAGATATACGCGATGAGGCCCAATACCGCCAGCGCACCGACAACGGCGGCGATGGACATCGCCACGTCGCCAAGATAGCCGAGACGGCTGAGAGCCACTCCCCCCAACGAACCAGAGAGAAGTACGACAAACGCCACGCCAAGGGAGGCTCCGTTGGAAATACCGAGCACCGAAGGTCCGGCGAGTGGGTTGCGGAACACCGTCTGCATCTGGAGACCGCTCACAGCAAGGCCCGCACCCGCCACCATGGCGGTCAACGCCTGGGGGACGCGGGAATTGATGACGATGTTGCGCCATATCTCGTTGTCGCCGCCGCCCAACAAAATCCCACAGATATCGCCCACGGGGATGTGTACCGTGCCAAGCAACAGGTTGAGCACGAACAACACCACCAATAGCAATACCTGCAAGAGCGTCAAGGCGAGTGGACTTCTCATCACCCTATTTCAACAGTTGATAGAACGTGGGTTGGTAATCCTCGGGCATCAGTTCGGGATGGAAGATGGCCACAAAGTCGGCAAGCACCACATCGGGCTTCACGGGTGAAATCTCATAATATGGCGTCTGCTTCATGTTGCAGTAGATGACATGGCGGTCCTTGAACGCCTTGAACAGGGCGTTGCGTGGCTCGGATGATTTCAGCGCCTCATAGGAGAAGTCGCCGGGGAAACTGTTGAGGATGCGCCAGTAGTCGGCATTCGCCGCCGTGGCATACATCTGTTCGTATTCGATGGGGACGCCTCCCGTGTTGTCGTCTTTCAGCACGTATTCTGCTCCCGCGTCACGGAAAATCTGCGCCAGGTAGTTCTTCCCTCCCACGGCATACCAGTTGCCGCCGTGCATCTCGCCGCTGAAGACCGTCGGGCGTGTCGTCGTCCCTTCCACCTTTTTCTTCAAATCGAGGTAGCGGCTTTCTATCTCGGCAAAGACCTTGTCGGCCTCTTTCTCCTTGCCTATGAACATGGCGATGTATTTCACCCATTCCGCCTGACCCAGCGGGTCGAGTTCCTTGTATCCCAGGTGTGGGATGAGTGTGATGCCGGTCTCCTTGATGGTGTCATAGCCGCCACGCTTGAAGGGGGAGATGAATATCACCTGGGGATTGGCGGCCAGGATGAGTTCTGTGTCAAACTCACCTTCCATGCCGATTTTGACAATGTCACCCTTCTTCACTCGCGCAAGGATGTCCTTGTCGAAAAGGTTTTTCGTGCCGGTGATTCCCTTGATGACGTCATGGGCGTCGAGGGCGGTGAAGTTGGACATCTGCAGCATCGTCATCACGATGGTACGGTCGATGGGAACCTTCACCTCGGTATAACCCTCTGGCACCTCGGCCTTGACATCCTTGGGCACCAAGGCGAAGTGGTAGGATATCGGCATGTGGTCCTTGTCTTTCTGAGGGTCGGCGACATCCACCAGCCGCACGCCATTCGACAGTGTCTTCACTGTGTATCCCTTGGCGTATTTGGGGCCGCTCAAGGAGTCGACAACATAGCCCACGTCGCCTGTCCTGGCATTCTGCTTGCACGACAAAAATGCCCATACTGCTGCGCAAAGTGCGCAGAACAACATCACTTTGTTCTTCATCATAAAAAAACGGTTGCGCCCTCCATCCTTACTCCGAGAATCTCGGGCATGAAACAATCTCCAGAGGCTGGTCTTCTGACTTCGACCCTACCGCCAAGCACCTTCCCGCCTATGAAAAAACTGGCAGTGGCAACACGCTTGGAGGCGATAAAAGGGCCTTACAGCTGCGGGACAGTCGGGGATTCTCACCCCGTTCCCATTTCATCGCGACACGCGAACCTCTGAATCAGTGGCAAAGGTAGTGAAAAAATCCGTTGATAGATACAAAAAAATAAAAAAATGAGTACACTTTTTAGAGTGAACTCAAAAATTATCTTGAATGGCTCAGAACAAGAGGGGGCGGGCAACAATTCTCAGAATGCTGTGGTGAAAAGGACACTCCAAATATATAAAAATCGTTTTGGAGCAATAAAGCACTTCTTGGGCATATATGCATAAAGTATGTTCAATCTTGAGCCTACTTTAAAAAGTGGAAGTGAGCTATATGAGCTAAAGGGCGGTGCGCATCTCTCCTCCCGTCGCAGGTTTGTCTCCGGGAGGGGTTGTCCGCAGGGTGGGGTAGAGGGGGCACTTCCCATTAACGTCAAAAAGTTGAGTGAATGCAAAACTTAAATGAAAGAATTAGTGATTTTTTCTTTTCTTTTCTTTCCTGTTTTAGGAAAAAATGTTAACTTTACCCGCTGAAATGTCATTGAAGTCTCCCTTTGATTGCATGCAATGCATGAGGAGGCCAGACAGGCCGCTTACGAACAATAAGATGTTTAATCATTCAATTTTAATATTATGAGAAAGAATTCCTTTTTTGTCCATCTTGCACTTTTAGTCTTGATGTTTGTGTTTACAGCTTCTTGTTTTAATAACTCTTCTCAAAAGAAAACGAAATTACGTGGACCAATCGAGCAGGAAATCAAGTCTCTTCAAAAGCAATTGCCTATGCCTATAGAAGGGACAGGGATTACTATCACTAGTGTGGTTTTAGATGGTGATATCGTTGCCTATACATATGTTATTTCTGACGAGGATTGGAAAGATATTGCAAGTTCAGAAGAACTCGTTAATTCCGAAAAAAATTTAGCACGGATTGTTTCCAATGTTCCAAGTGCTTCTATAGATATGTTTATCGAAAACGCATTGGGTATAAAAATGATTTACAGGTCAGAAGAGTCAGGGAAAAAACTCCGTACAATTGAAATACCAGCAGACAAGCTTAAAGAAATCAAGGAAAAAACAGACAAAGGAGAATTAGAAGGCTATTCATTCTTGGAATTGACAAAAATGGAAATATCGGAGATGAAATTTCCTCAAGATTTAGGGGATGGGATTTGGATAACTGATGCTTATGTAAAAGGCAATAAAATTTATTATGTGGTCAAAATCAATCAACGGATTAATCCGTCTGATTTGTCATCATCTGATAAAGTTGCTATGAAAAAGCAATTGATAAGTGATTTGAAGGCGGAGAAAAGTATTATGATTAACAAACAAGAGATGGTTGATGAAGATATTCATTTTGTATACATATACAATGATAAAAGAGGTGTCGAAGTCTTCCGTGCTGATATCGCACCATCTGATTTCTAATGAAGAAAAGTGGGCTAAGACTTGATTTTAGGGCGGGCACAATGCCCGCCCTTATTTTTTGCACCGCTATTCTTGGCGTGAATCTCCAATCTCAAATTTCCAATCTCAAATCTCAAATCTCAAATCTTCAATTTTCAATCCTCTTTTATCGTGTTCGCGATTTTATCCACGTTCATGCTGCGAGCGCTGGCATCGAAAATGTCTTTGTAGACACCGCCTTGTTGGTAGACCTCGTCGGGTTTTCCTCCTTGCACGACGTGGCCTTCCTTGAGCACGTAGATGTAGTCGGCATCGATGATTTGCCCGATGTTGTGCGAGATGATGATGACGGTGCGCCCCGCCTTGATGGCGTCGATGCTCGCCTTGATTTGCTCAGTGGCGATGGCGTCGAGGCTGGCTGTGGGTTCGTCGAGGAAGATGATGGGCGGGTTCTTGAGAAACATCCTCGCGATGGCGATGCGTTGCTGCTGTCCTCCGCTGAGTTGCAGCGCCTGTGTCTCGAAGCCGTTGGGCAGTTGCACGATTTGGTCGTAGATATAGGCTTGTTGTGCAGCCCTCACCACCTCTTCGTGCGTGGCGTCGGGATTGCCGTATTTGATGTTCTCCTCGATGGTGCCATCGAAGATATGGTTCTTTTGGAGCACCAGGCCCACGTTCTCGCGCAGCCATTGTGTGTCCCATTCACTCAGTTCCACGCCGTCGAGTGTGATGCTTCCGCAGTCGGGGTGGTAGAACTTGTCGAGGAGGTTGACGATGGTGCTCTTGCCGGCTCCGCTGAGTCCCACCAGGGCGGTGATTTTTCCGCTTTGTATGTGCATGGAGACATCGAAGAGCGCTTGCGTGCCGTTGCTGTAGGTGAAGTCGACACCCGAGAGTTGGAAGTCGCCCTTCACCTGTGCCGGTCGGTGCTTGCCCGTCTCCTCCACCTCGTTGTCGGCATGGAGGATGCCGAAGAACCCCTCGGCATAGATGAGGGCGTCGTTCATGTCGTCGTAGATGCGGTGCAACTGTCGTATGGGGGCGCTCACATTGGCGAAGAGCATGACGTGGTACATGATCTTGCCGATGGTCATCCCGGGATAGTCGATGAGCACGAGGTAGGCGGTGAGGATGATGATGAGCACGGTGCCTATTTGTTCGAGGAAGCTCTTTAGGCCGTTGAACATATAGCTTTGCTTGCGGGTGTTGAGTTGCAGGTCGGTCATCGTACGCTGGATGTCGGCCTGTCGCCCGGCCTCGATTTTCTCGCGGTTGAACGACTTGATGACGGTGATGCTCTCGATGATGTTGAGGATGCTCTGGCTCACCGCCTGGTGCCCTCCGAAGATGCCCCTGCGCCCGCCTTTCATCCGTTTCGCCTGAATGTAGGTGACCCAGAAATAGATGGGCACGATGCATAGGGCCACCAGGCCCACATAGACATTGGCCATGAACATCAGGCCCAGCGCAAGGATGGCACTGGTGAAGAGCGGCAGGATTTCGATGAAGAAGTTGTTCACCGTGTTGCTCAGGCTCATGATGCCACGGTCGATGCGCGACTGCAACTTGCCCGTCTCGTTGCCTTCGGAGGTGAAGAAGGCCATCCTGAACGACAGCATGCGCCGCACAACGCTTACCGATAGGTCACGGCTCACGAGTATGCGCATTCGCTCGCCGTAGTAGCGTTGGAAGAAGGTCACCAAGGCCGCTATCACCTCTTTTCCCAAGAGTATGATGCTGATGGTGGTGAGGATGCTCACCGCACTGCCCCATGAGAACTGCGGCTTTTGGATGAGGGCGTTGATGGCGTCGACGGCACGGTCGAGCACCACGGCATTGACCTGGGCCATGAACGACCCCACCAGTGTGAGAGCCAGTGTCACGCCGATGAGCCATTTGTAGGGCAGCACAAAGGGCAGGATGTTCTTCAACAGGTCGAAGATGTTCATCTTCCCCGTCGCTTCTGTTTTCTTTTCGGGCGTCATATCGTATGAGATTTTAAGTTTCAACGCTGCAAATATAGCTTTTTTTTCGCAATGGTGTGAGTGTCTTGTCAATTTTTTTTGATTTTCCCGGGACAGGGTGGGGGATTGTTGTGGCTACGTTCCGGCAGAGCAAGCATGCTTCACTTTGCATTCGACTCGCATAACATTTGTCCCTTTAACTCCCCTTTAACTCCCCTTTAACTCCCCTTTAACTCCTAAAAGTGATCATATGTCCCTTTAACTCCCCTTTAACTCCCCTTTAACTCCCCTTTAACTCCCGAATAAATCAAAACTCCCCTTTACCTCCCCTTCAACTCCAGAATCTTGAACCATATTATTTTGCAGAATGATTTTTTTGCATTACTTTTGCAAGAAAATTGCCAAATATGAAAAATAAACTGAGAACAGCATCACTTTGCATCCACGCAGGATACAAGCCCAAGAATGGAGAACCCATCGAACTGCCCATCATCCAGAGCACCACATTCAAGTATGACGATTCCGACGAGATGGCCCAACTATTCGACCTGAAAAAGGAAGGCTATTTCTATACCCGCCTTCAAAATCCCACCAACGACGCTGTGGCAGCAAAGATTGCCGCTTTGGAAGGTGGCGTGGGGTGCGTGCTCACCTCCAGTGGCCAGGCCGCCAACTTCTATGCCTTATTCAACATCTGTGAGGCAGGTGGACATATCGTCACCTCCAACGAGATTTATGGTGGCACCTTCAACCTCTTCGGCGTGACACTGAAGAAACTTGGCATCGAGTGCACTTTCGTCTCCCCGGAAGCCAGCGAGGAGGAAATCCAGCAGGCATTCCGACCCAACACCAAGGTCTTGTTTGGTGAGACCATCTCCAACCCAGGATGTGCCGTCCTCGACATCGAGAAATTCGCTCGCATCGCTCACCGCAACGGTGTGCCCCTCGTCATCGACAACACCTTCGCCACACCTGTCAACTGCCGCCCGTTCGAGTGGGGCGCCGACATCGTGACCCATTCCACCACGAAATACATGGATGGCATGGCCACGCAAGTGGGAGGTGCCGTGGTGGATAGCGGCAACTTCGACTGGATGGCCCATGCTGAGAAGTTCCCTGGACTCACCACTCCCGACGACTCGTATCACGGACTCACCTATGTCAAGGCTTTCGGCAAGATGGGTTACACCACCAAACTCGTGGCTCAGTTGATGCGCGACTTGGGAAGCATCCCCGCTCCCCAGAACTGTTTCCTGCTCAATCTCGGCCTCCAGACGCTGCATCTGAGGATGGAGCGCCACTGTGCCAACGCACAGCGCGTGGCGGAGTTCCTCAACGATGACGACAGGGTGGCATGGGTGCACTACTGCGGCCTGCCCGGCGACAAATACCATGCCCTAGGAGAGAAATACCTGCCCAACGGCTCTTGCGGCGTCATCGCCTTCGGACTGAAAGGCGACCGCGAGACCGCCATCCGCTTCATGGACTCTCTCGAGATGATCAATATCGTCACACACGTGGCCGACGCCCGCACCTGCGTCCTCCATCCTGCCAGCCACACCCACCGCCAACTCTCTGATGAGCAACTGCGCGAAGCCGGGGTGGCTCCCGACCTCATCCGTCTCTCCGTAGGCATAGAGGACGTGGAGGACATCCTCGACGACATCCGTCAGGCATTGAACAAAATCTAACAGAGACATATTATGAAAGCATTCAAATCTATCATTTTGTTGGTGGCCATCTTGGCGACCATGACTATGGCTAGTTGTGATTTTTTCAATAAAAAGCCGACTCCACAACCGAACATCGACTCCTTGGTTGATGCCAAAGTGGATGAACGCCTTTCTCAGCAAAAGGCAGAAAAGGAAAATGCGGAGCGGAATTCAATACAGGAGCCTGAAACAGAAAAAGTTACAAATGAAAGGACTGGGGAGGAACGGGTCGTCGTCCCTATCCCGCATACCGAGGATGATGATGACTACGACCAGGAGTTGTTAGGCAAAATTGGCCCTTATTCTGTCTCCATGTATCTGGAAGACTTGAGTTCGAAGGATGTAGGCGATTTCATCGGTTATTATGTTTATGATGAGCGCCCAAACTCCTACTTGCATTTAAGGATTGCGAGTATGGTGCCTGTCAATGCCACTGGGTCGATGCGCCTTGTGCTGGAAGAATACACAGAAAAAGGTTTGCACTCCGGCACATTCAAAGGGCAATATGAATGCAGGGGGGATTATTACTCCGGCACTTTCACCAACAGCAAGGGGCAGAAGTTTGAGTTCATACTAAATTGATGCTTTCCCTTAACCAACTATGAAAAAAAGCCTTTCGACCTTGTTGTTGCTGCTTGCTGTCCTCTCTCTGCCCATCCCTGTGATGGCGCAGCAGTTGGTCGTGGGGTCTTACAACCTCCGCAACAAGAACGATGGCGACTCCATCAAGGGCGAGGTGTGGAGCAAGCGTAGCCAGGTGATTTGCGACCAGGTGAACTTCGTCGCTCCTGCCATCCTGGGAACACAGGAACTCCTCCATGTGCAGATTCTCGACATGCTTCCCGCGCTCGACGGCTACGACTATATCGGCGTGGCGCGTGACGATGGTGCTACAAAAGGGGAGTATTCCGCCATCTTTTACAAGAAGGATCGTTTGAAACTCTTGGAACAGGGTAATTTCTGGTTGAACGAGACGCCCGACCGTCCCGGGTTGGGGTGGGATGCCGCTTGCATCCGCATCTGCACATGGGGGAAGTTCAAGGACCGTCAAACCAAAAAGAAGTTTTATTGCTTCAACCTGCATATGGACCATGTGGGGACGGTGGCGCGTCGGGAGGCCGCCAAGTTGGTGGTGAGGAAAATCCAGGAGATAGCGAAGGGTGCCATGGTCGTGCTCACCGGCGATTTCAATGTGGACCAGACGGATGAGATTTACGGCATCTTCACTCATTCCGGCTTGTTGGCCGACAGTTATGAAGTCGCTCACCTCCGCTTTGCTGAGAACGGCACGTTCAACAGTTTCAAGACACAGTTGAAAACCAACAGCCGCATCGACCATGTCTTCGTCTCACCATCCGTGAAGGTTGAGGCTTACGGCGTGCTCACCGACAGCTATTGGACGCCCCTCCAACATTCCGCCGACAACATCAAGGGTGACGACGCCCCGCAGGAAATCACTTTCGGTGAATACCAGCGCCGAAACCCTTCCGACCACTATCCCGTCTTTGTGAAGATGATTTTGAAATAAAGCCAAATACTTTTACGAAAAAATCTTTCAAAAGTTGCATGTCACAACTTCTTTTCCTATCTTTGCAGCAATCTTCATGGTAAATGCAAAAAGGGGGTATAGCTCAGTTGGCTAGAGCATCTGCATCGCACGCAGAAGGTCGTGGGTTCGAGTCCCATTACCTCCACCATCGAAGATGCATGACAAGGAAAAGAAATTCCCTTATGATGACGTGAAGATACTCTTATTGCTACCAATACCTCTATGTCTTTGTTATTCAAAGAAATAGCAATTGATATGATGAAAGCCACCTAATAATCAAGTATCCGAAAAAGGATGGCCAACCATCTCTCTCATCCAAGATGGCACCTCGAGCATACGTCCTTTATACTCATGATAGTTGAACGAATACGAAACAATAATTAAAACTTAATAATTATGATTACCAAGGAACAATTACTTAATAACTTGAAGGCCTATACTCCTGAACAAATAGCAGAGGCTGTGAGAAATGGAACAGTGACACTTAGTGAACTCGCTTACCAGTCGTATGGAGCTTTTGATATGTTCTTGAGAAAGCAAGTCTTGGAAATATTGGAAAGACCGGCAGAGCCAAAAGTTGATAACTCTGCCAATGCCCAATTCGGATCATCATCGGGCTCACCAAATGATGGCAATAGGAATTGGGGACAGCAAGACCCCAATCCCCCGCACTTCGACGCCTTTACTGGTCAATCGGGTCAAGATTATGAGGAACCTATGGACTCTCAGAATTCTTGGAGGAATTACGATGACTCTTCACAGTCTTCCGATGTCTTGGACAATAGTGGAATGTTCAAAAGACCATTCGACTTCTTTAATGGGCGAATAAGGAGAACAGAGTATGGCTTGTCACTCATTATTTTTTTTATTTATTTTTTTATTTTAGGTTTATTTAGTGGTGCGGGAGCGATGGACGAAGGTGTTGTTGGTTTCTTATCGATTCCCGCGTATTGGTTTTTATGGGCTCAGGGCTCAAAACGTTGTCATGATCTGGGGCATACTGGTTGGTTCCAGTTGATTCCATTCTATGGATTATGGATGCTTTTCGCCAGTGGTGATGAAGGTGAAAATGAATATGGTTCTGATCCTAAAGAATAAACTTGAATAGCTTAAATATCCTTGACCTCATACCTCACCCATGGCAGGGTGACATGGCCGCCGTCGGTCGTCACGTTGTAATGGTAGATAGCTAGGCGTATGCCTTTCCAGAAGCCGGCGTTGACAAAAAACGGCTCTCCTGCGGTGGTGAACGTCTTGTTGTCTGTGCTATAGGCGAAGCGGATGCTCTTTGCGGAGATATCCAAGGATAGTCTCAAGTATAGGGTTTTGCTTCCTCCGATGCCTTTCAACTCCGTCTCGCCCTCGTTGTTGCCGCGATACAACACATATTTCCCGTTGCGCTTCATCACGCCCAGGAGTTCGTTGGTCTTTCCCATGCAGGCTATTCCCGCACGGCCTCCTTCTGCCATATGGGAAATGTCGAAGGCGGCGACGGCCTCGCTCTCATAACCCATCACTTTTTGCGTCAACGTGTTGCGGGCTTTGGCGAAATGCCCTGCTTGCAACGCGTGCAGCGTCAGCATCCCCTTGTGCTCTGTCAGCGACCACGCCCCATCCACCGGGTTGTGGTTCCATTGCCATTGCGGTGAGAGCGTGGTGGTCTCGAAGTCGTCGCTTGTCTGCGGTAGGTGAGGGGTGGTGGCTGCTGCGACCCTCGGCTTCGTCCACACGTGCACGGGTTCGCCGATGCCGTTGCGGTCGATGTCCACGCCCATCACCGGCCAGTCGTCCTGCCAGTGCATCGGTTGCAGGTGCACCACGCGTCCTAACGCTCCCGCCTCTTGGAAATGATAAAACCACCACTCGCCCTCCGGCGTATCTACGATGGCTCCTTGGTGCGGTCCGTTGATGTCGGTGGACCCTTTTTCCAGCACCACCCTCTTCTCATAGGGGCCATAGATGTTTCTTGAGCGCAGGATGGTCTGCCAACCGCCGCCGACGCCGCCCTCGGGGATGGAGAGGTAGTACCAGCCGTTGCGCTTCAGGAATTTCGTACCCTCCGCCACGGGACCGGTATATACCGTCACGCCGTCGTCCAGCAGTTGTCGGCCGTCGGCACTCATCTTATGGATGATGATGGGGCCCGCGCCGTGGCGGCTGCGCCCAAGGTAAGCCTGCCCGTCTTCGTCCCAGAAAGGACACGGGTCTTCCCATTTCCCAACGGCCTTGACACAGTGGAGCGTACTCCACGGCCCTTCCGGGTGCTCGGCCTGTGTCATGAAAAGTCCCTCGTCGGGCGTGCAGAAGAACACCCAGAACTTCCCGTCGTGGTATCTGATGGCCGGTGCCCACGACCCTCCGGCATAGTGGGCGTTGGCATCCCAACCGGGCAGGTCGAAACGGTCATACACCTGTGTCACCACGCGCCAGTTCACCATGTCGTCGCTCTCCAGTATCTGCATCCCGATGAAGTGGAAGTCGGAGGCCACCATGTAGTATTTCTCTCCCACGCGGATGACATCCGGGTCGGAATAGTCTGCATTGAGGATAGGGTTGATATACGTCCCGTTGCCTTGGTCGCCCCATGCAAGGCCGGCACTCCGGTTGCCAGTATTGTTCCGAGCATTCCGAGGTGTGTCTTGTGCCATTGTCGCAAGGCTGCATGCCAGCATTGCCAGCACGAGGATGGTCGTTGTTTGCTTTATGTATGTCCGTAACGCATCAAGGATTATGCATTTTGAGATGTTGCAGTGAGAAAGTTGGTCAGGTGTCATCGGTTGATTTGTTTATGGTTCACGCTGCGAAGATAGTCATTATCCTCGACTTCTCCAAATTTTTCCAACCGGTAAGGTTGACAACGAACACGAAGTTGCCTCAAAAACCGAAGTTTATAAACAAATGATGGGAAGGTTCATTATCCCCGTGAGTTCACCCAGAGTCTTCACAACTATGCTCACGATGTAACTTACTCCCCCTCTAAGATTAGAGGGGGTAGGGGGCGTTGATCTATGTTCTTAGGGGAAGGTTCAGAGGCTCCGCAAGTAGAGTAATTTTTGGGGGTGTTCATATCGCCAAGGATGCTTGGTATGCTGGGGACTTGCTTTATGCATGTCCGCACAAAAGCCGAGAATGGTGGTGTGCAATATTCTCGGGCGGGCACAAGACCCGCCCCTACGACTTTCGGGGACCACTTGGTCTTTTCGGACATGCATGAAGCAAGTCCCTACGACAAATGGGATTTCTTGCTCCAAAAGTTTGTTGTCCACGTCCTTTTTCCCACTGCCTCTTGTCCACTGCCTTTTGCTCACTGCGACGCTCGGAGGCGTCGCCCCCCCGGTTGTGTAGTGTTTTATGAAGTGAAGCCCGAAGGGCTGGGACGACCACAGGCAGGTGGTGGAGCGAAGCGCAACCCCTGCTTGACGATGAAATGAAATCAACAACCCCGAAGGGGTGGCAGAGCAACGATATGACGTGTATGAAGTTGTCATTCTGTCACCCCTTCGGGGTTGTTGTTGTTCCCACCACGGTTTTAGCAGGGGTTCCGTGCTTCGCACTCCACCACCTGCCTGTACTCTGTCCACCCCTTCGGGGTTCGTTCAACATCAAACTTCGACAAGATTGTTTTGCTGCCCCGAACCTTATTGCTCACTGCGACGCTCGGAGGCGTCGACCCCTATGTGCGCACCGAACCTTTTGCCCACGGCCTCTTGCTCACGGCGACGCTGGGAAGCGTCGCCCCCTAGTGCGCACCGTCCTCTTGTTCACGCCTATCCAAGCGCTTAGCGAGTTTCATATAATCATTAAAATTTTTTACTCATAGACATACAAAATATGGAGGGGTTATATAATTCACTTTCACACTCGTTTTGTTGAAAATTTTTGATTAATTCGTGATAATTCGTGTTGATCATATTAATAACAATAATTTTGCTGAATTCCTGCACCCTTCCCCCCTCATTCGTAAAATCAAGTTAAAATGCACCTTTGCTGTGGGTTTTTCAAAAATAATGCGTAACTTTGCACCCTAATTGAAAAAACCTTTTACAACTGATGTTGAGAAGGATTTTGAAGTGTCTGAAAACCAATAAGATATAAGATATATACTTGCGATTATGGCCAAGAAATTTCCCGAGTACAAAGGTCTCAACCTGACCGAAATCAACAACCAAGTGTTGGAACAATGGAAAAAAGGCAACGTCTTCCGCCGCTCCGTGGAGGAGCGCGAGGGCTGCCCAGAGTTCGTCTTCTATGAAGGGCCTCCATCGGCCAACGGTCACCCTGGCATCCATCACGTTCTCGCACGCACCATAAAAGACACCTTCAACCGCTACAAGACGATGAAGGGATACCAGGTGAAACGCAAGGCAGGATGGGACACCCACGGACTGCCTGTGGAACTGGGCGTTGAGAAGGAACTGGGCATCACCAAGGCCGACATCGACAATCCCGAGAGTGAGAAATACATCTCCGTGGAGGACTACAACCGCCGCTGCCGCGAGGACGTGATGAAGTTCACCGCAGAATGGGACGAACTGACAGAGAAGGTGGGCTACTGGGTCGACCTCGACAATCCCTACATCACCTATGACAACAAATACATCGAGACGCTGTGGTGGCTCCTCAAGCAGTTCTATGACAAGGGACTGCTCTACAAGGGCTACACCATCCAACCCTACTCACCCGCAGCAGGAACAGGCCTCTCCAGCCACGAACTCAACCAACCCGGATGCTACCGCAACGTGAAGGACACCACCTGTACGGCGCAGTTCGCCATCATCGACCCCAAGCCGGAGATGGAAGGGTGGGGGAAGCCTTACTTCCTCGCCTGGACCACCACGCCGTGGACACTCGCCGCCAACTCAGCACTCTGCGTAGGACCCAAAATCGACTATGTCGCCGTCAGGACCTACAACCCCTATACCGCAGAGCCCATCACCGTGGTGATGGCAGAGGCAAGGCTTGCAGCCTATTTCAACGAGAAAGGACGCGACGCCGACCTCGAAGGCTATAAGAAAGGCGACAAGGTGCTCCCATGGACCATCGTGGCACATTATAAAGGCACCGACCTCGTAGGCATGCACTACGAACAACTCCTCCCCATGGTGAAACCCCTCACCGATGGCGCCTTCCGCGTCATCCCCGGCAGTTATGTCACCACTGAGGACGGTACCGGCATCGTGCACATCGCACCCAACTTCGGTGCCGACGACGCCATGGTGGCCAAGCAGTCGGGCGTGCCACCCATCGTCATGGTCGACAAGAAAGGGAGGCAAAGACCCGTCGTCGACCTCCAAGGCAAGTATTTCGCCGTGGAAGACCTTGACCCCGCATTCGTGGAGAGCAACATCAACCTCCCGCTCTGGAGCCGATACGCCGGGAAGTTCGTGAAGAACGCCTATGACGAGACGCTCACAGAGAAGGACGAGACCCTCGACATCGCCATCTGCATGGACCTCAAGACGGAGAACAAGGCGTTTAAGATCGAGCGCCATGAGCACAACTACCCCCATTGCTGGAGGACCGACAAGCCCGTGCTCTACTATCCCCTCGACAGTTGGTTCATCAAGAGCACCGAGTGCAAGGAACGCATGTCGCAACTCAACCTCGAAATCAACTGGAAGCCGGAGTCCACGGGAACGGGACGCTTCGGCAACTGGCTGGAGAACCTCAACGACTGGAACCTCAGCCGCAGCCGCTTCTGGGGCACCCCGCTGCCCATCTGGGTCTGCGAGGAGGATGGCGAGGCCATCTGCATCGGGTCTGTCGAACAACTCTACAACGAGATAGAGAAGGCTGTCGCCGCCGGCGTGATGACGACGAACCCCTTGAAAGACAAAGGTTTCATCCCTGGCGACTATGCCAAGGAGAATTACGAACGCATAGACCTCCACAGACCCTATGTCGACCAAATCGTACTCGTTTCCTCCAAGGGGCATCCCATGAAGCGCGAGACCGACCTCATCGACGTGTGGTTCGACTCCGGGTCCATGCCATACGCACAAATCCACTATCCTTTCGAGAACAAAGAACTGGTGGACGAGGGGAAGGCCTTCCCCGCCGACTTCATCAGCGAGGGTGTCGACCAGACACGTGGATGGTTCTTCACGCTCCATGCCATCGGCACGATGGTCTTCGACAGCGTGGCATTCAAGAACGTCATCTCCACGGGTCTTGTCCAGGACGCCAAGGGCAACAAGATGAGCAAGAGGCTCGGCAACGCTGTCGACCCCTTCGAGGCCATCGAGAAATACGGCGCCGACGCCCTCCGTTTCTATATGATGACCAACTCCCAGCCTTGGGACAACCTCAAGTTCGACCCCAAGGGCGTCGACGAGGTGAAGCGCAAGTTGTTCGGAACACTTTACAACACCTATTCCTTCTTCGCCCTCTATGCCAACGTCGACGGATTCGACAGCACCTTGCCTCAGGTGCCCGTAGAGGAGAGGCCGGAAATCGACCAATGGGTCATCTCCCAACTCAACTCCCTCGTCAAGGCCGTCGACGAGAGCCTGGCAGACTATGAACCCACCAAGGCGGGACGCATGATCGACGAGTTCGTCGACAAGCATCTCTCAAACTGGTATGTGCGTCTCAATCGCAAGCGCTTCTGGGGGAAGGAGATGGACAAGGACAAGCTCAGCGCCTACCAGACACTCTACACCTGCCTTGTCACCATCGCCAAACTCCTCGCACCCTTCTCTCCCTTCTTTGCCGACAGGCTCTACATCGACCTCACAGCGTCGACGGGAGCGGCGGAGGCCGACAGCGTGCACCTCACACGATTCCCCGTGGCCGACGAGTCGCTCATCAAGACGGAGAAGGAAGCTCGGAAGGAGATGGCACAGGTTATCACCTCCATGGTGCTTTCGCTCAGACGCAAGGCCGACCTCAAGGTGCGCCAGCCGCTCAAGCGAATCATCGTGCCTGCCGTAGACCAGCAGCAGAAGGAGCGCATCGAGGTGGTCGCCGACACCATCCTCAACGAAGTCAATGTCAAGGAACTGCAGTTTGCCGAGGGCGAGGCACTCCTTGTGAAGAAAGTGAGGTGCAACTTCCGCACCATGGGTAAGAAATACGGCAAATTGATGAAGGGCGTCGCCGCTGCCATGGCCGCACTCGACCAGCAGCAGATAGCCCAACTCGAGACCGACGGCACCCTGCCCATCACCGTTGAAGGCCAACCCGTCGACATCGACGCCGCCGATGTGGAAATCATCAGCGAGGACATCCCGGGATGGCTTGTCGCCAACGAGGGCAACCTCACCGTCGCCCTGGAGGTGACGCTCACCGAGGAACTCATCAACGAGGGAATGGCAAGGGAACTCGTCAAGCGCGTGCAGAAGATGCGAAAGGATGCAGGAATGGAAATCACCGACCGCATCAGCGTCGTCATCGACCCCGCACAACCGCTCGAGAAGGCCATGGAGGCTTTCGGAGGCTATGTCAAGACACAGGTGCTCGCCGACGACGTCACGTTTGCAAAGAACGACGGCACGGAGGTGGATTTCGAGGACTTCAAAGTCAACATCCTAGTGAGCAAAACCAATTGATACTTTATATTCTAAGAAAGGAATAAAGAAGTAAAAGAAAGGAATAAGGTAGTAATAAGAAAGGAATAAGGTAGTAATATACTAGGAACAGAGAAGAAAAAAGCAAGGAATAGAGAAGAAAAAAGCAAGGAATAGAGAAGTAAAAACAACAAGCAGACATATGTCCCTTTAACTCCCTTTTAACTCCCCTTTAACTCCTCTTTAACTCCTAAAAAAAACTCCCCTTTAACTCCTCTTTAACTCCTTAAAAAAATAGAGACATTAACATACTTTACTTTGAACAATTGAACAAGACTATGGCAGACAAGACACGTTACAGCGATGAGGAACTGGAAGAGTTCAGGGCCATCATCAACGAGAAACTGAAACTTGCTTACCGTGACTACAACCAGATGATGAGGCAACTCATGAACCTCGACGGCAACGATGTCGACGATACGTCTCCCACATACAAGGTGCTGGAAGAGGGAAGTGCCACGCAGAGCAAGGAGGAACTGATGCAACTGGCTGGAAGACAGCAGAAATTCATACAAGGGCTGGAGGCCGCCATCGTGCGCATCGAGAACAAGACCTACGGCATCGATCGTATAACCGGCGAACTGATTCCCAAGGAAAGGCTTCGCATGGTGCCCCACGCCACCCTCACCGTGGCATCGAAAAACGCAAGGAAGAAATAGGCATGGCGGTGTCGAATGCGATGAAGGGAAGAGTGGTGCTCGTTTTGGCACTGCTACTCCTTGTGATTGACCAGGTTGTCAAAATCGAGGTCAAGACCAATATGTGTCTCCACGAGTCCATCAAGGTGTTTGACTGGTTCTACATCCTCTTCATCGAAAACGACGGGATGGCTTATGGCGCTACCTTCATCAACAAGTTCGCTCTCACCTCGTTCCGTTTCGTGGCGGTCATCGTCATAGGATGGTACATCGCCCGCCAGGTGGCGAAAGGGGCGAAGTGGAAATACCTCATCTGCCTCACACTTGTTGCAACGGGAGCTTTGGGCAACCTCATCGACTGCCTCTTCTACGGGAAGATATTCTCAGAATCCACACCCTATGCCGTCTCTGAATTGGTGGCATGGGGTGAAGGGTATGCCGACATGTTCTATGGGAAGGTAGTGGATATGTTCTACTTCCCCATCATCAACACCGTGCTGCCCGACTGGGTGCCCTTCTACGGAGGGGAACAGTTCATCTTTTTCAGTCCCATCTTCAATTTTGCCGATTCCTGCATCAGCGTGGGCGTCGTGGCGCTCCTGCTCTTCTGCCGGAAGGAATTGTCGGAAATCTCTTTCTTTTCCAGTGACAAGTCCGATGACTCCGACCACTCCGATGACTCCGACCATTCCGATGACTCCGACCACTCCGATCCCTCCACCCCGGAAGTTGGCGCTGCAAAAGAGGATAAAAAAACAAGTGAATGATGAGAAAGGCTGCGGTGATTCTCTTCACATGCTGGTTGGCATGCATGGCCACGACACTCGTGGGCTGCAAGCCGCGCGTGCCCAAGGAATACCTGCAGCCGGGAAAGATTGAGGACATCCTGTATGACTACCTCCTTGCCGACGGCATAGCCTACACCGAGGGAGGCAACCAGGAACTCGCGTTCAGAAGACAGGCCTACAGGGAGGCTGCGCTACGGAAACACGGCGTCAGCGAGGCCAAGTTCGACTCCTCACTCGTCTATTACTACAGACACACCAAACTTCTCCACGACATCTACCAGAAACTCTCCAAGAGGCTGAACAACGACGCCATCGCCCTCGGTGCGACGGCAAACGAAATCAGCCAGTTTGAAGGCATGGCATCGCAGGGCGACACAGCCACCGTGTGGAGTAATACCCAGACCGTGGTACTCATGCCCATGGCGCCATACAACTATGTCACTTTCAACCTCAAGGCCGACACCACCTACCACGAGGGCGACAAGATGATTCTGTCCTTCGACAGCCAGTTCCTCTTCCAAAACGGGATGAAAGACGGCGTGGCGATGCTCACCGTGACCTTCTCCAACGACAGTACGTCGTCGCAGGTCATGCATTGTTCAAGGGACGACCATTTCACCGTGCAACTCCAGGATGTCGAACGCATAGGCATCAAGCGAGTGAGCGGGTTCATCTATCTGGGGAAAGGGAACACCCCCCCGGGTGTCAACGACTTGAGGGTGATGGCTGTGAGCAACCTCAAACTGATGAAGATGCATACCGCACCGCCGGGTGAGAATTCCGAAGAGAACGACCAGGCCGGCCGACCCAACGGCATACCGGCAAACGGCAGGCATGGGGGAGACTCCGTGTCGATGCCGGTGAACATGCGGCCCAACCTGAATGACGAAACGGGACAGGTGCCGCCGCCACCCCTGGGAAATGGAGGTTTTGAACCGCCCTCCAAGCGATGAAAGACTTCCCAAAACTCCCCAAAAACTCCCCCAAACAAGCAGAGATATGTCCCTTTAACTCCCCTTTAACTCCCCTTTAACTCCCCTTTAACTCCACCAAAAACTCCCCAAAAAACTCCACCCCAAAAACAAGTATACATATGTCCCTTTAACTCCTCTTTAACTCCCATAAAAACTCCCATAAAAACTCCCATAAACACTCCCCAAACAAGCAGAGATATGTCCCTTTAACTCCCCTTTAACTCCTTTTTAACTCCCCTATAACTCCTAAAAAAACTCCTCTTTAACTCCTTTAAAAAAAACTCCTCTTTTATGATTCTTGCCAATATCCTACTTGCAGCCGTGACCTATTTCTCGCCCGTGCATTTCGACGTGTCGCTGGCTGGAAACTTTGGTGAACCAAGGCCCAACCATTTCCACGCAGGACTGGACATCAAGACACAGCAGGTGGAGGGGAAGGCGGTGTATTCCATCGGTGACGGCTTCGTCTGCCGCGTGTCACAAAGCAATAGGGGTATGGGCTATGCTGTCTATGTGAGGCATCCCGAAGGATACACCAGCGTCTATGGGCACCTTCAACGCTTCGCACCCGCCATAGAGGCCGTGGTGAGAAAATGGCAATACAAGAACCAGACCGACGAAATAGACATCACCCTCGACGCCACCGAATGCCCGGTGTCTAAGGGGCAACTCATCGCACTGAGTGGCGACACAGGGGCGAGCCTGGGACCACACCTCCACCTGGAGATACACCAGAATGACACTTGGAACATTGTCGACCCCCTTGACTTCCTGCCAGAATTGCTTGAAGACAGCGTGAGTCCTAAGGCACACGCCATCATGGCATATCCCCTCAATGGACAGGGCATGGTGTGCGGGAAAAACACACCGGCGAGGTTCGACTTCGAGAATAACCAAATCAACGACTCCATCATCGTATGGGGGAAAGTGGGATTTGGCATCTACGGCGACGACTTCATGCAAGGCTCCACCAACAGGTTCGGCATACGATACACCGCCCTCTTCGTGGACGGGAAGGAGGTCTTCTCAAGCAACATCGACAACATTCCCGTGTCGTGCCACAGAATGGTCAACATTTGGGGAGACCTGGACTATTATTCAGCCAACCACCAATGGTTTCTCAAATCATTCCTCATTCCGGGAAACACGCTGCCATTCATCAAGACGGACCAATCGAAGGGCATCATAGACTTCAATCAGAGGAAAGCACACCAACTCACATATGTGCTGAGCGACCGTTTCGGCAACAAGTCGCAATTCTCATTCATGGTGTACGCGCAGCCTGTGGAAGTGAAACCACAGCCGCCAACCAACGACTCCATCCCATTCAGACACGGAGAGGACAACGAGGCCCGAACAGAAGGGATGGTCATTCATGTGCCAAAGGGAGGGATGATGGAGGACGAATGGGTGAAACCCTCCGACAAGGCGAGGCCCACCAAGGTGGCTAAGGGGTACATGCTGGCACAGAAATCGATGCCGCTTTTCAAGAAAGCGCAACTCAGAATCAAGGTGGACGCCGACGTGGAGGACAAGGACAAACTATACGTCTTCGCACAGAGAAGGGGACAGAAGGATGAACTGGCTCCTGATGCCATACCGAGGATATACATCCCTGCACAATATGCAGAAGGATGGATGGAATGCGAGGTCGACGACATAGGAAACACCTTCTCAGTCGACGTGGACGACATCCCGCCAAAGCTCATTCCCATCAACGAGAAACGGTGGCGGGAAGAGGCCACGCTCCTCGTCGATGTCAAGGACGAGCAGACGGGCGTGAAGGAGTTCCATGCGTTCATCGATGGACAGTTCGTCCTCTTCAGCCATGTGAAGAAGTCGTCGAGGATGGTCTGTTGCCTCAAAGACACGCCGGTGGCACCCAACGGGATGGAAAGGAAACTGCAACTCAAGGCCAAGGACCAAGTGGGGAACCTCACCGTATACGACACCACCATACTCTATTGAACGGATAGCCACCCCAGGAAAAACGCCTTAGACACAAACAGAAAACATCAAATATCGAACATATGAAAAAACTGCTTCTTTCTTTTGCCTTGATGGCTGCCACCAATGCCATGGCCTGCACCAACTTCATCGTTGGCAAGGGCGCCAGCACCGACGGCTCGGTCATCTGCACCTACAACGCCGACGACTACGGCATGTTCCAAAACCTATGTCATTACCCGGCAGCCACCCACGCCCCGGGGGAGATGAGGCGAGTGGTGGACTGGGACACCAACAAATACCACGGGGAAATACCCGAGGCTCCGCAAACCTACAACGTCATAGGAAACATCAACGAATTCCAGGTCACCATCGGGGAGACCACCTATGGGGGACGGGAGGAGATGGTAGACCCCACTGGAATACTCGACTACGGTTCGCTCATTTACATCGCATTGCAACGCTCCAAGACGGCAAGGGAGGCCATCAAGGTGATGACAACACTTGTGGAAACCTATGGCTACAACTCCGAAGGGGAGACCTTCACCATTTGCGACCCCGACGAGGCGTGGATCATGGAGATGATGGGGATGGGACCGGGCAGCAATAGCGCCGTATGGGTGGCCATCAGAATCCCTGACAACGCCATCTGCGCACATGCCAACCAGAGCCGAATCACCACCTTCGACATGAAGGACAAGAAAAACGTGCTCTTCTCGAAGAATGTCGTGAAGTACGCCAAGAAGATGGGGTGGTATGAGGGCAAGGATGCCGACTTTAACTGGAACATGGCCTATGCCGAGCCCGACTTCTCTGGAAAGCGCTTCTGCGAGGCGAGGGTGTGGAGCTTCTTCAACCATTTCTCCAACGACATGGACCGTTACCTGCCTTACGCCATGGGGAAGGTGCCTAACGCCGAACCCATGCCGCTGTGGATAATACCCAACCACAAGGTGTCGGTGCAGGAGGTGATGGCGTGCATGCGCGACCACTACGAGGGGACGCCTTTCGCTCTCGACGGCGACATCGGCGGCGGCATCTGGGGAATGCCCTACAGGCCAACGCCACTGTCCTTCGAACTCGACGGAGAGAAGTACTTCAACGAGCGCCCCACATCCACACAACAGACAGGATTCTCCTATGTCAGCCAGATGCGTTCGTGGCTGCCGAGGGAAATCGGTGGACTGATGTGGTGGGGCAACGATGACGGCAACATGGTGGCATACACGCCCGTCTATTGCAGCATGACGCAGAGACCGGAGTGCTACAACACCCCGGGGGCCGACGAAATCACCTTCTCCGATAAGAACGCATTCTGGGTTTGCAACTGGGTGGCAAACATGGTGTACCCGCGCTACTCGCTCCTCTTCCCATCCCTCAAGGAGGTGCGCGACTCTCTTGAAAAGTCCTATTTCGCCGCACAGGCTGGGATTGAGAAACAGGCCGTGGCACTCTATGACGCCAACCACCCCGAAGTGGCCGTGAAATTCCTCAACGCCTACAGCGTGGAGAAGGCGCAGCAGATGCTCGCAAGTTGGAAGAACCTAGCCACCTACCTCATCGTCAAATACAACGATATGATCATCCATCCCGAGGAGAACGGCAAGTTCACACGCGACGAGAACGGACTGGGCACAAGACCCAAGCGCCCGGGATACCCCGATGCATACAAGCGCGCACTCATCAAGCAGACAGGCGACAAATTCAAGTATCCGGAGTAATAAGCGGCCTGACAAGTGCCATGGCTAAGTAGCTGCATCCTTTTGGCACTTGCCATACATGGTTCAACGAAGACTTTGCACACTGATAAACAAAAATCAATCCATTATGACTCCTCGTTTAGCATTTCATTCATTTTTCATAGCCCTTGTCGCTCTCATCGCCTCTTGTGGCAAAAGTGAGGCGCAGCAACCGAACAGCGTTGCAAGGGCAGGCAACGAAGCAAAGACCGCCAGTGGTGAAGATAAGGAGAAAGTCGACACCTTCACCATCGCGATGAATGGCGACACGATGTTCGGTACGGATTATCCTACCGTGCGTTTGGCCGCTGATGACGGAAGGCAGCTTTTCAAACACACGGAGAAGCTTACACAGGAAGCCGACCTCGCCTTGGGCAATCTCGAGGGGGTGTTCGGCACCACCAACCTCACCACCAACAAGTCGGGCCCCAACAACTATACGTTCCGTTTCCCGGCACGCTATGCGCCACGCCTTAAAGAGGCAGGCTACGACTTCATGTGCATGGCCAACAACCATAGCAATGACTTCAAGGACGAGGGCGTCAACCAGACAAGGCAGGCGCTCAAAGAGCAAGGCATCGCATACGCCGGCATCGTCAGCGATCCGGAATATGTCGTGCTTGAAAGAAACGGCGTCAAGTTCGGCATCTGCGCTTTCGGACACAACAGGAACACCATCCTGCATACCGATATGCGCAATGTGGAACGTGTGCTGACAGCGTTGAGACCCAAGTGCGACATCCTTATCGTCACCTTCCACGGAGGGGCCGAAGGGCGTAGTTACAAGCATCTCCCCGAGGGCGAGGAGTTCATGTTCAACGCCAGCAGGGGCTCGCTTAGAAAGTTGGCTCACTACTGCGTGGACAACGGTGCCGACATCGTCTTCGGTCACGGACCGCACGTGGTGAGATGCATGGAACTATACAAGGACCGCCTGATAGCCTACAGCCTTGGCAATTTTTGCACGCCTTATGGCATGAACATCGCCGACATCACAGGGTATGCTCCGGTACTCGTCGAGCGCATTGACAGTAAAGGACGGTTCATCGATGCGAAGATTCATTCCTTCAGACAACAACCTGGAATCGGACCGCAGCCCGACTCCCAATGTCTTGTGGCCAAGGAAATCCGTGAGCTCACCGAGAGCGACATCAAGGACAACCAACTCGACATCGCAGATGACGGAACCGTCACAAGGAAGAAATAAGGATTAAATACAGATTAAGGGGGCGGCCATCTGGTAGGAGTGCTGGCGGGGACGCCAGCATCGATAGTCGCGAAGTCTTTTCGGGCGGGCATAAGACCCGCCCGAAAAAATCTCAAATTCTAGAAGTCGGGATGAAAATATAGTTTTCGGGCGGGCAAAAGATTTGCTCCAACGACTTCGGAGGGCATTTCGCGTTCGGACTGTAGGGTTTTTGTCTAAATCACTTCAAAATTGTAAATGTTCGCCATGTCTTCGGGTAAATCCGCTCTTGGTTCTATACTCAAAGGATAGATGGTCAGCGTTGCCTTGCTCAGCTCTTTCTGTGGATATGCCAACTGAAGTGCTTGGTGTCTTTCCCGATTCACATACTCACTCTTTGCGGCATTCTCAGACCAACAGAGGACGAAGAGGTCTGCAGAGTCGATGTACTCCTTGATTTTCAAAGGAAATACATCGCCGCCCTTCAAATAGTCACGGTCGAAGAAATAGTCGATTTGCTGAAGTCTGAAGGCATTGGCGAGATATTGGACTTTATCCCTGTCTTTGTGAGAGTAGGATATGAACACTTTTTTGAATCGGTGGGTGATGATATTGGGGTTCAGGTTACGAGGTGAATCAACAATCTTGGTGATGAATATCATTTCTCCAACCATGGCATGGTTGACTTTTAATAGAATCCTACAACTTAGTTCATCCACATCAATGTCTTCTGGTACGAAGAAATCAAAACTGCATTTGTTATAACTACCTTCCCATTTGATACTTTTGTTATCCGTCATCAGCAAGGTCGAACCAAATATGTTGATGTTCACGTCGACCCTGTCTCCCTTCTTCAGCATACAGTCAAGAGGGATGTATTCCCGGCGAACGGCATCAGCCTGAGACTCTTTTGCCAAATAGGCCACATCCTCCGTCTCTTCAGCAAGATGCAAATACACCTGGGTCAGCATATGGGATTTTTTCTTTAGTTCAGCAGGGGCGAACACAGAACTATAGACTTTTGTTGCTGATGAGTAATCCGTTGAGGATGACCCCGAAAAGGACATTTTGGGGTTGCCATTATTCTTTGGGTTGTATGTGTAGACTTCTGTGCAGACCTCTTTTGCTTTCTTATTATTGCTTCCAAAGAGTTTTTTGATTCGCTCCCAAAATGACAATTTGTCCATAAAGATTTCTCTTTGTGGTGGAGCACATGCCATCTGAGGATAATCATATCGAGTTGAAGATTCTGAATATCTGGTGTTGCCGGCAACAATGGATTGTCTCGCGTGATCGTTGCCTTTGAAAAGAAACTTCCTTATCACTTCCACCGACTGTGGGCGTTTTCCTGGATTTGGGCTCATCATCCATTTCACAAGTTGTTGCATCTGGAGACTCACTGCATTAGGAAATAGGGTGCTGTCAAAGCCGTCATGTAAGATATCAGTGGCTCTTGGAGGTCTCTTTCCGGTAAGCAGGTGGAATAGGGTCGCTCCGAGGGCATAGATGTCTGTCCATGGACCCATCTTATCTGGTTGTTCCATGGAATCGTAGAAAGAAGTGAAACAAACGAATGCTACGCATTTCTCTACTCCTATGGCGTTGTAAATATTTCTCATTGACCCAAAGTCGATGAGTATGGCCTTTTCTCTTTCCATCATGATGTGCGCAGGCTTGATATTCAGGTGATAGAGGGGAGGATTTTGGCCGTGGATGCAGTCGAGAGCGTCGAGTATCTGTTCAAGGATGTCCCTCACTTGAGTCTCTTTAAGCGGTTCCCCCGTTTGTCTGAGTATGTCGGCTAGACTCTCACCTTCTATATAGTCCATCACATAGTATGCAGTGCCGTTCTCCTCGAATATGTCATGCACCCTTACAATGTGGGGGTTGTGAAGGCAAGCAAATCGATGAGCTTCTTTTTTGAATAGTGACTTGATTCTTTCGAACGAATCGTCGTTGCTATTCCACACGATAACCGATTTCTCATCATCACCACGGGTGCAGAGATGATATGGAAAGAACTCCTTTATGGCTACACGCAAATGAAAACTTGTGTCTTCGGCCTCGTAGGTGATGCTGAAGCCTCCTATCCCCAAAACGCGATGGATGATGTATCTTCCATTCTGCAGTTCGGTTCCTATTCTCAAAACTTGGTCGTTATTTGCCATGGTGTATGGTGTGTTTTTGTACGAATAATCCTCTCCTGATAACATAACCCGCACGCAGAGCGCCGGTGTTTTCCGTCATCATATGCAAAGATAACACAAATTCCTTAATCCCCCCACTTCTATGATCAAATGTCCGAAAAAAAATGAATCGCGGGGACGTGAATCGCGGGGACGGAGTTTTTGATTCGCTTTCCCGGCATGCTTGTTTTTTGCCCATCATCCTTCTTGTCCAAGGTCTTGGTCAGGAAGGACCTGTAATCCGTTGGAGTCTGCATGCTTGCTTCGCGTCTTTGAGTAAGCGACAAGTTGCCAATGCCGGAAAAAGATAAATGGGTGAAAACTTCTTTTTTTTGAAAGAATATGTATGCATTTGCATGATGATTTCTGTATTCCAACGTGTCACCCATGGCTGAAGGCATTTGGATATGGAAACTAAAATGATTGTCACTTAAAAACTATTCCATATGACAAAATAGGTGTTTCCTACATTCCCGGCATCCATCAATCATTCAGGTTGCATGGTTGTCATATGCATGGTTTTGAATCATACCGTAGGACATTGGCCGTATTCGTCATGGTCACCATTTTTGTCTCGGGGAAATTCATTAAGGCTCTCTCGCTTGTACCGATGAAAATCGTCTGCACCGGGTCGACCTCGACCCTGATGGGATGACAATGTAAGCTTGAAGGCTATAACCTTTGTCATGCATGGTGATTGAAGACAGTCTATGATGTCTTTTCGATAAAAGTGTGAGGGAAATAGTTCAAAAAATCCACATAAATATTGGAGATGAACGAAAAAATCCATAATTTTGCACTATTATGTGGATAATTCTCCATTTCGGCAAAAGAAAGGCTTGTTACGAGCCAGATACGCTGAGCCTCATATGCTAACAATGTCCATATTATTCATTATCAAATCATAACGCTTATGAAAAGAGCAAAATTACTACTTCTAACACTTCTCGCCGTGGTCGGATGGAACACGGCGCAGGCAGAGACGGTGTCTCCCTACACCGTGGACTTCAACACTGCCATCTCTACAGAGGGTGATTTCGCTGTTGCTCCCAACTGGGGGCATGTGGTGAACTCCAACGTGAGTTATACCTACGTGGCGGACGGTGGCGTAGATGGCTCTGGTGCACTGAGAACCTACACCAACCAAAAGAGCAAAAACTACTACGACTTGTTGGTTACGCCGCTCGTCTCAGGTACGGTGACCCTTTATGTGAAACCTGTTTCAAGGTGGTATAACGATTCGGCTATCCTGGAATTCTATTCCATGGATGAGAATGGTGAAACAAGGGGAGAACTGTTAGCCTCCACCAGTTTCTCTGACAAGCCCAATTCCGAGGAATGGGACTGGTATGCTCTGACCATCAACCTCGAAACAGCACAGCGCATCGGCATTCGGGCAAGCGAGGTGTATTTCGATGACTTCAGTGCCGCATCGGCCGAAATCGTTCCTCAGACCACTTTGAAAGTGACTGGTGTGATGAATTCCAACGGGCAGACGGGAACGTCAGGCACCAATCCCTCGTTCAGCCAAGGACCCGACGGAAACACCGTGGTCACCTTGAAGGCTAAGCTCCAGAACACAGGCAACGTGGACCTCGTGGCAGGAGTCACAGAGAATTACACGCTGACCTTGGCACAAGGCACGGAGAGCAGCGTCACCACTTATTTCGAAGATGCACCTTTTGCCATTACAGAGGACCTTGCTGCCGGCGAGAGCAAAGTCATCGACGTGGAATTCACCGTTCCTGCAACCATACCCTCAAACGGCTACACCTACTTCTATATCAGGGAAAACGTGTCGGGTAGTACGTCAAATTCATGGCGTTATTGCCAACTAAAGGAATATGCTTCCAAGTTCGTCTTCGATGTGGCAGGCACAAACTATTATTCCAATCCGTCGCCAACAAACAAGCCTATAGCTTTTGGCAAGGTCACCGCATCCACAACGCTCAATTATGAGATTTACAATGCGGGGGCTGCTCCTCTGGTCATCAACAGCATCACTTTGCCTGAGGGATACACCAGTGATGCACCAACAGGTGAGTTCACCGTCGCAGGAGGCGAGAAGAAACAGATTGCCATCACCCTGCCCGCCACCACGCCAGGCATCTTTTCCGGTAACCTGACCATCGAATACACCAATTACGGAAAGTCGATGGCCACCTACACCTTGGCTGTCACCGGCACCGTGCTCGACTCCTCGAAGAATTTCATCACCTTCGACGACGGAGCAGGAAATGCCTACTACCCGCAAGGGTCGGTGCGCTACAACACATACATCAGTTCGGAGGGTTCCGGCAGTACAAAGAACTATTACTTGCAAGGTTCCGGCTCCAACCCGCTCTACATCACCCCGCTGATGACCGCAACCGACAATGAGAGTATCACCTTCGATGCTGAATATACCAATTACAGCAGTGCAAAGGTGGAAGTGATGATTTCCACCGACCGACAGAATTGGACCACCATCCAGACCATCAGCAGCATTGCCTCAAGTTACAACTGGACGACTTACACCGCCACCATCCCCAGTGCCGGCAATTACTACATCGGCTTCAAGGTGACGAATGCCAAGATAGACAACATCTACGGCCTGACTTTGGCCACAGCTCCGGAGCACGATCTATTGCTCGTGAAGAGCAACATCCCTGCCACGGGAAAGCAGAACAATGACTATACAGCCACCGCATCCATCGGCAACGTAGGCCCGAACGTGGAGACGGCTGGTTCATACACCGCAACGCTTTATGTCGATGGCGAGGCCGTGGCCACATCCAACGAGGTTGACCTCCCCGTAGCTGTCATCTCTGGCAACTACAACAACGGCGAGGAGGAGAATTACACCACTCTCTCCTTCACCTTCAGGCCTCACATCATTGGGGAGAAACCAGTATATATCGAGGTGAAGAGCGGCGACGCCGTGGTGACAACCGAGGTGGTGAACGTGAATTTCGCCGAGGAGAAGGTGGAGAGCGATGTCGCCATCAGTGGTGAAAACACCAGCAACGGTTCCCTACTGCACCTGAACTGGAACAACAGCGAGTCCATTACACTCTACACCCCCGCAATGCTTGAGAATGCAGGATTGAAATCCGGCGATGAGATTGAGAGCATCACCTTCAAGGGCTACTGCTCCAACTCCACTGATTACAGCACCCAGTTGAGCGTCTGGTATGAGTCGACAACGGATGCCTCACAGACCCAACCCGATGCCGGCAAGTATAACACCACAAATATGACGCAGGTGCTCTCCGAGACACACACCTGGACAGCAGTCGGCTCATCCAACGATTGGGTGGACCTCATCACCATCAACCTGGCAGAGCCTATCGTCTATGATGGCAATGCTCTCCGCTTTGTCGTCCGTTCAGAAGGAACGACATACAAGAGTGGCACTTACTTTGAGGTCACCAACACCAGTGGAAATGGAAAGAGTTATTACAATCGCAATGACAACGCCAATACCTTTGCAAACTCACAGACTTGGTCACAAAACAGCTATGTACCCGCCATTCATTTCGGACTGAAGGCTGAGGCTAAGACACTCAGTGGCTTGGTGACCGAGAGATATGGTGTGACACCCGTGGCTGGAGCCACCGTCACCATCCGCAATGCTGAGAACGACATCGAGTATTTCGCCACTACCGACGAGGAAGGCGCATACACCATCAATGTCGTGCAGGACAAGTTGACCTACACCGCCACGGTGACCGCCGACGGTTATGAGACGCTGGCGGAGGATTACGTGCTCGACTTCTCGGAAGGAAGCCAGACCAGGGACTTTGCCCTCACGCACACTCCCATCAACTTCAGTGGAACAGTGGTTGACCAAGAGGGTAATCCGATTCCGAATGTGGCCGTCACCATCAACATTGAGGGCGTCATGTATACAAGAATTACTAACATGAATGGTATTTTCTCCTTCAAAGTTAAGATTACCAACTTTACCTATAGAGTCACGATAACAGCTGAAGGTTATGAAACATTTGAGGAAGAGGGTGAATTCAACCTCTCTATGACCCCCCCGACCTTTATACTAACCAAAATACAGGAACCTGTTGTGGTCACCATCAGCGAATATGGCTATGCCACCTTCTACTACGAAAACAGCGCATATGTCATTCCAGAGGGCGTGGAGGTCAAGTACGTGGAAGGCGTGAACGGGAAGACCCTCTCGTTCTTGAATGTCAACGACGTCATTCCTGCCGGATTTGCCGTAATCCTTGAAGGTGAACCAGGTGAATACACCTTCGAACCGACCTCTGAGGAGGGATCAGTGGTAGGTGAGAACAAGCTGCGTGGCACCGAAGAGACGATGTTGATTGTACCTGAGGAAGAGGAGTGCAAGTACTACAAGTTGGCTGTCAAGAACGGCAAGGTGGGCTTCTACTATGGTACAAATGATGGCGAGATCTTTGAGAATGAGGCTCACAAGGCTTATCTTCCCGTACCTGTGGGGCAGGCCCATGGTGTCAATTGCTTCCTTTTCGACGACGCCACCGGCATCGACAACATCGAGACCGTTGAAAAGGCCGACCGCACCTACAACCTCTCTGGCCAGCGCGTCAACGACTCCTACAAGGGTGTCACCATCGTCAATGGCAAGAAGGTGATGAGAAAATAACCGACTTTGAAAAGATGCAAGGATGACTCCTTGCAAGATGAAAAATGGAGCAAGCCATCAGGCTTGCTCCGTTTTTATCATCTGGTTGCTATAGTCTTCCGAATCACCAATCTTAAAAAATGCAATCTTGAGTCTACTTTAAGAAGTGGAAAGTGAGCAAAAGGGCGGGGCGCATCTCCCCTCCCCTCGCAGGGGAGGGGGTGGGGTGGGGTGAAAAAAGTTTTGAAAAACAACAAGTTACAAACCCCACCCCTGCCCCTCCCCTTGAGGGGAGGGGATAACTAACACCGATATTTGCTCAAACATGACTTTTTAAAGTAGGCTCAATCTTCAATTGAATAAAATTTTCAATTTTCAATTTTCAATTTTCTTACATCTTCCTCAGAGCGCTCAGCAGTTGGGTGTTTTCGGTTTTCGTCCCTATGGTGATGCGGAGGCAGTTGCCGCAAAGGGTGACACGGTTGCGGTTTCTCACGATGATGCCGTTGTCCACCAAGTAGTGGTAGATGCCGTCGGCGTCGGTCATCTTGGCGAGGAAGAAATTGGCATCGGTGGGATAGACCTTCTCGCAGCAGGGAAGCAGGAGGAAGGCCTCCATCATCCTGCCACGCTCCAACAGCAGCGTCTTCACCCATTTCTCCACCTCGTAGGGCGAGCGAAGCATTTCCATCGCCTTCTCCTGAGTGAGTTGGTTGACATTGTAAGGATATTTTACTTTATTGAAGATGCTGATGATTTCTTTCTGGGCGAAGGCCATACCCAATCGGATGGCTGCGCACCCCCACGCCTTGCTCATGGTGTTGAGCACGATGAGGTGTGGGTGGCGGTTGATGTCCTTTCGGAAGGCAGCCTTGCGAGAGAAGTCGGAGTAGGCCTCGTCGATGACCACGATGCCGTCGAAACGGTCGAGCAATATTTCTATCTCCTCGCGCTTGATGACGTTGCCCGACGGGTTGTTGGGTGAGCACACCCAGATGACCTTCGTGCAGTCATCGCAGGCGTCGAGCATCTTCTCCGCCGACATCTGGAAACGTTCGTCGAGGGTCACGGGGCGGTATTCCACCTCGTTGATGTCGGCGCATACCTTGTACATGCCGTAGGTGGGGTCGATGGCCACCACGTTGTCAACGCCGGGACGGGTGAAGACGCGGTAGACGAGGTCGATGGCCTCGTCGCTGCCGTTGCCCAGGAAGATTTGTTCGGGATGCACGCCTTTCGTCTTCGCCAACAGTTCCTTCAACTCGCGCTGCAAGGGGTCGGGGTAGCGGTTGACGGGTTGGTTGTATGGATTCTCATTGGCATCGAGAAACACATGGGCGTCGTGCCCGCTATACTCGTCACGCGCACTGCTGTAGGGCGACAAGGCCCAGATGTTGGGGCGCACCAGGTCTTTCAGTTCTCTCATGGCTCTTGCTCTATATGTTTGATCCTTACGGTCATCGCTTGCTTGTGCGCCGTCAGTTGCTCGTTCTCGGCCATCACCTCCACGGCGCGGCCGATAGAACGGATGCCTTCGGCGTCGATGTGCTGGAAAGTGACTTTGCGACAGTAACTGTCAAGGTTCACACCGCTGTAGGCCAGGGCGTAGCCGTGGGTGGGCAGCGTGTGGTTGGTGCCGCTGGCATAGTCGCCGGCGCTCTCGCAGGCGTAGTTGCCGAGAAACACGCTGCCGGCGTTCACCACCTTCTCTGCCAAGCGGTCGTAGTCGGCGGTGCAGATGATGAGGTGTTCGGGGGCGTAGGCGTTGCTCAGCCGCATCGCCTCGTCGGTGTCGTGCACCAGCACGAGGAGGCTGTTGTCGAGCGACTGTTGTGCGATGTCGCGGCGGGGCAGGGTGGCCAACTGCCGTTCCACCTCTTCGGCAACGGCGTGGAGCGTCGCTTCCGATGTGGTGATGAGCAGCACTTGGGAATCGGGCCCGTGCTCGGCCTGCGACAGCAGGTCGGCGGCGACAAACTCCGCATTGCTGCTGGCATCGGCGATGACGCACACCTCGGAGGGGCCGGCGGGCATGTCGATGGCCACGTCGTGAAGCGACACCTGCTGCTTGGCGGCCATCACATACTGGTTGCCGGGACCGAAAATCTTATAAACCTTGGGGACGCTCTCTGTGCCAAAGGCCATTGCACCGATGGCCTGTACGCCACCGGCCTTGAACACCTGGCTCACGCCTGCGATGCGGGCGGCGACGAGGATGGCGGGGTGCACCTTCCCCTCGCGGTTGGGGGGCGTGCAGAGCACGATGTCGCTGCAGCCGGCGATTTTCGCGGGTGTGGCGAGCATCAGCACGGTGCTGAACAGCGGTGCCGTGCCACCGGGGATGTAAAGGCCGACGCGCTCGATGGCCACGCTCTTCTGCCAGCAGACGACACCAGGCTGGGTCTCAGTGCGTATGCCATCAAATACCTGGGCGGCATGGAAACGATGGATGTTGGAGTGTGCCAGTTGCAGGGCGGCTTTCAGTTCGGCAGACACCAGCGTCTCGGCCTCGGCCATCTCTTCCTCGCTGACGCGGAGGGAGGACAGGCGCACATGGTCGAACTTCTCCTCATAGCGCAGCACGGCATCGTCGCCGTTGGCGCGGATGTCGTCGAGCACCGACCGCACCGTGGCGGTAAGGCTCGACATATCCATCTGGGGGCGGCGGGTCAGTTCGCCCCATCGGTTCTCTTCGGGATATCTCTCTATTCTCATGACGACAGGTTTACAGTATCATCTTCTCTATCGGCGTGACAAGGATGCCTTGGGCGCCCAACTCTTTCAGGCGGCCGATGATTTCCCAGAAACGACGCTGGTCGAGCACCGTATGCACGCAGCACCACTCCTCGTCGGCAAGGGGGATGATGGTGGGGCTCTTCAGGCCGGGCAGCACGTCGACGATTTCGTCCAAGCGTGCGCGGGGGACGTTCATACGCACATACTTCTTGTCCTCGGCCTGGCGCACGGCGCCGATGCGGAACAACAGTTCCTGCAGCGTCTCGCGCTTAGTGGCGTCCATTCCCTTGTGGCCGATGAGCAGCGCTTCGCTTTGCATCACCACCTCCACCTCGCGCAGGTTGTTGCTCACCAGCGTGGAACCGCTGCTCACGATGTCGAAGATGGCGTCGGATAGGCCGATGCCCGGGGATATCTCCACGCTGCCCGTGATGACATGTATCTCGATGTGGATGCCCTTGCTCTCCATGAAGCGACGGAGGATGTTGGGGTAGGAGGTGGCCACTTTCTTGCCCTCGAACCACTCCAGGCCGGGGTAGTCGATTTCCTTGGGAATGGCAAGGGAGAGGCGGCATTTGCTGAAGCCCAGGCGCTCAATCACCTCGGCGGGCTCGCCACGCTCCTCAAACTCGTTCTCGCCCACAACGCCGATGTCGGCGATGCCGGAGGCGACGCTTTCGGGAATGTCGTCATCGCGGAGGTACAACACCTCCAAGGGGAAATTGGTGGACTGTGCCAGCAGGGTGCGCTTGCTTGAACTGATCTTGATGTCTGCCTCAGTCAGCAGGTGAAGGGTGTCCTCGAAAAGTCGGCCCTTCGATTGTACAGCTATTCTTAACATTTCTCTTTACCTTGTTTTTGCGATGCAAAATTATTGATTTATCAGCAAATGACCAAGAAAACCACCGCTTTTTCGCATTTTACGTTATTTCGGTAACCTTTTGGCGATTTCCCCTTTAACTCCTCCCCCTCTGCCCGAGAGGGGGTGGCCGCAGGCCGGGGGCGAGGGAGAACTCCTCTTTAACTCCTCTTTAACTCCCTAACGAAGCAAGCATATGTCCCTTTAACTCCTCTTTAACTCCCTAACGAAGCAGACATATGTCCCTTTAACTCCTCTTTAACTCCTCTTTAACTCCCTGACGAAGCAAGCATATGTCCCTTTAACTCCTCTTTAACTCCTCTTTAACTCCCCTATAACTCCCCTTTAACTTCCTAACGATGCCCCTTTAACTCCCCTTTAACTCCCTAACGAAGCAAGCATATGTCCCTTTAACTCCTCTTTAACTCCCCTTTAACTCCCCTTTAACTCCTCTTTAACTCCCTAGCGATGCCCCTTTAACTCCTCTTTAACTCCTCTTTAACTCCCCTATAACTCCTCTTTAACTCCTGAAAGTTGAGCGAAAGCGAAACTTTATTTGACAATGTTAACTAAAACAAAATTATTTGGCTGTTGACGAATAATTTACTAATTTTGCACCCGAATAGGTATTAACATCAGCATTTTGAAGAATTTCTTTTTTTTCATCGCACTTCTGCTCCTCGTTTCGTGCCAAAAAAAAGAGGAGAGTTTGACCGAGGTCATCGTTGCACCATGGGGTGTCATCAACCAAGAGAAAGTTGACACCATGGAGCGTTATTCCCTTAAGGAAATATTGAAAAACGGAGAACTCATCGCCCTCACCATCCCCGGGGAGAAATCTTATTATACCTACAGAAATGCCGAAATGGGCATCCAATACATGGTGGGCCGCAAGATGGCTGAAGAATTGAGGGTGGGGTTGCGCGTCAACGAATGCCTCGACACCTTGGAGATGGTGGAAAAGCTAAAAAAAGGAGAAGGGGACATCATCCTCTTGCCCGTGAGAAAGAACATCGAGGGTGCCGACAGTCTCGTCTTCTGCGGACCGGAACAAGGCAATGCACAGTGGGCTGTCATGCAATACAACAAGGAATTGGCCGACACCATCAACAAAATGTTCAAACCTGAATTGTTGGCGGAGATGGAGAAGATGGAAGCTGAGATATTGGAAAACGGCGGAGCCGTGCAATGCCATGCTTACGCACCATATATCGACAAGGAGAATGGCATCATCTCCGAATGGGATGCTCTCTTCAAGGAGTATGCCGGAGAGGCCAGCACCGACTGGAGGCTCCTCGCTGCCATCTGCTACACAGAGTCGTGTTTCGACCCCAAGGCCAGGTCATGGGCTGGTGCATGCGGACTCATGCAGCTCATGCCGCAGACGGCACAGGGATATGGACTGAGTGAGGACAAGATCTACGACCCTGAGGCAAACGTGCAGACGGCAGTGAAGGTCATCAACCAGCTGCTCAAGGACTACAGGGACGTGCCCGACAAGGTGGAGAGGCTCAATTTCGTGCTCGCCAGCTACAACGGAGGACCGGGGCACGTGAGAGATGCCATGGCTCTGACAGAAAAACACGGGGGCGACAAATATGTTTGGGAGGACGTGTCGGAATACATCCTCTTGCTCAGTAAACCTCAGTATTACCGTGATGCCGTGGTCAAGCATGGATACATGCGTGGCACAGAAACCCATAAATATGTCACTTGCGTCCGTGAGAGATTCGAGGAATATGCAGGAATGAAGCTCACCGGCAACCAGTATGGCGCACCAGAAGCCGCAGGATATGCCGGTGTCAGCACGGAACCTACCAGAAGGGTGGCAAAAACCAACAGATTCCAAATATAAGTCCCAACTCCAGAACAAGCCCCTTGTTCCGTATGTTCCGTATGCGGCAATATCATTGCCGCCCACATCCACCCTTCCTGCAAGGCGATATTTCCTTCACGTTCAACCGGCAGTTCCACCGACTCTGTCATCACCGAGTTGTTGTCTTGATGTGTTAAAATCGTCAAAACAGAATTGTTTTTGGTTTTTTATTGCTAATTTTGCCGAGTCTATCAGAGTTTTATGGACTTTGATGTTTGCAACACACCATGGGAAACGAAATTTCTGATTGCCTGAAACATTGTCAACTTGTTGTTGTCTAAAACTAAACTATTTTTAATATGGCAAAAGGTATTTACAACTATCTCGGTATCCAGCAGTCATCTAGATTGCATGGTATTTACAGACATGGTCTTAAATCATGTCGTAGAACGTTGGTCGTGTTTTTCATGGCCACCTTTTCAGTTCTTACGTCCTTGGCTCAGACGCCTCTCAATGAAACCGATGTTTACAACCGTCTCATGGAGCGCCAATCTATGGATGGCTACACGGAAGGAACGCCATGGACCAACGATATACCATACAGCTTTGATGATCCATACCGCAATCATGTGGAGTTCGACGGCTGGCCAGCTGGTTGTTATGGAGGAGTGGGTTGTTTTGGCTTCATGATGGACATGATGGAGTATGCCTCCAATTATGAATACCCCATACGTATCATTAACGGCACTTATGATAATCTGCCAGAGATACGTGTAGGAGATGGCGTCCGACTCAACAACAACGGCCATTCCGTGGTGGTCCTGGAGGTACACCCTGATGGTCATACTGTAACAGTAGCCGAGGGCAATTTTAACAATTCTGTGCACTGGGGGAGAATAATCGATTTGGCTGACCCAAATAATGGCTTCACCAATCTTGCCACATTCTGGCCGGAGCAAGAGCCTGCCGAGCCCGTGACCATCACCATCGGTGAATCTGGCTACGCCACCTTCTACTATTCCAACAGCGCATACACCATTCCAAGCGGCGTGGAAGCCTTCACCGTGGAGGGCATCAGCGAGAATACCGTTAATCCCATGCCTCTCGCAGGCATCGTTCCCGCAGGATATGCAGTAATACTTGAGGGTGAGCCAGGTGAATACACCTTCGAACCGACCTCGGAGGAGGGCATTTTCGTGGAGAATATGTTGCGTGGCTTCGACGTACCTCACCTGACTGAGGGGGGTGATATATACTATAAGTTGGCGGTCAAGAACGACAAGGTGGGCTTCTACTGGGGTGAAGAAAATGGCGAAGCCTTTGAGAGCGAAGCTCACAAGGCATACCTTGCTGTGCCTGCGGACCAGTATAATGGCGTCAACTTCTTCACCTTTGACTCAACCACCAGCATCTACAATATGCAGGCCGCCGGTGAGAATACTGACCATGCCATCTACAACCTCTCTGGCCAGCGCGTCAGCGACTCCTACAAGGGCGTTGTCATCATCAATGGCAAGAAGGTGCTGAGGAAGTAAACGGCTTATGATTGAAATACGAGGTTGAGCCATCATCCTCGCAAAAAGGAAAGGGGAGCAAGCTTTCAAGCTTGCTCCCTTTTTTCAGTGTTTCCTTTTTTAAAAAAACAACATGGGACGGGTGTTTCTTTCCTTTTGTTTCATTTCCTCTTCCATGCGTTCTATGCTGCATTTGAAGAAAAATGCAACCAGATATTCATCGGTGCCCTCGGTGCGAATCTTGCGGAGGGCGGAGATGTATTCCCCTCTTTGGCTCAGGGTGATGATCAGCATTGGATGGTTGGCACGCAGGAGGATGAAATTGCTCATCAGGCGACCCGTCCGGCCGTTGCCGTCGCGAAAGGGGTGCAGGTATTCAAAATAGCCATGCCATTTTGCTGCAACAAACAAAGGGTGTGCTCCTTCTGTAAGTGCTTTTGAGGTGGATGCCATCAGTTGTGGCACACGTGAGATCAATTGCACATGGTCGCCAAAAATGGTGTCGCCGGCGGCCATGTCTTCCGTGGTATATTCACCTGCAGTGGCATTTGGTGCCTTGTAGGCAATGGTGTGCTCCATCACTAGGCGATGTATGTTTTTCAGCAAGTCTTCGTCGAAAGGGTGCGACAGATGTTGTGTCATAAAGTCGAGTGCACGGAAATGGTCTGCGATTTCAGCACATTCCAATAAAGACCTGCCTACGGGTACCATCGCCATGCCTTGTTCGCGAAGGATTCGTGTGTCGTCCACAGTGAAAGAGTTCCCTTCTATGGCACATGAATGGGCAGAGAACAAGATTTCATGGTATTCCATCCACGCTTTCTTGCTCATCCGCCTGGAAATCTTCTGTTCATATTCTTTCCGGACTTGCTCGTATTTTTCTATCTCCTTTTCAAACATCCGCTGCAATTCCTTTAAGGGTTGGTTAACCTTGTGGAATTTCGTATTCTCACAATATCTGGAGAATAATATCACGAGTGCTATTTTCAAAAAAACCAACGAGTTGACTTTCTCAACCCATTGGTTTCCAATCTCTTACCTTTTGAGCGGAATACGGGAATCGAACCCGCCTCCTCGGCTTGGGAAGCCGATGCACTACCGATGTGCTAATTCCGCGAACTTGTATTTTGAGCCGATACCGGGACTCGAACCCGGGACCTATTCATTACGAATGAATTGCTCTACCAACTGAGCCATATCGGCGGTTTCTATCCCTTTTTCGTATTGCGTCTGCAAAGATAGGCTTTTTTTTCTTTCCTACAAAATTTTTTCGTGAAAAAACTTTTTCGACTTGAAAGTTGTCACTTGGTTCCTTCATCTCTACAACGAGGTCGTAGCTACTGTAAAAAACGATAACATGCCTTTCACCTCCCGAAACAAGCAGACATATGTCCCTTTAACTTCTCTTTAACTCCCGAAATAAGGTGTATAATTTGTTGTATCGACTTTTGATCAAAGACCCCACCCCAGCCCCTCCCCTCGAGGGGAGGGGATATGCGCACCGACTGTTGGACGAAAACTCTTGGCAAAGGATGCGAAAAGTAATCTTTATGAAAAAACTGATTACAAAATGGACACCCTACTCACGAAACAAGCAGACATATGTCCCTTTAACTCCTCTTTAACTCCTCTTTAACTCCTCATTAACTCCTTAAAATACTCCCCTTTAACTCTCTAACGAAGCAGACATATGTCCCTTTAACTCCTCTTTAACTCCCCTTTAACTCTCGAAACAAGCAGACATATGTCCCTTTAACTCCCCTTTAACTCCCCTTTAACTCCTGAATAAACTCCCCTTTAACTCCCCTTTAACTCCTCTACAGTTCCAGCACCTCTTTGAGATATTTCCCTGTGATGCTGTCCTTGCATTTCACCAAATCCTCTGGTGTGCCTGCAAACACGAGGTTGCCGCCTTTGTCGCCGCCGTCGGGACCGAGGTCGATGACATGGTCTGCACATTTCACCACTTCGAGGTTGTGTTCTATCACCAGTACGGTGTGTCCTCTCAATATCAATGCTTGGAAGGCTTCGAGCAACTTGCGGATGTCGTGGAAATGCAGGCCGGTGGTGGGTTCGTCGAAGATGAACAAGGTGGGGTCCTGGCGCTCCTGGCCGATGAAGTAGGCTAGTTTCACACGCTGGTTTTCACCGCCTGAGAGTGTCGATGAACTCTGTCCCAGTTTGATGTATCCCAATCCCACATCCTCCAGGGGTTGTAGCCGCTTCGAGATGGTGCCTTGGTTGTTGGCGTTGAAGAACTCGATTGCTTCGGAAACCGTCATGTCGAGCACCTCGTTGATGTTCTTGCCTGCGAATCTCACCTCCAGGATGTCGTGCTTGAAACGTTGTCCATGGCAGGCCTCGCACTCCAGTTCCAAGTCGGCCATGAACTGCATCTCCACGGTGATGACCCCGGCGCCCTTGCACTCCTCGCAACGGCCACCGTCGGCGTTGAAGGAGAAATATTGGGCGGAGAAGCCCATCTGTCGCGACAGCTGCTGTTCGGCAAACAATTGGCGGATGGCGTCGTAGGCTTTCACATAGGTGGCGGGGTTGCTGCGGCTGCTCTTTCCGATAGGGTTTTGGTCAACAAACTCCACGCGGCTCACTTGCTTCCAGTCTCCATCGAGGGCAAGGTATTCGCCTGGGGCGTCGCACACGTCGCCGAGGTGGCGTTTCAGTGCGGGGTAGAGGATGCCGCTGACGAGTGACGACTTGCCGCTTCCGCTCACTCCTGTCACCACGGTGAACACGTTGAGGGGTATCAGCACGTCGATGCCGCGAAGGTTGTTCATGCGAGCACCACGGATGGTGATGTATTGGTTCCAGGGCCTTCTGCTCGAAGGGACGGGGATGGTCTCCTTGTGGGTGAGGTATTTCACCGTGTAACTGTGTGGGTATTTCTCCAACGACTGTTCGCACACCTCCGAAGCATTGCCCTCGAAGACAATCTCTCCCCCCAGGCGGCCGGCGTCGGGACCGATGTCGATGAGGTAGTCGGCGGCACGCATGAACTCCTCGTCGTGCTCCACCACAATCACCGTGTTGCCTATCGACTGCAGGTCCTTGAGGACGTTGATGAGGCGGTGGGTGTCACGGCAGTGGAGCCCGATGCTGGGTTCGTCGAGGATGTAGAGCGACCCCACGAGCGAACTGCCGAGCGATGTGGTGAGGTTGATGCGCTGGCTCTCGCCGCCGCTCAGCGTGTTCGACTGCCGGTTGAGGGTGAGGTAGCCCAGTCCCACCTCGTCGAGGAATCGCAGGCGGTTGTTGATTTCCGTGAGCAGCCGCTTGGCGATTTCCTGCTCATGGTCTTCCAATTGAAGGTTGAGGAACCATTGGCGGAGGCTCCAGACGGGCATCTCCACAAGGTCGGAGATGCTCTTGCCGGCAATCTGCACATAGCCGGCCTCTTTTTTCAGACGTGTGCCGTGACATTCCGGACAGATGGTCTTGCCCTTGTAACGGCTGAGCATCACCCGGTATTGGATTTTGTATTGGTTCTCCTGGACCATCGCGAAGAAGGCGTCGATGGACACCTGGTCGTGGATGTCGCGGTCGCGGTCGCCGGGGAGGCCGTGCCAGAGCCAGTCCTTCTCCTTGCGAGTCAATTCCATATAGGGTTTGAAGATGGGGAAGTTGTGGCGTGCGGCGCGACGGCAGAACTCCTCCTGCCATAGTTTCATCTTCTCGCCGTGCCAGCACTGCACGCACCCTTCATAGACGCTCAGCGTGGTGTTGGGAATCACCAACCGTTCGTCGATGCCTAGTACACGGCCATAACCCTCGCAGCGTGGACAGGCACCCACGGGGGAGTTGAAGGAGAACATGTTGTCGCTGGGTTCCTCGAAGACCATCCCGTCGGCTTCGAAACGCATGGAGAAGTCATAGGAGATGTTGGAGGGGAGAAAGGTCAGGCGGCACTCGCCGTCTCCCTCGAAAAGTGCGGTCTCGCACGAGTCGGTAAGGCGTGAGAGGCTGTCGGGGCTGCCATCCACGGAGAGGCGGTCGATGAGGACGTAGATGTCGGAAGGCGAGGTGGTGGAGAGTGCCGAGGCATCGGCCAGGAAGTCGTCGATGCGCACGAACTGCCCTTTGACGAACAACCTGACGAAGCCTTGTAGCAGTTCCATCTGCAACTGCTTTTCCAACGTGCGGCCTTCGGGGATGTGAAGGGGTGCCATCACGCAGAATCGTGTGCCGGCAGAGTATTGCTGCACTTGCTGGATGATGTCGTCGATGGAGTGCTTCTTCACCAGGCATCCGCTGACGGGCGAATAGGTCTTGCCGATGCGGGCGAAGAGGAGGCGCAGGTATTCATAAATCTCCGTGGAGGTGCCCACCGTGGAACGGGGGTTGCGGCTGATGACGCGTTGCTCGATGGCGATGGCTGGTGGGAGACCCTTGATGGAGTCGCACTCCGGCTTGCTCATGCGTCCAAGGAACTGACGGGCGTAGGAGGAGAGGCTCTCCACGTAGCGCCGCTGACCCTCGGCATACAGGGTGTCGAAGGCCAGCGACGACTTGCCGCTGCCACTCACGCCTGCCACCACCACCAACTTGCCGTGGGGGATGCATACGTTGATGTTTTTCAGGTTGTTCACACGAGCACCCTTCACTTCGATTTCCTTCCTCATCTCGATAGCTTTGATTATTTTGATTACTCAGAATACTCTGAATTTCTTTATCGGGTGGGCACAAGACCCGCCCCTACGACTTCGGGAGAAGACTAATCTTCAATTTTAGCTTCGCTGATTTTTGTCGCGACTCGGCAGAGTTCAAGCAAGCTTGACTCTGCTCTCGCTGCTCCAAAAATTATCTTCGCTGATT